>NZ_JBFABG010000004.1:0-695397 GCF_040640215.1 Actinosynnema sp. NPDC023587 | reverse complement strand
GCACCGCCGAGGCCGTCGCCCTCCGCACCACCCGAACCCCGGCTGCGCGCCGAGCACCGCCGAGGCCGTCGCCCTCCGCACCACCCGAACCCCGGCTGCGCGCCGAGCACCGCCGAGGCCGTCGCCCTCCGCACCACCCGAACCCCGGAGATCCGGGGAAGGTGATCTGGAGGTCGCACCTGCCCCGATCGCGAGAACACAGGGTGGTTTGACCTCCATTCGGACTACCGGGGGACGGGACCGGTCGATCTGTTGTGACCTCCGCCGCTCCCCGGCGGGCGGTTGTGCCAGGATCAACGGCGTGAGCACGCTCTACGACTGCGCCGTCCCCGCCGACCGGACCGCCGGTCTCGCCGCCGCCGCCGGCGCGGTGCGGTCCGGGCGCTTGGTGGTCCTGCCCACCGACACCGTCTACGGGATCGGCTGCGACGCGTTCGACGCGAAGGCCGTCCGCTACCTGCTCGAAGCCAAGGGCCGAGGCCCGGACATGCCGGTGCCCGTGCTGGTCGGCTCGTGGACCACGATCGACGGCCTCGTGCTGTCGGTGCCCCGGCAGGCCCGCGCGCTGATCGAGGCGTTCTGGCCGGGTGGCCTGTCGCTGGTCCTCCAGCACGCGCCGTCGCTGGCCTGGGACCTCGGGCACACGCGCGGCACGGTGATGATGCGGATGCCGCTGCACCCGGTCGCCCTGGAACTGCTGCGCGACGTCGGCCCGATGGCCGTGTCCAGCGCGAACAAATCCGGTTTCCCGCCCGCCGGCACCGCCCAGGAGGCGTGGGACCAGCTCGGCGAGGACGTCGGCGTCTACCTCGACGGCGGGCCGTGCACGGACAACGTCGCGTCCACCATCGTGGACCTGACCGGGCCCGAGCCGCTCGTGCTGCGGGAGGGCGCGGTGCCGCTCGCGGACGTGCGCGAGGTGCTCGGTGTCGAAGTCGAGGTCGCCGGCTAGTGGATCTTCCTGATCGGAGTAGCGTGGTGCCCGCAGTGTCCGAAACCCCATCGTTGAGGGGCTAGCACCAGTGGGCCCGTTGCCCGACACCTCTTCCGTCCTCCCGGTCCGGGAGTACCTGCTCGTCGCGCTGACCGCCGCCGTGGTCACGTTCCTGTTGGTCGGCCTGGTCCGGGCGCTCGCGTTCCGGGTCGGCGCGGTCGCGTACCCGCGCCAACGGGACGTGCACGTCAAGCCCATGCCGCGGATGGGCGGGCTCGCCATGTACGGCGGCGTCCTCGGCGGGATGCTGCTCGCCCACCAGCTCCCCGTGCTGCGCGCCGCGTTCGACTTCTCCTACGACCCGTGGGCGGTCATGGTGGGCGGCGGCGTCATCGTCCTGGTCGGCGTCCTGGACGACCGCTTCGAGCTGGACTCGCTGACGAAACTCGCCGGCCAGGTCACCTCGGCGGGCATCCTCGTCCTGTTCGGGCTCCAGTGGCTGGTGTTCTGGATTCCTTGGGGGCCGGGCGATGGGCAGGGCTCGCTGCTCGTGCTCGACCAGAACCAGGGCGCGCTGCTCACCGTGCTGCTCGCCGTGACGATGGTCAACGCGATGAACTTCGTGGACGGCCTGGACGGCCTGGCCGCCGGCATCGGCCTGATCGCCGCCGTGGCCACCTGCGCGTTCTGCATCGGGGTGCTGGCCAAGAACGGCGGGGACGTCGGCTCCTACCCGCCCGCGCTGATCGCCGCCACGCTGGCCGGCGCGTGCCTGGGCTTCCTGCCGCACAACTTCAACCCGGCCCGCATCTTCATGGGCGACTCCGGGTCCATGCTGATCGGCCTGATGCTCGCCGCCGCCGTGACCTCGGCGTCCGGCAAGCTCAACTACCGGTCCATCGACGGCTCCGGCCAGTCCATCGAGACCGTCGACATGCTCGGTCTGCTGTCCCCGCTGCTGCTGGTCGCGGCCGTGCTGTTCGTGCCGATGCTGGACCTGCTGATGGCCGTGGTCCGCCGCACCCGGCGCGGCGAGAGCCCGTTCTCCGCCGACAAGATGCACCTGCACCACCGGCTGCTGGAGATCGGTCACTCGCAGCGCCGCGCGGTGCTGCTGATCTACTTGTGGGCCGGGGTGCTGGCCTTCGGCACGGTGTCGTTGACGCTGTTCGACGCGACCGTCGTCGGGTGGTGCCTGGCCGCCGGCCTGCTGATCGCGCTGCTGGTCTCGGTCGTGCCCCGGCTGCGCGAGCTGCGCCGGGCCTGAGCCGCCCCGGGACCGGACCACGCCGGGCCTGGTCGGCATCGGACGGAGTCGAAGTGACTCCGGGTGGCGGTCGCCGCACCGCCGTCCGTCCGGGCCGACACCACCGGAAGGCGGAACCCGAACCGCGCCGGACGCGAGCAGGCAGTCACGCTCGGTGATCTGAACGGCGGCGATCACACCGTCGAGTGGCGGTCTCGGCTCGGGCGTAGTAAGGCTTTCCGCACCCCGAGCGCGAGGTGTCACCCGAGCCCCACTTACACTCTGTGGCGACCAGTGGGGAAGAGGTGACATGAGCCAGGAGTGGACTCACGAGAAAGTCGTCCAGCGGCTCGCGGGCGAGATGTTCCGCGGCCTCATCTGGGCGGCCCTCGCGACCGTGGCCGTCGGAGCGGTGGTCTGGACCGTGCTGGCCGGCGTCCCCGGTCTGGTCGCGGCGCTCATCGGCGGCGCGCTCGCCATCGCGTGCTCGCTGCTGACGCTCTGGCTGATGCACCGCACGGCGGCCCTGCCCGTGCAGTTCATCATGATGGCCGCGCTGGGCGGGTTCCTGGGTAAGCTCATCCTGCTCGTGATCGCGATGATCGTCCTGCGCAAGTTCCCCGTGCTGCACACGAACGCGCTCGCGCTGACCATGGCCGCGACGATCGTGGTGGCCACCTTCATGGAGGCGCGGGCGTCCAAGCGCAGCCGGAGCCAGGTCGTCATCCCCTCCTCGGAGAGCGTCTGACCGGCAGCCCGGACGTCGCTTGCGAACCGTGGATCGTCCCAGGTGGGGTGCCTCTCACGGGCGCGCGCAGTACGTAAGGTACGTTTGTCCCGATCGTGACGATTCCCCCGGCGGAGTGAACGCCGGCCGGGAGAACCGGAAGGAACACAGTGACCACGATGGTGCTGGCTGCGGGTGACGAGTTCGTCGCACCCGGCGTGAAGGACTTCTTCCCCCCGGCGATCTTCGGCGACGTCACGAAGCCCATGGTGCTGGTCGTGCTGTCGATCTTGATCATCGGCACGTTCTTCCTGGTGGCCTCGCGCGGCCTGAAGCTCATCCCGGGCAAGTTCCAGTTCATCGCCGAGTCGGTCTACGACGTGGGCCGCAACTCGATCGCGCGTGAGCAGATCGGCAGCAAGGACTTCAAGCCGTTCGTGCCCCTCCTGCTCACGGTGTTCACGTTCGTCCTGGTGAACAACTTGTTCGGCATCATTCCGTTCATCCAGTTCCCGACGATGGCGCACATCGGTTTCCCGCTCGCCGTCTCGGTACTGGTCATCTACCCGGTATACCACTTCGTCGGGATCAAGCGGCACGGGTTCCTCGGGTACCTCAAGCACCAGACCGTCCCGTCGGGCGCGCCGTGGTTCGTGCTGATCCTGCTGACGCCGATCGAGTTCTTCCAGAAGTTCTTCCTGAACCCGCTCACGCTGGCGATCCGAGTGTTCGCGGCCATGTTCGCGGGTCACCTCCTGCTGATGGTGTTCACCCTCGCCGGCGAATTTCTGCTGCTCAACGGGGGCATCACCGTCGTGGTGGCACCGATCGCCTTCGCGTTCGCCATCGCGCTGACCTTCCTCGAAGCGCTGATCATGGTGCTTCAGGCATACATCTTCGCCCTGCTCTCCGCCAACTACATCGGCGCGGCGCTGGCCGAGGAACACTGAAGAATAACGAGCCTCCGATCCGCGAGTGTTCGCGGACCGAGTTGGAAAGGGAACAGCACAAGTGAGCGCTATCGTTCTTGCCCAGGAAGCCGCAGCACCCGGTATGACCGACGCCGGTCTCGCCGCCATCGGTTACGGCCTCGCGGCCATCGGCCCCGCCCTGGGCGTCGGCATGATCTTCTCCTCGGTGATCAACGGCACCGCCCGTCAGCCCGAGGCCCGCGGCGTCCTGCTCAGCCTGGCCTGGACCACGTTCGCGCTGGTCGAGGTGCTCGCTCTGCTCGGCTTCGTCGTCTTCTTCCTCGCCACCGGCTGAGAATTCATCCATCGCGTTAGGAGACGGTTGCGATGAACTCTCTGAACCTGGCTGCGGAAGAGCTGAACCCGGTTCTTCCGCACAAAGCCGAGATCGTCATCGGCCTGATCGCGTTCCTGCTGCTGTACTTCGTCATCAAGAAGTTCGTGACACCGCGCTTCGAAACGTTGTACGCGGAACGCACCGCCAAGATCGAGGGCGGGATCGAGAAGGCCGAGCAGGCGCAGGCGGAAGCCCAGCGCACGCTGGAGCAGTACAAGGCACAGCTCGCCGAGGCGCGGGCCGAAGCCGCTCGCATTCGTGACGACGCCCGCATCGAGGGCGAGCAGATCATCAGCGAGCTGCGGGCCAAGGCGCAGGAGGAGTCCTCGCGGATCGTCGCGCAGGGCCAGACCCAGCTGGAGACCCAGCGCGCGCAGATCGTCGCGGAACTGCGCGGCGAACTCGGCAAGCTCGCCATCGACCTGGCCGACCGGGTCGTGGGCGAGTCGCTGGAGGACGAGGTGCGCCGTCGGGGCACCGTCGACCGCTTCCTCTCCGAGCTGGACAACACGTCGGCTCCGGCCGCCAAGTGAGGGAACGCCGATGACGCTGCACGCCGCCAGTCGCGACGCGCTGGCCGCCGCTGAACTGCGGCTGCTGGAGATCGTCGACGGGGCCGAGGACAGCGCCGCCCCGGGCAAGCTGGGTGCGGAGCTGTTCGCGGTCGTCGGCCTGCTGTCCGAGCAGCCCTCGCTGCGCCGGGCACTGGCCGAGTCGTCGTCCGACCCCGCGAGCCGGGAGCAGCTCCTCCGGGGCCTGTTCGCCGGCAAGGTCTCCGACGACACCCTCCAGGTGCTGGTCACGGTCGTCACCGCCCGGTGGTCCAAGCCGCGTGAGCTGGTCGACGGCGTCGAGTCGCTGGCCCGCACCACGCTGCTGGTGCGGGCCGAGCGGGACGGCAAGCTCGACACCGTCGAAGACGAGCTGTTCCGACTCGGGCGGATCATCGCCGGCAACCACCCGCTGGAGCTGGCGCTGACCGACCCCGCGGCCGACGTCGAGGGCAAGGTCTCGCTGATCGACGGCCTCGTCGCGGGCAAGGTGGACGTGACGACCAAGGTCCTGGTCGACCAACTGGTGCGGGAACCCCGTGGCCAGGGCGTCGTGGCCGGCCTGTCCGACCTGGCGTCGCTCGCGGCCAAGCGCCGCGAGCGCTCGGTCGCCTACGTCCGCTCCGCGGTCGAGCTGGACGCGGCGCAGCTGGACCGTCTGGAGACCACGCTGACCCGGATCTACTCCAGGCCGGTCGCGCTGCACGTGGAGGTCGATCCCACGCTGCGCGGTGGTCTGCTGATCAAGATCGGCGATGAAGTCATCGACGGAAGCGTTGCCGGTCGGCTGGCGGCACTGCGCCGCGACCTCGCCGGCTGACCAACCGGAACCGCGGCCCACAAGCCCCTTTCCTTATAACGAAGTGAGAGCAGGAACGACATGGCGGAGCTGACGATCTCGTCGGACGAGATCCGCAGTGCGATCGAGAAGTACGTCTCGACCTACTCCCCGGAAGTCAGCCGGGAAGAGGTCGGCGTCGTCGCGGAGACCTACGACGGCATCGCCATCGTCGAAGGTCTGCCCGGCACCATGACCAACGAGCTGCTGGAGTTCCCCGGCGGCGTGCTCGGCGTGGCCCTGAACCTGGAAGTGCGCGAGATCGGCGCGGTCATCCTGGGTGACTTCGACAAGATCGAAGAGGGCCAGGAGGTCAAGCGGACCGGCCAGGTGCTCTCCGTGCCGGTCGGTGACGGCTTCCTCGGCCGCGTGGTGAACCCCCTCGGCCAGCCGATCGACGGCCTCGGCGACGTCGTGGCCGACGACAACCGCGCCCTGGAGCTCCAGGCGGCCTCCGTCCTCCAGCGCCAGCCGGTGGGCGAGCCGATGCAGACCGGCATCAAGGCCATCGACTCGATGACCCCCATCGGTCGCGGCCAGCGCCAGTTGATCATCGGCGACCGCAAGACCGGCAAGACCGCGGTCTGCATCGACACGATCATCAACCAGAAGAAGGCCTGGGAGTCGGGCGACCCGCAGCAGCAGGTCCGCTGCGTGTACGTCGCCATCGGCCAGAAGGGCTCCACCATCGCGGGCGTCAAGACCGCGCTGGAGGAGGCGGGCGCGCTGGAGTACACCACCATCGTCGCCGCCCCGGCGTCCGACTCGGCCGGCTTCAAGTGGCTCGCCCCGTACACCGGCTCGGCCATCGGCCAGCACTGGATGTACCAGGGCAAGCACGTCCTGATCATCTTCGACGACCTGACCAAGCAGGCCGAGGCGTACCGCGCCATCTCGCTGCTGCTGCGCCGTCCGCCGGGCCGCGAGGCCTACCCGGGCGACGTCTTCTACTTGCACTCGCGCCTGCTGGAGCGCTGCGCGAAGCTGTCGGACGAGATGGGTGCCGGCTCGATGACCGGTCTCCCGATCATCGAGACCAAGGCGAACGACGTGTCGGCGTACATCCCGACCAACGTCATCTCGATCACCGACGGCCAGTGCTTCCTGGAGTCGGACCTGTTCAACGCCGGTGTGCGGCCGGCCGTCAACGTGGGCATCTCGGTGTCCCGCGTCGGTGGTGCCGCGCAGACCAAGGCGATGAAGACGGTCGCGGGCTCGCTGCGCCTCGACCTGTCCCAGTTCCGCGAGCTGGAGGCGTTCTCCGCCTTCGCCTCGGACCTGGACGCCGCCTCGCGGGCCCAGCTCGACCGGGGCGCGCGACTCGTCGAGCTGCTCAAGCAGGCCCAGTACTCGCCGGTGCCGATGGAGGAGCAGGTCGTCTCCATCTACCTCGGCACCAAGGGCCACTACGACTCCATCCCGGTCGCCGACGTGCGTCGGTTCGAGGCTGACTTCCTCGACCACGTGCGGCGCGGCCACGACGTGATCCTGTCGAGCATCCGCGAGTCCAAGAAGTTGTCGGAAGACACCGAAAAGGGCATCGTGGACGCTGTCAACGCGTTCAAGCAGCAGTTCACCGCTTCGAACGGTGCCACGATCGTCAACGAGGCACCGGCGGACGCGATGGACGCCGACAAGGTCGGACACGAGTCGGTCAAGGTCAACCGACCCGCTCCGACCGAGAAGTGACGTAGGCATGGCGGCACAGATTCGCGAGCTGCGCCAACGGATCCGAACGGTCAACTCGACCAAGAAGATCACCAAGGCGTACGAGCTCATCGCCACGTCGCGGCTCGCCAAGGCTCAGGCCCGGGTCGCGGCGTCGAAGCCGTACGCCGACGAGATCACCGGTGTGCTGTCCGCCCTGGCGAGCGCGTCGACCAACCTCGACCACCCGCTGCTGACCCAGCGCAAGGCCCCGAAGCGGGCCGGCGTGCTGGTCGTCACCAGCGACAAGGGCATGTGCGGCGGCTACAACGCCAACGTGCTCAAGGCGGCCGAGGAGCTGCTGTCGCTGCTCCGGTCGGAGGGCAAGGAGCCGGTGCTCTACGTCATCGGCCGCAAGGGCGCGAGCTACTACCGCTTCCGCCGCCGGGACGTCGCCGGCGAGTGGAACGGGTTCTCGCAGCTCCCGCACTACGTCAACGCCGCGGAAGCGGGTGACACGCTGGTCCCGGCCTTCCTCGAAGGCACCGAGAACGGCGGCCAGGGTGTCGACGAGCTCCACGTCGTCTACACCGAGTTCAAGTCGATGCTGAGCCAGCAGCCGACCGCGAAGCGCATCGCCCCGATGGAGATCGAGTACGACCAGACCAGGTCGAAGCTCCAGCCGGTCTACTCGTTCGAGCCGGACGCCGAGACGCTGCTGGGCGCGTTGCTGCCCAAGTACGTCAAGACCCGGCTGTTCTCGGCTCTGCTGGACGCGGCGGCTTCGGAGTCGGCGGCCCGGCGGACCGCGATGAAGGCGGCGACGGACAACGCCACCGAGCTGGTCCGCAACCTCAGCCGTCAGGCGAACTCGGCACGCCAGGCCCAGATCACCCAGGAGATCAGCGAGATCGTCGGTGGCGCTTCCGCGCTGACCGGGGGCGCAGGAAGTGATGAGTGACATGAGTGCTACTGCCACCACCACCCGCACCGGCCGTGTGGTCCGGGTGATCGGTGCCGTCGTCGACGTGGAGTTCCCGCGTGGCTCGGTGCCCGAACTGTTCAACGCCCTGCACGTCGAGATCACCTACGAAGCGGTGGCCAAGACGCTGACCCTGGAGGTCGCCCAGCACCTGGGCGACAACCTGGTCCGCACCATCTCGATGCAGCCGACCGACGGCCTGGTCCGCGGCGCGACCGTGTCCGACACGGGTTTCGCCATCCGGGTGCCGGTGGGCGACGTCGTCAAGGGCCACGTGTTCAACGCGCTGGGCGAGTGCCTGGACGTCCCCGGTCTCGGCCGCGACGGCGAGCAGTGGGGCATCCACCGCAAGGCACCGGCCTTCGACCAGCTCGAAGGCAAGACCGAGATCCTGGAAACGGGCATCAAGGTCATCGACCTGCTCACCCCGTACGTCAAGGGCGGCAAGATCGGCCTGTTCGGCGGCGCGGGCGTGGGCAAGACGGTGCTCATCCAGGAGATGATCACCCGTATCGCCCGCGAGTTCTCCGGCACGTCGGTGTTCGCCGGCGTCGGCGAGCGCACCCGTGAGGGCACCGACCTCCTCCTGGAGATGGAGGAGATGGGCGTTCTCGCGGACACCGCGCTCGTCTTCGGCCAGATGGACGAGCCGCCCGGCACGCGCATGCGCGTCGCGCTGTCCGCCCTGACGATGGCGGAGTACTTCCGCGACGTCCAGGGTCAGGACGTGCTGCTGTTCATCGACAACATCTTCCGGTTCACCCAGGCCGGTTCCGAGGTCTCGACCCTGCTGGGCCGGATGCCGTCGGCCGTGGGCTACCAGCCGACGCTGGCCGACGAGATGGGCGAGCTCCAGGAGCGCATCACGTCGACCCGCGGCAAGTCGATCACGTCGCTCCAGGCCATCTACGTGCCCGCGGACGACTACACCGACCCCGCCCCGGCGACCACCTTCGCCCACCTGGACGCGACGACGGAGCTCTCCCGTCCGATCTCCCAGAAGGGCATCTACCCGGCGGTGGACCCGCTGTCCTCGTCGTCCCGGATCCTGGAGCCCTCCATCGTGGGCGAGGAGCACTACCGGGTCGCGCAGGAGGTGAAGCGGATCCTCCAGAAGTACAAGGAGCTCCAGGACATCATCGCCATCCTCGGCATGGACGAGCTCTCCGAGGAGGACAAGGTCCTCGTCGGTCGCGCCCGTCGCCTGGAGCGCTTCCTGGGCCAGAACTTCCTCGTCGCCGAGAAGTTCACCGGTCAGAAGGGCTCGTTCGTCCCGATCAAGGACACCATCGAGGCGTTCGACCGGGTCTGCAAGGGCGAGTTCGACCACTTCCCCGAGCAGGCGTTCTTCTCCTGCGGCGGGCTCGACGACGTCGAGGCCAACGCCAAGAAGCTGGCCGGCAAGTAAGTCGCCGGCTCTGTCGCGGAAGCCCGTCCGACCTTCGTGGTCGGGCGGGCTTTTGCGTTGGGCGGACGGGAGGGTGGCCGGGGTCAGGGCTTC
This sequence comes from Actinosynnema sp. NPDC023587, assembly GCF_040640215.1. Taxonomy (NCBI): domain Bacteria; kingdom Bacillati; phylum Actinomycetota; class Actinomycetes; order Pseudonocardiales; family Pseudonocardiaceae; genus Actinosynnema; species Actinosynnema sp. NPDC023587. The sequence continues at coordinate 685,663 of NZ_JBFABG010000004.1, read as the reverse complement.
GGGGTCGGGGGTCCGGTGCGCCAGCCCAGGGAGCGGGAGATGGCCCGGCCACAGGCGCGCACGGCGGGCAGCACGGTGTCGGTGCGGGTCTCCAGCGGGACGACCACGGAGACGGCCGCCACGACGTCCCCGTCCGGCCCGCGCACCGGGGCCGCGACCGAGTAGGTGATCGGCTCGATCTGGCGGTCGGAGATCGCGTAGCCGTCGCGGCGGACCGAGGCCAAGGTCTCGCGCAGCGCGGTCGAGGTGCCGATGGTGTGCGGGGTGAACCGCTTGAGCGGGGTGTGCACCGCGCGCTCCTGGACGTCGTGGGGGGCGTGCGCGAGCAGGACCAGGCCCACGCCGGTCGCGTGCAGCGGCATCCGGGAGCCCATCCTGGTCAGCACGCTCACCGCGTCCTTGGCGGCCAGGCGCTCCACGTAGACGACCTCCAGGTCGTCCCTGATGGCCAGTTGCACGTTGTGGTGGGTCACCTCGAAGAGGTCTTCCAGGTAGGGCAGCGCGCGGTCCCTGAGGTCCAGCGCGCCGGGGGAGAGCACGCCCAGCTCCCACAACCGCAGGCCGATGGTGAAGCGGCCGTCCGCGTCGCGTTCGAGCGCCCGCCACGCCACCAGTTCCCGGACCAGGCGGTGCGTGGTGCTCAGCGGGAGGCCGGAGTGGCGGCTCAGCTCGGAGAGCGTGGCCGACGGGCGGTCCGCGGTGAACACCGCGAGCAGCGTGAACGCCCGGCCGAGAATGGATCTGGGGACTGGCACCGGCCCAGTCTCCCAGGCGTGATCTCCCCTGCCGGTGTCCCGCTGACCGGAAATCACCCGCCCGTGATGCCTGTGCCGGACGTCACCCGTCTGCTTGGGCCTGGTCGGTCCACTCGGCATCGTGTCGATGGTGCTGTTGCGGGACAAGGGAAGTGGCTCGATTCGGGGAGCGCGGGCGTCCACAGTGGCAGGGTCGGACCGGTGTCCGATGTCCGCACGTGTCCGGAACCGGCTGCGGCGCTGCCTGGTGCGGCCCGGTGCGGCTGGTGAAGCCTGGTGTGGCCGGGATTCGCCGGATCGGTGCGATCTGTGGTCCACTTCCGGGTGGGGTCACGCTCACTGCGGGTATCGCTCGACCGCGGGGTTTCTCCGCGTTCGCCAAGCTCGCCGCGATCGGCGCGGTGATCGGGACGACCGTTGGAGCGACCGCCAGGCGGGTGGTACCCCGGGCCGAACTCGGCTGGGGGTGGCTGGGGCGGCGCGTGCTTCAGGCGACCGTTTAGACTGCACAGGACTCCACCGTGAGACAAGGGAGATGCGCGTGGCCGAGATGACCGTCCAGCTCGTCGCGGTGGAACGCCGCCTGTGGTCCGGATCGGCCACCTCGGTGGTCGCGCAGACGACCGAGGGCGAGATCGGCATCCTGCCCGGCCACGAGCCCGTGCTGGGCCGGCTGGTCGAGGGCGGTGTGGTCCGGATTCGCACGGCGGACAACGAACTGGTGACCGCGGCCGTGCACGGCGGGTTCCTGTCCGTGACCGGTGAAGGCGTGAGCATCCTCGCCGAGGCCGCCGAACTGGCCGACGAGATCGACGTGGCCGAGGCGCGGTCGGCGTTGCAGGACGCGGACGAGGTGGAGCGCGCCAGGGCCCTCGCGCGGCTTCGCGCCGCAGGACAGCCTGCCTGACGCGGACGAGCGGACAATCGCCGTGGGGATCGCCGAAGTCGTCGGGGTGGTCCTGTTCGTCGCGGTAGTGCTCCTCGCGTACTTCGCGTGGCGCAGAATCCGCCTGCTTCGTGCCGGAGGGGTGCACGTCGCCCTGCGGTCGAGGCTCGACGTGAGCGGTCGGGGGTGGCACCTCGGCGTCGGGCACTACCGAGGGGACACCTTCGTGTGGTCGCGGGTGCTGAGCTTGCGCACCGGACCGGACCGCGTGATCGACCGGGACGGCTTCGAGATCGACGACCGGCGCGAGCCGACGGCGTCGGAGACGTACGCGATGCCCACCGGAGCGGTGGTGCTGCGGTGCAGCGGGGCCAAGGGCGAGTCCGTCGAGATCGCCATGGGCCCGGACGCGTTGACCGGTTTCCTGTCCTGGCTGGAGTCCGCGCCCCCGGGCCGTTCCATCCCCTGGGCTTCTTGATCCCGAACTCGGTCAGAGCCCTTCTGACCTGGGATTTTGTTTGCGGCGCGGGAGAAGTCCGCGCGCGTGCTTTTTGAAGATCAAGAGATGAAAAGCGTCCTCGCCGGGCGGGCGGGCCACCAAGGACGACGCTTGGGTGGTTGTCGTGCGGTGGTGTGGTGGGTGCCGCGCCGTCCCCGTACGGCCCGGCGCGCGGACCGTGCGGGGACGACACGACGCGATGCGTGGTGAAAAGTGCGTTTCACGCACTGCGGCTGTGGTGCTGTCAGGCGTTGCCGCCCGGCTGCCAGAGGACGTCGCCGTCCGGGTTGGCGACCCTGGCGAGGATGAACAGCAGGTCGGACAAGCGGTTGAGGTACTTCGCCGGGAGCGTGTTCGTCTTCTCGGGCTCGGCTTCCAGCAGGGCCCAGGTGCTGCGCTCGGCCCTCCGGGCGATCGTGCGGGCCTGGTGGAGCAGGGCCGCGCCCGGGGTTCCGCCGTTGAGGATGAACGAGTCCAGCTTGCCGACCCTGGTGTTGTACTCGTCACACCAGCCCTCCAAGCGGTCCACGTAGGGCTGGGTGATCCGCAGCGGTGGGTGCTCGGGGTCCGGGGTGACCGGGGTGCAGAGGTCCGCGCCGACGTCGAACAGGTCGTTCTGGACCTTGCGGACGACCTCGTGGACGTCGTCCGCGAGGGCTCCGAGGGCCAGGGCTACGCCCAACGCCGCATTGGTCTCGTCCACTTCCGCGTACGCGGTGATCCGGGGGGACGTTTTCGGGACGCGGGTGAAGTCGCCGAGGCCGGTGGTGCCGTCGTCGCCTACCCGGGTGTAGATCCTGGTGAGGTGAACCGCCATACCGAGCACTGTAGGGGGCTCCGGGCTCTGGCTTGATCCAGTGCGTCCGTAGGATTGCCTTCGGTACCGACTTGAGGAGTTTCCTTGGTGAGCGAGCACTTCCGGGTTCAGGGCGGTGCGCGACTGGTCGGCGAGGTCGAGGTCGTCGGCGCGAAGAACAGCGTGTTGAAGCTGATGGCCGCCGCGCTGCTGGCCGAAGGCACGACCACCATCACCAACTGCCCGGAGATCCTGGACGTGCCGCTGATGGCGGACGTCCTGCGGAGCCTGGGCTGTGAGGTGACGCTCGACGGTCACGTGGCCACCATCACCACGCCCGCCGAGCTCAACTACCGCGCCGATTCCGAGGCGATGGGCAAGCTGCGCGCCTCGGTGTGCGTGCTGGGGCCGCTGGTGGGCCGGTGCAAGCGCGCCGTGGTGGCGTTGCCCGGCGGTGACGCGATCGGCTCCCGGCCGCTCGACATGCACCAGAACGGGCTGCGCAAGCTCGGTGCGCACAGCGAGATCGAGCACGGGTGCGTCGTCGCCGAGGCCGAGGGGCTGCACGGCGCGCAGATCTGGCTGGACTTCCCCAGCGTGGGAGCCACCGAGAACATCCTGATGGCCGCCGTGCTGGCGAAGGGCACCACGGTCATCGACAACGCCGCGCGCGAGCCCGAGATCGTGGACATCTGCGTGATGCTCCAGGAGATGGGCGCGAAGATCGAAGGCGCGGGGACGTCGACGCTCACGGTGCACGGCGTGGAGTCGTTGCGCCCCACCGAGCACCGCGTGATCGGGGACCGGATCGTCGGTGCCACGTGGGCGTTCGCCGCCACCATGACGCGGGGTGACATCACCGTGCGCGGCGTGAACCCGCACCACCTGGACCTGGTGCTGGAGAAGCTGCGCATGGCGGGAGCCCAGGTCACCACGTTCGACGGTGCGGGCAGCGACCACGACGGCGCGCTCGGCCAGGGGTTCCGCGTGGTGCAGGACGGGCGACCGCAGTCGGTGGACTTCGTGACGTTGCCCTACCCGGGGTTCGCCACCGACCTCCAGCCGTTCGCCATCGCGTTGTCCAGCGTGTCCGAGGGCACGTCGATGATCACCGAGAACCTGTTCGAGGCGCGGTTCCGGTTCATCGAGGAGATGGTGCGGATGAGCGCGGACGCGCGGACCGACGGCCACCACGCGGTGGTGCGCGGGGTGGAGCGGCTGTCCAGCGCGCCGGTGTGGGCGTCGGACATCCGGGCCGGAGCCGGCCTGGTCCTGGCCGGTCTGTGCGCGGACGGCGCGACCGAGGTGTACGAGATCTTCCACATCGAGCGGGGATACCCCGGCTTCGTGGAGAACCTGCGCAAGCTCGGCGCAACGGTCGACCGCATCGCGCCCTGAGGTCGGATCGCGCCCTGAGGTCGGATCGCGCGCGCCGTGTGAGGCGTGGTGGGCGATCCGCCCGACCTGGCCTCGCGGCGGCTGGGTGACTGGCTGCGGGGCTTGGTGCGCGCGTGGCGCTGCGGCGGCGATGGGCCGTCGTTATTCGGTTGTGGGTTGTGGGTTGTGGTCAGGCACCTCCGAATGATCGGGCGGTGCGGTCCAGGCGGGCGTGGTGGTGCTGCCACCACTGGCGGTCGCCTTCCGCCATGTTGTCGACTTCCGGGCGGTGGCCCACCTCGCCGTCCACCAGTTCCCGGACGATGTCCGCGTGGCCCGCGTGGCGGTGGGTCTCCGCGATCAGGTGGATCAGGACGAGGCCCAGGGTCACCTTGCGGCGGGCTTCCGGCCACCACGGCACGTCGCCCTCGGCGTCCAGGTCCAGGGCGGCGACCGTGGTGTCCGAGTGGGCCCGCACGCGCTGGTAGAGGGCGATGATGTCGTCTCTCGACTCGTCGGCCGTGGCCCACATGTCCGCGTTCGGCTCCGCGTCGTCCGCCAGGGCCGGGACGTCCTCCGGGTACGGGCGGCCGAAGGTGCTGCCCAGGTAGCCGCTCTCGACCACGGCCAGGTGCTTGACCAGCCCGAGCAGGTTGGTGCCGGTGGGGGTGAGCGGGCGGCGGATGTCGTACTCGGACAGGCCGTCGAGTTTCCACACGACGGCCCTGCGGGCCTGTTCCAGGTAGTGGTGCAGGTCGGATTTCGTCCCCATGGACCAAGTGTGGCAGGGGGGTACGACAGTCTCCGGGCCTCAGCGGAGCAGGAGTTTCGCGTTCGCCGCGTCGGCCGGGAAGACCAGCAGGCGGTGCAGGTCGCCACGGGTGGCGACGGTGGTTTTGATGCCCGCTTCACGCAGGCGTGCCGCCAGCACCCGCGCGGCCTCGGGGGTGGGTACGACGGCCACTTCGCTCAGCAGGCCGAAGTCTTCTCCGGTGTGATCGGGCACGGCCCGCCGGTCGTCGCCGAACGCCCAGCGCAGCAGGAGCGCCAGGGCGGCCAGGACCACGACCAGGAGTGCGATCTGGATGAGCGCGGACACGGCGTCCATGCTCCTCCAACACCGATTCAGTGAGCAACGGCACGCCGGGCGCTGGGTTACTCGTCAGTACGCTGCGGGGAACGGCATCGTGGGAGGTTGCCGTGCCGTACCCGGCCGACCGCGAGCGCGACCGCCCGTGGGTGATGCGCACCTACGCGGGACACTCCAGCGCCGCCGCCTCGAACGAGCTCTGCCGCCGCAACGTCGCCAAGGGCCAGACCGGCCTCTCCGTGGCGTTCGACCTGCCCACCCAGACCGGCTACGACCCCGACGACGAGCTGTCCCGGGGAGGTCGGCGTGCCGATCAGCCACCTCGGCGACGTGCGCCGGCTGTTCGCGTTCTACGTCACCGTCGCCGAGGAGCCGGGCGCGGACCGGGCCGCGCTGGTCGGCACAACGCGGGGGGTGCGGTTCGTCGAGGAGATGTGCAAGATGCGGGCGTTCGTCCGGCTCTGGGACGAGATCACCCGCGACCGGTACGGCATCGAGAACCCCGGGCACCGGCGCTTCCGGTACGGCGTGCAGGTCAACTCGCTGGGGTCGACCGAGCGCAGCCGGAGAACAACGTGCAGCGGATCGTGCTGGAGGTGCTCGCGGTGTCGCTGTCGCGGGACACGCGTGCGCGGGCCGTCCGGCTACCGGCGTGGAACGAAGCCCTCGGCCTGCCACGGCCGTGGGACCAGCAGTGGGCGTTGCGGATGCAGCAGGTGCCGGCCTACGAGACGGACCTGTTGGAGTACGACGACCTGTTCGAGGGCTCGGAGGTCGTGGCGGCCAAGGTCGAGGAGATCGTGGTGGGCGCGCGGGCCGAGATCGACCGGGTGCAGGCGATGGGCGGGGCGGTCGAGACCATCGACCCGGTGGTCGAGCGGAACGCGGTCGAGGCGGACGCGCGGATCGCGCGGGTCCGGGAACGGGTCCGGGCCACCGGCGAGGAACTGGGCCGGCGGCTGCGCGTCCTGGTCGGCAAGCCGGGTCTGAACGGCCACCCGAACGGCGCGGAGCAGGTCGCCGTGCGGGCCCGCGACGTCGGGTTCGAGGTGGTGTACCAGGGCATCCGCCTCACGCCCGCGCAGATCGTCTCGGCGGCGGTGCAGGAGGACGTGCACGTGGTCGGGCTGTCCGTCCTGTCCGGCTCGCACCTGGAGGTCGTGCCCGCCGTGGTGGACGGGCTGCGCGCGGCCGGCGCGGGTGACGTGCCGGTCGTCGTCGGGGGCATCGTGCCGCCCGACGACGCCGAGGAGCTCCGGGCACGCGGCGTCGCCCGCGTGTTCACCCCCGAGGACTACGACCTGACCGGGATCGTGGACGAGATCGTGTCGGTGATCCGGGAAGCCAACGGGATCTAGCCGGCGCTCCCGGGGAAGTCCCGGAGGACGTCCTCCGTCGACACGACCTCGGCGAAACCGCCGCCGCGCAGGTTGGTCGCGGTGGCCTGGGCGAGCTGGTCGGCGGTGAGTTCCTCGATGCCGAAAGTGAAGGTGGCGTCCAGCACGACCTTCATCCGGTAGCCGAGGTTGCCGCCGACGCGGGCCGTGGTCTCCACGCACATGTTGGTCTGGATGCCGGCCAGCACGATGTCGGTGATGCCCCGGTTGGTCAGCCACGCGTGCAGGTCGATCTCACCGTGGAACGCCGAGTTCACCTTCTTGCCGAAGACCAGGTCCGGCACGGCCGCGTCGAGTTCGGGCTTGAACAGGTTGCCGTCCTGGCCGGGGCTCAGCGAGTAGCCGGGCGCGGAGTTGTGCCGCACCAGCACGAGGGGGCCGGTCCACGCGTCGACGAGGGCGGCGATGTTGGCCTCCGCGTCGGGGTTGTTGCGGGTGCCCCAGACCGGCTCGTCGAAGCCGCGCTGCACGTCGATGAGGATCAGTGCCGTGGTCGTCATGGTGTCCATCGTGGTGGGGACGGGGCGCGCGGGGGAGTGGCAGAACCGGCGCGAGCCGGTACATTCCTGCCATGTTCACGGTCGGCGTGCTGGTGTTGCCGGGCAGTCGGGTGTTCGACGTCTCGGTGGTCGGCGAGGTCTGGGCGGTGCACCGGGGCGACTCGGGCGTGCCGCTGTCGGAGGTGCGGCTGTGCGCGCCGGGCCGGGTGGCCACGCCGGTGCACCCGCTGGGCGTCGTGCCCGCCACCCACGGGCTGACCGGGCTGCGCGGGTGCGACCTGGTCGTCGTGCCGGGGCGGGTGGACCCGTTCGCGGAGGTGCCGCCGGCGGTGGTCCGCGCGCTGCGGGCGTTCGACGGCACCGTCGCGGCGCTGTGCTCCGGCGCGTTCACGCTGGCCGAGGCCGGGATGCTGGACGGGCGCTCGGCCACCACGCACTGGCGGCTGCTGGACGCGTTGGAGGACAGGGCACCCCGGGCGACCGTGCTGCGGGACGTGCTCTTCGCCGACGAGGGTGACGTGCTGACCTCCGCCGGCGTCGTGGGCGGGCTCGACCTGTGCCTGCACCTGGTGCGCCGGGTGCACGGCGCGGACGTGGCCGCCGCGCTGGCCCGCCGGCTGGTGATGCCGCCCACCCGGGAGGGCGGGCAGCGGCAGTACGTGGACCCGCCGCTGCCGCACCGGACCGGGCGCGGCGGGCTCTCGTCCACCGTGGACTGGGCGGTGGCCAGGTTGACCGAGCCGATCGGCGTCGCGGACCTCGCCGGGCACGCCGGGTTGAGCGAGCGGACGTTCCACCGGGTGTTCCTGGCCGCCACCGGCAGCACGCCGGGCCGGTGGTTGCAGACCCAGCGGGTGCTGCTGGCGCAGCGGTTGCTGGAGACCACGGACCTGACCGTGCACCGGGTCGCGGAGCGGTCCGGGCTGGGCACCGCCGCGAACCTGCGCCGACGGCTGCGCGCCGAACTCGGCGTCGCCCCCGACGCCTACCGCCGCACGTTCCGGGTGCCTACCGCTTCGTGACGGCGATGACGCCGCCGTGCTCGTCCAGGAGCAGCCGACCGCCCAGCGGCGCGGCCAGCGGCACCCGGTAGGGCTGGTTCGTCACGGCCAGCGTGCGGGCGCAGTCCCCGACGTGGCCGACCGTCCGCACGCCCACCGTGACGGTCCCGCCGGTCTCTTGGACCACGGGCTCGTTGCGGGCGGGGGCGTCGCCGGGGCACGGCGACGGCGCGGCCGGCATGGACACCGCCACCTCCTGGTCCGCCGCGCTCGCCTGCTCGACCGAGACCGCCGGGCGGACCTCGCCGGGCTTCCAGAACACGTCGGGCTCCACCGCCGGCCACGCCAGGACCGTGCCCGCCGAGGTGGTGAACCGCCACGCCGGCAACGTCCACGGCCCCCGGTCGGTGGGGAACTCGGCCGCGCCGAACTCGACGCCGACGAGCTTCGGCGCGGTGGCCGGTGGCGTCGTGGCCGGTGGCGCGGTGCCGGTCGGGTGGGACATCGTGCGGAGGGCGTCCGACGAGCCGATCAGCGCCAGGTCGACCCGTGCGCCGTCCGGGAGGTCGACGGGGGCCCGCGCGGGCGTGACCGGGTGCCGACCGGTGAAGTCGAGCGGACCCCGGAGCCCGTCGACCGTGTCCTCGCCGCGCAACCCGTCGACGACCTGGAGCAGGTCCCCGATGAGCACGACCGGCCTCGGCGAGAGGGTCGCCGGGAAGTCGGTCGGCGGTGGGGAGGTGCTGACGGCCGGCGCGGTCGGCACCCCGGCGTCGCCACCGGACGCACACCCGGCGAGCAGCACGGCCAGGACGAGCACTCGCGGTCTCATGCACCGAGGACGGAACGCGCCGGGTGTCCGGTTGCACGGCCGACTACGGTCGGGACATGGCCGAATACCAGCACATCCGCGTCGAACCGGCGGACGGGGTCGTGCGCGTCACGATGGACCGCGCCCGGAAGCGGAACTCGCTGTCAGCCGACCACCTGACCGAACTGCTGTCGGCGTTCCGCGCGATCGCGGCGACCGACGCGGCGGGGGTCGTCCTGGCCGGGGAGGGCCCGGTGTTCTCGGCGGGCCACGACTTCGCCGACGTCGCCGCCCGCGACCTGGAGGGCGTGCGCGACCTGCTGACCCTGTGCACGGACCTCATGCGCACCATCGAGTCCGTGCCCCAGGTCGTGATCGCGCGGGTGCACGGCCTGGCCACGGCGGCGGGCTGCCAGCTCGTCGCGTCCTGCGACCTCGCGGTGGCCTCCGAGGAGGCCGGATTCGCGCTGCCCGGCGGCAAGGCGGGCTGGTTCTGCCACACGCCGGCGGTGCCGGTGGCGCGGGCCGTCGGGCGCAAACGCCTGATGGAGCTCGCGCTGACCGGTGACGTGATCGACGCGCGCACCGCCGAGCAGTGGGGCCTGGTGAACAAGGTCGTGCCGGCCGCCGAGCTGGACGCGGCGGTGGCCGACCTGATGGGCCGGGTCACGCGCGGCAGCCGGGCCGGCAAGGCGTTGGGCAAGCAGACCCTCTACGCCCAGTTGGACCGGCCCGAGGCCGACGCGTACGCCATCGCCGTGGAGGTGATGGCCGCCGCGTCCCAGACGCCCGCCGCGCGGGAGGGCATGGCCGCGTTCCTGGAGAAGCGCCCGGCCGAGTGGACCGACTAGCGGCCCGGTGCGGCCTCAGACCCCCTTGTGGAACAGGGTGGTCGGCCGCAGCCCGCCGGTCGGGAGGGCCGCGCGGTCCGGGATCACGCCGACTCCGTCCAGCCCGCCGGCCGGTGCCGCGCCCCGGCCGGCGAGCCGGTCCCGGTGCCCAGCGCGAGCAGGCCCGCGCCCCGGTCCGCCGGCACGTCGGCGGACGGCGACTCCACGACGTCCCTCACGGCTGGGCGTTCTCGTGCAGCAGGAGCAGGGTGTACGCGGCGATCGACTGGGCGTCGGTGATCTCGCCCCGGGCCACCATCGCCTCGAACTCCGCGCGCGGGAACCACGCCGACCGCATGTCCTGTTCCTCGTGCTCCCGCTCGTGGAAGCCCTCGGTGAGGTGCGTCGCCAGGAACACCCGGCCGCGCTGGCTGGACATGCCCGGTGCGACGTCCAGCAGGCCCAGTTCGACCAGCCGGCCGGCGCGCAGGCCGGTTTCCTCGCGCAGCTCGCGCGCGGCGAGCGCCGCCGGCTCCTCGTCGGCGCGCTCCGGCGCGGTGCCCTGGGGGAACTCCCAGCGCCTCATGCCCAGCGGGTAGCGGTACTGCTCGACCAGCCGCAGCCGTTCCCCGTCCAGCGGGATGACCAGCGCGTAGTCGGGCTTGTCCACCACGCCGTAGATGCCGGTCGTGCCGTCGGCACGGCGGATCGGGTCCTCGCGGACCGTCATCCAGGGGTTCGCGTACACCTCACGCGATCCGAGGGTTTCCACGTTCATTCTCCCTGTGCCGGCGCTTGTCGGGCCAACGTCGAGTGCCGTCGCCCGTAGGCGAAGTACACCACCAAGCCCACCACGGTCCAGATCCCGAACGCCAACCACGTCGCGGGCGCGAGTCCGGCGACCAGGAGGGCGCACAGGCCGAGCCCGAGCAGCGGGACCACCGGCACCCACGGCGTGCGGAACCCGCGCGGCAGGTCCGGCCGGGTGCGCCGCAGCACGATCACACCCACGTTGACCAGACCGAACGCCACCAGCGTGCCGATGCTCGTGGCCTCCGCGAGCTGTCCCAGCGGCACCAGCGCGGCCAGGACCGCGACCACCACGCCGACGATCACCGTGTTCGAGGTCGGCACCCGGCGCGCGCCGACCCGGGAGAACACCTTCGGCACCAGGCCGTCCCGGGACATCGCCACCAGCACCCGGGTCTGTCCGTAGAGGACGGTCAGCACCACCGAGGCGATCGCGACCACCGCGCCCGCCGACAGGACCGCGACCGGCCAGACCTCGTCGGTGAGCTGCCCCAGCGCGGTGGCCAGCGACGCGTCCGAGCCGGTCAGCGCGTCCACCCCGGCCGCGCCCACGGCGGTCAGCGCGACCACCACGTACACGACGGTCACGATCGCCAGCGAGATCATGATCGCGCGCGGCAGGTCCCGCTGCGGGTTCCTGGCCTCCTCGCCCGCCGTGGACGCCGCGTCGAACCCGATGAACGAGAAGAACACCAGCGACGCGGCCCCGGTGATGCCCGCGACCCCGGCGGGCGCGAACGGCTCCAGGTTGCGCGCCTGGAACCCGACCACCGCCACCACCACGAAGAACAGCAGCACCAGCACCTTCAGCACGGTGGTCACGGTGGTGACCGCCGCGCTCTCCCTCACCCCGCCGAGCAGCACGGCCGTCGCCAGCAGCACCACGACGGCGGCGGGCAGGTCGACCACCCCGCCGGTGATCGCCTCCGGCAGCCGGACGCCCAGCGCGGCCTCCAGGAACGCGTCGAGGTACCCGCTCCACCCGGTCGCCACGGCGGCGACGGACACGCCGTACTCCAGCAGCAGGCACCACCCGCACACCCACGCGACCAGCTCGCCGAGCGTCGCGTAGGTGTAGGAGTAGGCCGACCCGGAGACCGGCACCGCGCCCGCGAGCTCGGCGTAGGACAGCGCGGAGAACAGCGCGGCCAGCCCGGCGACCGCGAACGACACCGCCACCGCGGGTCCGGCGACGGGGGCGGCCTCGCCGAGCACCACGAAGATGCCCGTGCCGAGCGTCGCACCGACCGAGAGCGCGATCAGCGGCACCAGGCCGAGCGTGCGGCGCAGGGCGGTGTGCCCGCCGTCGCCGGTGAGCTGGTCGACGGGCTTGGTGCGCAGGAGTGACACGGCGCTCGACGGTACCTGCCGGTGGCACCCCGCTCGCACCCCGTAGCCTGTCGGCCGTGCGCCTCGTCATCGCTCGCTGTCAGGTCGACTACGTCGGACGCCTCACGGCCCATCTCCCGATGGCCCAGCGCCTGCTGCTGATCAAGGCGGACGGCTCGGTGTCCATCCACTCGGACGACCGGGCGTTCAAGCCGCTGAACTGGATGAGCCCGCCGTGCTGGCTCATCGAGGACCCGGACCTGTGGGTCGTGCAGAACAAGGCGGGCGAGAAGCTGGTCATCACGCTGGCCGAGGTGCTGCACGACTCGAAGCACGAGCTCGGCCCCGAGCCCGGCCTGGTGAAGGACGGCGTCGAGGCGGACCTCCAGAAGCTGCTGGCCGAGCACGTGACCACGCTCGGCGACGGCTGGACCCTGGTGCGCCGCGAGTTCCCGACCCCGATCGGCCCGGTCGACCTGATGTGCCGGGACGCGACCGGCGGTTCGGTGGCGGTGGAGATCAAGCGCCGGGGCGAGATCGACGGCGTGGAGCAGCTCACCCGCTACCTGGAGCTGCTGAACCGGGACCCGCTGCTCGCGCCGGTGCGGGGCGTGTTCGCGGCCCAGCAGATCAAGCCCCAGGCCCGGACGCTGGCCGAGGACCGTGGAATCCGGTGCGTGGTCCTGGACTACGACGTGCTGCGCGGCATCGAATCCGACGAGTTCCGGCTGTTCTGACCGGCTAGCCCAATCGGTCCACCTGTCCTTGACCGTACTCAAGCCACTGCCGGACCATGGCCGCGAACGCTTCTCGAAGTTTCTAGCGAGGAGGCAGGATGCGCGCCCGGTTCCTCGGCAAAGACCCGGACTCCCAGGTGGACAACTCGCCGACGCTGTTCGCCACCGACCGCACCGACCGCGTGACCTACATCGCGCAGGGGTGGAAGGTCACCGACCCGCGAGCGTTGGCCGACATCGGCCCGGTGCCGGACCACGAGACCTTGATCGAAATTCCGGAAGACGTGCTCAAGATGTACGCCCGTCGCTACCTGGAGCAGGAGGGGGAGCGCTGACCGAGCTCATCCCACCCGGCCCGCGGATTCGCCGGCTCTTCCACGACTTCAAGCACACTGCCTACCGGCTTGAAGCCCGCGACCAGTACGACGCGAGCTATGAGAACGAATCGCTCGCGAAGTTCCTCGCTGGCGAGTCGGATGACCTGCCGTGGATGCAGAGCTGGCTCGACATGCTGCGTGAGGCGACGGCTGAAGGTCGACGCTTCGCGCGTGTGCGCCTGGTGACGCTGCCGCTGACGGACTACAGCCGCTTCGGCGTCTGGTGCGCGCAGTTCACCAACGGTGCAGGAGAAGACATCCGTTATCTGGTGCGGGACAAGGCCGAAGCTCTCGGCTTGCCGAACCACGACTACTGGTTGTTCGACTCCCGCAAGCTGGTACGGATGCACTTCGACGACAACAACGCTTTTCTTGGTGGCGAGGTCGTCGAGGATGCCGCCGAGGTCGTGCAGCACAACTACTGGCGTGACGCTGCCTGGCATCACGCCGTTCGACGGGACGACTTTGTCACCGACCAGCAGCTCCGGGGCGTCTAACGTCCACGAAGCCAGAAACGCCCTGGGCAAGCGACTCCGTGAGCTTCGCCGGCAAGCCGACCTGAGCGGCAGGCAGCTCGCGGAGTCGTTGTCATGGCCGGCCTCCAAGGTCAGCAAGTTGGAGAACGGCCGCCAGACTCCAACCGATGACGACATCAGAGGGTGGACGGGGGCAACCGGTAGCGAGCACGAGACAGAATCGCTGCTCGCTTCGCTGCACACGCTGGAAGTCCAACACGCCGAGTGGCAGCGCATCCTGCGTACCGGCTTGAAGCCGAGGCAGCAAGCGCACATCGAGTGGGACCAGAAGACGCGGCTCTTCCGGGCGTTCGAGGCGACGGTAATCCCTGGGCTCTTGCAAACCTCGGAGTACGCCCGTGCCCGGTTCGCTGAAGGCATCCGTCGCCTGAATTTGCCCAACGACATCAACGAAGCCGTGCAGGCGCGGATGATGCGCCAGGAAATCCTGTACCGGCCGGACAAGCGATTCCACTTCGTTCTGACGGAAGCAGCGCTGCGGTTCCGGCTGTGCGCGCCGGGGATCATGCTCGGCCAACTTGACCGCTTGATCTCGTTCTCCCAACTGCCCAACGTGCGGCTTGGCATCATTGGCTTTGAAACCCGGTACGCCACTTCGCCGTGGCACGGCTTCTGGATGTACGACACCGAGCGTGTGCTCGTCGAGACTTTCTCGGCAGCTCTCGACCTGCGCCAACCGCAAGAGATCGAGCTGTACGGCAACGCCTTCGAGCAGCTTGCCGCCGTCGCCGGCTACGGCCGGTCGGCCCGGACGATCATCAACCGGGTGATCGAGGACTTCGCGCCAGAGGCACCGGAGGATGGCGGCTGATTTCTGGCCGCCGCACACCTTCGGGGGATTGTCAGAAATACCGAGAAATTTTCTGTTCCGGCTCTAATTTACTCCTTACTCTCCAGTCGAGGGGCGGCACACCGCCCCATTTCCTCTGTGGACTCGGGAGAGAACCAGGTGGCTACCCGCGTAGCCCTGTTCACCAGGGAGCAGATCGACCGATTGCCGGAGCGCGCCCGTGAGGTCGTCGAGTACCGCAAGAGCGGCCTGAGCCTGAACCACATCCAGGGGTGCCCCCTGGACTGCGCCTACTGCATCCGCCACACCTACGGGTTGTGGGACCAGCGGGTACCGCGTGCGCTCATGACCGACGCTCAGGCCGTGGAAGAACTGGTCGATCACCGGTACTTCCAGCCGCACGTGACGCCGGTGCAGGTGTTCAACCGGGCAACCGACCCCTTCTTGCCCGTCGTCCGGCCGCACACCTTCGCCGTGCTGGAGCACCTGGACGAGCGGGAGTTGACCAACCACGTCCTGGTCATCACCCGTCACCAGATGAAGCCCCACGACATCGACCGACTCAACCGGCTTCGCCACATCAAGGTGACGTTGCTGTTCACGTACTCGGGGATCGACAACAAGGACATTGAGCCTTACCCGTCGAGCGTGGCCGCCGAGTCTCTGAAGCTCATGAGCAGTCCCGAGCTTCGCAGGTACCGCACGGTTCTTTACTGGCGTCCGCTGGTACCAGGGCTCAACGACTCACCGCAGCACCTCGACCAGGCGCACGAGCTGGCGGCCTACGCCGATGCCACCGTGTTTACCGGTCTCTTCTACCGCAACGAGATTGCCGAGTACTACAAGGCCAACGGCTTGCCCGAACCGTACGAGGACACCGCACGCCGCAAGATCGTTCCCGAGACCTTGGAAGCGCGCGTGCTGGCGGTGTTCGGCTCGGCAACACCGTTGTTCCGCAAGACCTCCTGCGCCGTGGCCTACGCACATGGCCTGCCGGACTACAACGGGCACTACGGCATCCCAGAGCTGTGCGACATCTGCCCGCTGAGCCAACTCGAAATCTGCCGGAGCGCCCACCGTGCGCCGTCACCCGACCAGCTACGGGAGGTCGCGCGCTCCCTGCCGGAGGCTCGTGGTCTGGTGGTCGTGGACATCAACGACCACGCGGCCGTGGTGTCGGGCCTTGAAACCGAACAGCCTCGCTACTACCTGCAACACGCGCTCGGCTTCCAAGTTCACGACGTGCGCCACCCGCACCGTGAGCGGCGGCACGGTCGAGCCGACATCGGATGGAAGGACGGGAAACCAAGTGGCTGACTGGACGACCCTCAAGTACGCGGTGGTCGACGTCGAGGGCAACGGCCACCAGCCGCCCGACTTGGTGGAGCTGGCCGTGGTGCCGATCGTCGGTGGTGTCATCGGTGAGCCTGAGGAGTGGTTGATCCAGCCCGACCGTCCGATCACCGACTTCGCTCGCCGGATTCATGGCATCACCAACGCCGAGGTTGAAGGTGCGGACACCTTCGTTGACATCGCCGACGCAGTGCGCAAGTCGTTGAAGGTTGACGCCATCGTGGCTCACAACGCCCACATCGATGTCGGGGTGCTACAGCGCAAGCTTGGTGAGTGGGCGGTGCCCGAAGTCTTCGACACTCTGAAGCTCGCGCGTCGCCTGCTGCCTGACGCAGGTAGCCACAAGCTCGGCAAGCTGGTCGAGGCGTTCAAGTTGGATGAGGGCCTTTCGGAGAGCCCCGACTCGGTGCCCCACCGTGCCGGGTACGACGCCCTGGTCACGGCTCGCTTGTTCGTGCGCCTGGCCACGTCGCCCGACACTCGATCGCTGAGCCTGGAAGAGCTGCGCGGCGTCTCACCGGGAGGGGACGAGGATGAAACTCCGGCCCTTTTCTGACCACCAGCGTGGCTTGTTCGTCAGCGTCGACGGTCCGAGCGGTGCCGGTAAATCGACCACCGTTCGGCACTTGGCGCAACTGCTTGTCGCTGCCGGCCAAGAAGTTCACGTCACCGCTGAGCCTTCAGGCGGCCCCATCGGGGCACTGTGCCGCGAGTTGACTGAGACGACCACCGGCCCGGCTCTGGCGTGCTTGTACGCGGCTGACAGGTACCACCACCTGGAGACGGAAGTCCGGCCGAACACCGAAGCCGGCCGGATGGTGATATCCGATCGCTACATCCCCTCCGGCCTGGTGATGCAGCGCTTCGACGGCGTAGATCCGGCCTTCTTGTGGGAGCTCAACGCCGAGGCTGACCGGCCCGACCTGGCGGTGATCCTTGAGGCTGACCCAGAGGTGATCTCGGAGCGACTCGCTGAGCGCGGTCCTCACAACCGCTTCCAACTCTCGCCCGGTAGCAGCCACGCTGAAGTCCACTTCTACCGGCAGGCCACCGAGCGGCTGATACAGGCCGGTTTTGACGTGCTGCGGGTGGACTGCGATCGGTGGCCGGCAGAGCGGTCCGCGGCTGCGATCCGCGACCGGCTGATGGCCTTTAAAGTTAAGACCGTGGGTGAAATAAGATCCTCGCTGGCGTGGAGCAGTTGACTCGCTACCTGGAGTTGCGGCTACGACGTGCTGCACGGCACCGGGTGGCAAGGCCCGGGGCCCGAGAAGTGCGGCGAAAGGTCGGCGACCGTTTTCGGGGGTCCACCATGATCCGGGGCGCGATCGGCCGTGGTCGAACCGCGTGGCGGCTGTTCGGGGCCGCTGTGTGACCTTCGGGCCGCCCGGCGTGCGCGGTGCGTGGCCGGCGTGCGCGACACGTACACCGTTCGGCCGCGTGGCAGCGCGGAAAGCGCGATATACGCTGACGGCCCGGCAAATCGACGTGGGGAGGCGCTGTGCCTGGACGAAGACCCCGGTTCCTCCTCGCGCTGGTCCTCGCCTCCGCCGTGGCGTCCGGCTGCGCGGTCGATCCCGAGGTCGCGCCGGTCCCGCTGGTGGCGGGCAGCAGCACCACGGTCGCGCCCGCCCAGCTCGTCGCGCAGCCGAAGGCGGCCAAGGCCGGCGAGGAGGTGCGGCTCAGCGGTGAGGGGTATCCCGCCAACAGCCGAGTCGTGTTCACCTTCCACGGGCAGCGGGTCGGGGACGCCACCACGGACGGCGCGGGGCGCTTCGCCGGCGCGCTGGTGAAGGTGCCCGATTCGTTCCGCACTTCCGCCCCCGGCACGCAATTCGTGGTCGGCGCGACGTCGGGGCCGTTCTACGCCGAGACGCCGTTCGTGCTCACCCGCTGATCACCCCGCGCGCCGCTCAGGGCGAGGGCCGCCCGCCGGACCCGGACCACGGGTCGTCACCACCGTTCGGGTGTAGTCGAGCCGCTGTTGCGGCGTTGCTCCGCACCGCACGCGCTCCATGCCGTAAGCCGTGACCAGGGGTGTCGTGCAGCCCCGTCCAGGCCGGGGATCACAGGCGTGAGCATGAGGTCTGGAAGTGGGTGGTTCAGATCGGCGATCACGCCTCGGCTGCACTACGGTCGGCATGATCGGCTGTGCGTTAGCGTCTGTTGTTGTTCGACTTTGTTGAACAGGGAGGTGGGCGACCGTGCCCGTGCTCGCCGAGGCGGATCTCCGGCTGGACGCCGGTCCGCTCGACTACGCGCTGCTCGCGATCTACTTCGCGTTCGTCCTCGGTATCGGCTTCCTGGCGCGGCGCTCGGTGTCGTCGAGCCTGGACTTCCTGCTCTCCGGTCGTTCCCTGCCCGCCTGGGTGACCGGCCTGGCGTTCATCTCCGCGAACCTCGGGGCGATCGAGCTGCTCGGCATGGCCGCCAACGGCGCGCAGTACGGCATGGCGACCGTGCACTACTACTGGATCGGCGCGATCCCGGCCATGGTGTTCCTCGGCCTGGTGATGATGCCCTTCTACTACGGCTCCAAGGTCCGCAGCGTCCCCGAGTTCCTGCGCCGCCGCTTCGGCAAGGGCGCGCACCTGGTGAACGCCATCAGCTTCGCCGTCGCCCAGGTGCTGATCGCGGGCGTGAACCTGTACGCGCTGGCGTTCCTGCTGAACCTGATGCTGGGCTGGCCGATCCCGCTGTCGGTGGTCATCGCCGCGGTGATCGTGCTGACCTACACCACGCTCGGCGGCCTGTCCGCGGCGATCTACAACGAGGTGCTCCAGTTCTTCGTGATCGTCGCCGCGCTGCTCCCGCTGACCCTGGTCGGCCTGCACAAGGTCGGCGGCTGGCAGGGCCTGGTGGACAAGGTCACCGCCGGTCCCGGCGGGTCCGAGCAGTTGTCCGCGTGGCCCGCGACCGAGCTGACCGGCATCCAGAACCCGGTGCTGAGCGTCATCGGCATCGTGTTCGGGCTCGGGTTCGTGCTGTCGTTCGGCTACTGGACGACGAACTTCGCCGAGGTGCAGCGCGCGCTGTCGGCCAAGAGCATGTCGGCCGCCCGGCGCACGCCGATCATCGGCGCGTACCCCAAGGCGCTGATCCCGTTCGTGGTCATCATCCCGGGCATCATCGCGGCGCTGGTCGTGCCGGAGATGCAGGCGCTCAAGGCCGGCGACGGGGATTCCGGGATCGTCTACAACAACGCCCTGCCCGCGCTGATCGGCGAACTGCTGCCCAACGGGATGCTCGGCATCGCGATCACCGGCCTGCTGGCGTCGTTCATGGCCGGAGTGGCGGCGAACGTGTCGTCGTTCAACACCGTCTTCACCTACGACCTGTGGCAGGACTACGTCCGCAAGGACCGCCCGGACGAGTACTACCTCCGGGTCGGCCGGCTGGCCACGATCGGCGGCACGCTGGTCGCGATCGGCACCGCGTTCCTCGCGGCCGGCTACGGCAACATCATGGACTACATCCAGGCGCTGTTCTCGTTCTTCAACGCGCCGCTGTTCGCCACGTTCATCCTGGCCATGTTCTGGAAGCGGATGTCGGCGGCGGCGGGCTGGATCGGCCTGGTGTCGGGCACGCTCGCGGCGGTGGCGGTGTTCGTGCTCGCCGAGACCGGCGTGCTCGACCTGCCCGGCCAGGGCGCGAGCTTCATCGGTGCGGGCGCGGCGTTCGCGGTGGACATCGTGGTGAGCGTCGCGGTGACGATGGTGACCCGGCCGGTGCCGGAGGAACGCCTGGTCGGGCTGGTCTACAGCCTGACGCCGAAGGAGTCCCGCCGGCACTCGACGACCGGTGAGGACGCCGGCTGGTACCGCTCGCCGGTGCTGCTCGGCATCGGCATCCTGGCGCTGACCGCCGTGCTCAACATCATCTTCGGCTGAGGGAGGTCGTCATGGCGCACAAGGCCGGTCTGTTCGACCTGCGACTGGTGATCGCGGTGCTGTTCGGGGTCTACGGCGTGGTCCTGGTGGTGGTCGGGCTCGGCTTCACCGACGAGACCGACCTGGCCAAGGCCGACGGGCTCAACATCAACCTGTGGTCCGGCGTCGGGATGGCCGCGCTGGCGGCGCTGTTCGGCACCTGGGCGCTCCTGCGGCCGATCGTGGTCCCGGACGAGGCGGACGAGGTGCGGGAGAGCACGTCGGGCAGCGCCTAGCGGCGCGGGTAGACGGGGTTGAACGCCTCGACGGTCCAGGCGTCCAGGCGGCGGATGGCGCGGCGGATGCGGTCGCGCAAAGCGGTGCTCCTCTGCTCGGGGTTCACCGGGTACAGCGACACGATCTTCTGAATCGTTCCCGATGTACTTGGTGAGCCCAAACACAGGGTTCCCGTCACGAATCGGCGGTCCGCTCGCTACCGTGCAACCCGTGCCCCGCCTTGTCACCGTCCTGTGCGCGTTCCTGCTCGTGTCCGCCTGCGCGGGCACGGACCTCGCCAAGCACAAGCCGTACCCGCGCAGCACCATCCAGGCGAACGCGGAGAACGCGACCGAGACCACCGGCGCGCAGCCCACGAACGTCCCCGACGGCCAGCCGGTCGACCCGGCGTTCGCCGCGGACAAGCTGCGGCTGATCGACCCGTGCAAGCTGCTCGACCGCAAGGTCCTGGAAACGCTGGGCACGCCCGGCGAGGTGTCGCCGACCGGGTTCAGCCGGTGCTCCAACTTCATGAAGGACCAGAACGGCAAGGACCTGGCGGTCACCGTGGAGATCGGCCAGACCATGACCACCGAGCTGAAGAACGCCGACAAGCGGTTGGCCGGGCTGAAGAGCTACGAGCAGACCCTCGACACCAGCGCGTGTTTCGTCTCGGTGATCACCCAGGAGAAGCCGGCGCTCGGGCTGACCGTCCAGATCGGCTACAAGCACGGCGACGGGTGCGTTCCCGGCCGCAAGGTGGCCGAGTCGGTGGTCGAGCTGCTCAAGGACCGGGTGGGCGTGAAGTCGCCGCCCAAGGACTCGCTGGTCACGCTGGACCCGTGCGTGCTGGTGGACAAGGGCGTCGTCGAGGCCGCGGTGGGCGCGACCAGCCGCGTCTACCCGTACGGGCTGCACAACTGCTCGTGGGTGGCCGACGGCAAGGAGGTCACGGTGGACATGCGGTCGACCTTCGTCCCGGCCGACCGCAAGTTCGACGCCAAGCAGGTCGAGGTGGACCTGGGCGGGGTGACGGGCTACCAGTTGGAGAACTCCGGCGCGTACCCGTCGTGCGCGGTGCGGTGGGTCCAGCGGCTGAACACCGGCGAGGAGGGCGAGATCGTCGAGGTGAAGGCGTCCGGCCCGAAGAAGTCGGAGTTCGACCGGTGCGTGACGGCGGTGGCGTTCGCGAAGGGGATCGTGCCCAAGATCCCCAAGGGCTGACCGGGGGGCTGACAGCCGACGCGGTCAGCCGTTACTGTCGAGTAACACCTTCGCGCTCCACAGGAGGGACCCCATGACGCAGACCGCCCCCGCGAAGCCCTCGCCGGCCGACGGCGAGGAGGTGCGCTTCGCCTCGCTCGACCCGCGCACGGGCGAGGTCGTCGCGCACCACCCGGTGCACGGCGAGACCGACGTGCGCGCGGCGGTCGGGGCGGCGCGGTCGGCGGCGGCGTTCTGGGCCGGGCTCGGGTTCGACGGCCGGCGCGCCCGGCTGGACGCGTGGCGCAAGCTGCTGGTCAAGCGGCTCGACGAGCTCCAGACCCTGATCAGCGCGGAGACCGGCAAGTCCGCCGACGACGCGCGCACCGAGGTGGCGCTGGTCGTCGACCACCTGCACTGGGCGGCTCGCCAGGCACCCCGGACGCTGGGCAAGCGCAAGGTCAGGCCCGGCGCGCTGATGTACAACCACGCGGCGACGCTGGAGTACCGGCCGCTGGGCGTGGTGGGGGTGATCGGGCCGTGGAACTACCCGGCCTTCACGCCCATGGGGTCCATCGCGTACGCGCTCGCCGCCGGCAACGCCGTGGTGTTCAAGCCCAGCGAGTTCACGCCCGGCGTCGGCGTCCTCCTCGGTGACGCCTTCGCCGAGGCCGTGCCGGAGCACCCGGTGTTCCAGGTGGTGACCGGGTTCGGCGAGACCGGCGCGGCGCTGTGCGCGGCCGGGGTGGACAAGCTGGCGTTCACCGGGTCCACGGCGACCGGCCGGAAGGTCATGGCGGCCTGTGCCGCGACGTTGACCCCCGTGCTGGTGGAGTGCGGCGGCAAGGACCCGCTGATCGTCGCGGAGGACGCCGACGTGCGCGGCGCGGCCGAGGCCGCCGTGTGGGGCGGCACCTTCAACGCGGGCCAGACGTGCGCGGGCGTGGAACGGGTGTACGTCGCGGACGCGGTGTACGACGAGTTCGTCGCGCTGGTGGTGGAGAAGGCGAAGAAGCTGCGGCCCGGCGGCGAGCCGGCCGCGGACTTCGGGCCGATCACCACACCCGCGCAGGTGGAGGTCATCCGGTCGCACGTGGCCGACGCGCTGGAGCGCGGCGGGCGGGCGGTCGTGGGCGGGCTGGAGTCGATCCGGCCGCCCTACGTCGAGCCGGTGGTGCTGGTGGACGTGCCGGACGACGCGCCGGCGGTGACCGACGAGACGTTCGGGCCGACCCTGGTGGTGACGCGGGTGGCCGACGCGGACGAGGCCGTGCGGCGGGCCAACTCGTCGCCCTACGGCCTGGGCGCGACGGTGTTCTCCCGCAACCGGGGCGAGGAGCTGGCGGACCGGCTGCGCTGCGGCATGGTGTCGGTCAACTCGGTGCTCGCCTACGCCTCCGTGCCCGGCCTGCCGTTCGGCGGCGTCGGCGATTCGGGCTTCGGGCGCGTCCACGGCGAAGACGGGCTGCGCGAGTTCGCCTACGCGCACGCGGTCACCCGCAAGCGGTTCGCGTCGGTCCTGGACCCCATGACCCACGAGCGCGGTTCCCGCACGGTCCGGCGCGTCCTGCGGCTGGCGAAGGTGCTCTACGGGCGCTGAGCGGGTCCTCCCCGGGTGGGGTAGGAAGGTGGTGGCCGTCGGCGATGGAGGTCACCGTGAAGAAGATCATCAACGATCCGTCGACCGTGGTGGCGGACGCGTTGCGGGGCCTGGCCGCGGCGCACGCCGACCTGCTGGACGTCCAGTACGACCCCGCCGTCGTGGTGCGCGCGGACGCGCCCGTGCCGGGCAAGGTCGCGGTCGTCTCCGGCGGCGGGTCCGGCCACGAGCCGCTGCACGTCGGGTTCGTCGGGCCCGGGATGCTCGACGCGGCCTGTCCGGGCCCGGTGTTCACCTCCCCGACCCCCGACCAGGTGCGGGCGGCCGTGACCCGCGCGGACGGCGGCGCGGGGGCGCTGCTGATCGTGAAGAACTACACCGGCGACGTGCTCAACTTCGAGACCGCGGCCGAACTGGCCGCCGCCGACGGCATCGACGTGCGGACCGTGGTGGTCGACGACGACGTGGCCGTGCGGGACTCCTCGCACACGGCCGGTCGGCGCGGCGTGGGCGGGACCGTGCTGCTGGAGAAGGTCGTCGGCGCGGCGGCCGAGCGCGGGCTCGACCTGGACGGCTGCGAGGCGTTGGCGCGCAAGGTGATCGGCCAGGTCCGCTCGATGGGCCTGGCGCTGTCCGCGTGCACCGTGCCGCACGCGGGCGTGCCGAGCTTCGTGCTCGCCGACGACGAGATGGAGCTGGGCATCGGCATCCACGGCGAGCCCGGCCGGAGTCGGGTGCCGGTGGGTCCGGCCGACGAGCTGGTGCCCGCCCTGCTGGACCCGGTCCTGGACGACCTGCCGTTCACCGGGGGCGACCGGGTGCTGCTGTTCACCAACGGCATGGGCGGCACGCCGCAGATCGAGCTGTACCTGGCGCACGGCATCGCCGAGCGGCTGCTCGCCGAGCGCGGGATCACCGTGGAGCGGCGGCTGGTCGGCTCGTACACCACCAGTCTGGAGATGCAGGGGATGAGCTTGACCGTGCTGAAGGTGGACGACGAGTTGATCGGGCTGTGGGACGCCCCGGTGCGCACCGCCGCGTTGCGGTGGGGTGTCTGATGGGCTGCACGGCGGCGGACGTCGCGGACGCGCTGCGGGCGGTGGCCCGGGTCGTCGCCGAGCACCGCGCGGAACTGGTGCGGCTGGACCGGGAGATCGGCGACGGCGACCACGGCGAGAACCTGCACCGGGGGTTCGCCGCCGTGGTGTCCACACTGGACGGTGAGCTGCCCGCGACACCGGGCGCGGTGCTCAAGCTCGCGGCCACGAAATTGATCTCCACCGTCGGCGGCGCGGCGGGGCCGCTGTACGGGACGGCGTTCCTGCGCGCGGCGACCTCCGTGGGCGATGCGGCCGAGTTGGACGCGGCACTGGTGGCCGGGGCGTTGCAGGCGGCGCTGGAGGGTGTCGTGGCGCGCGGCAAGGCCGTGGTGGGCGACAAGACGATGGTGGACGCGCTGACGCCCGCCGTGGCCGCCGCCGAGTCCGCGGCGTCGAGCGGCGGCGACGTGGCCGGGGTGCTGGCGGCGGCGGCCGGGGCCGCCGAGGAGGGCGCGGAGTCGACCGTGCCGCTCGTGGCGCGCAAGGGCCGGGCGTCCTACCTCGGTGAGCGCAGCGCCGGGCACCTCGACCCGGGAGCGCGGTCCACGGCGCTGCTGCTGCGGACCTTCGCCGGGAGTGCGCGGTGATCGGGCTGGTCGTGGTCTCGCACAGCCGGGCGCTGGCCGACGGCGTGGTCGAACTGGCCGGTCAGATGGCACCGGACGTGCGGATCGTGGCCGCCGGCGGCGACGGGTCCGGCGGTCTCGGCACGGACTTCGCGGCGGTCGCCGAGGCCATCTCGGGTGCCGATTCCGGTGGTGGCGTGGTGGTGCTGTTCGACCTGGGCAGCGCGAAGATGGTCGCGGACATGGCGGCCGAGGAGTCCGCCGGCGAGGTGGTCGTGGTGGACGCGCCGCTGGTCGAGGGTGCGGTGGCGGCGGCGGTCGCCGCGCAGGGCGGTGCGGACCTGAGGCGGGTCGCGGACGCCGCGCGCAGTGCGTCCGGGCGGACCGACCGGTCGGCCCGGACGGACCGGTCGGGCGAGACCGGGCAGCCGGGGCGGTCCGGTGCCGGCTCCGCGAGCGCGCCCGCCGGTGCGGAGTCCTCTGTGGACGGTGTGCGGGCGGAGGTCGTGCTGACCAACGGCATGGGCCTGCACGCCCGGCCGGCGGCGCTGGTCGTGCGGTCGCTGGCGGAGCTGGACGCGCGGGTCGTGGTGCGGTTCGGCGACGAGCGGGCGGATGCCGCGAGCGTGCTCGCGCTGATGGGCCTGGGTGCGCCGGGCGGTGCCACCGTCGAGGTGTCGGCCACCGGGCCGGACGCCGCCGAAGCGGTCCGCCGGGTGCGTGAGCTGGCCGGTCGCGACTTCGACGAGTGACCCCGTTCGCGCTGGTTTTGACCGGTGCCTTGCTCGATCCCGATGGCGAAGCTCACGCGGGCGGCGTGGGAGGGCCAGGGGATGGTTGGGCACAAGTTACCGATCGGTAACCACTTCGCGGAGCGAGGGTGGACCAGTGGTGCGCCAGTTCAGCACGATCGGGGTCGTCGGTCTCGGCACCACGGGTGCCGGCATCGCCGAGGTGCTCGCCCGGACCGGCCGCACGGTCATCGCGGTCGACGTGGACGAGGAGGGCCTGGTTCGCGGTCGCGGCCACCTCGACCACTCCACGGACCGCGCGGTGGCCGGGGGCAGGCTCGCCGAGGCCGACCGCGCCGGCCTCCTCGGGCGGATCACCCCACCACCTCGCCGGCCGCGCTCGCCGGCGTCGACCTGGTGATCGAGGCCGTGCCCGAGCGGATCGGGCTCAAGACCCGGGTGCTCGCCGCCCTCGACCGGATCTGCGGCCCCGACTCGCCGGTCGTCGTGCCCGACGGGCTCACACCCGCGCCGGCCGACGCGGGCCCGCCGTCCCGCGAGGTGCGCCGGGTCGGCGTGGTCGGCACCGGCACCATGGCGACCGGCATCGCGGAGGTCTTCGCGAAGCGCGGGTACGACGTGGTGCTGCGGGCGCGTTCGCCGGCCAAGGCCGAGGCGGCGCTGGGCCGGGTGCGCGCGTCGCTGGACGGGGCGGTGGCGCGCGGCAGGCCGGCCGAGGCCGACCGGGACGCCGCGCCGGCCCGCGTCACCCCCGCCGTCGAGTTCGAGCACCTCGCCGGCTGCTCGCTGCCGATGGGCCCGTTCGAGCTGCTCGACGGGGTGGGGCTGGACGTGTCGCCGGCCATCGAGCGCACGCTGCACCTGGAGTTCCGCGAACCTGGGTTCGCGCCCGCGCCGCTGCTGGAACACCTGGTGACGGCCGGTCTCCCGGGTCGCAAGACCGGCAGGGGCCTCCGCGACCACACCCGGGCGACCTGAGCGCCGCCCGCGTCCCGACGGCGGCCGGAACGCGGGCGTGCGCGGTTCCCGCCGGACCGCGTGCCCGGTGCTTGGCCGCACCTGCGTGCCACGGGGTCGCGGCCGTTTGGCATGGTGGACCCATGCGGCGCGTGGTTCTCTCGCTTCTGGTGGCAGCGCTCGGCGTCACGTCGGGCTGCGCGTACTCGGTGAACGGCACGCCGGTCTCGGCCGGGGTGCTCGACATCGAGCCGCCGTTCTCGTCGGGCTCGCCGGACCCCACGTCGGAGTCCGACTCGCCGGACGCGAACGCGGCCGACGAGTACTGCGGGCTGCTGTCCTGGAAGGACCTGCCCTACGAGGTGCGGGACAAGTCCGCCGCCCCGACCGACACCGGGTACGACCCGCAGTTCGACCAGTCGTGCAAGTGGCAGACCTCGGTGGACTCGCTGGACGTCGGCGTGACCCTGCGGTTCCGCTCCGGGCGGCCGATCACGCTGGAGCAGACCAACGGCGAGTTCGTGGTGGAGGACCGGAAGGTCACCTACTTCGACCGCACCACGGACACGTCGGTCCAGCCGTCGTGCGTGCTGGTCATGGACTACGCGGGCGGCGGCGTCGGCATCATCGTGATCGACGGGTCGGCGCGGTACGGCGGGATCTGCGAGCAGGGCAAGAAGATCGCCGAGGTGCTGCTGGCCAAGGAGCCCGCCGGCTGACCCGCTCCCGGGCGCTCCTGTTCCCGGCAGCGCCCTCAAGGCCGCCGGGATGCCGGTGCGTCAGCCGCAGCAACCGCCGCCGCAGCACCCGCCGCCCCCGGCGGGCTGGGGGTCGTTGCCGGCCAGGCCGGACACGCCGACCATCGACAGCAGCTTCACCGTGTCCCCGTGCCCCTGCGGACACGGGGCGGGTGCGGAGGACTCGCTCATCGGGCGTTTGACGTCGAACGTCGACCCGCAGGCCTTGCAGCGGAACTCGTAGGTGGGCACGCGCCTATTGTGGCGGCTTCGCCGGCAGCAGCACCAGCGCGGGTACCGCGACCGTCATGACGGTCGCCACCAGCATCAACAGCGGCATCTCGTGCGCCCACCCCAGACCGGCCGCCGCCGCGTGCGTGCCCGCGTAGGTCGCCACCCACGTTCGCGAGTACGGCCGGACCAGCATCGTCACCAGCGCCGTGCCCGCCGTGACCAGCAGGATCGTGGCCGCTCCCAGCAGCATCCCCGACGTCGCGCCCGACGGGCGGGACACCGGCTGCAACTCCGCCAGACCCGCCCGCAGCGCGGGTTGGGCCACCACTCCCATCTCCAGCAACAACAGCACCCCGACCACAGCCCGCTGCCACCTGTTCACTCCGTGGACCGTAGGCGATCACGCACCGGGATCGGGCATACCCTGGTAACTCGTGCCGCGCCGCAACCGCCCCCACCGCCCCGACCAGCCGCGTCCGATCGGCGGCCACGGCTGGGCGCGGTCCGAGAGCGGACCGGACGGCGACTGGCTCGTCCGCGCCGTCTCCGGAGCCGCGACCACCAAGAACTACCGCTGTCCGGGCTGCGACCACGAGATCACACCGGGCACCCCGCACGTCGTGGCCTGGCCCGCCGCCGACCACGGCTCGGTCGACGACCGCCGCCACTGGCACCAGTTCTGCTGGAACTCGCGGACCCGCCGCGGACCGACCCCGCGCCGCCGGTAGACCGCCGCTCACCCCGCCCGTCCTCGGCCGGGCGGGGTGAGCGGCTGCTTCGGGAACGCGCAGTGCGGTCCGGGGACGTGCGTGCTCCCACCCGTGCCCGGGTGGGTGGCAGGATCGGGCGCATGGGTGACGCGGTCCGGATCACGGCCAACGCGGTGCTGCCCGCGCGGCGCGAAGACGTCACGCTGGTCACCGCCGACGGCCTGCGGCTGGTGGGGGAGCTGTCCCTGCCGGCGGACCGCGCGGCTCGGGCCACCCTCGTGCTGCTGCACCCGCTGCCGACGCACGGCGGCATGATGGACTCCCACCTCTTCCGCAAGGCGGCGTGGCGGCTGCCGGCGCTGGCCGACCTCGCCGTGCTGCGGTTCAACACGCGTGGCACGGTTAGCGAGGCCGGGCGCAGCGAGGGCCGTTTCGACAACGCGGTGGGCGAGCGGTTCGACGTCGCCGCCGCCCTGGCGTTCGCCGCCGAGCGCGGGTTGCCCGACGTCTGGCTGGTCGGGTGGTCCTTCGGCACCGACCTCGCTCTGATGCACGGGTGCGACCCCCGGGTCGCGGGAGCGGTCCTGATCTCGCCGCCGCTGCGGTGGAGCACGCCCGAGCACCTGGCCCGGTGGGTCGGCAAGCGGCTGGTCTGCCTGGTGCCGGAGTTCGACGACCACCTCCCGCCGGCCGAGGCCCGGCGGCGGTTCGGCGCGGCCGTGCCGACCGCCGCCGTGGTCGACTTCCCGGGTGCCCGCCACCTCATGGTCGGACACGCCGAGGTGGTCCTCGACGCGATCGTGGGCACCGTCCTGCCCGACGTGCCCACGCCGTTGCCGCGCACCCGGGCCGGACCGGTGGAGCGGCGTCAGCCGGTCATCGTCACGTCCTGACGGCGGTAGACCAGCACGGGGCCGTCGATCGTGATGCTGTCGCCCGCGTGCGCGAAGCCCAGCTTCTCGGCGACCCGCTGGGACGGGGTGTTGTCGAGGTCGGTGATGATCACCACCGGGAGGTCCGGCCGCGCCCGGTCCGCCCACTCGACGGCGGCGCGCGCCATCTCGGGCGCGTAGCCGCGACCCCAGTGGCCGGGCCCGATCCGGTAGAAGAGGTTGAACGTCGGCCGGCCGTCCAGCCGGTGGTGGCGCAGGCCGCCGAAGCCGATGACCTCGCCCGACTCCGCCAGCACCACCGCCCAGTACCCGATGCCGTCCCGGGCCCAGTGGTCCTGCCAGTCGGCCAGCAGCTCGGCGGCCTCCTCCGGGGAGGGCGGACCGGCGGGGTTGAAGCGGTGGGTCTCCGGGTCGGTCAGGATGGCGATCGCGGCGCGCAGGTCACCCGGGCCGACCCGCCTGAGCAGCAGTCGGTCGGTGCGGAGCTCAGCCGGGCCCGAGGTCATGGCACGACGGTAGCGAGGAGGCACGACAATTTCGCCCGTGAAGACGTCTCCGATGGTGTTGTTGCACGCGTTCCCGTTCGACGGCCGGATGTGGGACGGGGTGCGGGCCGCCCTCGACCCGATCACGCCCGACCTGCGCGGACTCGACCGGGAACCGGACCTCGGCGCGTTCGCCGACGACGTGCTGCGCGACCTGGACCGGCGAGGTCTGGGCCGGGTCGTGCTCGGCGGGTGTTCCATGGGCGGTTACGTCGCGATGGCGCTGCTGCGGCGCGCACCGGAACGGGTCGCCGGGCTGGTGCTGGCCGACACCCGCTACACGGCGGACGGCGACCAGGCGCGCGCCGGGCGGCTGGCGATGGCCGACCGGGTGGTCGCCGGGGATGTCGCCCGAGATGCGGCCGGGGGCGGCGCGGAGGACGTTGCCGGGGGTGCCGCGAAGGGGGTCGCGTGGCTGCCGGACAGCCTGGTGCCGGGGCTGCTCGGACCGTCGCCGGCGGCCGGGGTGGTCGAGCGGGTGCGGGAGCTGGTGCTCGCGCAGCCGGCCGCCGAGGTGGCGTGGGCGCAGCGCGCGATGGCCGCGCGACCCGACTCGCGGGACGTGCTGGCGGCGCTCGACGTGCCGGCGCTGGTGCTGGTCGGGTCCGAGGACGCGCTGACCCCGCCGACCGCCGCCCGCGAGCTGGCCGACGTGCTGCGCGCCGAGTACGCGGAGCTGCCGGGCGTCGGGCACCTGACGCCGATCGAGGCACCGCAAGCGTTTGCGGCTGCGGTCCTCGACTGGCGGGCGCGGGTCGGCGTCTGACCGGGTCGGTCAGCGCTTGCCGGAACGGGCCTTGGTCGGGGCCGGTCGGCTGATCTTCTGCGTCGGGCCGTCGGGCCCGCTCTGCGGCTTGGCGTCCGGCGCGGGCTTGGGGCTCACGGCCTGCGGGGCGGGCTGGGCGTGCGCGGGCTGGGGCTGCACGGGTGCCGGCTGGGCCGGTGCCGGCTGGGCGGGTGCGGACTGGGCCGCTGCCGGCTGGGGCGCGGCGTGCTGAGGTGCGGCGTGTTGGGGTGCGGCGTGCTGGGGTTCGGCGTGTTGGGGTGCGGCGGGGTCGACCGGCGTCGCACCCTGGGCCGGGTTCGGGCGCGCGGCCTGCGGGCGCTCCTCCTCCAGCGGGTCGAGCAGCGGGGTGACCTCGTGCAGCGCGGCGCGGACGGCGTGGAGCTGCTGGGACAGGCGGTTGCGCAACTGCTTGAGCGCGTCGACCTTCTGCGTGGCCTGGGTGACGCGGCGGTTGGACTCCTCGGAGGCCTCGCGGACGCGGCGGTTCGCCTCGTCGGTGGCCTCCTGGACGCGGGCGGTCGCCTCGCTGATCGAGTCGTGCCGGCGGCGGTTGGCCTCCTCGGTCGCCTCGCGGACCAGGCGCTGCGCCTCGGCGTTCGACGCGGCCTGCTCCTGGGCCACCTGGGCGCGCACCCGGGCGGCCTCCTCGGCGGCCTCGCGGACGCGGCGGTCGGCTTCGCCCTTGCTGGACGCCTCCTGCTCGGCGAGCATCTTCATCGACTCGACCCGCCGGGCCGCCATCGCGATCTCGAAGTCCTCCTCGACCGTGGTCCGGCGCTCGAGGGAGTCCTCGTCGAGCTTCGCCGCGGTTGCCCGCGCCTCGCCGACGATGCGCTCCGCCTCGGCGCGGGCCGTCTCCAGCACGTTCCGGTGCTCGGCCTCCATGGCGGTGCGCCGCTGGTCGAGCTCGGCGATCAGGTGCTCGTACCGGGTGCGCAGCGCGGCGGCGTCGGACTCGGACTTCGCCCGGATGTGGCCGCCCTCGGCCTCGGCGCGGGCCTTGATCTCGTTGGCCTCGTCCTGGGCCAGCCGCAGCATCCGCTGCAACCGCTCGCTCAGGCCCTCCAGCGTGGTGGGCGGCAGGGACAGCCGCTCCACCTGCCCGCGCAGCTCGGCGATCTCCGACCGGGCCGCCTCCAACTGGCGGCTCAGGTCGTTGGTCTGCGACACCGCCGCGTCGCGGTCCGCCGCGAGCAGCCGGAGGTCCGAGTCGAGGCGCTCCAGGTGGTCCTCGACCTGCGCGCGGTCGTAGCCGCGTTTGACGATGTCGAAGCCGGATCCCAGGGGGACGAGGTCACGGTCGTCGGCGAGGCCCATGGGGGTCACGCTACCCGTTCCGGTGGTGCGGGGGGCACCCCGCCACCCGCACCACCAGACGTTTTGCTTTACACGCCGCGGAAACGGTTGATTTCGGTCAGGTGGGCCGAGCGCAGTTCGTGATCGAAGACACCCGGGCCCTCCTCGGGCGCGAGGCACAGCACGCCGACCTTGCCCTGGTGCGCGTTGCGGTGCACGTCGTGCGCGGCCTGCCCGGTGTCCTCCAACGAGTACACCTTGGACAGTGTGGGGTGGATCTTCCCCTTGGCGACCAACCTGTTGGCCTCCCGCGCCTCGCGGTAGTTCGCGAGGTGCGAGCCGATGATCCGCTTGAGGTTCACCCACAGGTAGCGGTTGTCGTACTGGTGCGGGAACCCGCTGGTGGACGCGCAGGTGACGATCGTGCCACCGCGCCCGGCCACGAACACCGACGCGCCGAACGTCTCCCGGCCGGGGTGCTCGAACACGATGTCGGGGCCGCCGCCGGTCGGCTCGCGGATCTTCGCGCCGAGGCGCTTCCACTCCTGCGGGTCCTGCTCGTGCTCGTCCTTCCAGATCAGCACCGTGTCGCCCTGCTTCCCGTTCGCGCCGTTGGTCGACACGAGCCGGCGGTAGGCGGTGGAGTTCACCAGACCGGGTGACGCCGCCTCCTCCCACGTGAGGTGCTCCGGCATCGGCATGAGCTGGTTGGCCCTGACCAGGGCCACCTCGGCGAGGCCGCCGAAGTCGGTCTCGAAGCCCCAGATCCGCCGCTCCGGGTCGAGCACGGTGTCACCGTGCCCGTCCGGGTGCTCCAGTCGCACGTCGAGGCAGTGCGCGACGACCCGGTCACCGGGCCGCCACGCGTTGACGCCCGGCCCGGTGCGCAGCACGACGCCGGCCAGGTCGGAGCCGACCACGTGGTGGGGCAGGTCGTGCTTGGCGGACTCCGGCGAGCTCCGGCCCAGCCGCTTGAGGAACCCGAACGTGGACACCGGCTCGAAGATCGAGGTCCGCACGGTGTTGTAGTCGATCGCCGAGGCCATCACCGCGACCAGCGCCTCACCGGGGCCGAGTTCGGGCGTGGGCACCTCGTCCAGGTACAGGGACCTGCGCGGGATGGTCGGCGTCGGACGCCGGTCCACGCGGGTGGCCGGAGGTTACCCACGGGTAACCGATTCGGTGTCCCGGGCTGTGAGCCAGGGCACTCGACGGCCCGGGAGCGGATTTCGCGCGCGGTCGAGGAGGTGTCGCCGGATCGGGCTTCGAGGTCACGCCAACCGCGCCGGGGATGCCGGCGGTCGGCCTTTCGTGGTGGCGGCGCTGCGGTGACGTGGGCTCAGTGGCCGGCTGCGGGCTCGACCAGCTCGACCAGGACGCCACCGGCGTCCTTCGGGTGCACGAAGTTCACCCGGCTGCCGGACGTGCCGCGCTTGGCCTCCGCGTACAGCAGCCGCAGGCCCCCGGCCCGCAGCGCCACCGCTGCGGCGTCCACATCGGACACCCGGTAGGCCAGTTGCTGGAGGCCCGGCCCGGACCGGCCGATGAACTTCGCGATGGTCGACTCGGGTGTCAGCGGGGCCAGCAGTTGGACGGCCGTGCCGGTGCCGTCGTCGCCGGGGGCGCGCAACATCGCCTCGCGGACGCCCTGCTCCTCGTTGACCTCCTCGTGCACGACCGCCAGGCCGAAGTTCTCGCGGTGGAACGCGATCGCGGCGTCGAGGTCGGGCACGGCGATGCCCACGTGGTCGATGGCGGTCACCAGGCCGCGCAGTTCCGGCTGCATGGCAGGCACAGTAACGGCGGAATCGGTGCAGCGAGCGCTGTGCGCCGCCTCACACGGCTACCCCTGAGTAGCGCTGGGTATCGTGACTGGTTAACAACCGCTTACCAGGCTCGTGGAGGCCGATGTGTCCGGTTCCGTCATCGTCGCCGGGGCGCGCACCCCGATGGGGCGACTGCTCGGATCGTTGAAGGACTTCTCCGGCGCGCAGCTCGGCGGCGTCGCGATCAGGGCCGCGCTGGAGCGGGCCGGTGTCGCGCCCGAGCAGGTCCAGTACGTGATCATGGGCCAGGTGCTCACCGCCGGCGCGGGCCAGATCCCGGCCCGGCAGGCCGCCGTCGAGGGCGGCATCCCGATGACCGTGCCGGCGCTGACCGTCAACAAGGTGTGCCTGTCCGGCATCGACGCCATCGCGTTGGCCGACCAGCTCATCCGCGCCGGTGAGTTCGACGTCGTGGTGGCGGGCGGCCAGGAGTCCATGACCCAGGCCCCGCACCTGCTGCCCAAGTCGCGCGGCGGCTACAAGTTCGGCGACGTCACCCTCCAGGACCACATGTCCCTGGACGGGCTCTTCTGCGCGTTCGACCAGGTCGCGATGGGCGTGTCCACCGAGAAGCACAACGCCCGCTACGACCTGACCCGCGAGGAGCAGGACGCGTTCGCCGCCCGCTCGCACCAGCGGGCCGCCAAGGCGGTCGAGAACGGCGTGTTCGCCGAGGAGATCGCGCCGGTCTCCATCCCGCAGCGCAAGGGCGACCCGGTGGTGGTCAGCGCGGACGAGGGCGTGCGCGCCGACACCACGGTGGAGACGCTCGCCAGGCTGCGCCCCGCGTTCGCCCCCGACGGCACCATCACCGCGGGTTCGGCGTCGCAGATCTCCGACGGCGCGGCGGCCGTGGTCGTGATGAGCAAGGCCAAGGCCGAGGAGCTGGGCCTGACCTGGCTGGCCGAGATCGGCGCGCACGGCGTCGTCGCCGGTCCGGACGCCGGTCTGCACGAGCAGCCGGCGAACGCGATCAAGGCCGCCTGCGCCAAGGAGGGCATCGACCCGGCCGACCTGGACCTGATCGAGATCAACGAGGCGTTCGCCGCGGTCGGCGTCGTCTCCGCGCGCGAGCTCGGCGTGGCCGAGGACAAGGTCAACGTCAACGGCGGTGCGATCGCGCTGGGTCACCCGATCGGCATGTCCGGTGCGCGGCTCACCCTGCACCTCGCCCTGGAGCTCAAGCGCCGTGGGGGCGGCGTGGGCGTGGCGGCGCTGTGCGGCGGCGGCGGCCAGGGCGATGCGCTGATCGTGCGCGTGCCCAAGGTCTAGCGGTGTGGTCCGCGCCGTCGACGTCGTAGAGCCGGTCGGCCGCGCGCGGGAAGGTCGACCGCGCGCGGTCGCCCGGCTGATCTCGCTGGTCGAGGACGCCAGTCCGCACCTGCGCGAGGTGGTGCGGGCGCTCGCCCCGTTCACCGGGAACGCCCGGGTGGTCGGGCTGACCGGAGCGCCCGGCGTCGGCAAGTCGACGTCGGCGCTGGTCACGGCGTACCGCGCGCGGCCAGCGGGTCGGCGTGCTGGCGGTGGACCCGACCTCGCCGTTCACCGGCGGTGCGCTGCTGGGCGACCGCGTGCGGATGGGCGAGCACGCGACCGACCCCGGCGTGTTCATCCGGTCCATGGCGACGCGCGGCCACCTCGGGGGGCTCTCGTGGGCCACGCCGCAGGCGCTGCGGGTGCTCGACGCGGCCGACACCACCGTGGTGCTGCTCGCGCCCGGCACGGGCGACGGCGTCCAGGCGGCCAAGGCCGGAATCCTGGAGATCGCCGACGTGTTCGTGGTGAACAAGGCCGACCGGGACGGCGCGGACGTCACCACTCGGGATCTCCAGCACATGATCTCGCTGGGCCGGCGGGAGCGGACCGACGTGCCGTGGCGGCCACCGGTGGTGAAGACCGTCGCGGCGCGCGGTGAGGGCACGTCCGACGTGCTGGACGCGATCGACGCGCACCGGGCGTGGCTGCACGAGCGCGGGGAGCCGGCCCGACGCCGGACGCGCCGGGCGGCGAGCGAGATCGAGGCCATCGCGCTGGAGCGGCTGCGGTCCCGGTTCGGGGACCTGCGCGGCGGCACGGCGGTGGACGTCCTGGCCGGTGGGGTCGTGGCGGGTGAGCTCGACCCCTGTGCCGCAGCCGACCGGTTGGTGGAGGGCGTGGGCGCGTGACCCGGCCCGGTGCACCGGGTGGCGCACCGGAGGATTCAGCGCGTGGGCGGCCCGGTCGGGGCGTTTCGGGCCGCGTGGGTGGCGCGGGCGTGGGTGGCGAGGTGGGCTTCGTGTTGGGCGTTCACCTTGCGCCACAAGGCTTCGGCGTCCGCCGGGGACAGGGTCAGGCCGAAGACGTCGGCCAGGGCCGCGAGCCAGTCGGTCCGCCGGTCCAGGACCGTCTTCTTGGTGATCTCCTCGGTGCGGGACAGGGTGAGCGCGCGCAGCGTGTCCCAGCCGTGCGCGTCGGTGCGCTGCGCGCTGAACGTCCTGACGAAGCCCGAACCGGGCGACGTCGACAGGTGGTGGTGGCGCTCCGCGAAGTCGGCCATCCGCGCGGGGGCCGGGTCGAAGTTCATGGCGTGCAGGCTGCCGCGCGGGTCGAGCGCCAACCGCCACCCGCCGGGGGCGATCGTGGACGGGGTGAGCGCGAAGGTGAACGGGCCCTGCCGGTAGCTGCCCGCGCGGAGCGGTAGCGGCGAGTGCAGGCCGTCGCCCAGACCGGCGTCCACCAACCAGATGTCGGTGGACCCGGGCAGGTCGCGGACCGTCAGCGCCAAGTGGTGGCGGTTGATCACCTCCGGCGATCGGGCGGTCGTCTGCACTCCGCCCAAGTGCCGCGTCACGTGGTACCCGAGCGCTCTGAGGACCAACCCGAACGCGCCGTTGAGGTGGAAGCAGTAACCGCCCCGGCCGTTCAGGATGCGCGCCAGGGAAGCACCCGCGTCGACTGCCGTCGGGCGGTTCAACTGGATCTCGATCGTCTCGTATGGCACCCGTTCCACGAACGCCCGGTGCAGACGGGTCAGCGCATCGACGCCGGGTGGCTCCGCACTGGTCAGGCCCAGTCTGCGGAGGAACGCGAGCAGGGTCGGGCGGGTCACCTGAGCGGTCACCGAAAAGTCCCCCATCCGAGTGGGAAGTCGAAGCCGGGACTTCCGACTCTAGGCAAGGACGATCACCGGGCCGCATCTTCTAGTCCGGCAACTGGGGCATGAAGAGGTGCGATGTACGACTCCGTTGGACTCCAGGTGCTCTCCCGCGAGGAGTGCCTGAGACTGCTCGGCACGATGGCCGTCGGGAGGCTCGTCTACACCGACCAGGCGCTGCCCGTCGTGCACCCCGTCGTGTACGTGGTCGACGGGGAGTCGGTGGTGCTGCGGGTGCCCGAGGGCAGCTCCACGCTGGTCGCGCGGGACACGATCGTGGCGTTCCAGATCGACGAGGTGGCGGCCGACCTGTCGCGGGGGTGGTCGGTGATGGCGGTCGGGCACGTCAGCGAGGTGGACGACGAGGCCGTGCTGGACCGGTTGCGCGAACTGCCGCTGGCGTCGCGCGGGATCGGTCGGCAGGACCGGTACCTGGTGGTGGCGCTGGAAGTCCTGTCCGGTCGCCGAATCGCGTGAGGGTTCCGGCGCGCGCCGGACTTCCGGGCGCGGTGCCGGGTGTGGGGCGGGCGGTGCTGGGTGTGGGGCGGGCGGTGCTGGGTGTGAGGTGGTGCGTGGCGCTGGGTTGAGGTGGTGCGCGGGTGCCGGGTCGGCGGCGGGCGGGTCCGTCGCGCCTGGTGGGCCGAGGGGATAATCTCGGGCCCTCCCTGCTGGAGGGGTGGGTTGGTTGCCTGGTTCCCCTGATCCGAACGCGCGCCTGGACGGGCTGCTGCGCGAGCTGACCGACCGGACCGCCGAAGTGCTCGTCTCGCAGGACCGGATGCACCGGCTGCTCGGCGCGGTCGTGTCGCTGGCGAGCGACCTGTCCCTCCCGGACGTGCTGCGCCGGATCGTGGAATCGTCGTGCAGCCTGGTCGGCGCGCGGTACGGGGCGCTGGCGGTGGTCGGGCCGAACCGGCAACTGCTGGAGTTCACCTACGGCGAGGAGTCCCGCCGCGCGGAGTCCCGGGGCACGGCGTTCGACCCGTCCGCGCCGGGGTTCCTGGGCGTCCCCGTGCACGTGCGCGGCGAGGTGTTCGGGAACCTGTACCTGACCGACAAGGACGGCGACGCCGACTTCACCCGCGCCGACCAGGAGGTCGTGGTCGCGGTCGCGGCGGCGGCGGGCATCGCGATCGAGAACGCCCGGCTGTACGAGCAGTCGAGGCAGCGCGAGGTGTGGTTGCGGGCCTCCAACGAGGTGACCAACGCACTGCTCACCGGGACGCCCGACCGCGACGCGCTGCGCCTGGTCGCGGTCCGCGCCCGGCTGGCGGCGGACGGGGTCAACGCGGTCGTCGCGCTGCCCGACGCGCAGGGCGTGCTGGCCGTCCGGGTGATGGACGGCGAGCTGCGCGGGTTCACCGTGTCGCGCGAGGGCAGCGCCAGCCGCGAGGTCTACGCGACGGGCAGGACGAAGGTGCTCGACGGGCTGCCCGGCCACTTCGACCGGATCGGGCCGGTGGTGATCGTCCCCCTGGCCGCCGGCGAGCGGGTCCTCGGCGTGCTGATGGTGGCGCGGGCGCGGGACCACCCCCCGTTCGACGCGTCGGACGTGGCGCTGGTGGAGTCCTTCGCCCGGCAGGCGGCGCTGATCCTGGAGTTCACCCGGGCGACCGGGGCGGGGCGGCGGCTGGCCGTGCTGGAGGACCGCGACCGGATCGCCCGCGACCTGCACGACCTGGTGGTGCAGCGGCTGTTCGGGCTGGGCCTGGGGCTGCAGGGGTTGAACGGCCTGGTCGAGCAGCCGCTGGTGGTCGAGCGGCTGGCGAACTTCGTGACCGAGGTCGACCAGACGATCCGGGAGATCCGGCGGACCATCTTCTCCTTGCAGGAACCGCTCGCCGGGTCGGCGTCGCTGCGGGTCCAGTTGATGCGGGTGGTGCAGGACTCCAGTCGGCTGCTCGGGTTCGAGCCGGCGCTGGCCGCCGAAGGGCCGATCGACTCGCTGGTGCCCGACCACGTGCGGCCGGACCTGCTGGCGACGTTGCGCGAGGCGTTGGCCAACGCGGCCCGGCACGCGTCGGCGCGGAAGGTCGACGTGCGGGTGGAGGTGGACCGGGGGGCCACCGAACTGCGGCTCGTGGTGGTGGACGACGGGGACGGGCTGCCCACCGGGCGGGCCCGGCACACCGGGGGACTGGTCAACATGACCGCGCGGGCGGCCCGGTGGGACGGTAGCTGCGAAGTGCACTCGGAAGTGGGCAAGGGCGTGACGGTGACGTGGTCCGTGCCGTTGGTGTCGAGGTAGGGAGGGGGTTCCATGTCCATCTCGGTGCTGCTCGTCGACGATCACGAGATCGTGCGGCGCGGTCTTCAGCAATTGCTCGCGGTGGAGTCGGACATCGAGGTCGTGGGGGAGGCGGAAAGCGCTGCGGCGGCGGTCTCGGCCGCCGCGCTGCTCCGACCCGACGTGGCGGTGATCGACGTCCGGCTGCCCGACGGGGACGGGGTGACCGTGTGCCGGGAGATCCGGTCCAGCGTGCAACCGCCGCCGGCCTGCCTGATGCTGACCTCGTACTCGGACGACGAGGCGCTGTTCGGCGCGATCATGGCCGGGGCCGCCGGGTACATGCTGAAGCAGGTGTCCGGCAATGATCTCGTTTCGGCGATCCGGACGCTGGCGGCGGGTGGGTCGCTGTTGCACGCGGACGTCACGGCGACGGTGTTGCAGCGCTTGCGCGGCGGGCCGGTGGAAGATCCGCGCTATGCGGCGTTGAGCCCCCAGGAGCGGCGAATCCTGGACCTGATCGCGGAGGGGTTGACCAATCGCCAGATCGCGTCCCGGCTGTACCTGGCGGAGAAGACGGTGAAGAACTACGTGTCGTCGTTGTTGCACAAGCTGGGGTTCGATCGCCGCACGGAGGCTGGGGTGTACGCGGCTCGACGACGGCAGTCGGGCGCTACCGGCATCTGATTCGCGCGGGGCGCGGGGGATGGGGCGCGGGGGTGGTGCGCGGAGGCCACGGTCGTTGGTGTGGAGTTTTTGTTTTGGATGGGTTGAGAAAAGATAAAAGCAACGCTCGCCGCTGGGCGGACCGCCGGGGGAGGAAAGCGGCTCGTGTTCTCCCCGTACAGCCCGGTCAAAGACAACCACGCTTTTCCCGGGTGTGCAAGCGAAAAGAGTGCTTGCACACCCGGGAAAAGCGTGGTTCGCCGCGCGCGGGCCATACGGGGAGAACGCTCGGGCGAGGGTCTTTTGTGTTCGGGTGGGTCGGGGTTTTGCGTTTGGTGGGGTGGGTTGTTTTTGTGGTTTGTGGTGGGCCCGCAGGGTTGCTGCGGGCCCTTTGCTGTTCGAGGTTCGTGTGGGTGGTCAGAGCCAGTTGTGGGTGGTCAGGGCCGGGGCGGTGGTGAGGGTGGGTTTGGTCGGGTCCGGGAGTGGTGTGCCGGGGCAGGTCACGTCCTTCGCCGGGACCTCGCCGTCCACGAGGAAGGACTCCACGATGTCGTCCACGCACGGGTTGCCGAAGCCGTAGATGCCGTGGTCGCCCTCGTCCGTCACGGTGAGCAGGCGGGAACCGGCGAACTTCTCGTGGGCTCGTCGTGCGCCCTCGACCGGGGTCGCCGGGTCTCGGACCGACTGCACCATCAGGATCGGCGGGACGCCCTTGCCGGTCGGCGTCTTCAGGTCCAGGGACGGGCGGTCCCAGAACGCGCACGGGGCGAGCAACTGGTAGTAGCCGATCAGCGGGTACCGCTCGCCGAGGCGCTCCGCTTCCCGCGCCAGGTACTCGCGACCCCCCTTGAACTTCGTGTCGTTGCAGGCGATGCCGTACAGCGTGGCGTTCGCCGCATCCGGGTAGCGGACGTCCGCCGCCGGTGCTGTCCGGGTCGTGGGGGCTTGGCTCAACTCCGCGAACGCCTTCGCCGCGTCCGGGAAGTTCTGCTTGCTGTACTGCGCCCGCACGAGGAGCAGGTCCAGCGTGACGCCGCTGACGATGGTGCCGTCCGGGAGCTGGACCGGGTTCCGCGCCAGCTCCGCCCTGGTCTCCTCGTACTTCCGGCGCACCTGCTCGGGCGTCGTGCCCAGGTGGTAGAGGCTGTCGTACTTCGCCACCCACGGCAGGAAGTCGACCCTGAAGCGGCGTTCGAAGCCCCGGCCGAACTCGTCGAAGACGTCCTGGAACGTGGTCGTGAAGTCGGTGTTCGAGTCCAGCACGAACTTGTCCACGCGCTCGGGGAAGTAGGTCGCGTAGTACGCGCCCAGCCACGTGCCGCCGGAGTAGCCGATCCAGTTGACCTTGTCGCGGCCCAGCAGCCGGCGCAGCAGGTCGAGGTCCTTGACCGTCTGCTCGGTGTTGAGCACCCTGCCGAGCTCGCCCGAGTTCCGCCGGCAGGTGTCCGCCTGGAGCTCGGCCGCGTCGTAGATCAGCTCGACGTTCCGCCGGCTCCGGTCCCGGGGGTCGGCCACCGCCAGGAAGTCGAAGTTCGCACAGGTGACGTTGGTGCTGGCACCGGTCCCGCGCGGGTCGACGCCGATGATCTCGAAGTTGTCCGCCAACTTCGCGCGGCTCTCGTAGACCAGCGGCAGGAGGCGGCCGGGAGCGCCGGGACCGCCGGGGTTGGTCAGCACGCTGCCCCTGGCCCGGCCCGACTGGGGCTTGAGGCGGCTGACCGCGATGGTGATGGTCTTGCCGTTGCCGGGACTGCGCCAGTCCTGCGGCGTCCTGTACGTCCCGCACTCCAGGGTCGGGGCGGGGAGGTCGGTGCACGGGGCCCAGGTGATGCTCTGGGCGTGCCACGGGGTGGACCGGTCCTGCTCCTGTGCCTGTGCCACGGCCGGCAGCGTCGCCACCAGGGCGGCGGCGGACATGGCCAATACCGCTTTGCGCATGGATTCCCCCTCCAGTCGTGCCTCCACCTCATCGGTGTGGTGGGGTGGACGACAACCGCGGAAAGGCTCGCGTTCGGGTCTACGAAAGAACTAGGCCAGTCGCCACTCGGGGAAAGTAAGGTCGGGTACGTGGGGATTTTCCGGAGGAAGCGGCCCGCTGCGGTCGCCCGTGAGGTGGTGCGGGACCACACCTACGACGACGCGATCCTGGACATCGCGGCCGAGGAGATGGACGCCGGGCACCTGCGGGCGGCCACCACCGTGTTGGCCGAGTGCCGGGACGAGCCCGAGTTGCGGGCCTTGCGGGTCGAGGTGCTGGGCGAGCACGCCATCGGGCACGCGGATGAGCTGCTCGAACTCGCCAAGGCCAACACCGACCCGGACCTGTGGCTGCTCGCGGGTACGGCGTTCATCCGGGAGGCCTGGGCGATCCGGGGGTCCGGGCGCGCGGACGACGTCGGCAAGGACCGGTTCAAGGTGTTCTTCGGCACGCTGCGCAAGGCCGTCGGGCCGTTGCACGAGGCCGCCAAGCTGCTGCCCCGCGACGCGGTGCCGTGGGCGCAGCTCCAGACGGCCGGGCTGGGTCTCCAGGTGGACCGCGACCAGAAGGACGAGGTGTGGCGGGAGATCGTGGCCCGGTGCACCTCGTTGTACCCGGCGCACTGGACCCGGCTCCAGATCCTGGCTTCGAAGTGGGGCGGCTCCGCCGAGGAGATGATGGCGTTCGCGCACGGCAGCGTGGACGCCTCGTCGCCGGGCGACCCGGTGGTGGCGATGCTGCCCCTCGCGCACTTCGAGATCTTCCTGGAGCAGTTCGAGGAGGCGGTGCAGGCGCGGAGCGCGCTGAAGATCGCGGGCCTGAAGATGCGCTACTTCAGCCGGGTGCGCGAGGAGATCGCGCAGGCGGCGGACCGGTGGGACGCGTCGCCGGTGCGGGCGCACCCGCGCGCGTTGCAGGCGCACAACCTGTTCGCGGCGGCGTTCGCGCTGGCCGACGACGCGCCGCGCGCCCGCCGTCACCTGCTCGGGATGCGCGACCACGTGCACGACGTGCCGTGGGCCTACGTGGCGTACCTGGCCGACGACCTGGAGAAGGAGTACTCGGAGTTGGCCAACAAGTACCTGGACGCCTGAGCCGGGTTCGGGCCGGCTCAGGCGTCGGCGTCAGCACTCCTGCTTGTAGAAGTACTTCTCGTTGGCGTCCATGTCGGCCTTGGTGAGCGCGAGCAGGGTCGTGCCGATGTCGCGCTTCACGGTGCGGCCTTCGAGGGCCGCGACCGCCTGCTCGACGCCGATCCTGCCGATGGCGGCCGGGTCCTGGGCGATCAGCGCCTGCACCACCCCGCCGCGCAGGTCCTCCACCTGCTTGGGGCTGGCGTCGAAGCCGATCAGGTTGACCGCGCCGGTCTTGCCCGCGTTGCGCAGGCCGGTGGCCGCGCCCTCGCCGGTGTTGAGGTTGGTGGCGAACACGCCGATCAGGTCGGGGTTCGCGGCCAGGGTGGCGGTGACCTTGGACGCGGCCTGGTCCGGCTCGTTGTCGGTGTACTGCTGGCCGATGTACTTGAGGTTCGGGAACTTCTTGACCTCGTCCTCGAAACCCCGGGCGCGGGTGTCCGTGGTCGAGGTGCCGGCCTTGGTGTTGAGGACGAGGACGGAGCCGGATTTGTCCTGGGCGAGCGTGGCGAGGGTCTGCGCGGCGAGCCGGCCGCCCTGCTCGTTGTCGGAGGAGACGGTGGAGACCGCGATCGAGGTGTCTTCGAGCTTGGTGTCGACCTCGACGACCTTGATGCCCGCGTCCTTGAGCTGCTTCACCGGGCCCGCCATGGCCTTATCGTCGGTCGGGGCGATCAGGACCGCGCCGGGCTTGTTGGCCAGGACACCGGTCACGATGGGGGTTTGCAGGGTGGAGTCGAACTTCGCGGGCGCTTGGACGTCCACCTGGTAGCCCAGGGCCGTGGCCGCCTCGCGGAAGCCGCACTCCATGGAGATGTAGAACGGTTCGGCGGCGACGCCGGGGATCAGCACCACCTTCTTGCTGTCGCC
This sequence comes from Actinosynnema sp. NPDC023587, assembly GCF_040640215.1. Taxonomy (NCBI): domain Bacteria; kingdom Bacillati; phylum Actinomycetota; class Actinomycetes; order Pseudonocardiales; family Pseudonocardiaceae; genus Actinosynnema; species Actinosynnema sp. NPDC023587. The sequence continues at coordinate 642,431 of NZ_JBFABG010000004.1, read as the reverse complement.
GGAACCACCGGTGTCGCCGATCTGGCCCCCGCCACCGCACGCGGTCAGCAGCAGGGCCGCGCCGAGCAGGGCAACTGTCCTCGTTGACATGGTCTCCCGCACCTTTCGCCTAGCGTCGATTGCGCGCCCGTCGTCGCGACTGGTCGAACCACACGGCCGCCACCAGGACGATGGCCACCGCGATCGGCTGCCAGTACACGTTCACGCCGATGATCACGAAACCCTTGCGCAGCACGGCCGGGATGAACACGCCGAGCACCGTGCCGACGATCGAACCCGCGCCGCCGAAGAGGCTGGTGCCGCCGAGCACCACGCCCGCGATGGCGTTCAGGTTGTCCGTGTCGTGCCCGGTGACGGACGCGACCCGGAAGTACGCCAGCGCCATGAAGCCCGCCAACCCCGCCAGGGTCCCGGCCAGCAGGTAGACCTTGACGAGGTGGCGGGTGACGCCGATGCCGACCAGGCGGGCGGCCTCCTCGTTCGAGCCGATGGCGTAGGTGTGGCGGCCGAACGCGGTCGTGGACAGCACGAGCGCGCCGATCGCGGTCACCACGGCGGCGAGGACGACCAGGTTCGGCACGCCGAACCAGGTGCCGGTGCCCAGGTTGTCGCTCAGCACGTCCGGCACGCCGCTCACGTTCGAGCCGTTGGACAGGAGCTGCCCCGCGCCCAGGGCCGCGCCGAACGAGCCCAGCGTCACGATGAGGGGCGGGATGCCGGCCCTGGCCACCAGGAAGCCGTTGAGCAGTCCCCAGGCCGCGCCGCTGACGAGCGCCGTGACCAGCCCCACCAGGACGGTTCCCCAGCCGGCGGTGGTGGCGTCGCCGCCGTTGAGTGCGTTCATGGTGATCATCGACGTGACCCCGGAGAACACCAGCACCGAGCCGACCGAGAGGTCGATGCCGGCGGTGATGATCACGAACGTCATGCCGACCGACAGCACCAGGAGCACCGACGTCTCGACCAGGGTGGTCTGGAGGGTGAACGTGGTCAGCACGGCGTCCGGGCGGATCGCGCCGAACACCGCGATGAGCGCCAGGAGCACCAGCCCGATCCACAGGGTGTTCGCGCCGAACAGGCGCTGCCGGACGGTCCGCCCGGTCGGCTGGGTCATGCCTCCTCCTGCGAGAGCGCGCCGGTCATCGCGCCGACCAGCTCCTCCACGGTCGTCTCGGCGGCGGTGAACCGGGCCACCCGGCGGCCCAGGCGCAGCACCTCGACGCGGTCCGACACGGCGAGCACCTCGGGCATGTTGTGGCTGATCAGCACGACCGCCAACCCCCGGTCGCGGACCCGCTTCACGACCTCCAGCACCCGTTCCCGCTGCACCACGCCGAGGGCGGCGGTCGGTTCGTCCATGAACACGAGCCTGCCCGCCCAGACCACGCTGCGGGCGACGGCGACGCTCTGCCGCTGCCCACCGGACAGCGCGCCGATCGGCACGTCCACGCTCTGCAACGCCACCCCGAGCTCCTGGAAGGACTCCACCGCCCTGCGGCGCATCTCCTTCTTGTCCAGCACGCCCAACCGGCCCAGGAGACCGGGTCTGCGCAACTCCCGGCCCAGGTAGAGGTTCGCGGCCGGGTCGAGGTCCGGGGCGACCGCCAGGTCCTGGTAGACGGTCTCGATGCCCAGGCCGCGCGCGGCGGTGGGGGTGGGCAGGGTGATCGGCCGGCCGTCGAAGGCGATGGTGCCCCCGTCGGGCCGCTCCGCGCCGGACAGGCACTTCACCAGGGTCGACTTGCCCGCGCCGTTGTCCCCGATCAGGGACACCACCTCACCCGCGTACGCGCTGAACGAAGCCCCCCGCAGCGCCTCCACGCCGCCGTAGTGCTTCACCAGGTCGCGGGCTTCCAGCAGGGGTTCCGCCATGTCAGCTCCCGAGGCTCGACGGCAGGGGTGGGCGACACCGGAGGGCGACCAGGTCCCCGGTCAGCACGGCCTCGCCCGCCGCGTGCGGCACGACGACCGTGCTGCCCCTCCGCAGGGGGACCCCGCCCAGCGAGCCCTCGCCGGCCAGCACCACCAGCACGGCGAAGGACGGGTCGAGCGCCCGGTGCCCGGTGACGTGCAGGCGGTCCGCGCGGAAGAACGGGTCGGCCTTGGCGCGCAACAGGTTCACCGAGGGGGCGACGCGGGACGCGGTGTGCGTGAGCAGGTCTTCCACGTGCCGCATCCGGCGGTCCAGGCACGCCAGCGCGGTGTCCTGGCCGAGGCCCAGGTGCCAGGCGTCCCGGTCGTCGAGGAAACCCCGCCACTCCAGCGTGACGGAGAAGTCGGTGGGCTGCTGGAGCTCCACGATGAACACGCCCTCGCCGATGGCGTGGGGCACGCCGGCGGGCACGAACAGGGTGTCGCCCGCCTTGACCGACACCGGGTTCAACGCGTCGAGCAGCGCCTTCGAGTCCTGTGTGGACACCCACTCGGCGACCGCGCCCGCCGGGACGTCCTCGCGGAAACCCAGGTACGCCAGGGGGTCGGGGCCGGTCGTGCCGATCACGATCCACGCCTCGGTCTTGCCGTGCCGACCGGCCAGGTGCTCGGCCGCGAACGCGTCGGAGGGGTGGCAGTGCACGGGCAGCCGCTGCCCGGCGTCGAGGAGCTTGACCAGCAGCGCGGTGTCCGCGCCGAACTCGGCCACGTGCTCGGCTCCCAGCCACGCCACCGGGTCCGCCGCGACCGCGTCGCGCAGCCACCGGCCGTCCGGCAGCCGGGTCAGGCCCGCCTCGGCCTGGCCGAACAGGGTGGTGGTCGACGCCACCCAGTCCTCGGGTCCCCGGTCCGCGCCGGAGTCCCCGCGCAGCGCGGCGATCGCCGCCCCGCCCCGGTAGAACTGCTCCGGCTGGTTGGCCGGAAGCGCGATCGGCCGGCTGCTCATGCGCGAACCTCCCCTGATCCACGGGCCACCAACCGGACCGGCAGCACCACGCGGCGCGGCGGTGACGTGTCGCCGTCCAAGCGGGCGTACAGCAGGTCGGCCGCCGCCTTCCCCAGCGCGCTCGCGTCGTGCGCGATCACGCTCACCGGCGGCGAGAGCAGGTCCGCCAGCTCGAAGTCGTCGAAGCCGAGCAGCGCCGGTCGGGACGCCGACCCGGCCAGCGCGCGCAGCGCGTGCACGGTGATCCGGTTGTTGCCGGTGACCACGGCCGTCGCCGGGTCGGCCGCGTCCCGCAGGCGGCGCAGCGCCGCGCGGACCGAGTCCTGGTCGTGCGGGCCCATCACGACCAGCGACTCGGGGAACCCGAGGCCCGCCCGCGCGCACCCCTCGCGGAAGCCGCGCAGGCGTTCGTCGGCGGTGAAGATGTCCGGCGAGTCGCCGAGGAACGCGATCCTGCGGTGCCCGAACGACGCCAGGTGCAGCACCGCTTCCGCCGTGCCGCCGACGTTGTCCACCAGCACGGTGTCCGCGACGACGTCGCCCGCCGGCCGGTCCAGGAACACCACGGGCGTGCCCGCGCGCATCTCCGGCACCAGGTAGCCGTGCTGCACGCCGGCGGGCACGATCAGCAGGCCGTCGACCCGGCGGGAGCAGAACTCCAGCGCCAGTTCCCGCTCCCGCGCCGGGTCCTCGTCCGAGGAGCCGGTGATGACCTGCCGCCCGCGCGACCGGGAGACCTCCTCCACGGCCCGCGTCACGCCGGAGTAGAACGGGTTGCCCACGTCCTCCAGCACCAGGCCGACCGTGCCGGTGGACGAGCCGCGGCGCAGGTTGCGCGCGCTCAGGTTGCGCCGGAAGCCGAGCTGGTCGATCGCCGCGAGCACCCGTTCCGCGGTCGACGGGTGCACACCCGCCTCGTCGTTCACCACGCGCGAGACCGTCTTGATGCTCACGCCCGCCAGCCGCGCCACGTCGTTCATGGTGGCGCGCCGGAGTTTCCGGGCGGTGCCGTTCGCGGACAACGTTGTCATCGTCCGCGAATCACACACCCGGGCCCAGTCGATGTCAATGATGCGCGCTGTCCCGAACCGGACAACACCGGGACGCGGGCTTGACGCACCCCCGGCACGCTCCGCGATTATGCGACTACCCGAGGTTCGTGGACAGCGTTGTCAACCGAGGAGGGCTCGTGAGGACGGCACTGGCGACAGCGGCGGTGGTGGCGATCGCGTTGGTCCAACCGGTCGCGGCCCAAGCCCTACCGGACGATCTCGCGCGCTGGGTGAACCCGTTCGTCGGCACCCGACCGGGTGGTCCCGACCACGGCACCGGCGGCGGCGCGGGCAACAACTTCCCCGGTGCGGACGTGCCCTTCGGGATGGTGCAGTGGAGCCCCGACACGGTGACCCACCAGCACGGCGGCTACTCCTACGAGGACAACCGGATCAAGGGGTTCAGCCTCACCCATTTGTCCGGCGCGGGGTGCTCGACCTACCAGGACATCCCGATCATGCCGTTCGTCGGCGAGGTGACGACGTCGCCCGCCGCCGACCCGGGCCGGTACGTCTCGACGTTCTCGCACGCCGCGGAGTCCGCCACCCCGGGCTACTACGGGGTGACCCTGGACAGCGGCGCTGAGGTCGAGCTCAGCGTCACCCAGCGCACCGGCACCGGCCGGCTGACCTACCCCGGCGGCAGCACGTCCACGCTGCTGGTCAACACCTCGGGCTCCGTCGCGGGCACCGACGACGCCGAGGTCGCCATCGGTGCCGACACCATCAGCGGGTGGGCCACCAGCGGCCGGTTCTGCGGCGCGGACCACCGCTACCGGGTGTACTTCCACGCCCGGTTCGACCAGCCGTTCGAGTCGGTCGGCACCTGGAAGAACGGCGCGGTCACGCCCGGCAGGACCGCCGAGCGCGGTGGTTCGCCGCGCAGGGGCGACCTCGGCGACGCCCGCAAGACCCTCCCCGCGCAGGCCGGGGAACGCTCGGCGGGCGCGCTGGACACCACGGTCTCCGGGCCCGGCAGCGGAGGTTACGTCACGTTCGCCGACCCGGACGTGACCATGCGGGTCGGCCTGTCGTTCGTCTCGGTCGAGGGGGCGCAGAAGAACCTCGACGCGGAGAACGCCGGCAAGTCGTTCGACGCCGTCCACACCGCCGCCCGCAAGGCCTGGAACGACCGGTTGAACCAGGTCGCGGTCACCGGCGGCACGGACGCCCAGCGCACCACGTTCTACACCGCGCTGTACCACTCCCTGTTGCAGCCCAACGTCTTCTCCGACGTCGACGGCCGCTACCCCGGCTTCGACGGGCGCATCCACACCGCCGACCAGGGGCACGCGGTCTACACGAACTTCTCCGGCTGGGACGTCTACCGCTCGGAAGTGCAGCTCCTCTCGCTGCTGGCACCGGAGGAGACGGCCGACATGGTCCGCTCCATGGTGGCGTTCGCCGAGCAGGGCGGCTCGTGGGACCGCTGGACCGTCGCCAACGGCCACACCGGGGTCATGGTCGGCGACCCGTACCACGTGATGGTCTCCAGCGCGTACGCGTTCGGCGTCAAGGACTTCGACGCGTCGAAGGCGCTGCTGCTCATGCTGCGCGGCGCGACCCAGCCCACCCAGGGCTACGAGGAACGCCCGGGGCTGGCGGAGTACCAGGAACTCGGGTACGTCCCGGTCGGCGCGCGAGGCGTCTGGGGCGCGCCCGCCACCACCCTGGAGTACACCAGCGCCGACTTCGCCATCGCCGAGCTGGCCCGGCGGCTCGGCGACGGCGCGACCTGGCAGGCGTTCATGGCGCGGGCCCAGTACTGGCAGAACGTGTTCAACCCGGCCACCTCGTACACCCAGGCCCGCAACCGCGACGGCTCGTTCGTCGAGCCGTTCGACCCCGGCAGCCCGGACAACTGGGTCGAGGGCAACGCCGCGCAGTACACCTGGATGGTGCCTTACAACGCGCGCGGCCTGTTCACCGCGATGGGCGGCGACGCGAAGGTCCGCGACCGGCTCGACTTCTTCTTCGCCAAGCTCAACGCCGGTCCGGACGAGCCGCACGCGTTCCTCGGCAACGAACCGATCATGCACAGCCCGTGGCTCTACAACTGGGCGGGCGCGCCCGCCAAGACCCAGGCCGTGGTGCGCAAGGCGGTCGACGAGCTGTTCGGCCCCGGGCCCGACGGCCTGATGGGCAACGACGACCTGGGCCAGATGTCGTCGTGGTACGTGTGGGCCGCGCTCGGCGTGTACCCGGCCATCCCCGGTCGCGCCGAGCTCGCCGTCAACAGCCCGCTGTTCTCGAAGGTCACCATCACCCGCCCGAACGGCAGGCCGATCGTGATCGAGACGACCGGCGCGGGCAAGCACGTGGCGAACCTCAAGCTCAACGGCCGCGCGCAGACCCGCACGTGGTTGCCGGAGTCGTTGGTGGCCAACGGCGGCACGGTGGCGTTCGACCTGACCACCGAGCCGACCGCGTGGGGCACCGGACCGGCCGACGCGCCGCCGTCGTTCCGCGACGGCGAGGTCGGTCAGCAGTCGTACATCGCCCCCGGCCGCCTCGTCCTGCCCGCCGGCGGCACCGGGACGGTCACCATCGGTGCGCAGGACTTCTCCGGCAAGGGCGGCGAGGTCGCCTGGAACGCCCAGCCGCCCCAGGGCATCGCCGTCGTCCCGAGCCAGGGCGGGATCACCGCACCGCCGGGCGGCAAGGCCGGGCAGACCGTGGCGGTCTCCGTCGCCGCGGACGCCGCCGAGCGGACCCACCGCGTCCCCGTCTCCTTCTCGAACGGGCAGCGCAGCACGATTTCCGTGCTGGTGGCCGATCCGGGGAGCCTGCGGGCCGCGTTCAACAACGTCGGCACGTCACCGGACGACGACCAGGCCATCGGCAACTTCGACGGCGGGGGCTGGAGCTACTCCCGCAAGGCGCTGGGGGAGGAGGGGCTGACCCCCGGCGCGGAGGTCAGCCAGGACGGCATCACCTACACCTGGCCGACCTCGCCGGTCGGGGAGCCGGACAACGTCACCACCACCGGCCAGACCGTCACGCTCAACGCCACCGGCACGAGACTGGGCCTGCTCGGCAGCGGTGGCGGCGGCAAGGCGTCGGGCAAGCTCACCATCACCTACGCCGACGGCACGACCCAACTGGAGGACGTCGGCTTCTCCGACTGGGCGCTGGGCGGCAACGCGACCACGCCGCCGTCGTTCGACAACCGGGTCGTGGCCGTCACGCCGTACCGGAACAACTCCGGCGGCACCTCCCAGCAGCTCAAGGTGTTCGTCTTCGCCACCGCGCCGATCGCGGTGCGGGCGAAAGAGGTCCGGTCGGTGACGCTGCCCGCCTCGGTCACCGGCGGCACGTTCCACGTGTTCGCGGTCGGCCTCGCGTGACCAGGCGCGAATTCCGCCGTCCCGGCGGAATTCGCGCATTCATCCGAACGGTCGGGGAGCGGGCGGAATCGACCGCTCACGTCGAGTGGCGGGGAGTCGGGGCGGGCAATACGGTAAAGCCGTGCTCCGCGCGACGCTGGTATTCCTGACAATGGCCGCTATGGTGGTACCCGTGACGGCGGACGCGCAGACGGACCCGGTCGAGTCGGTGAACACGTTCATCGGCACGAAAGACGAGGGAAACACGTTCCCGGGCGCTTCCGCGCCGTTCGGAATGGCCCATTCGAGTCCGATCGGGTCGCATTACGCGGGTTGGCGCTACGACGATCCGGTGATCCGCGGGTTCGGGCACTTCTTCCTGTCCGGTGCGGGCTGCTGGGAGCAGGGCGGCCTGGTGTCCGTGCTGCCGACGACCGGGCTGCCGTCGAGCTTCGACCACCGCCGCTACGGCGTGGGCTACGCGCACGAGGGCGAGATCGGCCGACCGGGCTACTACCGGGTGCGGCTGGCGTCCGGGATCACCGCCGAGTCCACCGCGACGACGCGGACCGGCGTCGAGCGGTTCACCTACCCAGCCGGTGCCACGCCGCACGTCCTGGTGAACGTGGGACAGGCGAACGACAAGGAGCCGGTGTCCGGCAGCAGCGTGCGCGTCGTGGGCGACCGGACGTTGGTGGGCACCGTGACGGCGCAGGCGTTCTGCGGCGGCAAGCCCTACACGACCTACTTCACCACGACGTTCGACCGCCCGTTCACCGAGACCGGCAACTGGGGCGGCGCGGAGGGTGGCGAGGGCCTGCGCGGCCAGTGGCTCACCTTCGCCGAGGGCCCGGTCACCGCGGCCACCGCGATCTCCCACGTCGACCCGGCCGGCGCGACGAAGAACCTGGTGGAGGCGCGCGACCGGACGTTCGACGAACTCCGCGACGCCGCGCAGGCGTTGTGGCGCACCGAACTGGGCTCGGTCGAGATCGAGGCGGACGACCCCCGGGACCGGACGGTCTTCTACACGGCGCTGTACCACGTGCTGCTGCAACCGTTGACCGGCAACGACATCGACGGCCGCTACCGGGGCTTCGACGACGAGGTCCACACCGCCGTCGGCTGGACCTACTACGAGTACTACTCGCTCTGGGACACCTACCGGGCCCACAACCAACTGCTGGCGCTGCTGCGGCCCGACCGCGCCGAGGACGTGGCCAGGTCCGTGCTGACCATCCACGAGCAGGGCGGGTGGCTGCCGAGGTGGGCCTACGCCAACCAGGAGACCAACACGATGACCGGGGACCCGGTGACCCCGTTCCTGGTGGACCTGTGGCGTTTCGGGGCGCTGGAGGGGCGGGTGGACCAGGCGTACCGGGCCCTGCTCCAGAACGCCACCGGCGTGCCGGACCCGGAATCGCCCTTCGAAGGGCGGGTCGGCAACCCGTCGTACTCGGAGAACGGTTTCGTGCCCTACGACAAGGACTTCCCCAAGAAGGGCCAGGACGTCGACCCGCACCACGGCGCGTCCGCCACCCTGGAGTACGCGCTCGCCGATTGCTCGCTCTCCATCATGGCGAAGTCGCTGGGCCACGACGACGACGCCGAGATCCTCCGCCGCCGGGCGTTGAACTACCGGGTGCTGTGGGACGACACGGTCACCGACCGGGGCTTCACCGGCTTCCCCCGCCCGAAGACGGCCGACGGCCGTTGGCTGACCCCGTTCACCCCGCAGGGGCAGGACGGTTTCCACGAGGGCACCGCGTGGCAGTACCAGTGGCTGGCGCACCACGACGTGCCCGGCCTGGTGGAACGCCTGGGCGGCGTGGAGGCGGCGGCGGCGAGGCTGGACGACTTCTTCGCCTACGACGACCTGGTGGCGAACCCGGCGAAGACGGTCCGCGAGAAGTGGGTGATCGGCCCGTACGACTACTACAACCAGTTCCGGTACAACCCCAACAACGAACCGGACCTGCACGCGCCGTGGTTGTACGCGCTGATCGGCCGGCCGTGGCAGACCTCGGCCGTGAACCGCGCCGCGCAGACCCTGTTCGTGGACGGCCCGAACGGGGTGACGGGGAACGACGACCTCGGCACGATGTCGGCCTGGTACGTCTTCAGCGCCCTCGGCCTCTACCCGGCGGTCCCCGGAACGGGCCAGTTCATCCTGCACGCGCCGAGGTACGCCCGGTCGGTGATCCACCAGCGGAACGGCGACCCGATCGTCATCACGGCGGACGGGGCCGACCCGGGCGGTCTCCAGTACATCAAGGCGGCCCGGCTCGACGACGTGCGCCACGACCGCGTGTGGGTGGACCACCGGACGCTGACCGCCGGCGCGCAACTGGACTTCACCCTCACCGCCGACCCCGCCGAAGCCACCTGGGCCACCGCACCCGGCAGCGCCCCGCCCTCCCCCTGCGCCTGACCGCCCCGGGCGAACTCGCACCCCGGTGGCGGAAAACAATAATTCGCCCACACGGGACATCCGCCGGACTCGGTGACAGCGCAACCCTGAAATGGGCCGCAGTGGGATCGGCCGCCGGCCGCGACTATCACCGTGCGCGGGCGGATGAACGCACAGCGCAACCGGGACGAGCGACGAAAGTATTGTACTTGTAGAGCTTTGGTCACTTTCGTCGCACGGCCGGCGGACTTCGCCCGCCGGCCGTGCGACGACGGTCTACGTTCCAGCCATGACAGGGGCACACATACCAGCCGTGGTGGTCGCGGACATCCGCAAGCACTACGGCGATTTGAAAGCGGTGGACGGCGTCTCGTTCACCGTCGCCGAGGGGGAGTTCTTCGGCATCCTCGGGCCGAACGGGGCGGGCAAGACCACGACCCTGGAAATCGTGGAAGGTCTGCGCAAATCCGACTCGGGTTCGGTGACGCTGCTCGGCGAGAACCCGTGGCCGCGCAACACCGCGCTGCTGCCGAGGATCGGCGTGCAGCTCCAGGCGTCCAGCTTTTTCGAGAAGCTCACCGCGAAGGAGCAGTTGCAGACGTTCGGGTCGCTCTACGGCGTCACCGCCCGCAAGGCGGACGAGATGCTGGACCTGGTCGGCCTGTCGGACAAGGCCGACGTGCGGGAGAACAAGCTGTCGGGCGGTCAGCGCCAACGGCTGTCCATCGCGTGCGCCCTGGTGCACGACCCGGACATCGTCTTCCTGGACGAGCCGACCGCCGCGCTCGACCCGCAGGCGCGGCGCAACCTGTGGGACGTGCTGCGCGCCATCCAGGCACGCGGCAAGACCATCGTCTACACCACGCACTACCTGGACGAGGCGGAGATCCTCTGCGACCGGGTCGCGATCATGGACAAGGGCCGGATCCTCGCCATGGACGCACCGGCCACCCTGGTCCGGGGGCTTGACGCGCCCACGCGCGTCATCCTCCAGAAGGGCGTGCTCGGCGTGGTCGACGCGAAGGCCATCCGGGGCGTCGAGGACGTGCAGGAGGACGAGGTCTCGCTGACCATCTCCACCCGCAAGCCCGCGCCCGTGCTGTCCGCCCTGGCGGAACGCGGCACGCTCGACGGCCTCCAGGTGCGGACGGCCACGTTGGAGGACGTCTTCCTCGACCTGACCGGACGGGAGTACCGCGCATGACCGCGTTCAAGAGCCTGTCGATCGCGATGCTCAAGGGCTTCCTCCGCGACCGGATGACGTTGTTCTTCGCCTTCGTCTTCCCGCTGATGTTCCTGGTCGTCTTCGGCCTGCTGTTCCGCGACGCGGGCGACGAGCGGACGAAGGTCGCCGTGGTGGGCGACGGTCCGGTCGTCACCGCGCTGGAGCAGACCGGCGCGCTGGAGCTGGAGAAGTACGACGACCTCGACACCGCGCGCCGGCAGGTCCACGACGGTGACCTGCCGGCCGTGGTCGCGGTCGACGGCGACAGCGTCGAACTGACCTTCGCCGCCAGCGACCAGGTCAAGGCGCAGACGGTCGTCGGCATCGTCTCGGGCGTCGTGGACAAGGTGAACGTCGCCGCCACGAACACCCCGCCCGCGTTCACGCTCGACGCGAAGGCCGTCGAAGACGCCTCGCTCAAACCGATCCAGTACCTCACCCCCGGCATCCTGTCCTGGGCGGTCTCGATCTCCGGCGTGTTCGGCGCGGCCCTGACCCTGGTCTCCTGGCGCAAGAAGCAGGTCCTGCGCCGGATCCGCCTCTCCCCGGTCGGCACGACCGCCGTCCTGAGCTCCCGCATCCTGGTCAGCATCGGCACCGCGCTGGCCCAGGGCGTGATGTTCGTGGCCGTGGCCCTGACCCCGTGGTTCGGCTTGCGGTTGACCGGCCAGTGGTGGCTGGCACTGCCGCTGCTGGTCCTCGGCACCACGGCGTTCTTCGCGGTCGGCATGCTCGTCGGGGCGTTCTGCAAGACCGAGGAAGCGGCCAGCGGCGCGGCCAACCTCGTCATCATGCCGATGGCGTTCCTCTCCGGCACGTTCTTCCCGGTGGAGAACGCCCCGGGCTGGCTGCAAACCGTCTCGAACATCTTCCCGCTGCGGCACATGAACGACGGGATGCTGGACGTCCTGGTCCGGGGCAAGGGCGTCGAAGCCCTGGTCGTGCCCTCGGCCGTGCTCATCGGGTTCACCCTGGTGGTGGGGTTCATCGCCGCCAAGGTGTTCCGCTGGGAAGACTGACGAGGGCAGAACGCACACCGCCGTAGTGCGTTTGCCGCGTCGTGCCCCGTAGGGCGCAACCTTTGCGCCCTACGGGGCCACGCGGCGGTCAGGGTCGGTCAGGGTCGGCCGGAAGAACCTCCCAAAACGGACCCCTGCCGCCGGGTGAGCCCTGTCACCCACCACAATGGACGGCATGCTCTCCAGCCCCGTTGGTCGTTTCCGTCTCTTCGCGCTGGCCGAAGCCGTGTCCTGGGCCGGCCTGCTGATCGGGATGTTCCTCAAGTACGTCGTAGGCCCGGAGATCGGCGTCAAGATCTTCGGCCCGATCCACGGCGGGATCTTCGTCGCCTACGTCCTCGTCACGCTGATGCTGGCCCACCGCTGGGACCGCCGCACCACGTTCTGGGCGCTCGTCGCGAGCATCCCGCCGTTCGGCACGGTGTTCTTCGAGCGTTGGGCGCAGAAGACCGGCAAGCTCGCGGAGACGGCGTCGGACGGGGCCTGAGCTCTCAGGTCTCCGGCCACGGGTCGACCGCGAGCGATCGGGCCGTCTCCAGCTCCCGCTCGGGGTCGCCGAGGTGGTAGACCCGCTCGCTCTCCTCGATGTGGTCCAGGAACTCCTGGTACACCAGCGCGCCCACGAGGTGCGACGCCGGCCGCGCGTGCCGGAGTGCCGCCAACGGGTCGCTGTCGGGCCGGTGCCGCAACCAGGCATCGGCCCAGACCCGCGCGATCCCGAGGTCGTCCCCGACGAACCCGATCAGCCGGGCCGCGTCCAGCGCCGGGTGCCCCCAGTGCGCGTCACCCCAGTCCAGCACGGTTCCGCCGGAGCGCCAGTTGCCCGGGTGGAAGTCGCCGTGCAGCAACGTGTCCGGCAGCCCGAACGACGGCACGCGCACGCCCCGGACCCGAGCCGCCGCCGGACCGGCGAGCGCGGCCTGGACCGCCACCCAGCGCGGCACGACGTCCGCGATCACCTCGGCCGACGGCCGCCAGCAGTCGATGCCGCCCGCCGCGCGCATCAACAGACGCTGCGGCGCGGAGGCGACCACGTCCGGCACGAGCGCCGGGTCCACGTTCCGCACCATCGAGATCACCGCCGCCTCGTCGGCCATGAACTCCGGGAACTGCTTGGCCCAGAACGTCCCGTCGTCGGTCTCCAGGCGGTACAGGCACGACAGGTTCCACGTCTTCACCTGCACGGCCCGCCGCACGTCGACGTGCTCCCCCGCCCAGGCGACGAGCGCCGCGGGCCCGCCCGGACGTGCCCACGGCATCCTGAGCGGCTCGGGCTCGGCAGGAGGGTCGTGCGGGGCGGGCCGGAGTCCGAGCCGAGGTCGCGCGGCGGCTTCGACCTGGTAGGTGACGGTTCCCCCGCGCATCCCGGACCCGGTCGCGGACACCAGGCGCAGCACGCTGGTCGAGACGCCCAGCACCTCGTCCAACCGCGTCACCACGGGCTCGACGTCGTTCCACCACGGGCTGTCCACGGTGAACTCGACGGAGCCGACGGGCGCACCGTCGACGAGGACCAGGGCCACTACGTTCCGCACGACCGGGCTCAGTCCGAGAAGTCCCCGACCGAGCGCCGGACCTTCGCCAGGAGGTCGGTGAGCTGCTCGGTCTGGCGCTCGGTGAGCCCGCGCAACCCGAACTCCACCGAGGTCACCGCCTCGGTGGCCGCCTCCCGCCGGGCGTGCCCGTCCGGGGTGATCTCCACCAGGGTCGTCCGCCGGTCCGTGGGGTGGGGGTTGCGCCGCACCAGGCCGTCGGCTTCGAGCCGGTCCACGATGTTGGTCACGCTCGTGGGGTGCAGTTGCAGCCGCTCGCCCATCACGCGCATCGGCAGGCTGCCCGTCCGCGAGAACGTCAGCAGCACCAGCGCCTCGAACCGGGCGAAGGTGAGGCCGTGCGGCTTGAGGGCGGCGTCCACGGCGGACTGGATGATCTGCTGTACTCGCATGACGCTCGTGACCGCCGCCATCGCCGTCGACGGCCCGATCCGCTTCTCCCACAGCTCGGCGGCGCGCGCGATGGGGTCGAACGGCAGCGGTTGGGACGTCATGGGCCGAAGCTACCAGTGGGTACCCGGATACCAGGAGGCAACTGTGCTCGTCGCGTTCAGCGTCAGCCCGCTCGGCGGGGAGTCCGACAGCGTCGCGGAGGCCGTCGCGGCGGCGGTGCGGGTGGTCCGCGAGTCCGGGTTGCCCAACGAGACCAACGCGATGTTCACGCTGGTCGAGGGGGAGTGGGACGAGGTCATGGCGGTCGTGAAGCGGGCGACCGACGTGGTGGGGGCGGTGTCGCCCCGGGTGGGCCTGGTCCTCAAGGCGGACATCCGGCCCGGGTACGCGGGGCAGCTCCGGGCCAAGGTGGAACGGGTCGAGCGACACCTCGCCGCCGACTGACCTCCACCGGTGCGAGATAGTAGGACGTCCTACTATTCGGGGATGGCACCCCGAGACCTGTGGCTGCGCTTCGAGACCTACCACGACGTCACCTACTTCACACCCGAGTCCCGCGCGGTCACCGACGAGCTGGGCTGCAAGGGCGGCTGGATGGGCTACTTCGGGATGCGCGCGGCACCCCTGGGGGCCGCGCCGCCGCAGACCGTGGCGGCGGCGTTCTACAGCTTCCACCCGCGCGTGGTGGCCCGAGCGCTGCCCGACGCCTGGGCGGTGGCCCCGGCCGAGCGGTTCCTGGAAGCACGGCTGCGCGGCGTGGACGCGGCGCTGCGGCGGATGCTGCCCGCGCTGGACGTGGACGAGGCGGCGGGGCTCGCGGTCGAGGTCGCCGCCGGGGCGTCCTCGGCCGGACGCGTCCTGGGTGCGGCCAACGCGGCGCTGGACGTGCCGCCGGAGCCCCACCTGGCGCTGTGGCAGGCGTGCACCACACTGCGGGAACTGCGCGGAGACGGGCACATCGCGGCGCTCGTGGCGGCTGACCTGACGCCCTGCGAGACCCTCGTGCTGTTCGGGGCCGACAAGGGGCTGGACGCCGCGTATTTGCGGGCGGCCCGGGGGTGGAGCGAGGACGAGTGGGCGGCTGCGGAAGCGTCCCTGTCGGCGCGATCCCTGTACGACGGGGGCCTGACCGCCGGGGGTAGAGCCCTGCGCGAGGAGATCGAACGGCGTACCGATCAAGCCGCCGAGAACCCGTGGAAGGTGCTCGGACCTGCGAAGACGAGTCGGTTCATCGAGCTGATGACGCCCGTGGCGCTGGAGCTCGCCAAGAAGAACGACGCCATGCGCACCAACCCGATGGCCATCGATCCGGTGCGCGAGCTGACTACCTGACCGGTCGCGCGCGGTGGGTCCGGGGACTCGTGCCAGGATGGCAGTGTGACAAGGCCAGACCCTCGCAAGACCGCAGCACTGTCCGCCGCGCTGTCCGGGGCTGTCGACCTCGGCGCGCTGAAGGCCCGGGCCGACGCCGCCCGCCAGCGGTCCACCGCGCCGCCCGCCTCGGCCGCGACCGACGGCGGGCCCAGTCCGTGGGTGCTCGACGTCACGGAAGCGACTTTCCAGTCCGTCGTCGAACGCTCCCTGGACATCCTGGTCGTGGTCGAGTTGACCGCGTCCCTGAGTCCCGAGGGGGAGCAGCTCTCCCCGATCCTGGAGCAGGCCGCGCGCGCGAGCGGCGGCGCGTGGCTCCTCGCCCGGGTCGACCTGGAGGTCAGCCCCCGGGTGGGGCAGGCGTTCGGCGTGCAGTCGGTGCCCACCGTGGTCGCGATGGCCGCCGGGCAGCCGGTGGACGCGTTCGTCGGACCGATGCCGCAGGCCGAGTTCGGGCAGTGGATCGACCGGCTGCTCGACGCCCTGCGCGACCGCCTGCCGGGGATCAAGGCCGCCGAGGCCGCCGGTCCCGACGAGCCGGCGGAGGAGCTCGACGACCCCCGGTTCGTGGCCGCCGAAGAGGCGTTCGAGCGCGGCGAGTTCGACGCGGCCATCGCCGCCTACGAGGCCATTCTGACGGCCGAGCCCGCCAACGCCGAGGCGAAGGCCGCGCTGGCGCAGGTCCGGTTCACGGCGCGGGCCGAGGGGCTCTCCGCGGAAGCCGTAGCGGCGGCGGACGCCCGGCCCGACGACGTCGACGCGCAGTTGGCCGCGGCGGACGTCGAGTTGGCCGGACAGGACGTCGAGCGCGCGTTCGGGCGGTTGATCGACACCGTCCGGCGGGTGTACGGGGAGGACCGGGACCGGGTTCGGGAGCACCTGGTCGGGCTCTTCGAGCTGTTCCCGGCTGATGACGAGCGCGTGGCCCGAGCTCGGCGCGGGTTGGCCAGCGCGCTGTTCTGAGCAGCGCGGCGGTGCGGCGTCCTCGCCGGACGCGCGACCCGCCCAGGACGACCGGCGTCGAAGACCACCCCCCATTTGTCAGGACCGCGAGCGAAAGCGCGCTCGCGGTCCCGGCAAAGGGCGGTTCGCCGCGCGCGGGCGACGCTCTCGACGGTCTCCGGGACCGCCGTCGGGTATCACTTCCGCGTGATCCACGAATTCCAATACCCACGCGAGTGTCCGCACGATCGCCGTAAACCTGCACTACAGCGAACAGTCGGGGCGCGGTGTCCGCGATCAATCCATTGATCAATTTCCCGAACTCGACCTCAGCGGAAGACGAGGGGCTGTCCTGTCCCGCTGTTTCGTCACGCCAATTTCAGGGCGATTCGGTCCGGTCTTGACAACCAGGCAGACGGTGCCGAGTACGTGGGTCACCCGGAGGACGACTTCGAGTCCCACCGGCGCGAATGGGTACCGCTGAAGCTCGTGCCCGAACTCATCCGCAACGGCGATATCCGGTCGGCGAACACCGTGGCCGCACTTCTGGTCTTGCACCACACGCGGTTGTCGTGACCCGTCCCGATCCGGACTGCTCGCGTGGTCAGTCCGAGTATTTGCGGGTGCAGAGGCCGGAACCGTCGTAGAAACCGTCTCGGAAGGCTTCCACCCGGGCGAAGCCCGAGGGGACCACCTGGCCGTTGACGTCTGCCGCGATGAGGCTCTTGTCCGCCAGGAGTTCGGCCACGGCCTCGTCCAGGTCGCCCGAGGACAGGCGGAGGTTGGCCTTGGCGTCGGTGGTGGTGCCCGCCCAGGCCCCGGTCAGGCACGCGGTGCGCAGGCCGGCCGCCGGGCCCTCCAGGGAGTAGCCGGTCGCCTTCTGGATCGAGAGGGCGTAGCGGGACGCGATCTCGGCGAAGGCGGCGAAATCGCCGATCCCGCCCTTCTGGCCCCGCTTGGGCGGGGTGCCGATCTTGGCCAGGTCGGGGAGGTCGATCGTGATCGTGTTCGTCGACGGGCAGTACGCGGCGGGGCTGGTTTCCCGGGCGTCCGCGCAGTTCCCCTCGCCCGTCTTGATCGTCGGCGGGGTCGCGCCGCTCTGCTTGTAGGCGCTGCGGAGGCTCTCCTCCAGCAGGTCCAGGTAGCGCTGGTCGTCCACCTTCACGTTGCCCTTGCCCAGGCCGGTGTCGACGTCCTGCGCGTCGAACTTCTCCTGGGTGATCCTGGTCTTGATCTCCTGGTCGTCGATCTCGGCGCAGCGCTTGGGGTCGCCGGCGAAGCCGAACTGGAACGCGGCCACGCGGTCGAACGCGCTGCCGTGGGCACCCTGCTTCTCCGCCGAGGTGCCGGCCGCGTCGCGGATGAAGAACATGGTGGCCAGGATCTGGTTCAGGCCCGGTCCGGTGGAGATCCGGAAGTGCTTCGACTTCCCCTCCGCCACCCAGCGGAAGAAGTTGCCGGCGTAGCAGTCGGCCTGCTGCTCCTTGATGATCGACGGGGTGGCCTGGGTGACGCCGCTCTCCGGGCCCAGCTTGTACTGCACGGCGTGGCCCATCTCGTGCGCCAGCACGGTGACCACGGCCATGGGGCCGAAGGCGTCCTCCAGCATGGGGAGCAGCTCGCCCCGGTCCCAGGCGATGCTGTCGTCCAGGGAGCAGTAGAAGGCGTTGGCCACGCCCTTGGTGTTCGTGCGGCAGATCTCGACGCCCGGACCGTTGGAGTCGTACGAGACCAGGCGCTTGACCGGCACGAACTTCGTCCCGCCGAAGTTCTTCGGAAGCTGCTCCGACCAGTACTCCTCGACGTCGGCCAGGGTGTTGATGGCCAGGCGGTCCATCTCGCCGCCGTCGCCGTTCTCCACCCGCAGGTCCGCGTCCGGCACGCCGGGCTTGGCACCGCTGTCACCGTTCGTGATGTCCAGGCCCGACACCTTGGACACGTCCGGCCGCACCGCTCGTGCCGAGCCGTGCACGCTCTGCGAGCAGCCGGCGGTCAACGCTGCGACCGCGACCAGCGCCGCAACCGTGAACACCCGTCGAGCCATGTCCGAGCCCCATCCCGATCTGTGCGGTCCCGTGCGCACACTACTTGTCCGGCGCGGGCCGTGGGCCCGGAACTACCCGAGCCCACAGGCCTTGTCGCCGACGAACACGCCGCTGCGGAACACGTCGACCCGCTTGAAGCCCGGCGCGACGGACGCCTTCCCGGACCCGTCGCGGGCCGCGTAGTCGTAGGCCAGCAGCACCTTCACCGCCTCGTCCAGGTCGCCGGGGGACAGGCCGAAGCCCTGCTGCCGGGTCAGCACCTCGCGGGTGTAGGCACCGGCCAGGCACAGCGCGCCGGCGGACGCCTCGTCGCCGTCGACCGCCTTGCCGAGGGCCGCGCGCGCCGCCATGCCGTAGCGGGACGCGAGGAGGATGCCGGTCGCGTAGTCGCCGATCCTGGCGTGCAGCTTCGGCAGCTCCTCGGCCACGTCGATCTCCACCGTCTTGTCCTCCGGGCAGAACGCCACCGGGCCCTGGTCGCCGGCGCAGTCCGGCTCCTCCTGGGTGGGCGTGGACCTGGGCGACGTCCAGGTCTTGCCCTTGGCCGTGACCAGCGCCTTGAAGTAGGCGTCCAGGTCCGGCGTGAGGGCGGTGAGCATCTCGTCGAACGGGAGGTTGCCGCCCCGGTCGCGGTCGTCGATGTTGGTGAACGCCTGCTGGGTGAACTTCCGGCTCTGCACGGTCATCCCGGAGCAGAACCTGGTGCCCTCCTGGTACCCGTCCTGGAAGGCGGACACGCGGTCGAACGCGTTGCCGTGCGCGGACCTGTCGTCCGGGGACGTGCCCACCGGGTCGCGGAACGAGACCAGCGCGCCCAGGGCCGCGTCGAGCGTGTCCGTGCCGATGTCCAGGTGCTCGGACTTGCCGTCGTTGACCCACTTGACGAAGCTGCCCGCGAAGCAGTCGGCCATCGCCTCGGTGAGGATGGTCGGGTACTTGTCCGGGTTCTTGCGCTCGACCTCGGGCGTGATGCCCATCCGGCGCTGCACGGCGTGCCCCACCTCGTGGGCCAGGACGATGACCACGGCGGCGTCGCCGTAGCCGTCCCGCAGCACGGGCAGCAGCGCGGCGCGGTCCCACGCGATGGCGTCGGCGCTGGGGCAGTAGAAGGCGTTGCCCTCCACGTCACTGGCCTTCTCGGTGCACGGCGGGGGCTTGGCCGCCGGGTCCGAGGTGTCCACCGAGTAGATGCCGCCCTCGATGGGCCGCCACTTCTCGCCGAACGTGGCCGGGTAGGCCTGCTCCCAGAACTCGTCGATGTCGGTGACGGCGGTCGCGCCGAGCCGGTCGATGTCGCCGCCGTCGGTGCCCTTGATGAAGCTCGGGTCGACGCCGTCCTTGGTGACCACCTTGCCGGCCACCGGGCGGCCGGTGACCGGGTGGGTGCACCCCGACGCGACGAGGGCCGTCGAGACCACCGCTACCAGCAGGACCAGCCGAGCCGACGCGTGCCGCATCGGACCATTGTGCAGGCTCCCCACCCCCGAGGGGACGTTCTCGGCACTTCGTGCGCGCCTCGTCAGCGCTGCGGAGCAGGGTGCGGGCACGGACATCCTGAGGGAGGTGCGCCGCCAGGCCACGCACAGGGGCGCGCAGGTGGTGGACGCGTCGGGGCGGGAGCCGGTCCGAGTACGTCTTCGGGGACTCGGTCACGTCGTTGGCGGAGGCGTCCGGAGGGGTGGACGGCGCGTTTCGGTGGTCCTCGCCACGGCGGTTCGTGGAGGGGTGCTAGGAGTCGGCGGGCGGGGCGGTGTCCGGCACCGCCGACCGAGGCGAAGACCCGGCAGCGGAAACGATTTACCGGGTGTTGACCACGCGGTGGTTGACACCGCTGTTCGCGAAACCCGCCACGCGGGAAGCGAACGCGGTGTCACTGCCCGATTACCCGGAAGTGGTCGCCGGCCGTTGACTCCGGTGCCGGAGCGGCGCTAGCCTGCCAATTATAAACAGTCTTTACTATTCGACTCCCGAGCCGCCGCCCCGGACCGTGAGGAGAACACCGTGCGCCGCGTCGCCCCGTTGGCGTCGGCGGCTGTGCTCTTGCTGCTCGCACAGCCGCTGACCGCCGCCAGCGCACCAGCCGATGCCCTGCTCTCCCAAGACCGACCGATCACCACCTCGTCGGTCGAAGACCCCACCCTGGCCGGCCAGTTCGCCGTGGACGGCCGAACCGACACCCGCTGGGCCAGCGCGCCCGGCATCGACCCCCAGTGGCTCGCCGTGGACCTCGGCAGCCCCTCCCGGGTGAGCCAGGTGATCGTGCGCTGGGAGGACGCCTACGCGACCAAGTACCAGGTCCAGCTCTCCGCGAACGGCTCCACGTGGACCGACCTCAGCAGCCGCACCACCGGCGACGGGGACTCCGACACCCACGCCGGCCTCCAGGGCACCGGCCGCTACCTGCGCGTCCTCGGTACCGCGCGGGCCACCGCCTACGGCTACTCGATCCGGGAGCTGGAGGTCTACGGCGTGCGCGGCGGTGGTGACACCGTGCCGCCGAGCACGCCCGCCGGCCTCCGGGTCACCGGGACGACGTCCAGCAGCGCCGCGCTCGTCTGGACGGCGGCCACCGACAACGTCGGCGTGACCGGGTACGACGTAATGCGCGACGGCGTCGTCGTCGGCACCGCGAACGGCACGACCTACACCGACAGCGGCCTCGCCGGCAGCACCGGCTACGACTACGCGGTGCGGGCCCGGGACGCGGCCGGCAACACCTCCGGGTCCAGCGACCGGGTCCGGGCCACGACCGGCGCGGGCTCCGGCTCGTTCGTGGTCGCGGCGGCGGGCGACATCGCCGAGCGGTGCACGGCGAGCAGCTCGTCGTGCGTGCACCCGAAAACCGCGAAGCTGGTCGAGCAGATGAACCCCGTGGCGGTGATCACCATGGGGGACAACCAGTACGACGACGCGCACCTGTCGGACTTCCAGAACTACTACGACAAGACCTGGGGGAGGTTCAAGGCGAGGACCAAGCCGGTCCCGGGCAACCACGAGACCTACGACAGCCCGCCGCTGTCCGGGTACAAGACCTACTTCGGCCCGATCGCCACCCCGCAGGGCAAGACCCACTACTCGTGGGAGCAGGGCAACTGGCACTTCGTCGCGCTGGACTCCACCGCGTCGAGCAAACCCGGTTCCGCGCAGGTCGAGTGGCTGAAGCAGGACCTCGCCGACAACCGCAAGGGCTGCGTCGCCGCCTACTTCCACCACCCCCGGTGGAGTTCCGGTGAACACGGCAACAACACCAGCAGCGCGACGCTGTGGGAAACCCTGGTGGCCGCCAAGACCGACCTCGTCCTGTCCGGCCACGACCACCACTACGAGCGGTTCAAGCCGCTGAACGCCGCCGGCAAAGCCGACCCGAACGGCACCCGCTCGGTGATCGGCGGCGGTGGCGGTGCGTCGCTGTACAAGGTGTCCGCGAACCCCGCGATCACCGAGTTCGCCAGGTCCGCGCACGGCGTGCTCAAGATGACCCTGACCGACAGCACCTACTCCTGGCAGTACCTGGGCCTGGACGGGAAGCCGGTCGACAGCACTCCGACCTACAACTGTCACTGATGTACCTGGCGACCGCACGTCGGACGCCGGAGGGCGGCCGGGGCGGGGGCCGGGTGGCGGGCAACGTGCTCGCCCTCGGCCTGGTCAGCCTCGTCACCGACATCTCCTCGGAGATGGTCACGGCGGTGCTGCCGCTGTACTTCGTGGTCGCGCTCGGGTTGAGCCCGCTCCTGTTCGGCGTGCTGGACGGGCTCTACTCCGGGGTGACGGCGGTGGTGCGGCTGCTCGGCGGGCACGTGGCCGACCGGTGGCAGCGGCGCAAGGCCGTGGCGCTGGCGGGCTACGGCCTGTCGGCGGCGGCGAAGATCGGGTTCCTGGTGGTGTCGTCACCGGTCGCGCTGGGCGGGGTGCTCGCCGTGGACCGGACCGGCAAGGGACTGCGGACCGCGCCCCGGGACGCGCTGATCTCGCTGAGCAGCCCGCCCGACGGGCTCGGCCGGGCCTTCGGCGTGCACCGCGCGATGGACACGATCGGCGCGTTCCTCGGGCCGCTGGCCGCGATGTTCGTGCTGTGGGCCAGCCTGGGCTCGTACGACGCGGTGTTCGTCACCAGCTTCTGCTTCGCCGCGCTGGGCGTGGTGCTGCTGGCCCTGCTGGTGCGCGACCGGCAGTCGCCGGTGGTCACCCGGCCCCGGCTGAGGTCGTTGTGGACCGGGGAGTTCCGCCGGGTCGTCGGCTGGGCCGCGCTGCTCGGCGTGGTCGCGGTCGGCGACGGGTTCCTGTACCTGCTGCTCCAGCAGGAACTCCGGCTGGACGCGGTGCACTTCCCGCTGCTGGCCCTGGGCACGGCGGCGGTCTACCTGCTGCTGGCCGTGCCGCTGGGCCGGCTCGCCGACCGGGTGGGCCGCTGGCCGGTGTTCCTCGCCGGGCACGTGGCGCTGGCCGCCGCGTTCGGGCTGCTGCTCACGCCGTACGCCAACGTGTTCGCCGTGCTCGCGCTGCACGGCCTGTTCTACGCCGCCACGGACGGCGTGCTGCCGGCCGCCGCCGGCCCGATGCTGCCCGCCGCGCTGCGCACCAGCGGCATGGCGGTGCTGCAAACCGGGCAGGCGCTGGCGAAACTCGTGTCCTCTGTCCTGTTTGGAGCGATGTGGACGATCTGGGGAGTGTCGACGGCGCTGGTGGTGTCGCTGACCGCGCTGGCCGTCGTCTTGGTTGGCGCAGCGGTGTTGCGGCCACTGCCGTCCTGATCCTCGCCGCCGCGGGCTACGTGCTGCACGCCCGGGGCCACGCGGTCGGCGCGTCCGACGGGTGCGCGCGGCGCTCGTCGGCCGCCGGCACGTCGGCGTGCCTGCGGGCGCTGCCCGGCCTGCCGCCGGTGGTGGAGCTGGCGGTGACCTCCGGCGGGCGGGAGACCCGGCACGAGGTCCCGGGCATCCCGAGCCGCCTCCAGGTGTCGCCGAGCGGCCGGATGGTGTCGTGGACGGTGTTCGTGTCCGGCGACTCCTACAACACTGCCGGGTTCTCCACCCGGACCGGCATCCTCGACACCTCGACCGACGAGCTGCGCAAGTCGGTCGAGGACATCCCGCTGACCGTCGACGGCGAGCGGTACTCCGCGCCCGACCTGAACTTCTGGGGCGTCACGTTCACCGCCGACGACAGCACGTTCTACGCGACCGCGGCGAGCCGGGGTCGCACCCACCTGATCCGCGCGGACTACCGGACGTGGGAGGCGGACGCCCTGCGGGACAACGTGGAGTGCCCGTCGCTGTCCCCGGACGGCACGCGGCTGGCGTTCAAGAAGAAGGTCGAGCCGGGTCCGTGGCGGTTGCACGTGCTGGACCTGCGGACCATGGCGGAGACCCCGCTGGCCGAGACCCGCAGCGTCGACGACCAGGCCGTCTGGCCGGACGCCGGCACCGTGGGCTACGGCCTGGCGGGTGGGACGTGGACCGTGCCGGCGGACGGCTCGGGCACGCCGGAGCCCTCCCGGGGCTGAGCCGGGGCGCGGCGGCCGGCGCACGTCCGCCGGCCGCCGCACCCGGTGCTCACCCCGGGACGAGCCAGAGCACGCCGGCCGGCGGGAGTTGCAGGATCGCCGACGCCGGGCGGCCGTGCCACGGCACGGCCTCCGCCTCGACGCCGCCCAGGTTGCCCACCCCGGAACCGCCGTAGCCCACCGAGTCGGTGTTCACCACCTCGCGCCAGTGGCCGGTCGACGGCAGGCCCACCCGGTAGTCGTGGTGCGGCTGACCGGAGAAGTTCGCCACGCACGCCAGCACCGAGCCGTCCGCGCCGACGCGCAGGAAGCTCAGCACGTTGCCCGCCGAGTCGTTCGCGTCGATCCACGAGAACCCCTCGGGCTTCGCGTCCGCGCTGTAGAGCGCCGGGCTCTCCCGGTACACCCCGTTCAGGTCGCCCACCAGCGACCGGATGCCCGCGTGCAGCGGCGAGTCCAGCAGGTGCCAGTCCAGCGACCGCGACTCCGACCACTCGCCCTGCTGGCCGAACTCGCCGCCCATGAACAGGAGCTGCTTGCCGGGGTGCGCCCACATGAACGCCAGCAGCGACCGCAGGCCCGCCGCCTTGTTCCAGTCGTCGCCGGGCATCCGCTGCCACAGCGAGCCCTTGCCGTGCACCACCTCGTCGTGCGACAGCGGCAGCACGAAGTTCTCGCTCCACGCGTACACCAGCGAGAAGGTGATCTCGTTGTGGTGGAACGAGCGGTGCACCGGCTCGCGCGACAGGTAGTGCAGCGAGTCGTGCATCCAGCCCATGTTCCACTTGAACCCGAACCCGAGACCGCCCAGGTGGGTCGGCCGGGTCACGCCGGGCCACGCGGTCGACTCCTCGGCCACCATCACCACGCCGGGGTGGCGCTTGTAGACCGTCGCGTTGAGCTCCTGGAGGAACCGCACGGCGTCCAGGTTCTCCCGCCCGCCGTACTGGTTGGGCAGCCACTGGCCCTCTTCGCGCGAGTAGTCCAGGTACAGCATCGAGGCCACCGCGTCGACCCGCAGGCCGTCGATGTGGAACTCCTCGATCCAGTACAGCGCGTTGGCGACCAGGAAGTTGCGCACCTCGTTGCGCCCGAAGTCGAACACCAGCGTGCCCCAGTCCGGGTGCTCGCCGCGACGCGGGTCCTCGTGCTCGTACAGCGCGGTGCCGTCGAACCGGGCCAGCGCCCACGAGTCCTTCGGGAAGTGCGCCGGCACCCAGTCCATGATCACGCCGATGCCGTGGCCGTGCAGCACGTCCACGAAGTGCCGGAAGTCGTCCGGCGAGCCGAACCGGGACGTCGGCGCGTAGTACGAGGTGACCTGGTAGCCCCACGACCCGCCGAACGGGTGCTCGGCCACCGGCATCAGCTCGACGTGCGTGAAACCCGCCTCCACCACGTACGCGGCCAGCTCGTCGGCCAGCTCCCGGTAGCCCAGCCCGGGACGCCAGGAGCCGAGGTGGACCTCGTAGGCGCTCATCGGCGCGTTGATCCACTCGGTGGCCGCGCGCCGGGCCTCCCACTCCGCGTCGCCCCAGGTGTAGGACGACGCGCTGACCACGGACGCGGTCGCGGGCGGGACCTCGGTGGCGAACGCCATCGGGTCGGCCTTCTCGTGCCAGCCGCCGTCCCGGCCGAGGATGCGGAACTTGTACCGGCTGCCCGCCGGCACGCCCGGGACGAACACCTCCCACACGCCCGACGAGCCCAGCGAGCGCAGCGGGTGCGCGCGGCCGTCCCAACCGTCGAAGTCGCCGCACACCCGCACACCGCGCGCGGTCGGGGCCCACACCGCGAACGACACGCCGGTCACCGCGCCGGCGGGCGTGTCGTAGGAGCGGACGTGCGCGCCGAGCACGTCCCACAGCCGCTCGTGCCGGCCCTCGCCGATCAGGTGCAGGTCCAGTTCCCCGACCGTGGGCAGCCACCGGTACGGGTCGTCGACCTCGACCGCGGAGCCGCCGCCGTAGTCGACCTCCAGCCGGTAGTCGCCGGGGTGCTCGGGCAGCTCGCCCGCGAAGAGGCCGTCCGCCACCCGGTCCAGTTCGAAGCGCTTGTCGCCCGCGAGCACGGCCACCGCGGACGCTCCGGGCCGCAGCGCCCGCGCCACCACCTCGCCGGAGGGCAGGTGGTGCACGCCGAGCACCGAGTGCGGGTCGTGGTGCGACCCGGACAGCAACCGGTCGACGTCCTCGGTCATCGTGCTCCCTCTCCCGTGATCCGGGCGATCGACGACAGCGGCACCGTCAACCACTCCGGCCGGTTCGCGTGCTCGTAGGCCACCTCGTACACCGCCTTGTCCAGCTCGAACGCCCGCAGCAGGTACCCGCGCTCGCGCGGGTCGCCCACCGAGGACGCCGCCGCCTCCGCGTAGCCCTCGGTGAACGCCGCGCGGTTGCGCCGCGACCACTCCAGCGCCCGCACGGTGAGCTGGTGGTCCTCCGGCCGGCCGACGAGGAGCTGGTGCGCCGCGTAGTCGAAGGATCGCAGCATCCCGGCCACATCGCGCAGCGGCGAGCGCAGCGAGGTCCGCTCCGCGATGGGCGCGCCCGGCTCGCCCTCGAAGTCGATCAGCAGCCAGCCCTGCACGGTCCGCAGCACCTGGCCCAGGTGCAGGTCGCCGTGGATGTGCTGGATGGCGATCGCGCCCGGCGTGTCGCGGGCCTGCTCGAACGCCGCGCGCAGCGCCGGCACGAACGGCCGCAGCTCCGGCACCGCCTCGACCACCGAGTCCAGCCGCGTCACCATCGCGCGGATCGTCCGGTCGATGTCCTCGGCGTCCGCGTGCTGGGTGCCCAGCGCCCGCTCCAGGTCGCCGTGCACGGTGGCCACGGCGTGGCCGAGCCGCTGCGCCTCGCCCGCGAAGTCGCCGCCCACCTCGTCGGCGTGCAGGTCGCCCTCGGCCATCAGGTCGCGCACGCTCGTGGTGGCCATCGCCCAGCCGTCCACCGCGTCCGGCAGGAACTGCTGGAGCATGCCGACCGTGGTCGGCAGGCCCTCCAGCGAGCCGGTGATCGAGCCCAGCGGCTGCGCGATGTGCTCGCAGCCCACCTCGTGCAGGGCGCGTTGCAGCACCAGGTCCGGGTTCTCGCCGTGGGTGAGCTTGCGGAACAGCTTCAGGATGTACTGGCTGCCGAACACGAGCGACGTGTTGCTCTGCTCGGAGGTGATCGTCCGGCCACGCAGACCGGACTGGAGCTCCACCCCCGGTTCGTGCGCGAAGGCCAGGCCGTCGACCGACGCGTTGCCCGCGATCAGGTCGAGCAGCCGGCCGGTCAGCTCCGGCTCGGTGGTCGCGTCGTAGTTCTCCACCACGTCGGTGACCAGCAGTTGGTACGGCTCGCGCCGGTCCGGCTGCTCCACCTCGACCACCAGGTGCAGCAGCACCGGGTCGGCCGCGCTGAGCACGGACGTCCGCAGTGGACGCACGGCGGTCACCGGCCGGTCCTTGCCGCCGAACCACCGCTGCGCGGGCAGCCACGCGGGCAGTTCCGCCATCACCTTGTCGACCAGGTCGTGCTGTTCGGTCACCGGGTTCACCTCGTCTCGCCCTCGTCGCCCGCTTCGACCAGCTGGAACCAGTAGAAGCCGTGTCCGGGCAGCGTCAACAGGTACGACAGGTCGCCCACGGTAGGGAAGCGCACCCCGCCGGTCAGCTCCACCGGGCGCGCGCCGCGGTGTTCGGACAGGTCCAGCTCCACCGGCTGCGGGAACCGCGACAGGTTGTTCACGCACAGCACGATGTCCTCGTGCCCGTCCGGACGCCGCCACCGCCGCCGGTAGGCCAGCACGCTCGGGTTCGAGCCGCCCAGGTCGGTGAAGTCGCCCTCCGCGAACGCGTGGTGCTGCTTGCGCACCTCGATCATCCGGCGGGTCCAGTTCAGCAGCGATGACTGGTTGTTCAGTTGGGCCTCCACGTTCAGGGCCTGGTAGCCGTAGACCGGGTCCATGATCACGGGCAGGTAGATGCGCCCCGGGTCGCAGGAGGAGAACCCGGCGTTGCGGTCCGGGGTCCACTGCATCGGCGTGCGGACGGCGTCCCGGTCTCCGAGCCAGATGTTGTCGCCCATGCCGATCTCGTCACCGTAGTAGAGGACGGGCGAGCCCGGCAGTGACAGGAGCATGGCCGTGAACAACTCCTGCTGGTTGCGGTCGTTCTCCAGCAGCGGCGCGAGCCTGCGTCTGATCCCGATGTTCGCCTTCATCCGGGGATCTTTGGCGTACTCGGCGTACATGTAGTCGCGCTCTTCGTCGGAGACCATTTCGAGCGTGAGCTCGTCGTGGTTGCGCAGGAAGATGCCCCACTGGCAGCCGTCCGGGATCTGCGGCGTCTGCGCCAGGATCTCCGAGATCGGGAACCGCGACTCGCGCCGGACCGCCATGAAGATGCGCGGCATCAGCGGGAAGTGGAACGCCATGTGGCACTCGTCGCCGCCCACCTCGGGGTCGCCGAAGTACTCCACGACGTCCGACGGCCACTGGTTGGCCTCGGCCAGCAGCACCCGACCGGGGTACTCGTCGTCCACCACCTTGCGGCAGCGCTTGAGGAAGTCGTGGGTGCGCGGCAGGTTCTCGCAGTTCGTGCCCTCCTGCTCGAACAGGTAGGGCACGGCGTCCAGCCGGAACCCGTCGATGCCCAGGTCCAGCCAGAACCGCAGGGTGTCCAGCATGGCTTCCTGGACGTCCGGGTTCTCGAAGTTGAGGTCCGGCTGGTGGGAGAAGAACCGGTGCCAGTAGAACTGGCCGCGCACCGGGTCGTAGGTCCAGTTCGAGGACTCGGTGTCGACGAAGATGATCCGGGCGTCCGGGTAGCGCTGGTCGTCGTCGCCCCACACGTAGTAGTCGCCGTAGGGCCCGTCCGGCTCGGCCCGCGACTGCTGGAACCACGGGTGGGCGTCGCTGGTGTGGTTGAGCACCAGGTCGGTGATCACCCGGATGCCCCGCCGGTGGGCCTCGTCCAGCAGGTAGACGAAGTCCTCGACCGACCCGAACTCGGGCAGCACGGCGCGGAAGTCCGAGATGTCGTACCCGCCGTCGCGCAGCGGGGAGGCGTAGAAGGGCGGCAGCCACAGGCAGTCGACGCCGAGCCACTCCAGGTAGTCCAGCCGCGACGCCAGGCCGCGCAGGTCCCCGGTGCCGTCCCCGTTGGAGTCGGTGAAGGCGCGCACCAGCACCTCGTAGAACACCGCGCCCTTGAACCAGTCCGGTTCGCGCGGCGCGAGTTTCGCCGACCGGAAGTCCTCGGCCTGGGGTTCGACCAGCATGCCGTCCGCGCCGATGGCCTCACCGGTGTGCGGCACGCCGTCCAGTCCGGTCAGCGCGGCGTCGGGTCGGGCGTTTTCTGCCATGTGCTCCACCTCGTCCCACCTCGTCGGGGGTACGTTCGACGGTCCCTCGCGCTGCGGGGCGCGGGGACTCGTGCGGGGGTTGTCCGCTTGTTAGCTGCTGAACCTGCGCTGCACGCCGACGACGTGGGCCGACGCGCGCCACGGTTCCAGGCGGACGTAGTTGGCCTGGCCCCAGTCCCAGGTCTCCCCGGTCACCTCGTCGTGCGCGATCAGGCGTTCGTGCCAGTCGAACCCGAGCGAGGGCAGGTCGAGCCAGATCGTGCCGTCCTGGGCGTCGTGCGGGTCCAGGTTCACCACCACGATCACCGTGTCGCCGGTGCCCGGGTCCTGTTTGGAGTAGGCGATCAGCGCGGGGTTCTCGACCTCGTGGAAGCGGAGGGTGCGCATCTGCCGCAACGCGGGGTGCGCGCGGCGGATCGTGTTCAGCTTGCGCAGCCACGGTTCCAGCGACCGGCCCTCGGCCACCGCCTGCCCGAAGTCGCGCGGGCGCAACTGGTACTTCTCCGAGTCCAGGTACTCCTCGCTGCCCTCCCGCACCGCCTGGTGCTCGAAGAGCTCGTAGCCGGCGTACACGCCCCAGCTCGGGCTCAGCGTCGCGGCGAGCGCGGCGCGCAGCGCGAACACGCCCGGCCCGCCGTGCTGCAACGACTCGTGCAGGATGTCCGGCGTGTTGACGAAGAGGTTGGGCCGGGCCTCGTCCCAGTGCGCGACCAGCTCGTTGCCGAAGTCGGTCAGCTCTTCCTTGGTCGTGCGCCAGGTGAAGTAGGTGTAGCTCTGGGTGAAGCCGAGCTTCGCCAGCCCGTAGAGCCGGGCCGGGCGGGTGAACGCCTCGGACAGGAACAGCACGTCGGGGTGCTCGTCCTTGACCGCCCAGATCAGCCAGGCCCAGAAGTCCGGCGGCTTGGTGTGCGGGTTGTCCACCCGGAAGATGCGCACCCCGTGGTCGACCCAGTGCCGCACGACCCGCAGCACCTCGTTGTAGATGCCCTGCGGGTCGTTGTCGAAGTTGACCGGGTAGATGTCCTGGTACTTCTTCGGCGGGTTCTCGGCGTAGGCGATCGAGCCGTCCGGCCGGGTGGTGAACCACTCCGGGTGCTTGAGCACCCACGGGTGGTCCGGCGCGCACTGGAGGGCCAGGTCGAGCGCGACCTCCAGGCCCAGTTCGGTGGCCTTCGCGACGAACGCGTCGAAGTCGTCGATCGTGCCCAATTCGGGGTGGATCGCGTCGTGCCCGCCCTCGTCCGCGCCGATCGCCCAGGTCGAGCCCGGGTCGTCCTCGGACGCCACCAGGGTGTTGTTGGGTCCCTTGCGGTTCACCCGGCCGATGGGGTGGATCGGCGGCAGGTAGGCGACGTCGAAGCCCATCGCCGCGATCCGCTCCAGCTCCCGGGCGGCGGTGGTGAACGTGCCGTGCACCGGGACGCCGGCTTCGTCGAGCCCGCCCGTGGAGCGCGGGAAGAACTCGTACCAGGAGCCGAACGCGGCGCGCGTGCGGTCCACCCAGACCTTCTGCGGCTTGCCCTTGGTGATCAGCTCGCGGACCGGGTGGTCGTGCATGACCCGCCGCACGTCCTGGGCGAGCGCGGGCGCGACCCGCTCGGCGAGCGGCCGGTCCTCGTCGCGCAGCGCGGCGGCGGCGTTGGCCAGCAGCGGCTTGTCGCGGCGTCGGTCGGGCCGGCGGGACACGCGGTCGATCAGGCGCGCGCCGGACTCCAGGTCGTTGTGCAGCTCGTCGGCACCCTGGCCGGCGGCGATCTTCACCTCGACGGCGTGCAGCCACGTGGCCCACGGGTCCGACCAGGCGTCCACCCGGAACGTCCACGCGCCCTCGGCGTCGGGGACGATCGTGGCGGCCCAGCGGTCCAGCCCGATCCCGTGCGGGACCATGCGCGTCTGTCTCGCGACCCGGTCGCCCGGTCCCCGCCACGTCACGGTGGCCGCGACGGCGTCGTGGCCTTCGCGCCACACCGTCGCCTCCACCGGGACGTGCTCGCCGACCACGGCCTTGGCCGGGTACCGGCCACAGCCCACGGTCGGGGAGACGTCGTCGATACCGAGTCGTCCGCTCATCGGCAGCGCCCCTCTCACCTGGTGTGACGCTTGCGCGGTCAAGTTTGCCCGCAGCGATCGCGCGGAGCGTCACCGGGGACTACGTACTTTGTGTTCCTACCCCGTAAGCGCGAATCGCACACTTGGCGGTGGTGTCGATCTCGTCACGGGGGACGCCCGTCCCAATCCCCGGAGCGGGTGTCACCTGATCAGTCGCTCTTCACGCGGCTTTGTGACCAGCAGTCTACCGACGAGGCGATCTTGAACGACCGGTCACCCGGTTGAGTGTCACTCAAGAAAACTGCGAGGCAATTGTTGGTAGCCGGCGTGGTGCGGCGTGCCGTGCGGGGGGAGGGCCGGGGACCCGGGCACGGAGATCGCTCGATCGGGTCTCGCCCGGTGCCGTCGGCGTGTCGCCCGGACCGGGCGGTGGGCGGCAGGGCGCGTTCGCACCCCGTTCGCGTCCATTGTGGACAGCGCGCGCCGGGTCGGTCGAGCCGCGCGGCCCTCCCCTCCGGGAGCGCCCGCGCGGAATGCCGGCGGCCCCCGACCGGGCCAACCGGCCCGCCACCGATCGGCGGAACGGACGAGACCGCGCCCGTGCGTTGCGGTGACGGCGACGGGCTGTGTACGAAAGAACACGCGGGGGCCATCCGCGCTGGTAGGGCTGGATCGGTCCCTGCATCGGTTCGGTGACCGTTGCTCGGCACCGCTGGATGGGGGATAGGGTCCGACGCCATGCGTGCGATTCGCCGGTTCACCGTCCGAGCCAGCCTGCCCGAGCCGCTGTCCGCACTGGGCACGCTCGCCACGAACCTCCGCTGGACGTGGCACCAGCCGACCCAGGACCTGTTCGCCTCGATCGACCCCGCGAGCTGGTCGACCAACGGCGACCCGCTGCGCCTGCTGTCCACGGTCGAGCCCGAGCGGCTGGAGGCGCTGGCCCGCGACGAGCAGTTCCTCGCCCACACGCGGGCGCTCGCGGACGACCTGACCCGCTACACCACCGGTCCGCGCTGGTTCCAGCGCCGTCGGGACGAGGTGCGGCAGCGGCGTGAGCACGGCGACTTCGACCTCGGCCCGCTGCCCTCGGGCATCGCCTACTTCTCCATGGAGTTCGGCGTCACCGAGGCGCTGCCCAACTACTCCGGCGGCCTCGGCGTGCTCGCGGGCGACCACCTGAAGGCGGCCTCGGACCTGGGCGTGCCGCTGATCGCGGTGGGTCTGCTCTACCGGTCCGGCTACTTCCGGCAGGCGCTGTCCCTCGACGGATGGCAGGTCGAGCACTACCCCGTGCTGGACCCGCGCGGCCTGCCGCTGGAGCTGCTCACCGAGCCGTCCGGCGCGCCGATCCTGGTGCACGTGGCCATGCCCGGCGACCGGGTGCTGCGCGCCAAGATCTGGAAGGCCCAGGTGGGCCGCATCCCGCTGCTGCTGCTCGACTCCGACGTCGAGGAGAACGACGAGGACCTGCGCGGCGTCACCGACCGGCTCTACGGCGGCGACCAGGACCACCGCATCCGGCAGGAGATCCTGGCGGGCGTCGGCGGCGTGCGCGCGGTGCGCACGTTCTGCGAGCTCACCGGCCACCCCCCGCCCGAGGTGTTCCACACCAACGAGGGCCACGCGGGCTTCCTCGGCCTGGAGCGCATCCGCGAGCTGGTGACCGGCACGGGCCTGGACTTCGACCAGGCGCTCGCCGCCGTGCGCGCGGGCACCGTGTTCACCACGCACACGCCCGTCCCGGCCGGCATCGACCGGTTCCCGGTGGACCTCGTGCAGCACTACTTCGGCTCCGAAGCGCTGCTGCCCGGCGTGAGCACGCAGCGCGTGCTGGCGCTCGGCGCGGAGGAGAACCCCGGCCTGTTCAACATGGCCCACATGGGCCTGCGGCTCGCCCAGCGCGCCAACGGCGTGTCCAAGCTGCACGGCAAGGTCAGCCGCGACATGTTCCGCGGCATGTGGCCCGGTTTCGACGTCACCGAGGTGCCGATCGGCTCGGTCACCAACGGCGTGCACGGCCCGACCTGGGCGGCCACCGAGATGAGCCGGCTGCTGGGCGAGTCCGACGACGTCGGCGTCGGCCTGCGCGGCTTCGAGCCGGTCACCGACCAGCGGCTCTGGGAGCT
Source organism: Actinosynnema sp. NPDC023587 (assembly GCF_040640215.1). Classification (NCBI taxonomy): domain Bacteria; kingdom Bacillati; phylum Actinomycetota; class Actinomycetes; order Pseudonocardiales; family Pseudonocardiaceae; genus Actinosynnema; species Actinosynnema sp. NPDC023587. The sequence goes on along the minus strand of NZ_JBFABG010000004.1, from coordinate 609,185 downwards.
GCGCAACGACCTGCGCGGCAAGCTGGTGCACGAGGTCCGCCGGCGCACCCGGCTGTCCTGGCTCCAGCGCGGCGCGTCCGCCCTGGAGCTGGGCTGGACCGACTCGGTGTTCGACCCGGACGTCCTCACCGTCGGCTTCGCCCGCCGGGTGCCCACCTACAAGCGGCTCACCCTGATGCTGCGCGACCCCGAGCGGCTGCGCGCCCTCCTGCTGCACCCGGAGCGCCCGGTGCAGCTCGTGGTGGCGGGCAAGTCGCACCCGGCGGACGACGGCGGCAAGGCGCTGATCCAGCAGATCGTGCGGTTCGCGGACGACGCGGGCGTGCGGCACCGGATCGTGTTCCTGCCGGACTACGACATGTCGATGGCCCGCTACCTGTACTGGGGCTGCGACGTGTGGTTGAACAACCCGATGCGCCCGCTGGAGGCGTGCGGCACGTCCGGCATGAAGTCCGCCCTCAACGGCGGCCTGAACCTGTCCATCCGGGACGGGTGGTGGGACGAGTTCTACGACGGCAGCAACGGCTGGGCGATCCCGACCGCCGACGGCGTCTCCGACCCGACCCGCCGGGACGACCTGGAGGCCGCCGCGCTGTACGACCTGCTGGGCAGCCAGGTCGCGCCGCTGTTCTACGACCGCGCCGACACCGGCGTGCCGACCCGCTGGCTGGCGATGGTGCGACACACGCTGGCCTCGCTGGGCCCGGCCGTGCAGGCGTCGCGGATGGTGCGCGAGTACGTGGAGAACCTGTACGCGCCCGCCGCGTCCTCGGCCGGTTCCGTCGTCGGCGACGGCTTCCGGGGAGCGAAGGAGCTCGCCGCGTACCGGCAGCGGCTGCGCGCGTCGTGGACGCGGGTGCGCGTGCTGGAGTCGGAGATGACGCTCAGCGGCTCGACCGTGCCGCTGCTCGGCACGCCGGTCGGGGTGCGGGCCCGGATCGAGCTGGCCGGCTTGGAGCCGTCCGAGGTGGACGTACAGGTGGTGCTCGGCAAGGTGGGCGACTCGGACGAGCTGTACGACGTGGTCACGCACGTCATGGGGTACTCGGGCAACGGCAACTACGACGTCGAGGTGCCCCTGCCGCACGCCGGCGCGGTCGGCTACACGGTCCGCGTGCTGCCCCGGCACGACCTGCTCGCGTCACCGGCCGAACTCGGCCGGGTGGTCCTGGCGGGCTAGCCGGGTGGTGCGCGAGACGGGGTGAGGCCCGGAGCCGGACGAGGGGTGTTCGGGACCGGTTGGCGACGACCGGTCTGAACACCCTTCTCCCGCACTCCACGGCAACGCCGACGACCACCCGGCGGGCCGGCCCGCACCCGGTCAGTGGATGTCGAGCCGGGCGCTGGTCTCCGCCACGCGCGGCATCCAGCCCGCGAGCTCGTTCGCCTCGGTCAAGGTCTGCCTGGCCGCCGCGTTGTCACCGGCCGCCATCTGCGCGCGCGCGATGGTCGCCAGCGCGTCCGCCCGGCCCAGCGCGCTCTCGCTGGTCCGCTTCGCCTGGCCGGCGAGTTCGATGGCCAGGTCGGTGTCCTGGTCCAGCAGCGCGAGCTGAGCCAGCGTCGCGGTGCACCGGTACCGGGGGTAGCCGAGCTGCACGGCACCGCCGGACGCCCGCCGCGCCGCGCCCATGCCGACCTCGACCGGAAGCTGGCCCGCCTCCATCGCGTTGGCCGTGGAGCTGGCCATCTCGGCCATCACGAAGGCCATGTCCCGCTGCTCCAGGTCGGTCCGCCCGACCAGCTTGCTGACCAGGTGCAGGGCCTCGGCGTAGCGGGTCCGCATGGTCAGCACCGCCACCTGCGACCCGATCGCGACCAGCAGGGTCGGGTGCGCGTCGAGCAGCCGTCCGGCAATGGTCTCGGCCCGGTCCAGGTCACCGGCGGACAGCGCGTCCGACACCTCGTTCACCATCGGCGTCGCCTCCATCTCGGCGACCACCCGGCCGGTCAGGAACGGCAGCCGGAACAGGAACCACCCCGGCGACGTCATGCCGGCCCCGCGCCTGGGCACCAGCCCGTGCAGCAGGACGGCGGACGCCGCCACCGCGAAGCCCCGGCCGAACGCCCCGGCGGGCGGGAACACCCAGCAGGCGGCCACCGCGAGCCCGGTCAGCAGCACGGCCACCAGGGACGTCAGCCACAGCCGCCGGCGGACCGGCGCGCGCACGGACGTGAGCCCGACGGACATGACCACCGGGACGGTGCGCAGCACCACGCGCCGGTGCGGCGCGTTCCAGGTGCGCACCTCACCGCCGACACCGATGACCACCAGCGACACCCGCACCCGCCACAGCAGCGCGCCGAGCAGCAACCCGAGCTGGAGCAGGGCCATGGTCGCGAGCAGCCCGCAGGCCGCACCGGCCAGGCTCGCCGCCCAGGCCCCCGGTTCCCACAGGACCAATCCGATGACGACCAGCGCCGTCAGCACCATCCACACAAACCCCAAGACGCTACCGGCCGGCGGACGGTTCCCCGGCACCGCCGACCAGTGCGGTGTGAGCGGTGTGGTGCGGCCGAGCGGTGCGGTCGGACGGGCGTCACGCCGGCAGGTTTCCCGGACCGGGCCCTGCTCCCGGGCCGGGAAACCTGCCGGCGTGACGCCCGCGCGGTCAGACGACCGGCGGTGTCGCGCCCGCGCGGATCGGCAGCCCCGCTTCGGCGTACGCCCGGAACCCGCCCACCAGGTCCGTCGCGTTGGGCAGCCCGACCCGTTGCAGGTCGCGTGCGGCGAGGCTGGACGCGTACCCCTCGTTGCAGAGCACGACCACGGTCGTCTCCGCGCCGAACCCCGGGATGCGGTGCTCCCCGGTGGGGTCGAGCCGCCACTCCAGCACGATCCGCTCCACCGGCACCGAACCGGGGATCTCGCCCTCGGCCAGCCGGTTGTGGTGCGGGCGGATGTCCACCAGCAGCACGTCGGTCAGCCCGGCGAGGTCTTCCGGCGCGACCCGGCGCAATCCGGCCCGCGCCTCGGCCAGCACGGTCTCCGCGCTCACGGCCCCTCCTGGTCGGCGAGCACCCGCAACCGGTCCAGCGGCAACCGCTGGGCGGGCAGCGGCGGGATGTCGCCGGGGATGTCGGCGAGGCTCGGGTACTCCCGGGTCGGCACCAGCGGCGGCGAGTAGGCGTGCACGCTGGACGCGCCCCGCGTACCCCGGTTGGTCACCTGGTGCGCCCGGCCGGCACCGAACCCGATCGACGACCCGACGCCGCGCACGGTCGAGCGGACCGGCCCGCCCGGGTAGCGGTAGTCCTCGGACAGCTCCCCGGTGAGCACGGTGAACGAGCCGGCCGCGCCGCCGTGGTCGTGCGGTTCGGTGCCCTGGCCGGGCAGCCAGGACAGCAACCACAGCTCGACGCCCTCGGTGAGCGCGAGCCGGGCCCACCACCGCTGCTCGGCGTCGAACGAGAGGATGGACAACAACGGCGTGGTCAGCTCACCGGCCACGTAGGAGGTCAGTTCACGGAGTTCCCGGGGCGTCCACAACTCCCGCGAGGGGTGCAGCAGATCCCGGAACAGGCGGACGTCGAGCGCGGAATGCACATCGGCACGTGCGGTTGCGGAAGTCAAAATCGCTCCTGATGGCTACAGAACGTACGGGGTAGCGATCAAGACGCGACGAAGCCTCGGCCGGTTCAGCGTGGTGGAAGGCCCACCACGGTCACACCGAGCCGCCTCGTCGCGTCCGGCTACACCCGCACGACGCCACCAGGAGGAGGTCGATCGTGCGGTCACACCACGTGAGCAACTGACTGGCCACCCCCGCATGGTGCCATGCCGACCCGACTCCGCGCAGGGGCTCTCACCAGCCAGGATTGCCTCGGTGCCCGAGGTAGGTCAGCCGGTACCGCGACCCGCCTCGGGCACGCGCAGCAACAACAGCGACCGGGCGGCCAGCTCCACCTCGGCACCCGGCTCCAGCCTCCCCGGCCTGGCCGGCGACCCGTCCCCGGTGGTCGAGTCGATCACCGGCTCGAACCGCTCGCCGTACTCCACGCCCGGCAGCGTGACGGACACCGCCTCCGCGCCGGCGTGCAGCAGCAACAGCCACGAGTCGTCCGACACGAGTTCGCCCTCGCGGGTGCGGGACAACGAGGTGGAGCCGTCGATCCACATCCCGAGGAACCGGCGGCCCTCGTCGAACCAGTCGGTTTCGGCCATCTCCTCGCCGTCGACGCGGAACCACACGAGGTCCGGCGCGCCGGAGGGCGTGGTGCGCCCGTCGAAGAACTCCGGCTGCCGCAGCGCCGGGCTCGTCGCCCGCAGCCCGATCACCCGCCGGGTGAAGGCGAGCATCGACTCGCCCTCCTCCGAGGTGCCCCAGTCGACCCACGAGGTGTCGTCGTCCAGGCAGTAGGCGTTGTTGTTGCCGCCCTGGGTGCGCCACAGCTCGTCGCCGGCGGTCATCATCGGCGTGCCGGTGGACAGCAGCAGCGTGGCCAGCAGGTTGCGGGCCTGGCGGGCGCGCAGCGCGAGCACCTCCGGCTCGTCCGTCGGGCCCTCCACGCCGCAGTTCCAGGACCGGTTGTCGTTGGTGCCGTCCCGGTTGTCCTCGCCGTTGGCCTCGTTGTGCTTGTCGTTGTAGGACACCAGGTCCCGCAGCGTGAACCCGTCGTGCGCGGTGACGAAGTTGATCGACTGCCACGGCCGGCGCAGGTCGTCGGCGTACAGGTCGGACGAGCCGGACAGCCGGTAGGCGAGGTCCCGCACGCCGGTGTGCCCGCGCCAGAAGTCCCGCACGGTGTCCCGGTAGCGCCCGTTCCACTCGGCCCACTGCACGCCGAAGTCGCCCACCCGGTAGCCGTCGCCGGTGGCGTCCCACGGCTCGGCGATCAGCTTGCACCGGGACAGCACCGGGTCCGAGGTGATCGCGGTGAGCAGCGCCGAGGCCCGGTCGAACCGGCCGCCGCCGGGCCGGCCCAGGGTGGAGGCCAGGTCGAACCGGAACCCGTCCACGCCCAGTTCGGTCGTCCAGTACCGCAGCGAGTCCGTGACCAGCCGCACGACCTGCGGCGACCCGGCCTCCAGGGTGTTGCCGCAGCCGGTGATGTCGAGCGTGCCGCCGCCCTCGATGTGCAGGTAGTAGCCGGGCGCGTCGAAACCCCGGTAGGACAGCGTCGGACCGTCCGGCCCGCCCTCGCAGGTGTGGTTGTAGACCACGTCGAGCAGGACCTCGATGCCGGCCGCGTGCAGCGCGGCCACCATGGTCCGGAACTCCTCGACCTCCCGGCCGGGTTCGCTGGCGTAGCCGGGGTGCGGCGCGAAGTAGCTCAGCGGCGAGTAGCCCCAGTAGTTGCGCCGGCCTTCGCGGACCAGCGCCGGCTCGTCCAGGAACGCCTGCACCGGCAGCAGTTCGACGGTGGTGACGCCCAGCCGGGCCAGGTGCTCGACCACCGCCGGGTGGGCCAGGCCCAGGTACGTGCCGCGCAGGTGCGGGGGCACGTCCGGGTGCCGCCGGGTGAACCCGCGCACGTGCAGCTCGTAGATCACCGCTTCCTCGAAGGGCACCTCCGGCTTCACGCCGGTGTCCGACCCGCCGGGCGAGGACACCACGGACAGCGGCACCGCGCCCAGCGAGTCGACCGGCGACGGCGACCCGAGCATCGGGTCGCCGACGTACCCGAGGGCCGCGTCCAGCGACGTGACCGCGCCGGTGATCTGCCTCGCGTACGGGTCGACCAGGAGCTTGGCCGGGTTGCAGCGCAACCCGCGCGACGGGTCGTACGGTCCGTGCACCCGGTACCCGTAGCGCTGGCCGGGCGTGATGCCGGCCACGGTGCCGTGCCAGACGCCGAACGTGCGCTCGGTCAGCTCCACCCGCCGCTCCGCGCCGTCGTCGCTGATCAGGCACACCTCGACCGCGGTGGCGGGTGGTACGGACACGGCGAAGCGCACACCGCCGGCCTCGGGGTGGGCACCCAGTGGGAACGGCCGACCTGCGAGCGGGGACGAGTCGAGGGCCATGCCCCCGATCTTCCCAGCATCCGGCCCCGAGGTGGGGACGACGGCCCTGCCGCCCCCGCGCGTCGGGCGTTGCACGAGAATGGGCGCGGCGAGGCATCGACGGGGCGAGGGCAGGCGTGGAAAACGAAGATCTGGTCATCCACATGCAGGGTGTTTCGGTTCGACGGGGCAAGACCACGCTGGTCGGGGACGTCGACTGGAGCGTGGAGCTGGACGAGCGCTGGGTGGTGCTCGGTCCCAACGGCGCGGGCAAGACGACGTTGCTCCGGCTGGCCGCCGCCGAACTGCACCCGACCAAGGGCGGGCTGCACGTGCTCGGCGAGCGCATCGGCAAGACCGACGTGTTCGAGCTGCGCCCCCGGATCGGGCTGTGCTCGGCGGCCGTCGGGGTGCGCATCCCGGCCGAGGAGAAGGTGCTCGACCTGGTGGTCAGCGCCGGGTACGCGGTGCTGGGCCGGTGGCGCGAGGAGTACGACCGGCTCGACACCGGCCGGGCGGCGGAGCTGCTCGGGCAGCTCGGCATCGAGCACCTGGCCGACCGCGCGTACGGCACGCTGTCGGAGGGCGAGCGCAAGCGCACGCTCATCGCCCGCGCGCTGATGACCGACCCGGAACTGCTGCTGCTCGACGAGCCGGCGGCGGGTCTGGATCTGGGCGGGCGCGAGGACCTGGTGGCCCGGCTGTCGGAACTGGCGCTGGACCCGGACGCGCCGGCGAGCGTGCTGGTCACCCACCACGTGGAGGAGATCCCGCCGGGCTTCACCCACGTGCTGCTGCTGCGCGACGGCGCGATCGTGGCGCAGGGCCTGCTGGACGACGTGCTCACCGAGGAGAACCTCGCCAAGACGTTCGACCAGCCGCTGGAGCTGCACCGGTCGGGCGACCGGTACTTCGCGCGCCGCAAAGCTACCCAGGGGTAACCTGCGGGGCGCTACCGACGGAGGTCGAGGAGGACCTGTGGGTGAGTTCGTGAAGCTCGAAGTCGAGGACGGCATCGGCGTCATCCGGCTGGACCGCCCGCCGATGAACGCGTTGAACCGGCAGCTCCAGGAGGAGATCCGGGCGGCGGCGCAGGAGGCCGCGCAGCGCGCGGACGTCTACTCCGCGATCGTGTACGGAGGTCCGAAGGTGTTCGCGGCCGGCGCGGACATCAAGGAGATGGCCGAGCTGTCCTACGCCGAGATGGCGGCGCGCGCCGGGTCGTTCCAGTCCGCGCTGCGCTCGGTCGAGGAGATCCCGAAGCCGACCGTCGCCGCGATCACCGGGTACGCGCTGGGCGGCGGGTTCGAGCTGGCGCTGTGCGCGGACCGGCGGATCGCGGGCGACAACGCCAAGGTCGGCCAGCCGGAGATCCTGCTCGGCGTCATCCCCGGCATGGGCGGCACGCAGCGGCTGCCCCGGCTGATCGGGCCGTCCCGCGCGAAGGACCTCATCTACACCGGCCGGTTCGTCGGCGCGGAGGAGGCGCTCCGGATCGGCATGGTGGACGAGGTCGTCGCGCCGGACGACGTCTTCGCCGCCGCCAAGCGGTGGGCCGGGCAGTTCGTCGACGGCCCGGTGCGCGCGTACGCGGCGGCCAAGGCCGCGATCGACGGCGGCCTGGACACCGACCTGGGCAACGGCCTGAAGCTGGAGAGCCAGTTGTTCGCGGCCATGTTCGCCACCGAGGACCAGAAGACGGGCATGGCCTCGTTCATCGAGAGCGGTCCCGGGAAGGCGAAGTTCAGTGGTCGTTGACCCCAACCCCCCGGCGGGCAGCGCCTCCCCGGCGGGCACCGCGCCGGCCGGGGACCCCAAGCCCAACCCGCACGCGACGGCCGAAGAGGTGCGGGCGGCGTACGACGACCCGAAGCTCGCGAACGTGCTGTACCACGACTGGGAAGCCGGCACCTACGACGAGAAGTGGTCGATCTCCTACGACGAGCGCTGCATCACCTACGCCACGGACCGGTTCCGCGCGGTGTCCGGCGGCGTCGGCCCGTACGGCCACGCCCTGGAACTGGGCTGCGGCACGGGCTTCTTCCTGCTGAACCTGATGCAGGGCGGCGTGATCGAGCGGGGGTCGGTCACCGACCTGTCGCCCGGCATGGTCGAGGTCGCGTTGCGCAACGCGGAGAACCTCGGTCTGCCGGTGGACGGCCGGGTCGCCGACGCGGAGCGGATACCGTACGACGACAACACGTTCGACCTGGTCATCGGGCACGCCGTGCTGCACCACATCCCGGACGTGGCGGCGGCGATGCGCGAGGTGCAACGGGTGCTCAAGCCCGGCGGGCGGTTCGTGTTCGCGGGCGACCCGACCGACATCGGCAACTTCTACGCCCGCAAGCTCGGCCAGTTGACCTGGTGGCTGACCACCAACGTCACCCGGCTGTCGCCGCTGACCGACTGGCGGCGTCCGCAGGAGGAGCTGGCCGAGTCGTCCCGCGCCGCCGCGCTGGAGGCCGTGGTGGACCTGCACACCTTCGACCCGGGGGACCTGGAGCGCACCGCGCGCGGCGCGGGCGCGACCGAGGTGCGGGCGGTGACCGAGGAGCTGTCGGCGGCCCTGTTCGGGTGGCCGGTGCGCACCTTCGAGGCGGCTGTGCCGCGCGAGAAGCTGGGCTTCGGCTGGGCGATGTTCGCCTACCGGGCCTGGCAGCGGCTCTCCTGGGTGGACGAGAACGTGCTCGCGAAGGTGCTGCCGCGCGAGGTGTTCTACAACGTCTCCGTGACGGGCCGCAAGCCGGTCGCCTAGGTGGGGTACTCGTTCAGCCTCGACGACGTGGCGTACCTGCGTGCCGACGCGGGGTGCGCCGCGTTGTCGGCGCTGGCCGACCTCCCGCTCACCCCGGCGTCGCGGCTGACCGACGTGCAGCGGGCCCGCCGGGTCGCGCCGGACCACTTCGCGGCGGTGCTGGAAACCCTGCTGCTGCGCCGGAAAGCACCGTCCAAAGTGGACTTCGCGGACGGCCTCTACACCGGTGACGCGCTCCAGCAGGCCACCCCGCGCGCGGTCGCCGAGCACCGGGCGCGGCGCTTCGCCGGCCGGGTCGCGCACGACGTGACGTGCTCGGTCGGCGCGGACCTGGCGGCGCTGCCGCCGGGCTCGATCGGTTCGGACCTGGACCCGGTGCGGCTGGCCATGGCCCGGCACAACCTCGGCGACGCCGTGCCCCTGCTGCGCGCGGACGCGCTGCGGCCGGTCTCCCGCGACGTCCCGGTGGTCGCCGACCCGGCCCGCCGCGACGCGACCGGCCGGCGCACCTGGCGACCCGCCGACTTCGCACCCCCGCTGGACGAGCTGGCCCTGGCCTACGCCGGGCGGGACCTGGCCGTGAAGTGCGCACCCGGCGCGGACTTCGCGGTCGCGCCGTGGGCGGACGAGGTCGAGCTGGTCTCGCTGGACGGGCAGGTCCGCGAGGCGTGCCTGTGGACGCGAGGACTGGCCACCCCCGGGGTGTCCCGCCGGGCCAGCGTCCTGACCTCGGGCGGCCCGGGGTGGACGATCACGGACGCGGAACCCGACGACTGCCCGGTCACCCCGCCGGGGGAGTGGCTGGTCGACCCGGACGGCGCGGTGGTGCGGGCGGGCCTGGTGCGGCACTACGCCGCCCGGCACGGCCTGGCGCAGCTCGACGAGCGCATCGCCTACCTCACCGGGCCCATCCCGCCGCCGGGCGTGCGCGCGTTCCGGGTCGTGGAGCACGGCCACTACGGCGAGAAGTCGTTGCGCGCCGTGCTGCGCGCGCACGACGTCGGCCGGTTGGAGATCCTGGTGCGCGGCCTCGACGTGGACCCGGACTCGTTGCGCCGCAGGCTCAAGCCCGCCGGTTCGGCGGAGGCGACGGTCGTGCTGACCCGGATCGGCCGGACCCCGACCTACCTACTGGCGCGCGCCGAGCGCACGTAGCCGGTCCAGGATGAACCCGCGCAGGCCGGCCAGGTCCGCGTCGACGGCGACGTCGATCCCGGCGCGGTCGGCGTGCTCCAGCCGTTCGTCCACCAGCAGCCCGCCCCGGCCGGGACCGAACGCGCACTCGACGTCGACCGGGAACCGCCGGGTCTCCAGGATGCCCGGCCGGACCGCCTCGGCGACCGCGACCGCGTCGTGCAGCGCCATCCCGTCCCAGCCGAGGAACTTGCGGTAGGTGGCCAGGTAGTCCGGCGTCAGGCCGACCAGCGTCGCGCCGGTCGGCGAGGACGCGGCGAGCTCGGCCAGCCACGCCGAGTCCACCGCGCACCGCCGGGTGAGGTCCATCGGCACCAGCGTGACCGGCACCTCCCCGTCCACCAGCACCCGGCGGGCCGCCTCCGGGTCGCACCACAGGTTGAACTCGGCGGCGGCCGTGACGTTCCCGCCCCGGACCCCGCCGCCCATCACGACCAGGCGCGCGATCCGGTCCCGCAGGCCGGGGTGCGCGGCCAGCAGCAGCGCGATGTTGGTCAGCGGCCCGATCGGCACGATCGTCACCGGCTCGTCGGCGGCGACGAGGAGGTCCTTGAGCAGGGTCACCGCGTCGCGCCGGTCGGGTCCCCGGGTGGGTTCGGGCAGCGTGTCCGCGTAACCGGAGAGGCCGTCCGCGCCGTGCGCCTTCGAGACGTGCGGCTGGAGGTGCACCAGCGGCCGGGCCGCACCCGCCGCGACCGGCACGTCCTCGCGGCCCAGCAGCGCCAGCACGCGCAGCGCGTTGCGGGTGGTGAGCTCCGGCGAGACGTTGCCGAACACGGTGGTCACGCCGATCAGGTCCACCTCGGGACTGGCCGCCGCGAGCGCGAGGGCGAAGGCGTCGTCGACGCCGGGGTCGGTGTCGATGATGAGAGGGGTCGTCACGTGCTCCCATCCTGCCCCAGGGCGGCGGGGGCGGGGGCGGCGAGGCCGATCACGACCGGCCGCCGGCCCCGCCTCCTCCCCCCGGCCGCCCTCCCGGGCCCGCGCCGGGGTCGCCGGCCGCCGGCTAGAGTGCCCGCGTGACGAGCATGTGGGGTGCGCCCGTGTGGACCAGGTGGGGCAGTGCGCGGCGCGATCCGGCGCAGGCCAGGTTCCTCACCCTGGCCTCGCTGAAGTGGGTCCTGCGCCACCGCGCGTACACCCCCTGGTACCTGGTCCGGTACTGGCGGCTGCTGCGGTTCCGGCTGGCGAACCCGCACGTCGTCCTGCGCGGCATGGTGTTCCTCGGCAAGAACGTGGACCTGCACTGCCGCCCCGGTTACGGCCGGCTGGAGATCGGCCGCTGGGTGCACATCGGCGACGGCAACGCCATCCGCTGCCACGAGGGTTCGCTGAGGATCGGCGACAAGGCGGTGTTCGGCAAGGACAACACGGTCAACTGCTACCTGGACGTCGAGATCGGCGCGGCGACGCTCGTCGCGGACTGGGTGTACATCTGCGACTTCGACCACGTGACGGCGGACATCGCGCTGCCCATCAAGGACCAGGGCATCGTGAAGTCGCCGGTGCGGATCGGGCCGGACTGCTGGCTGGGCACGAAGGTCACCGTCACGCGCGGCACGCGCGTCGGACGCGGGTGCGTGCTGGGCGCGCACGCCGTGGTGCGCGGCGACGTGCCGGACTTCAAGATCGCGGTGGGGATTCCGGCGCGCGTCGTGAAGGACCGGCGCGAGGACTACGAGGCGGACGCCGTGCGCCGCGCGGCCGTGGCCGACATGGCGCGCAAGGCCCGTGAGGCGCTGGAGAAGTCGAAGCGGCCGGACTGACCGACCCCGGCCCGTGAGCCGTCCGGCCGGCGGGTGCGTCGCCCCCTCCCGACGTCGATGCGGCGACCACCGGGCTCCGCGACCACCGGGCTCCCGCCCGGTTACAGGAACGCGTTGCCGGTGGCGATCTTGGGGCGGCCCAGCGGCCCGTGCTCGCAGGCCGCCGCCCCCCGGTACACCCCCACGGTGCCCTCGGCGATCCGCGCCCAGTCGAAATCGGTGCCCAGCCTGGCTTTCGCGGCCTTCGCCCGGCGCAGCGCGGCGGGCCGGTCGTCCAGCACCGACCGCACGGCCCGCGCCAGCCCGGCCACGTCACCGGGCGCGAACGACAGCCCCGTCACGCCGTCCAGCACGACCTCGCCCAGCCCGCCGGCGGTGGACGCGACCAGCGGGGTCCCGGCCGCCGCCGCCTCCAGCGCCACGATCCCGAACGGTTCGTACCGGCTGGGCAGCACCACGGCGTCGGCCGCCGACAGCACGGCGGCCAGCGTCCGGTCCGGCAGGTGCCCGACGAACTCGACCGCCCGCAGCACCCGGTGCTCGCGTGCCTGCTCCACCAGCCAGTCCCGGTGCGTTCCCCCGCCGGCCACCAGCACCCGCGTGCCGCGGTGCGCCCGGCGGATCCGGGGCAGCGCGGCGATCAGGTCCTGCACGCCCTTCTCCCACTCCAGCCGCCCGAAGAACAGCAGCAGCGGGCCGTCGGCGGCGAACTCCGCGCGCGCGGCGGCCACGTCGGCCGACCGCACCCGCCACCGCCGGGGCTCGATCCCGTTGTGCAGCACGGTGATGCCGCCGGCGTCGACCTCGAACAGGTGCGCCACCTCGGTCCGCATCGCCGCCGAGCAGGTGATCAGCGCGTCCGCCCGGTTCGCCAGCCACCACTCCACCGAGTGCACCTGCTGGTTGAGCGTCCGCGACAGCCAGCCGCTGTGCCGACCGGCCTCGGTGGCGTGCACGGTGGCCACCAGCGGCGCGCCGGCGGCCTCGGCGAGGGCGATCGCGGGGTGCGTGACCAGCCAGTCGTGCGCGTGCACCACGTCGGGTCGCCACCCGCGCAGCAGCGCCAGCCCGGCCCGGGTCATCGCGTGCCCCATGGCCAGCGTCCACGCCACCAGGTCGCGCTCGAACACCAGGTGCGCGGGGTCCTCGGCGACCCGGATCAGCCGCACGCCCTCCACCACCGCGTCCGAGGTGGGGTGGGTGACGGCGTCCGAGCCGGTGGGCTGGCGGCACAGCACGACGACGTCGTGCCCCTGCCCGGCCAGCTCCGTCGCCAGGGCGTGTACGTGCCGGCCCAGTCCGCCCACCACGACCGGCGGGTACTCCCACGACAGCATCAGCACGCGCATGGCGCATCCTCGCACTTCCTCGGTGCCCCCGGGTGGACCCAGGGGGGAGCTGCCGGGCGTCCCGGGGTCCCGGGCCGCGCCGACGACCCCCGGACCGGGCGCATCAGCCCAGCCCGCGCGCGTCGAGGTGGCCGAAGGGTCCATCCACGGCCCGGAGTTCGCCCGCCCGCGCGCGCCCGTGCGCCTGTCCGTGCCCGTACTCGCGTCGGCGTCGGAGCAGGGCGGCGAGCTCGGCGAACCGGTCGGCGTGCACCTTCGCCCGGTAGCGGGCGTAGTCGGCGGCCGAGTCCTTGGTGACCATGAACGCCCAGTCGCTGGACAGCGCCAGCAGCGCCTCCCGCACGGCCTGGTCGGCGACCGGGTCGCGGGTCGGCCCGGCCAGGTCGAGCGCGAGCAGTTCGCGCTGCACGCCCGCGTTGAGGTCCACCACGTCGGCGACCTGCGGCCCGTTCCACACGTGCCAGTCCTTGCCCGCGCCCCACGACGACGGCGGGATCTCCACGGGCGTCCCGACGTGCCCGGCCTCCACCGCGCCGCGCAGCGTCGTCACGTGCACGCCGGCCTCGGGCAGCGCGCGCAGCACGGCTTCCAGCCACGCCGGGCCCTCGTGCCACCAGTGCCCGTACAGCTCGGTGTCGTACGCGGCGACCACCAGCGACGGCTTGCCGTGCCGCTCCCGCAGCTCCCGCAGCCGCCGCACCACGACGTCCACGAAGTCCGCCGCGTCCCGCCGCACCACCTCGGCGGCGGCCTCCGGCGAGTACGGCTCCTTGTCCTGCGGCGCGACCCCCACCCCGGTCACCCGGGACGGCTTGAGCCCGCTGGGGTGGTCGTAGGTGTGGAAGTCCCGGTACGCCGGGTCGCCGGGGTAGCCGACCTTCGGCGACCACACCCGGTACGACACCTCCAGGTCACGCCCGAAGCACAGCACGTCCGAGGACCCCACCGGGCGGGCGGCGGCCGTGTCGCCGTGCAGGGACGGCCCGTCGACCAGGAACCGCCGCACCCCCGCCGCCGCGTAGCCGGTCTCCATCCCGGGCGCGTAGGCGCACTCGGGGGCCCAGATGCCCGCCGGCGCGGCCCCGAGCCGCAGCCGCGCGTCGGCCAGCCCGGTGCGCAGCGAGAACGCCCGCAGCCCCGGGTCGAGCAGCGGCTGGAACGGGTGCGCCGCCGGACCGCCGAGCAGCTCGACCACGCCGCTGTCCACCAGGGACCTGAGCACCGGCGAGAAGCCGTGCCGCCACCGGGTCTCGAACCTGTCCAGCGCCCACTGCGACGCCCGGTGCTCGCGGGCGGACAGGTCGGGCAGCCGGGCCGCCGCGCCGTGCGCGCGCAACTGCCAGTCGCCCAGCCAGTCGTGCACGCCGCGCAGGCAGTACGGGTCGTCGAGCTGGGCGGCCAGCACGGGGGTGACGCCCAGGGTCAGCACGTTCTCGCGGCCCTCGGCGGCGAACCGCTCCAGCAGGTCCACCACGGGCAGGTACGAGTGCGCCCACGCCTGGTAGAGCCACTCCTCGCCGACCGGCCAGGCCCCGTGGTGCGCCAGCCACGGCAGGTGGCTGTGCAGCACCAGGCAGAAGGTCCCCTCGGTCATCGCCGGACCGCCACCGCGACCAGGTCCAGGCTCGCGGCCAGGTCGTCGGTGGTGATCTCGAAGTCCTCGCCGCGCACACCCGCCACGGCGGCCAGCAGGTCCTCCGGCCACGGGTTGTCGTCCACGACCACGGCGACCTGGGCGTCGATGACGGACCCGCCGAACCGGGCGTCGAGCGCGCGCAGCGCCGGCCCGTGCCGCAGCCCGGCCAGGAGCTCCACCTCCAGCCCCGCGCCGACCAGCAGGTCGGCCAGTTCACCGGCGGCGAGTTCCCTGGTGTGGAAGGGGTTCAGGGGCGTGTCGCGGCCGGGGGAGAAGGTGATCCGGTTGGGCGTGGTCACGAGCAGCCGCCCGCCGGGGCGCAGCACCCGCGCGCACTCGGCCAGGAAGCCCTCCTGGTCCCACAGGTGCTCGATCACCTGGAAGTTGGCGACCACGTCCACGCTCGCGGCGGCCAGCGGCAGGGCCGCCAAGTTCCCGCGCACCACGGCGAGTCCGGGGTAGGCGCGGGCGGCGTGCGCGGCGGTCGCGGGGTCGTAGTCCAGCGCGATTACGCGGGCGGCGTGCCGGGCGATCAGGGCGGCCCCGTAGCCCTCACCGCACCCGGCCTCCAGCACCACCGCGCCGGCGCAGTGGTGGACGAGGTCGAGGTACGCGGCTTCGTGGCGGCGGAACCAATAGTTCTCGTGGCTGATACCGGGGATCGTACGCTCACCGGTCAGTGGCAAGCTCGGCGCTGGAACTGCACTTACGTCGGACATCTCGATCGGCTCCCTGCCATCGTGCGTTCCGCATACCGTTGTCTGCCACGAGAACTACGACGTAGCCTACAGGGGTGAATGAGCTGGCCGACTGGGCGGATGAATGGTCCCTGCATTTGCGAGCCGGGACAGTGTCGGATCACACGGTGACGGTGTATGCGCGTGTTGCGCGCGCGTTCGTCCGCTGGCTCGGGGAAACCCATCCCGAGATCACCGGCCCGGCCCACATCACGCCGGAGGTGGTCGGGGGGTGGGTGCGACACCTCCGCGACGGCGGCCGGGCGGACGCCACGCGTCGGCGGGACGGCATCGCCGTCAGGTTGTTCTTGTCGTACGTGGCGGGCGAGCCGGACTCCGGATTGACCTCCAACCCTGCCGCCGGCCTCGATCTGCCGATGCCCGAAGCGCTGCCGGTCCCGGTGATCTCCGACGAGGAGCTGTCGGCGCTGCTCCGCAGCATGGGGGGCAGCTCGTACACCGACCGGCGGGACAGCGCGCTGATCCGGGTCCTGCTCGACACCGGATGCCGGCGTGCGGAAGTCGTCGGAATCGACCTGGCGGACGTGGATCTCCGCCGCCAGGAGGTCCACGTCCTCGGAAAAGGCCGGAAGCAGCGCATCGTGCCTTTCGGGAACAAGACCGCGCTCGCGTTGCGGAAATATCTCCGTGTCCGTGCGACGCGTCCGGCGGCCGACGCGTCCCCCCTGTTCCTGTCCATCCGTCCCCGCGACGGCGGTTCGTGGCGGCTAACGGGCGGCGCTGTCGGCGAAATGCTCACGCGGCGGTGCGTGCAGGCGGGCCTCGGGCATCTCCACCCGCACCAACTTCGGCACACCTGGGCACACGACCTGCTCTCGAACGGCGCTGGCGAGAGCGACGTCGAGCGCCTGGCCGGCTGGTCGTCGCCGCTCATGGTCCGGCGGTACGGCAACTCGGCGGCGAACGAACGTGCACGGGATGCCGCCCGGCGTCTGGCGCGCGGTGACCGTGTTTGATGCCCGCCGGTCACCATCGAGTCGCTGCACCGGGTGGCGACGATCGTCAAGGCCGTCGTCGTCCGGGCCGGGCTGCCTGACGCTGAGTCATCTCGGCTACGTGCGCGCGGTGGACAAGTGGCGCGACAACGCAATGCGCGGCGTCGGGTTGTAGTTCTACGCGCCAGTTCTACGCGTCGGACGAGGAGCGTGCGGAGAAGACGGGGAAGGCTGGTTGCGCCACACCTTGTTGACGTGCGGTTACGTATGCGAGCCGGGGCGAGGGAGGCGACTCGGGATGTAGGGCGGTGTCGTGCCCCTCTGGGTGTCCAGGTGGTGCCGGACTCTCGGAGTAGTCTGCTGGATCACCACCCAGAGTGATCAGCAAGGGGGCCGGATGGCTCGTCGGTACCTGTTCTCGGATGAGAGCGGAGACCTCCAGTTCCGAGCTGCCCCGCAAGTCAGCCGGTACTTCGCTGTGGGCACCCTGCTGATCGAGGAGCCGGAGCTGGGCAAGCTGCGCCAAGCTCTCGCCACCGCGAGGGACGAACTGGCCTGGGCGCGGCACGGCCTCGACTCGACCTTCCACGCGACCACCGACAGTCAGCACGTCAGGGACACGGTTTTCGAGGCGTTGAAGCCGATCGACTTCCGGGTGGACGTCACGTTGGTCGACAAACCGAAGGCCCAGCCGAAGATCAGGCCGGACGACCCCACGTTCTTCCGCTACGCCTGGTACTACCACCTTAAGTACCTCGCGCCTCGGACCCTGCACGTCAACGACGAACTACTGGTCGTCGCGGCGTCCATCGGGACCAAGAAGGGGCGTGCCGCGTTCCGTGGAGCCATCGAGGACGTGATGACTCAGTGCGTGCCGTTCCGCGTGAAGCGCACCCTGGCCTTTTGGCGAGACGAGTCCGACTTCGGCCTGCAAGCGGTTGACTACTGTACGTGGGCGGTCATGCGCGCATGGGAACGCGGCGACGACCGGAGCCTCAAGTTGATCAGGGACAAGGTGTGCAGCGAGTACGACATCTTCAAGGCCGGCACGCAGACCTACTACTGATCCAAAAAAGCACGAACCCCCGGCCAACTAGGCGAAAGCCGAGCCCAGGGGCTCTTTCGTCGGACGGGGTCGCGCTCCATGAGCCTAGCGCGTGTACACGCTGGGGGTTACTCCCTTTGGGGTGACGACTAGCGCGTAACATGTGATGTGAGTCACATTCGAACGAGTGCTGTCGCCTGCGTATGTTGACGTTGATAGATCCTTCTGTGCAGGTCAGGACTTGCCGTGTCGCTCATGTCAAGATCAGAAGATCCTGTCTTGGGCTATACGGCATTCGGGGTACTGCACTAGCTGCGAGTGTCGTAGAGGCGAGTGAAGTCGGAGCTGTGCCCTTACTGCGCATGCGGTCAGGACGCTCACCGCCAGCGCTGCGCCAGCTCCTGCTCGATACGGCGCTGCTGGACCATCGCGGCCACGTTGAGCACCGCGCCGGTCTCCGTCGCGCCGGAGGCCATCGCCTCGATCGCCTTGGTCGGGACGATGTAGCGGGTGTGGATCTTCACTGCGGGGAAGGCGTCCTCCCGGATCGCGCGGTAGAGCGTGGCGGCGTCCACGCGTAAGACCTTCGCCGCCTCGCGCACCGTGTAGAACAGCGGCTTGCTCGTCGTCTCACTCATGGCGTTGAGGTTGTGCGCTCGGTTGATCGTGAAAACAGTTCACGGCGTCCTCCACCCGAACGTGTGGCGGTGCAGGTGAGCGCGCCCGGATGACGACCCGAACGGCCGGCGCGCCAGGCTCGACCTGGAGGAGCTGCGCATCGCGTCACCCGAATGATGCGCCTACTCAACCCGGCTACCCTCGGAAGTGGTTGGGAGGTGCGGGTATGGACGCCACGGGCACGACACCACTGGAGATCGGCCAGCGCGTCCGCACGATCCGCACGCGTCGCGGCCTGTCCCTGGACACCGCCGCCGGACTGGCCGGCATCAGCGCGCCGTACCTCTCCATGCTCGAACGGGGCCTACGCCGGTTCGAGCGGCGCGGCCTGCTGGAGGACATCGCCCACGCGCTTAGTTGCTCCGTCGCGGACCTCACCGGCACCCCGTACCTGCCCGGTGACCGGGTCAGCGCCAACGCCCTGGCCACCCTGCCCGGCATCAGCGTGGGCCTGCACGACGCCACCTTGGACGACGTACCCGACGTGCCGGCCCGCCCGCTTCACGAGTTGGTGGAGTGGGCGCGCACCGCCAACGAGCACTCCGCCCATTCCCGCTACGGCGCGGCCGGCCGGGATCTCGGAACGCTGCTCACCGACCTTCACGTGCACGCCGTGGCTGGAAGCGGCGACGACAGCCGCGTCGCACTGCGCGCCCTGCTTGAAGCGTGCATGGTCGCTGCCGGCGTCGCCCGGTCGCTGGGCAACGCGGACTTGGCGGTGGCCGCCGCCGCGCGTGGCCGGGAGGCCGCCGCCCGCCTGGACGACCCGGCCCTGTCCGCGTTCGCCGCCATGACCAGCTCCACCGCGTTGAGCCGCATGGGCGCGCGGCATCGGGCGCGGAGCATCGCCGCGACCGAACTTGAGCGCCTGGCGGACGTCTCCGATCCGTCCGCACCGGACACCGCGTCGGCGGAAGCCCTGGGGATGCTGCACCTGACCTCCGCGCAGATGGCGGCCAAGGCCGGACAGGCGCAGGATTCGACAGCCCACCTGTCGGAGGCCGCCGACCTGGCGCGGCGCATCGGCGAGCAGAACACGCTGTGGTTCAGCTTCGGGCCGGCCAACGTCAGTGCGTGGGCGCTGTCGATCGCGGTGGAGTCCGGCGGGGGACCGGCGGCGGCGGAACGGATCACCGCCGCACCCGGCTACGACGCCGCCCTGACCGCCGCCGACCGGCGCGCGGCCCTGCACTTCGACCTGGGGCGGGCGTTCGCGCAGGCGGGCGGGGCGCGGGACGCGGAGGCCGTGCGGCACCTGGACACCGCCGACCGCATCGCGCCCCAGCGCATCCGGCACGACCCCGTCGCGCGGGAGCTGCTGGTCCAGCTCGACCACCGTGCCAAGGTCCGGGCGTGGGAACTCCGCTCGCTGAAGAACCGGCTGGGCGTTCGTTAACACTCTGTGAAACTACGGACACCGAGAGCGCCCTAGCGTCCTGTGCATGGCTGTTGTCGTCCTCCTCCTGGTGCTCGCCGTGGCGCTGCTCGTCGTCGGCTGGGTGGCGTTCCACGTGCACCGCGAGCTGCGGCACCGCGCCCCGGCCGGGGACCACGGACACGACAACGGCCTGACCGACACCGACGACCCGACGGGAGCGCCACGTGGGCAAGCACGACGACCGCAGCGACGAGGACACCTCGACCCAGCCCCACAAGCCGCAGGGAGGCGGGGGGTCGAACCCGGACGGTCCCGATGGCGGTAACCACGGCGGCGGTAAGCCGGGCGGCGGCCAGTGACCAGGACCCATGCGGATCTCGTCGCCGACCTGCGGGCCGACGACGCCGTGCCTCCCGCATGGGTGGACGTGTTCGCCGCCGTGGATCGGGGCGCGTTCATCCCGGCCCGCTGCTGGGTGGACGACCGCACCGGCCGCCCGGCCCCGTTCGACCGCGTCACGGACCCGGACGGCTGGGCGGCGGCGGTCTACAGCGACCGGCCGATCGTCACGCAGCTCGACGACGGCGCGACGGTGTGGCCGGACACCAGCCGCAACCCCACCTCCAGCGCCTCCCAGCCGTCGCTGGTCCTGGCGATGCTGGACGCGTTGGACGTCGAGCCCGGCCGGCGCGTGCTGGAGATCGGCACCGGGACCGGCTGGAACGCCGCGCTCTTGGCGACCCGTCTCGGCGACGACCACGTGACCACGGTTGAGCTGGATGCGGAGCTGGCGGACCGGGCACGTAGAGCGTTGAAGGACGCGGGCGTAGACCCGACCGTGGTCACCGGGGACGGCACGGCCGGGTATCCGGCCCGTGCCCCGTTCGACCGGGTGATCTCCACGGCCGCCGTCGCGGCTGGGCGCATCCCGCTGCCGTGGGTCGAGCAGACGGCCCGTCCCGGCGGACAGCTCCTCATCCCGTGGCGGACCACGTGGGGCGCGGCGGTGCTGATGAAGTTGATCGTGCACGACGGCGGCACGGTGATCGGGTCAGTAGCAGGCGACGCCTACTTCATGGCCTTGCGAGATCACCGGGCCCCGTGGGGCCACGCGGCCCGGTTCGGCGGTCTCGCCGAGGACTCCGACCTGCCCGCCACGGTGACCACGTTGCCGCCGCACCAGGTGGCCTACGACCGTGACGGCATGTTCGCGGTGGGCGTGCAGGTGCCCGATGTGCAGCACTCCGTCGCGCACGACGACTCCGACGCGGACGTGTGGGAGCTGCTTCTGTTCCATGTGGACAGTGGGAGCTGGGCGACGGTGCGGACCACGCCCGATGCCACCACCGCCGGCCGGTTCGAGGTGCGCCGGCACGGGCCGCGCCGGTTGTGGGACGAGGTGGAGACTGCCCACGGCTGGTGGGTCGGGCAAGGTCGACCGTCGCGGTTCGAGTTCGGCCTGACCGTCACGCCGGACGACCAGCAGGTGTGGCTGGGCGAGCCGGACAACACCGTGACCCCGGTCCACGTGGCCGACTGAAGCCGAGGCGGCGGCGGTCGCCGCCTACCCGCCGCTGAGGCACCTGCTCGACCTGTGCGCCGGCGGCTGGAAGTTCCTGCCGATCGTGGCCGCGCAGCTCGACGGCTTCCGGCAGTGGCCGGGCGGCTGGGCGGACGGAATCCGGGTCAGGCACGCGGGCGAGGCGTTGGGCATCCGCACCGACCCCGACCAGCGCATCGTGTGGGAGGAGACGGGCCCGTTCGGCGAAATCGCGGGCGGGCTGCTGCTGTTGCCCGCGCCCGGTCACCGGCTCGCCCCCGCCTGGCGCGCGGTCACGGGCCGCACGTCGGCCGGCGGTGACACTGCTGTGGGCGCGGCACCGGTTCGGCGACACCTCGCGGCGGCGAACCGAATGCGACCGGCGCGGTTGATCGTTACCGGCATCTTTATTCCAGGAAGTAAGGAATAGCTTGTTGTGCGTGAGCTATATTGCAGCGGGTGATCGGGAGTGGATTTTCGACGTCCCGATAGGCCGTTTGTATGAACGGCCGACCGATCCGCAGGTGCGCGTGTAGCGTGAAAGTAAGCATGTGCCGCCGCACGTAGGGAGTCGAGTTTGTCCACCCCTTTTGACGAGAACCGCCGCGAACGCGAAAGCGGCGAAGGACAGGTGCTCGACCACCCGCATACTCGTTCGTCAGCCGACTTCGGCAGTCCCGAGGGCTACCAGCGGGTGGCGACTCCGGCCGAACTGCGTGCTGCGGATCGATACGAGAAGTCCGCACTGCGGAATGCGGATCGCGACCTGCGGTCCGACGACTGGGAGAGTGTCGGCGTCGGCGAGACCTACGCGCTCAGCATCCGGATCACGAGTGAGAAGTTCGATGTCGGAGCTTTCCTGCGTGCCTACCCCGATCGGATCGAAAACGAAGTCCGGTCGGTGCTGCGGAAGTTCCTGTCCAGTGCGGTCGAGGGGTTCTTGAGCCTGCATGAGGGCAGCATAATCGTGCGGTTCCTGGCAAAGGCGATGCAGACGTTCCGCGTCAACCTGTCTCGACTCAAGCGAGTTCTCGATGTCACCCTGGACACCCTCGCGCTGAGGCTGGGGCAAGCGCGCACCATCGCGGTGGTCGCGGGCGGCGTGGCAAGTGACGCCATCTTCCACAACTTCGGTAGTACCGTCGAAACGTTCGACGGTGTCACCGCTATCCTCCGCTGGTTCGGAGTGGAGAATGGTCCCGATCTTGCCAAGAAGACCTTGAAGGTGGCGGTACTGCTTATCGGAATATTCGGCGGGGTCGGTTTTCAGGTGTTGTAAAGCTTGAAGCCGACCGGAAGGTGGCGGTTTGGCTACCGCTTCAAGGACGGTTGTGTGGCTCGGGGGAAGTGCTGACACCACTCGTCGGGTGTTAGCACACCTCGTGTGGAGCCGTCTTCAAGCAGACGTAATTCTTTTCGAAGAAGAAGGCACGACCAGAGCACGCGCATGGCCCGCCCCCACGTTGCGCCGGGGCGGGCCGAGGAAAGCAGTAGGACAGGTGACGCCGGGCGTGGTCCACGCCCAGGATCGTCTCCGACGCTAAAATCAGCGTGGCCCCTGCCGCCGCGCACGCGCTCCAGGATCAGGCGGACCTCGTCCATGCCGAGTGCGCCGGCCGCGCGGGACGCCTTGATGAGGTTCCTGCCGTCCATGAGCCTGGCGAGCGTGCGCGCTCGTGCCCACCCATACTCCGTCGGGACCACCGAGCGCCCAGGTGATCGCCTCGATGCTCACGGGAGCACCGTGGATGGGGCCGACTTCGTCTGCTACGAGAACCAGGGGCACAACGTTCGGCAGTGACTCGCGCGAACGGACCGCCTCACAGCGCCTACCTGGTGAAGAACCAGTAGTTCTCGGCGGGGATACCGGGCACGGTGCGCTCGCCGGTGAGGGGCAGCGGCTCGACGGTCACGGCGTCCAGCCCAGTCGTTCGTTACTCGTCGGTAGCCAGGCCCCGGCCCATCGGGTGTCACTGTTTCGCGTGAACCTGGAGATGGCGATTACCCGACGTCCCCGGTCGGGCGTTTCCCGGGGAGTTCGTCCATTACCGGAAAATGACACCATCGGGTGACCTGAGGCAGAGTAGTGTTGATCTCCTCCTCCGCTGTTTCCGCTGTTCGAGGGCTTGTGGCCGGGCTTCGCGGCGGCGTCGCCGAGGTTCGTCTCACGCTGGTTGGCCACTCATCCGGTCGGTATCCTCGGTCAATCTTCAAACGAGTGGGGCGGCCATGGGTGCGAAAGAGCCGGAGATTGTTCCGCTGCACGCGGGTTTCGACGTCGTCTACCGAGGATTCCACCGCCGACAGGTGATCGAGCACATCGACAACCTGGAGGAACAGCTCCGGTACACCAGCGTGGATCGCGCCGAGGCGCTGGCCCAGGCGGCCGACCTGCGCAAGCTGCTGGAGATGACCCGCGGCGACCTGGAGGAGTCGCGGGCCCGGATCGAGCGGCTGGAGATGTCGCCGAACACCACCGCCGGTGCGACCGAGCGCCTGCACCGGATGTTGTTGCTGGCCGAGGACGAGTCCGCCGAGCTTCGCCTGCGCGCCGAGCGCGAGGCCGACTCGCTGCGTCAGCGCACCGAGGTCGAGGTGGCCGAGCTGCGCCGGGAGGCGGAGGCCGAGATCGCGGAGCTGCGCGCCGCCGCGCAGGAGCACGCGCGCGACCTGCGCGAGGCCGCCGCCCGCCGGGCCGCCGACCTCGACGAGCGCGAGGTCGAGCTGGAGCGCCGCCGCGCGGACACCGAGACCTACCTGGCCGAGCGCGCCGCCCAGGTCGACGCCGAGTGCGCGGACGCCCTGGCACGCGCGCAGGAAGACGCGGACCGCCTGCTGCGCGAGACCGCCGAGCAGTGCAACCGCCTCGAAACCGAGTCCGAGGACCGACGCACCAAGGTGCAGAACTACTTCGAGCTCACCATGACCCACCGGCGCGACGAGGCCGCCCAGCAGTTCGCCGAACAGGAGGAGCTCGCCTCGGCGCGCGCTTCGTTCGTGGTGAAGATGGCGTGCCGGGAAGCCGAGCGGAGGATCGCCGAGATCCACGAGCACGTCGACGAGCTGACCGAGCTGCGCCGGATCGTGGCCACCCAGCTCGCCGAGGCGCGGGCCGTGCTGGCCGCTGCGGCGGACCGGCTGCCCGGCCTGATCCCCGAGCAGACGACCGGGCAGACGACCGGGCAGACGGCGGAGCAGACGACCGGGCGGCCCGGTCCGGTCCCGGAGCAGAACGCCGACGGGCAGCGGGTGGGCGCTTGAGCCGTCCGGTGGTGCCGGGAGGGGCAATCAGCACGCGGGTCGGGGTCGGCCCGGTTCCCGGTCCGCCGCCGGATGGCGGACCGCAGGTGGACGTACTCGTCGGGTAGGAGTGCTATGTCAGGCGCGGTCGCGTTCGTCTTCGGGTTGTGCGCACTGTCGTTCGCGGCCGGGTGCGTGCTCACGGCCTACGTGCTGAGACGGGATGCCGAACCGGCACCGGTCCCCGCACCGGTGCCGGTCCGGGAACAGCCGAAGCTCGACCTGCGCCCGCCGCCGGACGACTACGCGGCCAGGCCGATCCACCGCAACCCGGTGATGGGCCTGCCGATCTCCGCGCCGCCCGACGAGCCGGCCCGGCCGGCGCTCACCCTGGTACCGGCGCTGGTTCCGGTGATGGACGAGCCCGTGCGGGAGGATTCCGACGCTGTGAGGCGCGTGCTGCCGGAGCCGGTGGCCGCCGTCGAGAGCACCACCACGGACCCGGCAGATCCGAATGCCGCAGAATCGAATACCGCAGAAACGAATGCGGGAGTACCTGGTGCCGGGCCCTGGTCGGGCCACGGGCACCCGGTGGAGTGGCCCGTGCGGACCGCCGGCGAGCAACCGGTGCTGCCGGAGCAGTCCGTCCCGATGGACGACTGGTTCGGCCTGCACTCGGTGTCCGGCACCCTGCCGACCCAGGCGGGGTACCCGGGTGATCCGGACGAGTTCCGCCGCCGCTACCTGCGTACGTTCGAGGCGGCGCGGCGGCGGACCCGGTGAGCTGGTTCCCGGTGGACTAGCGCTTGCGCAGCTTGCGCAGAACCCCTTGGAGCCTGGTCTTGTTGCGCGGGTCCCGGGCGGCGTGCTTGAGCTGCTCGGTGACCCGTCGCCCCTGGGGACTGCGGGCCAGCGCGGAAAGCTTGCTGAACAGCGAAGGCATGGCGTCTCCTCTCCCGGTCTAGGTTCCCTGCGAGGTCAACGGGCAAACCCCGCCGATAGTTCCTAAACCGGCGAAACGGTCACGCCCACCGCGCCCGGACCGACGTGCGCGCCGATCGCGGAGCTGACCGTGGTCACCAGGAACCGCCGCACGCGGGGCAGCTTGGCGCGCAACTGGTCCAGCACCGACTGCGCCCGCTCCGGCGCGGAGAAGTGCTCGACGGCGATGTCCACCTCGCCGCCGCCGGCCCGGCCGACCGCGATGTCGATCATCCGGCGCACCGCGCGCTCCCCGCCGAAGACCTTGTCCAGCGGCGCGACCCGGCCGTCGGCCATGGTCAGCAGCGGCTTCACCGACAGCGCCGACCCGAACAGGGCCGCCACCGCGCCGATCCGCCCGCTGCGCCGCAGGTACTCCAGGGTGTCCACGTAGAAGAACTCGCTGTTGCGCCGGAAGTTCTGCTGGGCGGCGGTGACCACGCGCCGCGCGTCGCCGCCCGCCGCCGCCACGGTCGCGGCGGCCACCACCGCGTACCCGAGGCTCATCCCGCACGTCCGGGTGTCCACCACGTGCACCGGAATCCGCGCCTGGTCGGCCGCCTGCCGGGCGGCTTCGGCGGTCTGCGACAGGTCGGTGGACACGTGCAGCGACACGATCGCCTCGGCCCCGGCCGCCGCCGCGTCGGCGTAGCTCCAGAAGAAAGCGCCCGGGTCGGGCGGCGACGTGACGATCTCCTCCTGGTCGCGCATGGCGTCCACGAGTCGGGGCAGCGGCACCCTGGCCTCGTCGTCCACCTGGTCACCGATGCGGACCTGGATCTGCGCCACGGTGATCCCGAGCTTCTCGGCCAACGGGGGCGGCAGGCACGCGGTGGAGTCGGTGACGATCGCTACTCGACGGTGCATGTCTGCCGACCCTAGCCGAGCGGGGGGTCCGTCTGCTGCCGCCGCAGGCAGGCACGATAGCGTTCGATCGGCCTTATGACGCTTGTGGGGATCGTCACGCGACATGGGTGCCCACCAGAGTGCCCACCCCTCCTACTCGCGGGTAACATCGGGGTGGCCGACACCACCATGCCATTGCGGCGATGACGTGGCAGGGTCACGGATCACACTGGAGCACCCGGCGACCGGTCGCAGCGCACCCGCTCGCCCGAACACCGCCGCCCGTCCGCAGGAGGTCGAAGAGGACCCATGAACATTGTCGTCCTGGTCAAGCAGGTGCCCGACACCTGGTCCGAGCGCAAGCTCACCGACGCCGACCACACCCTGGACCGCGAGTCCGCGGACGCGGTGCTCGACGAGATCAACGAGCGCGCTGTGGAAGAAGCGCTGCTGCTCCAGGAAGCGCACGGCGGCGAGGTGACGGTGGTCGCCATGGGTCCCGGCCGCGCCACCGACGCGATCCGCAAGGCGCTGTCCATGGGCGCGGACAAGGCGATCCACGTCTCCGACGAGTCGCTGCACGGTTCCGACGTGCTGAGCACCGCGAAGGTGCTGGCCAGGGCCGTGGGCACGGTCGAGGGCTTCGACCTCGTCATCGCCGGCAACGAGTCCACCGACGGCCGCGCGGGCGCGATCCCCGCCATCCTGGCCGAGCTGCTGGGCCTGCCGCAGGTCACCCAGGTGCGCAAGCTGTCCGTCGAGGGCGGGGTGGTCAAGGCCGAGCGGGAGACCGACGAGGGCCTGACGTTCATCGAGGCGGACCTGCCCGCCGTGGTCAGCGTGACCGAGAAGATCAACGAGCCGCGCTACCCGTCCTTCAAGGGCATCATGGCGGCGAAGAAGAAGCCGGTGTCGACCCTCTCCGTGGCGGACCTCGGTTTCGACGCGGGCGAGGTCGGTCTCGGCGCGGCCTGGTCCGAGGTGCTGGAGGCGGCCCCGAAGCCGCCGCGCGGTGCCGGTCAGCGCGTCGAGGACTCGGGTGACGGCGGTTCGAAGATCGCCGAGTACCTGGTCGGCCAGAAGCTCATCTGAAGGCGAGGAGGGAACACATGTCTGAGATCCTGGTCCTCGTCGACCACGTCGACGGCGAGGTCAAGAAGGTCACCCATGAGCTTCTATCCGCCGCGCGCCGTCTCGGCGAGCCGTCCGCGGTGGTGGTCGGATCGCCCGGCACCGCGGGCAAGGTGAAGGAGTCCCTGGCCCGCTACGGCGCGGCCAAGGTGTACGCGGTGGAGTCCGACGACGCGGTGAACCACCTCGTCACGCCCAAGGTCGACGCGCTGGCGACGATCGCGGGCACCGCCTCCCCGGCCGCCGTGCTGGTCTCGGCGACCACCGAGGGCATGGAGGTGGCCGGCCGGCTCGCCGCGCGGCTGGGCTCCGGCCTGCTGGTGGACGTCGTGGACGTGGACGGCGACGGCGTCGGCACGCAGTCCGTCTTCGGCGGCGCGTACGTGGTCAAGTCCCGGGTGAGCACCGGCGTGCCGGTCATCACCGTCCGCCCCGGCGGGGTGGAGGCCGCGGAAGCCCCCGGTGACGCCGTGGAGGAGTCGGTCGCGCTGCCCGTCGCGGACGCCGCCAAGGTGACCCGGGTGACCGGCCGCGAGCCGATCGTCGGCGGCGACCGCCCGGAGCTGACCGAAGCGTCCGTCGTGGTGTCCGGTGGTCGGGGCGTCGGCTCGGCGGAGAGCTTCGCCGTGGTCGAGAAGCTGGCCGACAGCCTGGGCGCGGCCGTGGGCGCGTCCCGCGCTGCGGTGGACTCCGGCTACTACCCGCACCAGTTCCAGGTCGGCCAGACCGGCAAGACGGTCTCGCCGCAGCTCTACATCGCGCTGGGCATCTCCGGCGCGATCCAGCACCGCGCGGGCATGCAGACGTCCAAGACGATCATCGCGGTGAACAAGGACGCGGAAGCCCCGATCTTCGAGATCGCGGACTTCGGCGTGGTGGGCGACCTGTTCTCGGTCGTGCCGCAGCTCACCGACGAGGTCGGCGAGCGCAGGGGCTGAGCCCCTCCCGGGCACCGCTCCGGTGACGAGGGTCGTACCGCGTTCTCGCAGGTGCGGCCCTCGTCGCCGGTCCGCGCACCAGGGTTTCACCGACCTGCCACCGATGCGTCACCGGAACGGCCTGCGGGAGTTCGCCGTCCGGTCGGTACACCAGTGCCATGACGCAGCCCCAACTGCTTGTCAGCACCGGGAACCGCACCGCCGGAGACGCGCCGCGGTACTCCCTGCTGGTCGCCCGCGACAGCGCCGAGGTGGTGGCCGCGCAGAGACTGCGCCACCGGGTCTTCGCCGGGGAGATGGGCGCGATCCTGCACTCGCCCGTCGCCGACCACGACGTCGACCCGTTCGACGAGCACTGCGACCACCTCGTGGTGCGGGACGACCGCACCGGCGAGATCGTCGGCACCTACCGGATGCTGCCGCCCGAGCGCGCCGCCGCCGCGGGCGGGCTCTACTCCGACACCGAGTTCGACCTGTCCCGCCTGGCGGCGCTGCGGCCGGGTGTCGTGGAGACCGGCCGGTCGTGCGTCCACCCCGACCACCGCAACGGGGCGGTCGTCTCCCTGGTGTGGGCGGGCATCGCCCGCTACATGCTGCTGTCCGGCCACTCGTGGCTGGTGGGCTGCGCGTCCGTGCCGCTGCACGACGGCGGCTCGTACGCGGCCGGCGTCTGGGACCAGGTGCGCGCCAAGCACTACGCGGCCGAGGAGCACCGGGTGACGCCGCTCAGGCCGTGGGACGTCGACGCGGTGGCGCGCCCGGCCAAGGCCGTCCTGCCGCCGTTGCTGAAGGGCTACCTGCGGCTGGGCGCGCGGGTGTGCGGCCCGCCCGCGCTGGACGGGGACTTCGGCGTGGCCGACCTGTTCGTGCTGCTGGGGATGGAGCACGTCGACCAGCGCTACCTGAAGTTCTTCCTGGGCGAGACATCATGAACCCGGCCCACGCGTGGATGCCGTACTCGCCGTGCGGCGACGGGTGCGTGGACCGCGCCACCCCCGCCGTGGGCGTCTTCCGCGTGGTGTGGCGGGTCGTCGCCGCGCTGGCGGTGCTGTGCGGCGGGCTGCTCGTGGTGGCGGGGCTCGCGGTGTGTCGCGGACCCGCGCGGGAAGCGTTGCTGCGCCGGTGGTTCCGCGCCCTGGTGCGGGCGTTCGGCGCACGGCTGACCGTCGTGGGGGGACCGCTCTTCCAGGCCACGCCCGGTCGTGGCGTGCTGGTGGTGTCCAACCACGTGTCGTGGCTGGACGAACTGGCGATCGACGCGGTGCAGCCGATCCGGCTGGTGGCCAAGCGCGAGATCCGGGACTGGCCCGTGCTGGGGCCGCTGATCACCGCGGCCCGCACCGTCTACCTGGACCGGGAACGGCTCTCGCGGCTGCCGGGGACGGTGGCCGAGCTGGCGTCCGCGCTGCGCGACGGCGCGGCCGTCGGCATCCACGCCGAGGGCACCACGTGGTGCGGCCTGGCCTCCGGGCGCTACCGGCCGGCGTTGTTCCAGGCCGCCCTGGACGCCGGCGTGCCGGTCCGGCCCGTGGTCCTGCGGTACCTGGTCGGCGGCGAGCCCACGAGCCGGGTGGCGTTCGTCGGGACGGACACCCTCGTCGACTCCCTGCTGCGGGTGCTGCGGCTGCGCGGGCTGGTCGTCGAGGTCCGCGTGCTGGACGAGATCGCGCCCGGCCGGGCTGTCGACCGGCGGGAACTGGCCGGGCTGGTCCAGTGGGAGTCGGAGCGGGCGCTGTACGGGGAGGTGCTGGTCCCGATCCAGCGCGTGCACCGCAACAGCCGGCAGGCGGACGTGCGGCGAACCGCCGCGCGCCGCTGAGCCCGGCGGACCTCGGCGGGGGTGCGATCGCCTGCGCACCCCCGCCGTGCCGTGCCCGCGCGGCGGCCGACCGGCGGTGTGCGCTGCGTCCTTCCGCGTCATATCACCTTGACCTCGACCGGGGGCGAGGTTGAACCATGGGCGGGTGGCCACCACCGACGCGGGGCGCGAACCCGGCACGACGACCAAAGCCCGGCTCTGGACCCCGGAACGGCGCGGACCGACCGTCGGCATCGTCCTGCTCGTCACCCTGCTCGCGTTCGAGAACATGGGTGTCAGCACCGCCATGCCGCGCATGGTGGCCGAACTCGACGGCAACGACCTGTACGCGTGGCCGTTCCTGGCCTTCCTCGCCGCCAGCGTCATCGCCACCGTCCTGTCCGGGCGGCTCAGCGACCGGCGCGGCCCGCGACCCAGCCTGCTGATCGGGCCCGCGCTGTTCCTGGTCGGGCTGGTCGTCGCCGGCCTCGCGCAGGACATGCCGCAACTGCTGCTCGGCCGGGTCCTCCAGGGGCTCGGCGGCGGTGCCCAGGTGGTGGCCGTCTACGTGCTGATCGGCCTGGTCTACCCCGAGCGCGACCGGCCCGCGGTGTTCGGGCTGCTCTCCAGCGCCTGGGTGGTGCCGTCGCTGGTCGGACCCGCCGTGTCCGGCTGGCTCACCGAGGCGCTGTCCTGGCGGTGGGTGTTCCTGGGGCTGGCCCCGTTCGTGCTGCTCGCCGTCCTGCTCGTGGTCCCGGTGCTGGGCAGGCTGCCCGCGCACCGGCCCGACCCGACCCGGCGTCGCGGCCTGCCGCTCGCCGCCCTGGGTGCCGGCACCGGCGTGGCGGCCCTCAGCTGGGCCGCGCAGCACCCGACCGGCGTCAACCTGGTGATCGGCCTGGTGGGGCTGGGCGTGCTGGTCCCGGCCCTGGCCGTCCTGCTGCCCAAGGGCACGCTGCGGGCCCGGCCCGGCCTGCCCGCGACGATCCTGGCCCGGGGGCTGCTGGCCGGCTCGTTCTTCGCCGCCGAGGCGTTCATCCCGCTCACCCTGACCTCGGTGCACGGCTACTCGGCCATCGCCGCCGGCATCCCGCTCACGGTGAGCGCCCTGGGCTGGACCGCCGGCTCGTGGTGGCAGTCGCGCAAACCCGACATCCCGCGCGCCACCCTGGTCCGCTGGGGTTTCCTGCTCAACGCCGCCGGCGTGGCCGGAGTGACGCTCGTCGCACCTTCGTGGGGCCCGGCGTTCCTGACCCCCGTGCTGTGGGCCGTCGCCGGGGCGGGCATGGGGATGGCCATGTCGAGCCTGAGCGTGCTCACCCTGGCCGCCTCCACCGACGTGGACCGGGGCTTCAACTCGGCGGCGTTGCAGATCAGCGACATGCTCGGATCGGCGTTGCTGATCGGGCTCGGCGGGGTGCTGGTCGGCGCGTTCGCGTCGGCTCGGGCACCCACCGCCGGAGTGGTGCCGTTCGACCTGCTGATGGCCGCCGTCGCGGTCCTCGGTGCCGTGCTCGCGAGGAGGTTGGGCCGGGCTACCCTGGTGGACTGATGGCCTACTTCGACCACGCCGCCACGACCCCCATGCTCCCCGAGGCGATCGAGGCGATGACCAGGGCGTTGTCCACCACGGGCAACGCCTCGTCGCTGCACACCTCCGGGCGGCGGGCGCGGCGTGCGGTCGAGGAGGCCCGCGAGGACCTCGCCGACGCCCTGGGCGCGCGCCCCTCCGAGATCGTGTTCACCAGCGGTGGCACCGAGAGCGACAACCTGGCCGTGAAGGGCGTGTACTGGGCCCGGCGCACCGACCGCCGGCGCGGGATCGTCGCGTCCGGCGTCGAGCACCACGCCGTGCTGGACACCGTGCAGTGGCTCGCCGAGCACGAGGGTGCGGCGGTGACCTGGCTGGAACCCGACGAACTCGGTCGAATCCGGCCCGAGGCGCTGGCCGAGGTGCTGGACGACGACGTCGCCCTGGTGACCGCCATGTGGGCGAACAACGAGGTCGGCACCGTCAACCCGGTGCCCGAGCTGGCCGCACTGGCCGCCGCGCGCGGAATCCCGTTCCACACCGACGCGGTGCAGGCCCTCGGCGCGGTGCCGGTGGACTTCCGCGAATCCGGTGCGAGCGCGCTGACCCTGTCCGGGCACAAGGTGGGCGGCCCGTACGGCGTGGGCGCGCTGCTGCTGGGCCGGGACGTGCGGACGACCCCGCTGCTGCACGGCGGCGGGCAGGAGCGCGACGTGCGCTCCGGGACGCTGGACGTGCCGGCGGTCGTCGCCCTGGCCACGGCGGTCCGGCACGCGGTGACCGAGCAGCTCGCGCGCGCCGGCGAACTGGCCGCGCTGCGCGACGAGCTCGTCGCCGCGGTGCGCCGCGCGGTGCCGGACGTGGTCCTCAACGGCGACCCGGTGCACCGGCTGCCCGGCAACGCGCACCTGACCTTCCCCGGCTGCGAGGGCGACAGCCTGCTGATGCTGCTGGACGCCAAGGGGATCGAGTGCTCGACCGGGTCCGCGTGCACGGCCGGCGTCGCGCAGCCCAGCCACGTGCTGCTGGCGATGGGCGTCGAGCCGGTGCTCGCGCGCGGCTCGCTGCGGTTCTCCCTCGGGCACACGTCGACCACCGGCGAGGTGCGGGAGCTGGCCGAGGCGATCGGACCGGTGGTGGAACGCGCCCGCACGGCGGGCATCGCGGGGATGAAGCGACTCAAGGCGGGGGTGTGAGCGGGATGCGGGTGCTGGCGGCGATGAGCGGCGGTGTGGACTCCGCCGTGGCCGCGGCGCGGGCGGTGGCGGCGGGTCACGATGTGACCGGCGTGCACCTCGCGCTGTCGGCGAAGCCGGGCACGTTGCGCACCGGCGCGCGTGGCTGCTGCACGGTGGAGGACGCGCGGGACGCCCGCCGCGCCGCCGACGTGCTCGGCATCCCGTTCTACGTGTGGGACTTCGCCGAGCGGTTCACCGAGGACGTGGTGGAGGACTTCGTCGCGGAGTACGCGGCGGGCCGCACCCCCAACCCGTGCCTGCGGTGCAACGAGCGGATCAAGTTCGAAGCCCTGCTGGACAAGGCGATCGGCCTCGGCTTCGACGCGGTGTGCACCGGCCACTACGCCCGGCTGTCCACCGCCGGCGGCCGGGTGGAGCTGCGGCGCAGCGCCGACGACGGCAAGGACCAGTCGTACGTGCTGGCGTCGCTGACCCGCGAGCAGTTGGCGCACGCCCTGTTCCCGCTGGGCGACTCGACCAAGGCCGAGGTGCGGGCCGAGGCGGCGGCGCGCGGGCTCCAGGTCGCGGAGAAGCCGGACAGCCACGACATCTGCTTCATCCCGGACGGCGACACCCGCGGGTTCCTCACCCGGCGGCTGGGCGAGCAGCCCGGGGTGCTGGTGGACGACGAGACCGGCGCGGTGCTCGGCCGGCACGTCGGCGTGCACGAGTTCACCGTGGGCCAGCGCAAGGGCCTGGGCATCGACGCGCCCGCGCCGGACGGCCGGCCGCGCTACGTGCTGTCGCTGGAGCCGGTGTCGGGCACGGTCCGGGTGGGCGCGGCGGAGAAGCTCGCGGTGACCGAGATCGTGGCGCGGACCCCGGTCACCCGGATCGAGTTCACCGGACCGGTGGAGTGCGTCGCGCAGGTGCGGGCGCACGGCGGCCTCGCCCCGGCGGTGGCCGAGCTGGTCGACGGCGAGCTCCACGTGCACCTGCGCGAGCCGCTGAGCGGTGTCGCGCCGGGCCAGGCGGTCGCGGTCTACCGCCCGGACGCGGCGGGCGACCTGGTGCTGGCCAGCGCCACCATCAGCACCACCCGCTGACCCCGCGTCCCGCCCGGTCACGTCCTCCACGAGCCGCGTACGTCGACGCGCGACTCAGGGCGTCCAGTCGGTGTTCGCCCCGCACAGCACCACGCACACCGTCCCCGGCACGCGCCCGTGCAGCCACGCGGCGAACGGCACCGCCGCCGCCGGTTCCACGGCCAGCCGGAACTCCTCCCACAGCCGGTCCCGCGCCGCCAGCAACTCGTCGTCGCCGACCAGCACCGAGGACACCGACGACGCCCGGAGCACCTCGAACGGCACGGTGCCGACCCGGCTCGCGCCCAGCGCCGACGACGCCACCGAGTCCACCACCGAGTCGACCGGCCCACCGGCGGCCAGGGCGTCGTGCAGGGCCCGGCAGTTCTCCGGCTCCACGGCGGCCACGTGCCGCCCGGACAGCGCCGTCCCGGCCGCCAGCCCGCCACCGCCCACGGCCACCGCGATGACGTCCACCTCCGGCGCGTCCTCGACCACCTCGGCCGCGACCGTGCCCTGCCCGGCGATGACGCACGGGTCGTTGTAGGCCTCCACGTAGAACCCCGACGCCTCGCGCGCCGCCTCCACGGCCTCCGCGTAGGTGGCCCCGGCCCGGACGAGCCGCGCGCCCGCCGCCTCGATCCGCCGCACCTTGCCCTCCGGTGCGCTGACCGGCACGAACACCGTGGCCCGGCTGCCGAGCAGGTGCGCGGCGGCGGCCACGCCCAGGCCGTGGTTGCCGCCGGACGCGGTGACGACCCGGTCCGGCACACCGGCCGCGAGCAGCGTGTTGACCGCGCCGCGCAGCTTGAACGAGCCGGTGAGCTGGAGGTGTTCGAGCTTGAGCACGAGCGGCCGGCCGTCGACCTCCACCCGCCACAGGGGTGTGCGGCGGACGTGCGGGCGGATGCGGTCGGCTGCGGCACCGACGTCGGGGGTCATGCCACCAGGATGCGCCTACCCGGTGAGCCCCTCGTAGACCCACATGACGAGCGTCACCGCCCCGACCACGAAGCACAGCAGCACCACGATCAGGCCCGCCAGCACCAGGACGTTCGTGACCCACGACGAGTCGCGGTCGTCGGCCACCGCGAGCTCGGCCCGGAGCTGCTCGGACACCGCGCCCCGCAGCGCCGCCAGCCGGATTCGCGCGGTCTCCGTGGTGGCCTCGCCGCCCACCCAGTTCAACGACGCCAGGCGGGCCTCGGGGGTCCGGTAGGCGCGTTCGAACGCCGCGATCTCGGCCTCGTCGCGGTGGTCCGCGAGGTAGCTCCAGCGCCCGGCCTGGGCGGTGTCGCCCAGCACCCGGTAGACCTCGGCGAGCCGGTCCCGCAGGTCCAGCCGGTCCGGGTAGCTGGTGACCAGCCCGACGAGCCGTTGCCGGGCGCGCAGGACGCCGGCCAGATCACCACGTCCTACCTCTTCGGCGGCCTTGCGAAGCGTGAGCTCGACAGGCATGGCCCCCATCGTCCCAGCCGGTGCAACCGTAGGATCCTCGGGTGATCGGGGTGTCGGTGGCGGCTTTCGGCCTGGCCTGGTGGCTGGGGCTGTACCTGGTGGCGCGGAATCCGCGCAAGCCCGTGCTGCACCGGGCCGCCGCCGGCCTGGTGGCCTACGCGGCGGCGTTGGCGCTGCCCGTGCCGCCGGTCGTGCTCGCGATCCCGGCGGTGGCGTGGACGGGCGCGATCGTGTGCCGGCTACCCGAGCGCCACGACCGGTGGTGGCGGTGGAGCGCGGTGCCGTTGCTGGTGGTGGCGTGGTTCGTGCCCCTGGTCGTGCTGGTGCCCCTGGGTGTCGCGGTGGTCCTGCACGTCCGGCGGACCGGGGCGCTGTGGGGCGTGGCGACGGTGATGTTCCTGCTCGGCTCGGCACTCGTCCTCACCGGGTTCACCCCGTCGGTGCTGCTGGTCGCGGCGATCGGGGTGGACCTGCTCCTGTTCGGCGTCCTGGTGGCGCTGCGCGACGCGTTCGACGAGGGCGAGGCGATCCGCGCCGACATGCTGCGCTCGCTGCTCGGGGCGGCGGGCCTGGCGGTGGTGTTCGGGGGTCAGGTCGCGCTGTTCCTGGACGACCGGCTCACGCCGCTGCTGTTCGGCACGGTGGCGGCGGCCATCGCCCTCCAGGTGCTGGCGAACCCGTTGGCGGCGATCGTGGACCGGGTGGCCGTGCCGTCGGTGGCCGCGAACCGGGCCGAGCTGCGCGACGCCGCCGAGGCGCTGCCGAAGCTCGACCAGCGGACCGCGCTCGACGAGCTGGACCTGGTGAAGTCCACCCGGCGCGCGCTGAGCGGGTACGGCGACCTGGCGAAGCTGGTCGCGAACCCGCTCACCCGGCTGCCGGTGATCGACGCCCGGCTGGCCGCGCGGGGCGCGCCGGACCAGCCGCTGGAACGGGCCGCCGAGTTGAAGGCGCTGTTGCTGGAGGGCATTCTCCGGTTGAAGCCCCGGGACGGCGAATTCGGCACCAGCGACGAGTGGCGGCACTACAACGCGCTCTACTTCTACTACGTGGTGGGAATCCGGCCGTATTCGCGCCGGACGAAACGCGAGGACCTCGACCAGAACGCCCGGAAAGCGTTGGCGTGGTTCACCGACCAGGTCCCCGAGCGCACCCTGCACAACTGGCAGAACGCCGGGGCCAAGCTGGTGGCCGCCGACCTGTCCGCGCGGGTGCCGGACTGACGCGGACCCCGGTCGACCTGCCGGAACTGGCAGTTGTTGGCAGTGTTCGACGTGGTGCCGGCAGTGCCCGCGACCCTAACTTCAGGGCCATGACGACAACTCGGGTCCGCGATGACGATCTCCTCCGCTTCGCACTCAAGCTCGACGGCCTCGGTTCGGCCGCAATGGGCGTCCTGATGATCCTGGTGGACGCGCCGCTGGGTTTGCCCCGGGCACTCGTGATCGGGCTCGGCCTGTTCCTCGTGGTGAACGGAGCGGCTTTCTTCGCGCTCGGGGTCAAGCCCGTCCGGCCATTGGTCGGCGCGGCGGTGGTGCTCAACTTCGTGTGGGTGGTGGACAGCTTCCTGACCGCTTTCGCGGGCTGGTTCCCGGTCACCACCCTCGGCATGGTCGTGATCGTCGTCCAGGCGGTCGTCGTGGTCGGGTGCATCGCCCTCCAGGTGGTGGGCCTGCGCCGCGCGGCCTAGGAGCGCCCTGGGAGCGGCTCAGGAGCGCAGGGTCCGGCTCCGGCCGCGGAACTCGGCCACCACCTCGTCGCCCCGGCGCACGGTGATGTCGTAGATCCCGCTGCGCCCGACCCGGACCCGCTCCACCGCGTTGGCGACGAGTTCGTCGCCCACCCCGCACGGCACCAGGAAGTCGATCTCCGCCTGCGCCGCGACCGTCACCGAACCGGGTCGGTTGCAGGCGCAGGCGAACGCCGTGTCGGCGAGCAGGAACACGTACCCACCGTGGGCGATCCCGTGACCGTTGATCATCCGCTCGGTTACCGTCATCGCCAGCGTGGCGGAACCGTCCGCCAGGGCCAGCGGTCTGATCCCGAGCGCGGTCGACGCGGGGTCGTTGGCGAGCATCTGCGCGGGTCCGTCCATGGCTGCACTCTAGGAGGTCGGGTGTTCGGCGCGAAGCGGCGCGAGGAAGCGCTCCGGGCCCGGGTTGCGGAGCTGGAACACCAGGTGGCGGCGCTGTCCGCGCGGGTGGAGGCGGTCCGGCCGCCGGCCGACGCGGCGCGGGAGGTCGGGCCGGCAGCGGCGGACAACGCCGTGACGCCCCCGGAGCGGCGTGCCGAACCGCCGGGCACCGGCGGGCCGCGCGCGGACGGGCTGCTCAACACCGTCTACCGGGCCGACGTGCTCGGGTTCGTCGCGGTCTACGTCGGCGAGGGCCTCACGTCGAACGTGACGCTGCTGGTCGGCGCGGAGAACCCGCCGAGGGGGTGCGTGGGCGTGCTGGACGTCGGCGGCGAGCGCAACTGCTACGCCGGGGCGATCGTGCGGCCGGGCGAGTACTGGCTGGCCGCGTCGACCCGGAAGACGCCGAACCCGGCGTTCAGAATCCACTTCACCCCGCTGTTCTGACCGTGCCGGCCGAGATCGGCCGGGCGGTCGCCCCGTTCGCCGTGGCGGTCGTGGTGCGGGGAGGCGACGAGGAGTCCCCGGCGGGGTGTCCGTGTCCCTGCTGACCGACGCCGGCGAAACCGTCCGGACATGTGGCGGCGGGGGCAGGCGTCGTGCGTACGCCTGCCCCCGCCACCGTGCAGGGATTACTGGGTGAAGCCCTTGAAGATGTTCGTGAACTCGTACTGGGACTGGGCGATGCTGCTGCACGTCGGCGAGATGCCGCCGCCCGGGCAGGAGCCGTTGTCCCGGCCGACCGACCAGAACCCCAGCAGGCCGATCTTGTTCGTGTTCGCCCAGGCGACCAGCTTGGTGGCGTGCGCCTGGTTGAAGATCTTGCCGTTGTAGTTGCGGCCGATCATCGGGGTCACGCCGAGCAGGCGCTTGAGCTCCGCGTCGGACTTCGCCGGCCAGATCGTCTTCATCTGCTTGAGCGACGCCTCGGCCGCCGCGATCACCGCGTCGCCCCAGTCCGCCCGGGACGTGCCGAACTCCATGGTCATCGGGTTGACCAGGACGGTGAGGCCCTTCGCCGCCGCGTTCTGGAGGATCTGCACCGAGTACGGGTCCATGCCGTAGTCGTCGCCCTGGATGCGCATCGTGTAGCTGATCGCCGTCCCGCGCTCGGTCTGGAGCTTCTTCAGCGCCGTGTTGACCAGGTCGTGCGGGATGGACGCCTCGACGTCCACGTCCAGGTGGTTGCTGCCGACCGCGTCGAGCACCTTCTTGTACGCGCCGACCAGGGCGTCGGCCGTGGAGCAGGTGTACTCCAGGTACGGGCCGGCCGCGCCGCCGGTCGCCACGATCACGTCGCCGCCGAGCGCCTTCAACGCCTTGACGTCGTTGATGATCCGGCTGTCGTTGAGCGGGATCGTGCCGCCCCAGGACGGGTTGCAGCCCGAGCTGTCGGCGAGCGCGAACGCCAGCGTGTACACCTTCTGGCCGGTCGCGCGGGCCATCGACTCCAGCGACGGCGTGGGCATCGTGATGTCCACGTACGGCGCGGACTTGATGCCGCCGGGCGGCGGGGTCGTGGTGGTGGTCGTCGTGGTCGTGGTGGTCGACGTCGTGGTGCTCGTGGACGTCGTGGTGGTGGGGGACGACGAGGTCGACCACGTGGTGGTGGTGGTCGGGTTCGGCGACGTGGTGGTGGGCCCGCCACCGCACGACTGGCCGTTGAGCTTGCAGTTGGCCGGCAGGCCCGCGCCACTCGCCAGGAAGCCGAACGAGGCGGACTTGCCCGCCGCGAGGGTGCCGTTGTACTCGCGGTTGGTGAACGTGTGGTGGTTGCCGGAACTGGTCAGCGTGGCGTCCCAGTAGGAGCCGGGCTTGGTGCCGGCCGGCAGGTCGAACTCCAGCTTCCAGTTCGACAGCGGCGCGTTGCCGGCGGTGATCGTGTACTTGCCCTGGTAGCCGGAGCCCCAGGACGAGTCCTGGGCGAATACGGCGGTGGGCGTGGCGGCTGCGCCCGCCGGGGCGACCAGGACGAGGCCGGTGGTCACCGCTGCGGCGAGGCCGGCCGCGAGGGCGGCCAGGGTCTTGCGCTTGTTCGACATGGCACTTGCTCCCGTGGCAGGGGGACGGGGTTTGGAAGTGGTGCGGGAGCGCGGGGCGCGGCGCGCCCCCACACCACGTCGTGTGCGGTGCCGTCGCAACTGTCAGCACCGACAATGTGACGGTAGGTGGCCT
The DNA here is from genome assembly GCF_040640215.1 of Actinosynnema sp. NPDC023587. NCBI lineage: Bacteria > Bacillati > Actinomycetota > Actinomycetes > Pseudonocardiales > Pseudonocardiaceae > Actinosynnema > Actinosynnema sp. NPDC023587. Next base: position 569,709 of record NZ_JBFABG010000004.1, on the reverse strand, counting down.
AGACCACCTCGTCAATGGGTCTAGACCTTTTCAGTTTTCACCCCGTCAAAACCGGGGGTGGGAGACTGGGTCCCGTGGATCACGCACCTTGGCCCGCCGGCACCGCCACCGGCATCGGCTCCCTGCCCGGAACCGACCCGCTGGAGGCCGCGCGGATCGTCCTCGGCGAGCTGCCCGAACTCCCCCACCTGCCCGAACTCCCCGCGCGCGGGGTCGGCGCGGACATCATCGGCCGCACCGCCGCGCTGCTCGTCGACCTGCCGGTGGAGGTGGTGACGGCCGGCTACCGGACCGCCGCGCACGCCGGCAAGGACCACCGGCGGGGGGTGGACTTCCTGCGCCGCGACCTCGACGCGTTCGACGAAGCGGCCGACGGGCGGATGCCGGCGACGGTGAAGGTCCAGGCGGCCGGGCCGTGGACGCTGACCGCCGGCATCGAGCTGATGCGCGGGCACCGGGTGCTCACCGACCCGGGCGCGCTGCGCGAGTACACCGCGTCGCTGACCGAGGGGCTGGCCCGGCACGTGGCCGAGGTGGCGAAGCGGACCGGCGCGCGGGTGGTCGTGCAGCTCGACGAGCCGGCGTTGCCGGCCGTGCTGCGCGGGCTGCTGCCCACGCCGTCGAAGCTCGGCACGGTGGCGGCGGTCCCCGAGCCCGACGCGCGGGCGCTGCTGCGGTCCGTGGTCGAGGGGGTCGGCGCGGACGTCGTCGTGCACTGCTGCGCGGCCAAGCCGCCGATCACGTTGCTGCGCGGCACGGGCGCGAAGGCGGTCTCGTTCGACGTGTCCGTCCTGGACGCCGGGATGTGGGACGAGGTCGGGGAGGCGTGGGAGGAGGGCACGACGCTGTTCCTGGGCCTGACCCCGGGCCTCGACCCGGTCCGCCCGCCCGCGCTGCGCGACATCGCGAAGCCGGCGCTGGACCTGGTGGACCGGCTGGGGTTCCCGCGCTCGATCCTGGGCACGCACGCGCTGCCCACCCCGACGTGCGGGCTGGCCGGCGCGAGCGCCGGGTGGGTGCGGCGGGCGCTCGAACTCACCCGCGAGACCGGGAAGGCCTTCGCGGAGCCGCCCGAGAGCTGGTGACCGGTCCGGTCGGCGGCTACTCCCCCCAAGTAATCAGGGAAGTTTCTTTACTTGAGGCCACCGCCGCCGGCCGGCCGGACCGTGCTGTCCGGCCGGGTCGAGGCGGGCGCGCGACCTCGCCGTCGTTCAAGGTCGGCGACGGCCTGTTCGCCCCGGTCGCCGCCGGTCCGCTCAAGCCCGCCGGTCCGACCGTCGACGTCGAGGGCGGCTGGTTCGACGCCGGCGACTTCGTCAAGTTCACCCACGCCTCGGCGTACGCGACGGCGTCGCTGCTGTCCGCCCAGCGCGACCGGGAGAACCCCGCGCCGGCGGCAGAAACCCGTTTCGGCCTGCGGTGGCTGGACAAGGTGTGGGACGCCGACGAGCTCAGCGTCGAACCCGGCGACGAGAAGTACTTCATCAAGCACCGCCCGGTGTTCCGCGCGAACGAGCCGGGCGAGGAGATCAGCCCGAACCTGGTCCGCTCCCACCTGCAACAGGCGGCCTCCCTGTTCGCGCCGGCCGAGACCACCGACGTGGGCGAACTGGCCTCGGCGTTCCCGCACGCCTACCACCCCGAGGACTCGTGGGCCGACGACCTGGCGTTCGGTGCCACCCAGCTCGCGCCGGCGGGCAGGGCGTTGCGGGACTCGCGGTCCGCCGGCTGGGCCAAGGCCGCCACGCACTGGGCCACTACGACCTGGTCAAGCTGCTGCGCGCGGGCGTCCCGGGCGCGGAGGTGACCGAGGCACAGGTGGTCGGCGACCTGCGCCGGCAGCTCCAGTCCGGCGTGGACAGCGCGGCGCGCAGCCCGTTCGGCACGGCGGCGAACGTGACGGCGTTCGACGCGTTCGGCGTGCGGCAGCGCAACTTCACGCTCGGCGCGAACGCGGCGGCGGGCGCGTGCTGGTCGGCGCGGTGGTCAACGGGCCGAACGACGCGGCGCTGTTCGAGGACCCGCGCTCGCGGCCCGGGGCGTTCGACGGGCTCCCGCCCACCCCGGCGGGAGCCCGTCCGCGTCACAGCCGCTCGAACGGCTCCGCGTAGCGGAACGCGCCGCGCTGGTTGGGCCGGTGGGCGTGCAGGGCCCGCACCTGGAAGTACGCGCCCCACTCCGGGACGGGCGCGTCGACGCCGAGTCCGGCGGCAGGCCGGAAACCGAACCGGGAGTAGTAGGCGGGGTCGCCGAGCAGGGCCACGAGGGGTTCGCCGAGCGCGTCGGCCGCGCCGAGCACGGCGTGCACCAGCGCTGAGCCGACGCCCTGCCGCTGGTGGTCCGGGTGCACGCTCAACGGCCCGAGCCCGAGCGCCGGCGTGTCGTTCACCGTCGCCCGCGTGCACACCACGTGCCCGACGACCGCGCCGGAGGCCGACTCGGCCACCAGCGACAGCTCCGGGACCCAGCCGGGGTCGGCGCGCAGTTCGCCGACCAGCCACGCCTCGCCGCCGGGGTTGGCCGCGAACGCCGCGTCGGTGACGTCGGTGATGGCCTGGACGTCGTCGGGGGTCTCGCGTCGGATGAGCATCGGGCGAGCCTACGACGCGGTGAGGTGCACCCCCGAAGGCATTTCCGCACCGCGCAGGAAACCCAGCAGCACGTTCTGGAACGCCCGCGCGGCGGTCGTCGGCGCGACGTCCGTCCGGTGCGCGAGCCCGACCGTCCGGGTGGTGGCGGGGGTGAGCGGCGTGCCGTGCAGGGACCGGGTGGCCAGCACGGTGCTCGGCACGATCGCCACCCCCAGCCCGACCTCGACGAACCGCAGCACGGCGTCCATCTCGCCGCCCTCGACGGCGAACTGCGGTTCGAACCCGGCGCGCCGGCACGCGGCCAGCGTCGTCTCGCGCAGGTCGTAGCCGGGCCGGAACATCACCAGGGGGTGGTCGGCCAGGTCGGGCAGGCGCAGCCGGGGCACGCCGAGCGGCGCGGCGGACGCGACCACGAGCTCCTCGCGCAGGACGGGCCGGATGGTCAGCGCCCGGTTCGCGTCCGCCGGCGACACGATCACCAGCGCCAGGTCCAGGTCGCCGGCCTCCAGCGCGGCCACCAGGTCCCGCGACCCGCTCTCGGTGACCGACACCCGGATACCGGGGTAGGCGTCGTGGTAGCGCTTGATGACGTCGGCGAACAGGCTGCCGCAGAGGCTGGGCGTCGCGCCGACCCGCACCCGGCCCCGGCGCAGCCCGACCAGCTCGGCCACCTCCAGCCGCGCGGTGTCCACGTCGGACAAAATCCGGTTGGCGACCGGCAGCAGCGCCTCGCCGGCGGGGGTGAGCGCGATGTTGCCGCGCGCCCGGCTGAACAGCTCCGCGCCCAGCTCCTTCTCCAGCGCGTGGATCTGCTTGGACAGTGAGGGCTGCGCCACACGGACCTCCTCGGCGGCCTTCGTGAAGTGCCGCGTCCGGGCCACTGCCAGGAAGTATGCCAACTGCTGGAGCGTCATAGCCCCAGGCTATCGTTCCGCAGCTCACGATGTATTGGACGACTCGTCGTCCCGGTTCCTAGCGTCGGTCGGGTGGAGACGATCCGGCTTTACCGCAGCACGATCGGCAAGAAGGCCGTCATGGCGGTCACCGGGGCCGCGATGTTCCTCTACGTCATCGCGCACATGCTCGGCAACCTGTCGATCTTCGCCGGACCGGGCGCGCTCGACGCCTACGGCAGGTTCCTGCGCGACATCGGGGCGGTCTGGCCGGTGCGGGTCGGGCTGCTCGTGTGCGTCGTCCTGCACTTCGTCGCCGCCTACCAGCTCACCGTGCGGGCCCGCAGAGCCCGTGGCCGCTACGAGCACCGCCGGGTCGTGCAGGGCTCCTACGCCGCGCGCACGATGCGGTGGGGCGGCGTGATCATCGCCCTGTTCGTGGTCTACCACCTGCTCGACCTCACGGTCGGGTGGCTCAACCCGAACGGCGTGCACGGCGCGATCCACGCCAACGTCGTCGCCGACTTCCAGCACTGGTACGTGGTGCTGGCCTACGCGGTCGCCGTGCTCGCGCTGGGCTTCCACATCCGGCACGGGGTGTGGAGCGCGACCCGGACGCTGGGCGTGACCACCTCGCGGGTGACCGGCCTGGTCGCGGCGGTCGTGATCTGCGCCGGTTTCCTCTCCGTCCCCTTCGCCGTCTTCACCGGATTGGTGAGCTGACATGCCGCTGTACACCGAAGGCCACCCGATTTCCGACCGGCGCGCGCCGGACGGCCCGATCGAGACCCGCTGGGACCGCCGCCGGTTCTCCGCCCGCCTGGTGAACCCGGCGAACCGCCGCAACCGCAGCGTGATCGTCGTGGGCACCGGCCTGGCGGGCGGCTCGGCCGCCGCCACCCTGGGCGAGCTCGGCTACCGGGTCACCTCGTTCTGCTACCAGGACAGCCCGCGCCGCGCGCACAGCATCGCCGCGCAGGGCGGGATCAACGCCGCCAAGAACTACCGCAACGACGGCGACAGCGTGCACCGGCTGTTCCACGACACGGTGAAGGGCGGCGACTTCCGCGCCCGCGAGTCCAACGTGCACCGGCTGGCCCAGGTCAGCGTCGAGATCATCGACCAGTGCGTGGCGCAGGGCGTGCCGTTCGCCCGCGAGTACGGCGGCCTGCTGGACACCCGGTCCTTCGGCGGTGCGCAGGTGTCGCGCACGTTCTACGCCCGGGGCCAGACCGGGCAGCAGCTCCTGCTGGGCGCGTACCAGGCGCTGGAGCGCCAGGTCGCCGCCGGGCGGGTGGAGGTGCACCCGCGCACCGAGATGCTGGACCTGCTGGTGGTGGACGGCCGGGCGCGCGGGGTCGTGGTCCGCGACCTGGTCACCGGCGCGGTGTCGACGCACTTCGCCGACGCCGTGGTGCTCGCGACCGGCGGCTACGGCAACGTGTTCCACCTGTCCACCAACGCCAAGGGCTGCAACACCACGGCGATCTGGCGGGCGCACCGCCGGGGCGCGCTGTTCGCGAACCCGTGCTTCACCCAGATCCACCCGACGTGCATCCCGATCAGCGGCGACCACCAGTCCAAGCTGACCCTGATGAGCGAATCGCTGCGCAACGACGGCCGCGTGTGGGTGCCGAAGGACCCGCAGGACTCGCGCACCCCCAACGACATCCCGGACGGCGAGCGCGACTACTTCCTGGAGCGCCTGTACCCGGCGTTCGGCAACCTGGTGCCGCGCGACATCGCGTCCCGCGCGGCGAAGAACATCTCCGACGAGAAGCGCGGCGTGTACCTGGACTTCGCCGACGCCATCGCCCGTCTGGGCGTGCGCGCCGTGGAAGAGCGCTACGGCAACCTGTTCGAGATGTACCAGCGCATCACCGGCGAAGACCCGTACCGGGTGCCGATGCGCATCTACCCGGCCGTGCACTACACGATGGGCGGGCTGTGGGTCGACTACGACCTCCAGTCCACGATCCCCGGCCTGTTCGTGATCGGCGAGGCGAACTTCTCCGACCACGGCGCGAACCGGCTGGGCGCGAGCGCGCTCATGCAGGGCCTGGCGGACGGCTACTTCGTGCTGCCCGGCGTGATCGGCGACTACCTGGCCGACGCACCCTTCGAACCGCTCACCGAGGACCACCCGGCCGTTGCGGACACCACGTCCGAGGTGCGCGGCCGGGTGAAGGCCCTGCTCGCGGTGGACGGCGACCGCACGGTCGAGTCGTTCCACCGCGAGTTGGGGCGGCTGATGTGGGACGAGTGCGGCATGGAGCGCGACGAAGCCGGGCTGCGCAAGGCGCTGGAGCGCATCCCCGAGCTGCGCGAGGAGTTCTGGCGGCGGGTGAAGGTGCCCGGCACGGGCGAGCGGCTCAACCAGGAGCTGGAGAAGGCCGGGCGGGTCGCGGACTTCTTCGAGCTGGCCGAGCTGATGTGCGTGGACGCGCTGCACCGCGAGGAGTCCTGCGGCGGGCACTTCCGGTCGGAGTCGCAGACCGGGGGCGGCGAGGCGCGCCGCGACGACGCCCGCTTCTCCTACGTCGCGGCGTGGGAGTTCACCGGCGCTGAACCCGTGCTGCACAAGGAAGAACTCGTTTTCGAGCACGTCAAGCCGAGCACCCGGAGCTACGCGTGAAACTCACCCTGCGGATCTGGCGGCAGAGCGGCGCGACCGGGCGGCTGGTCGAGTACCCGCTGGACGGCCTGTCGGCCGACATGTCGTTCCTGGAGGCGTTGGACGTCCTCAACGAGCGGCTGATCCTGGCCGGGGAGGACCCCGTCGCGTTCGACCACGACTGCCGCGAGGGCATCTGCGGCGCGTGCGGCGTGATGATCAACGGCATCGCGCACGGGCCGCAGAAGGCGACCACGGCGTGCCAGTTGCACCTGCGCAGCTTCGCGGACGGCGACGTGCTCACCGTGGAGCCGTGGCGGGCCGACCCGTTCCCGGTGGTGCGGGACCTGGTCGTGGACCGCGGCGCGTTCGACCGGATCGTCGCGGCCGGCGGGTACGTCAGCGTGCCCACCGGCAGCGCACCCGACGCGCACGCCACCCCCGTGCCCAAACCGGACGCCGACACCGCGTTCGAGGCGGCGGCGTGCATCGGGTGCGGCGCGTGCGTCGCGGCGTGCCCCAACGGGTCGGCGATGCTGTTCACGGCCGCGAAGGCCACCCACCTCGGCGTCCTGCCGCAGGGGCAGCCGGAGCGGTACTCGCGGGCCCGGGACATGGTCGCCGAGCACGACGCGCTCGGCTTCGGCGGCTGCACCAACGCCGGCGAGTGCACCCCGGCGTGCCCCAAGGGCATCCCGCTGACCACGATCGCCCGGCTCAACGCCGACCTGCTGCGCGCTCACACCACGCGCAGCGACAGGTAGGACACCGAGCACACCAGGACCGTCGCCAGCAGCCCGAGCAGCAGGGCGCGCGGTCCGGTCGCGAGCAGGTGGCGCGGCCGGACCGCCGTGCCCAGCCCGAACATCGCCACCGCGAACAGCACGGTGGTGAGGACCTCGGTGACCGCCAGCAGCCCGCCGGGCAGCACGCCGGTCGACCGCACCGCGACCATCGCGAGGAACCCGACCAGGAACAGCGGCACCACCGGCCCGCGCCGCCGGCCCACCCCGGCCACGACCGGCGCGAGCAGCGCCACCCGGCTCAGCTTGACCGCCATCGCGGTCGCCAGCCCGGAGGCGGGCGCGGCGGCGGCCACCTGCGCCACCTCGTGCACGCTCAACCCGATCCACTCCGGCGACGCGCCCAGCAGCGGCAGCACGACCATCGTCGCGGTGCCGAACACCGTCACCAGCGCGACGCTCGCCGCCACGTGCTCCTCGTCGCGCCCGGTCGACACCGCCGCGATGGCCGACGCGCCGCAGATCGAGAACCCGCTGGCCACCAGCAGGACCAGGCCGCGCGGCAGGCGCAGCCGACCGCCCATCCACAGCGTGCCGAAGAACGTGACACCGACCGTGACGACGGCCGCGACCAGGATTCCCGGCCCGAGCTCCAGCAGTTGCGGCAGCGACAGCCGCAGACCGAGCACCACCACGCCCGCGCGCAGCAGCTTGCGGGTGAGCGGTGCCAGGTCCGGCAACCGGCCACCCACCAGGACACCCAGCACGAGCGCGGCGATCAGCACACCACCACGTTCGGCGGGTTCGCCCCGTTCCGGTAGCCGGAACCCGGCGATGAAGTCATACCCTGGGCCTATGACCGACCCGCCGGACCTGGCCTCGCTGCGCCTGCTGGTGCTGGTGGGGGAGCTGGGCAGCCTCGGGCGGGCCGCCCGGGAGCTGGGGGTGGCGCAGCCCTCGGCGAGCAAGCGGCTGTCCACCCTGGAACGCCGGCTCGGCCTCGTGCTGGTCGACCGGGGCCGGCGCGGCTCGGCCCTGACCCCCGCCGGCGTGGTGGTGTCCGAGCGGGCGCGGCGCGTCCTGGACGAGGTGTCCGGGCTGCTCGCGGGCGCGGACGCGCTGCGCGTCGAGCGCGACGCCGGGCTGCGCGTCGCCGCCAGCATGACCGTCGCCGAGCACCTCGCGCCGGTCTGGATCGGCGAACTCCGCCGCACCCGTCCCGACCTGCACGTCGGCCTGCGCGTGACGAACTCCGAGACGGTGCTCGGGCTGCTCCGCGACGGCGCGGTCGACCTCGGGTTCGTGGAAGCGCCCGGCGCGGTGACCGGCCTGTCGTCCCGGCAGGTCGCGGTCGACCGGCTCGCCGTCGTCGTGCCGCCCGGCCACCGCTGGGCCACGCGCCCGGTCACCGCCACCGAGCTCGCCGCCACCCCGCTCGTGGTGCGGGAACGCGGCTCCGGCACCCGCGACACCCTGGACCGGGCGCTGCCGGACGCCGTCCCGCCCGCGCTGGAACTGGGCTCCACGACGGCCGTGCGCGGCGCGGTCGTCGCCGGCGTCGCACCCGCCGTGCTGTCCGTGCTGGCCGTGGCCCTCGACCTGGCCGACGGCCGGCTCGTCGAGGTGCCCGTGGAGGGGCTGGACCTGCGGCGCGTGCTGCGGGCCGTGTGGGCGGGCGGGCGGCGGCTCGTGGGACCCGCCGCGGAACTCCTCGCCGTCGCGGTCCGGCGTAGTTCAATGGGGGCATGAGCTGGTTCCGCCGCCGCACCGCACCCCCGACACCGCCCCGGCACCGGCCCGACCCGGCCGAGGCGGCGGACGCGTTCTGGCGGCGCTGGTACGACCTGCTGCCCGAGGTCAGCGCGGCCCTGGGGGACGGCGCGCCGCACCGGGTCGAGAACGAGCTGTGCGACCTGGTCGCGGCGCTGCACCCCGACCTGCACTTCTCGCTGGAACGCGGCCACCGCGCGATCTACGCGCTGGTCCTCAGCGGTCAGGAAGACCCGGAGGTGCGCCCGTACACCGACGCGTGGACGGCCGCCGCGCCGCCCGAGGACATGATCTGGGAGTACCACGACTCGGTGCCGCCGGTGCCCGATCCGACCCTGGTGACGGTGAACCTGGGCGTGAAAGCCGTCCGGCTGGCCGACGTGCGGGTGGCGGCCCACCTCGCCGACGGCCTGGTCGACGTCGCGGTGTTCCACCCGCTGTTCGGCGACCTGGACGACACCCAGCGGCAGACGATGACCTACCTGCCCCTGGACGTCACCCTCGGCGAACGGCTGGCCGCCCGGCACCTGGGCCGCGTGGAGACGGCTCTCACCGAACCCGGCGGCGCGATCGACCTGCTCGCCCTCCGCGAGCTGGTCCGCGGCCTGGCCGACGACCCCTCCTGACCCCGCTTCCCCCACGGCACCCGTCCGGCACGCGGCTGAACGGGTCGGCGGCTCGCGGGCGCTCCCGGCCCGTGCGACGCTGGTCGACGTGCTCCAGGTCTGCCTGAACGGTGCCCGCACCGCCGACAGCCACCCGGCGCTGCCGGTCAGCCCGGCGCAACTGGCCGCCGACGCCGCCGCGCTCGTCCGGCTCGGCATCGCCCACTTCCACCTGCACCCGCGCGACCTGGTCGGCCTGGAGGTGCTGGCCGGTCCCGAGGTGGCGACGACCGTGGCCGTCGTCCGGGCCGCCGCGCCGCGCGCCGAACTGGGCGTCACCACCGCCGCGTGGATCCAGCCGGACCCGGTGCGCCGCGCCGAACTCCTGCGCGGCTGGGCCGGCCTGGCCGCCGGCCGCCCCGACGTGGCCTCGGTCAACGTCCACGAGGACGGCTGGCTCGACGCGGCGCGGGCGCTGCGGGACGCGGGTGTCGGCATCGAACTGGGTGTGTTCCACGAGGACGCCGCGCACGTCCTGCGCCGCGCGGGCGTGCCGGACGGGACCGTCCGCATCCTCGCCGAGGTCCGGCCCGCCGGGACCACCGACGACGCCGAAGCCCTGCTGCGCCTGCTCGAACCGCTCGGCCCGCCGATCCTGCTGCACGGCGAGGACGACAGCGCGTGGCCCATCCTGGACTACGCCGCCCGCCTCGAACTCGACACCCGGATCGGGCTGGAGGACACCCTCCACAACCCGGACGGCACCCGGACCCGGGACAACGCCCAACTGGTCGACTACGCGCAGCGCACCATCCGGGCCAACGCCGTCCGCTAGCCGCGCGACCACCCGCCACCGGACCCATCACCGGGCCCGGTCCGGATCAGGCCACCGGGTTCAGTCGGGCAGCACGACCGACACGATGCCCGCCAGGTGGGCGAGCCGCGCCACCTCCGCCGCCCGGAACATCGGCCCGCCCGGACGCCCCACCAGCAGCACCCGGTCGGGTTTGCCCAGCGGTGTCGCCGCGAGCTCGGTGCCCAGCTCCCGCCACGTCTCCGGCACCCAGCTCTCCTCGCCGTCCAGCACGGTCGCCCGCGCCAGCGGCATCCACGGCGGGTTCGCCATCCGGGTCTCCGGGGCCGCCGTGGACGCGGTGATCCGGTGCACGCCGGTGCTGTCCCAGGTCAGCACCACCGCCCACCCGGCGCGGATGATCTTCGGGACGCCCTCGGTGAACACCTCCAGGCCGCGCGCCGGCTCCTCCGCGACCTCCTCGACGAGTTCCAGCTCGCGGTGGGTGTCGAGCACTCCGGCGTACGGGCGCACCGCGTCCACCTCGACCCCGTCGATGGACTCGGCCGCGGTGATCAGCACGTCCGGCAGCCGACCGGACGGCAGCTCCACCACCAGGTCGTCGATGGCGACGCCACCGCCGCGCTCCACCACGTCCACGCTGAGGATGTCGGCCCCGATCTCGCCCAGCGCGGAGGCGACCGCACCCAGAGCGCCGGGGCGGTCCGGGAGCTGGACCCGGATCAGGAAGGACACGGTGCAACGCCTCCAGGAGGTTCGGGGTTTCGGCCGATGATTCTCGCAGACGCGGCTTCGCTTTCCGACCCACCTGCCGCGTTGCGCCACGGTAAAATCCCGCACCCCCGCGCGCGGGCGGGAGATCCCCGTCGGACTCGTCCCTGACCTGCCAATAGACTCGGCGGGTCCCGATCCGAGTAAACCGACCCACGGGGGTTGACGAGATGCCCAGCATCTCCCGCGACGAGGTCGCGCACCTGGCCCGACTGGCCAGGCTCGCCGTCACCGACGACGAGCTCGACCTGTTCGCCGGCCAGTTGGACGTGATCTTGCAGTCGGTGGCCACGGTGGGCGACATCGCCACCGCGGACATCCCGCCCACTTCGCACGCCGTTCCGCTGACCAACGTGTTCCGCGAGGACGTGGTGCGTCCCAGCCTCGGTCAGCAGCAGGCGCTCGCCGGAGCCCCCGCCGCCGAGGAAGGCCGCTTCCGCGTGCCGCGAATTCTGGGTGAGGAAGCATGACCGAGCTCATTCGTCACACCGCCGCCGAACTGGCCGCCAAGGTCGCGAGCCGCGAGGTCTCCGCGACCGAGGTCACCCAGGCCCACCTCGACCGGATCGGCGAGGTCGACGGCGCGGTGCACGCGTTCCTGCACGTCGACACCGACGGCGCGCTCAAGGCCGCCAAGCGGGTGGACGACGACATCGCCGCCGGCAGGCCGGTCGGCCCGCTGGCCGGCGTCCCGCTGGCCCTCAAGGACGTGTTCACCACCGAGGGCGTGCCGACCACCTGCGGTTCGGCGATGCTGCGCACGTGGACGCCGCCCTACGACGCCACGGTCACCCGCCGCCTCAAGGAGGCCGGCATCGTGATCCTCGGCAAGACCAACATGGACGAGTTCGCGATGGGTTCCTCCACCGAGAACTCGGCGTTCGGCCCGACCCGCAACCCGTGGGACCTGGACCGCGTCCCCGGCGGCTCGGGCGGCGGCTCGTCGGCGAGCCTCGCCGCGTTCGAGGCCCCGCTGGCGATCGGCACCGACACCGGCGGCTCGATCCGCCAGCCCGGTTCGGTCACCGGCACGGTCGGCGTGAAGCCCACCTACGGCGGCGTGTCCCGGTACGGCCTGGTGGCGTTCTCCTCGTCGCTGGACCAGGGCGGGCCGTGCGCCCGCACGGTGCTCGACGCGGCGTTGCTGCACGAGGTCATCGCGGGCCACGACCCGATGGACTCGACGTCGATCGACGCGCCCGTCCCGCCGGTCGTCGCCGCCGCCCGGGAGGGCGCGAACGGCGACCTGACCGGCGTGCGGGTCGGCGTGGTCACCCAGTTCAGCGGCGACGGCTACCAGGCCGGCGTGCTGCGCTCGTTCGAGGCGGCCGTCGCGCAGCTCAAGCAGCTCGGCGCGGAGGTCGTCGAGGTGTCGTGCCCGAGCTTCGACTACGCGCTTCCCGCGTACTACCTGATCGCGCCCAGCGAGGCGTCGTCCAACCTCGCCCGGTTCGACGCGATGCGCTACGGCGCGCGGCACGGTGACGACGGCACCCGCAGCGCCGAGGAGGTCATGGCGATCACCCGCGACCAGTGCTTCGGCGCGGAGGTCAAGCGGCGCATCATGATCGGCACCTACGCGCTGTCGTCGGGCTACTACGACGCCTACTACGGCTCGGCGCAGAAGGTGCGCACGCTCATCACCCGCGACTTCCAGCGGGCGTTCGAGCAGGTCGACGTCCTGGTGTCGCCGACGACGCCGACCACGGCGTTCAAGATCGGCGAGCGGGCCGACGACCCGATCGCCATGTACAAGGCAGACCTCTGCACCATCCCGGCCAACCTGGCCGGCACGCCCGCCATGAGCGTCCCGAGTGGACTGTCCGACGAGGACGGCCTCCCGGTGGGGCTCCAGATCATGGCACCGGCGTTGCAGGACCACCGGATGTACCGGGTGGCGGCGGCATACGAGGCGGCCCGCGGCTCCGTGCTCGCGGACGTGCCGGAATTGGCGGTGGCGCGGTGAAGAAGGCACGAGGGATCTTCGCGCTGCTCGGCGCGGGCAGCGCGGCGGCGAGCGCGTTCTCCACGCTGCGGACCGCGCGCGGCAGGAACGACAAGCTCGCCCTGGTCAACGCCATCGCGAGCATCCTGGTGGCGATCACCGGCGCGGCGCTGGCCGTGCGGGGCCTGCGGAAGGACGGCGACGCATGACCGCGGTGCACGAGCTGATGGACTACGCCGAGGTCGTCGAGCGGTTCGACCCGGTGCTCGGCCTGGAGGTGCACGTCGAGCTGCACACCAACACGAAGATGTTCTGCGGCTGCGCCAACCTGTTCGGCGGCGAGCCCAACTCGCACACCTGCCCGACGTGCCTGGGCATGCCCGGCGCGCTGCCGGTGGTGAACGCCAAGGCGATCGAGTCGGCGATCCGCATCGGGCTGGCGCTCAACTGCTCCATCGCCGAGTGGTGCCGGTTCGCCCGGAAGAACTACTTCTACCCGGACATGCCGAAGAACTTCCAGACGTCCCAGTACGACGAGCCGATCGCGTTCGGCGGCTGGCTCGACGTCGCCCTGGACGACGGCGACGTGGTGCGCGTGGAGATCGAACGCGCCCACATGGAGGAGGACACCGGCAAGTCCCTCCACGTCGGCGGCGCGACCGGCCGCATCCACGGCGCGGACCACTCGCTGCTGGACTACAACCGGGCCGGCGTCCCGCTGATCGAGATCGTCACCAAGCCGATCACCGGCACCGGCGAGCGCGCCCCCGAGGTCGCCCGCGCCTACGTGACCGCGCTGCGCGACCTGCTCAAGGCGCTGGACGTCTCCGACGTCCGGATGGACCAGGGCTCGCTGCGCTGCGACGCGAACGTGTCGCTGATGGCCAAGGACGCCACCGAGTTCGGCACCCGCACCGAGACCAAGAACGTCAACTCGCTGCGCAGCGTCGAGCGCGCCGTGCGGTTCGAGATGACGCGGCAGGCCGCCGTGCTGGTGTCCGGCGGCACCATCCGCCAGGAGACCCGGCACTTCGACGAGTCGACCGGCGGCACGTCCTCCGGCCGCGCCAAGGAGACCGCCGAGGACTACCGGTACTTCCCGGAACCCGACCTGGTGCCCATCGCCCCGTCCCGCGAGTGGGTCGAGGAACTGCGCGGCACCCTGCCGGAACTCCCGTGGGAGCGCCGCAAGCGCGTCCAGGACGAGTGGTCGCTCACCGACGCCGAGCTCCGCGACCTGGTGAACGCGGGCGCGGTGGACCTGGTGACGGCGACGGTCGAGGCCGGCGCGACCCCCGCCGAAGCCCGTTCGTGGTGGGTGGCCTACCTGACCAAGGAGGCCAACGCCCGAGGCGTGGAACTCGGCGAGCTGGCGATCACGCCGACCCAGATCGCCCGGGTGATCGGCCTGGTCAACGCCGGTGAGCTGACCAACAAGCTGGCCCGCGACGTGGTGACCGGTGTGCTGGCGGGCGAGGGCGAACCGGAGGCCGTGGTCGAGGCTCGCGGGCTCAAGGTCGTGTCCGACGACTCGGCGCTGGAGAAGGCCGTCGACGAGGCGCTGGCCGCCCAGCCCGACGTGGCCGCCAAGATCCGCGACGGCAAGGTCGCCGCCGCGGGCGCGATCGTCGGCGCGGTCATGAAGGCGACGAAGGGGCAGGCGGACGCCAAGAAGGTCCGCGACCTGATCATCGCCCGCTGCTCGTAGCCGCGTCCGACCACCGCGGGGCAGGCTCCGGCCTGCCCCGCGGTGGCGTTTCCGCCCGCCGTGCCCGGTCCGCGCCGGCGGTGGCCCGTCCCCGAGACCGGTCGGGCGGTCCCCTTATTGCGGGCCTCCGGCGCTACCTCTGTGTCAACACATTCCCCCATTCGAGTGGTACCGTCCGCTCTGAAGAGAAATTCGCCCAGGTCAAAGCAACCCGCTTCCGTGATGACGATCGCTCTCGGTGAATTTCCCGGTCAAAGATGCGTCCATCTGTGTCAGTCTTGAGCCGTTCGGCAGGGCCGGGGGGCCGCCGAATGATCACTCTCACGGTCAAGCATCCCGGGAGTGCTCCGGGATCCGTTGTAGGGGAGGACAACGCATGTCCGCTGAAACCGATCCGAAGCTCGTCGAGGAGATCGACGCCATCCCGGCCGAGGCCGGTGTCGAGCAGGAAGCCGAGGCGCTCGCCGCGCGTTCGGGCAAGAACTACGGCGGCTCCGGCGGCGGCGGCGCGATCCCGCAGGGCGGCCCGTACCAGACCCACGGCGAGCCCGGCGGCGGCGAGTCCGACCCCAACGGCGGCCCGTACCAGCCGCACCAGCCCGACCCGGCGAAGCCCGGCCCGGTCGTCCCCACCGGGGGCCCGTACCAGACCCACTCGGTCGACCAGCCGATCGCCGCGCAGAACTGAGGCAGCGGGCCGCACTGCCAGCCGGACGGGTGGCAGTGCGGTCCGCTAGCTTGTGCTCTCATATGAGAGTGCCTCTGGCGACCGCCGATCCCGTGGGGGATGCCCGTGAACTCCACCGCAAGGGCAAGGCGTCCGCGTCCGCGAACCGCTACCTGACCGCGACCCGCATCCTCCGCCAGGGGCTGGCCCTGCTCGACCGGGCGGACGCGGACCCGGTCGGCCGGCTCGAAGTCCGCATCAGGCTGCTCATGACGTTGTCCTTCTGCCTGGCCGAAACCCAAGGCCTGGAAGACGGGCTGCGGCAGCTCGCGGACGCCCGCGGGGAAACCGCCGGCCTGCCCGAAGGGGCGCTGCGCGACGAGCTCACCAGCCTCGTCAACGGCGTCCAGGGCGTCCTGCTGTTCCGCGTGGGGCGCATCGAAGAGGGCATCCGCTACGCCGACCTCGACGTGGCGCACCACGAACGCCTCCTGGCCCACACCGGGGCCGGGGGCGGCGACCCGATCCCCGTCGTCCAGTCGCTGATCACCACGCTCACCAACCGCGGCAACGCCTACGGCGAGGTCCACCGCATCGACAACGCCGTCCGCGACCTCAACCGGGCGGCGGAACTCGCCACCGAGCACGACATCCCGCTGCGCGCGGCCCTCGCCACCCACTCGCTGGGCAACGTGCTGCGCCTGGCCGGCGACATCCCCCAGGCGCTGCACCGGTACCAGGAAGCCAACCGGGCGTTCCGCGAACTGGAGCCGGGACTCCTGCTGCGCCTGGGCATCGACCAGGCCGAGGCCATGATCAGCGTCGGCCTGACCGACGAGGCCGGCCGGCTGCTGGACGAGGTGCTGCCCGAGCTGCGCCGCCAGCGCATCGGCCAGGACGTCGCCGAAGCCGAGCTCTACCGCGGCGCGGCGGCCCTGGCCGACGGCGACCTGGTGCTGGCCAGGCGCATGGCCAGATCGGCGCAACGCAGGCTCGTCCGCCGGGGGAGCCCCGCGTGGGCGGCCGTGGCGGGCCTGATCGAACTCCGCGTGGACGCGTTGCGCGCGGTGGAGTCCCGCCGTTCGTCGCCCTCGGTGCTGCGCCGGGCGTTGGCACTGGCCACGCGGTTGAGCGCGCTCAAGCTCCACGACCAGGCCAAGCTGGCCACGGTCCTGGCCGCGCGCATGGAAGTGCGCCACGGCAACGTCGACAGCGCCGCCGAACTGCTGCGCCGGGTCTCGAAGTCGCGCCGCTTCGCCCCCATAGACCACCGGATGCTGCTGCGCCTGTGCCGCGCCGAGCTGTCCCTGGCGCGGGGCAACCGGCGCGCCGCCCTCGCCCAGGCCAAGGCGGGCCTGGCCGAACTGGGCCGGATGCGCGACCGCATGGGAGGCCTGGAACTGGTCTCGGGCACCGCCCTGCACGGCCGGGAGCTCGGCGACCTCGCGGTCCGCCTGGTCCTGGAATCGGGGGACTCGCCCGAGACGGCGAAACGCCTGTTCACCTGGCTGGAGCGGACCCGGGCCCAGCTCTACCGCTACGACCCCGTCGAGTCCACAGTGGACAGCGCGCTGAGCGAGCGGATCACCGAGGTCCGCCGGCTGAGCCGAGCCCTCCTGCGCGCCCGGCTCGACGGCCTGCCCACCACCGCGCTGGAGGAACGCCTGGCCGCCAGCCAGCGGGACGCGATGCGCCTGGGCTGGAGCGAGA
This sequence comes from Actinosynnema sp. NPDC023587, assembly GCF_040640215.1. Classification (NCBI taxonomy): domain Bacteria; kingdom Bacillati; phylum Actinomycetota; class Actinomycetes; order Pseudonocardiales; family Pseudonocardiaceae; genus Actinosynnema; species Actinosynnema sp. NPDC023587. The sequence goes on along the minus strand of NZ_JBFABG010000004.1, from coordinate 552,878 downwards.
GCCCGTGGGGCCGACCCCGCCCGGCGGCGACGGCCGACGACATCACGCCCCGGCTCGGCGACCGGGCCATGGTCAGCTTCGCGGCCTCCGGCGACGCGCTCGTGGCGGTGGTCCTGGCCGGTGGCCGCGTCCGCATGAAGCGCCTCGGCTCGGTGGACGAGGCGACGGAGTGCGCCCGCCGCCTGCACGCCGACCTGAACGCCCTGGCCCCCGACCACCTCCCGCCGCCCCTCATGCGGGTGATCTCGGCCTCCGCCAGTCGTGAAGCCGAGAAGCTGGACGGCCTCCTGCTGAGCCCCCTGGCGGAGATGATCGGCAGCCGGGCACTGGTGGTCGTCCCGACCGGCGCGCTGCACGTCGTCCCGTGGGGCGTCCTCCCCACCTGCGCCGGCCGCCCCACGGTGGCCGTCCCGTCCGCCACCTCCTGGCTCTTCACCACCAGGGCGGACCGGGCCGGCGCGAGCGGGGTCCTGCTCGTCCGGGGCCCGGGACTCCAAGCCGCGCAGGGCGAGATCGACCGCTTGGCCGGCTACCACCGGGACGCCACGCTGCTGGGCGTGAGCGACGCCCGGGTCAGCTCCGTCCTCGACGCGCTCGACGGCGTGGAACTGGCCCACATCGCCGCGCACGGCGAGCACGAACCGGAGAACGCCCTGTTCTCCAAGCTGGAACTGGTCGACGGAGCCCTCTTCGCCCACGAGATGGGCAGGATCCGCCGCCCACCGCACCAGGTCGTGCTGGCCGCCTGCGAACTGGCCCTCAACCGCGTCCGGCCGGGTGACGAGCCCCTGGGCTTCGCCGGAGCCCTGCTCGCCAGCGGCGCGCGCACGGTGATCGCCGCCTCCAGCCGCGTGGGCGACGAGCAGTCGGCCGAGGCCATGGCCGACTTCCACCACAACCTCGCGGCAGGCGCGTCCCCGGCGGTGGCCCTGGCCGACGCCATCGCCAGCAACCCCCTGCGCAGGCCCTTCGTCTGCCTGGGCTCCGGCTGACCCGCCCCTGACGGGGTCGACTCAGTCCTTGCTGCCGGCCGTGCCGTCCCGCACGATGACGGCCACCCGATCGTCACTGGACACCGGCGTACCGCCCGCGTTCTTGTTCACCGTGCCGATCAACGCCGTGTTGTCGTCCACCGCCACCATCGCACCGACCCGGCCGAAGCCGTTCTCCTTGTCCAGGAACGGTTCCGGCTTCCCGGTGAAGTTGCCGTCCGGCCCCATCGGCAGCACCAGCGTGCCCGGCGAACCCGCCGTGCCCACCCACACCGCGTTCGACAGCGACGCGCACCCGCTCACACCCGGCTTGTCCGGCCACGACCACGCCGCGTTGCCCAGCGCCTTGCCCGCCTCCACCCGGTACAGCAGGTCCGCCGACGCACCCGCGTCCGTCACCCACGTCTTCGTGCCGTCCGTCGACGTGCACACCCCGGACGGCGACCGCAGCCCGGAGGCCAGCACCCGCGAACCCTCCGTCGGGTTGCCGCGCGCGGGCTGCCCCGAACCGTCGATGCGCAGCACCTTGCCCGCCAGCGACCCCGGGTCCGCCGCCGACGCCGGGTTGCCCGCGTCACCCGTCGCCACGAGCAGCGCGCCGGTCCGGTCGTAGCCCAGCGACCCGCGATTGCCCGACGGCCCCTTGGGGATGCCCGTCAACACCGGCTTCGGCACGTCGTTCGGTGCCAGGCGCAGCACCCGGTTGTCCGTCGCCGTCGTCACGTACACGTAGACCAGTTGGTCCTCCGGGTACGTCGGCGACAGCGTCACGCTCGTCAGGCCGCCGTCGGAGGACGCGTCCACCTCGAACGTCTGCACGACGACCGGCTCCACGTCCTTGGTGACCCGCACCAGACGCCCCGTCGTGCGCTCGGACGCCAACGCCGTCACCGCACCGGTCGTCTGGTTCACGTCCGTCATCGCCACCCCCGACACCGGCGACAGGCACGTGCCCACCACGGCCGGGCTGAAGTCCTTGCACCCCTGCGGCGGCGGCACGGGCGTCGGCTGCTGCCCCGGCTGCTGACCCTGGCCGGGACTGCTCGGCAGCTCACCGGGCAACTCCGGGCGCGGCCCCGCCTGCGGGGTCAACTGCGGCGCGGGGCTCCAGCCGGCCGGTGCCGGCTGCTCCGGGAAGCTCGCGCAGCCGGCGGCCAGCAGGCCGACAGCGGAGCCGATCAGCAATCCACGGAGTCGTGACACGGCACCCAGGCTAAGCGCGCGGCCGTGAACGTGAGGTGAGAAGGTCGTCCACCGCCCGCTCCACACCCCGCACGCGGGCCAGCAGCAACTCCAGCTCCTCCACCACGACGCGCGGGTTCTCCCACGGCAGGAAGTGCGTGTTCGGCAGCACGCGGACACGCGCCTGCGGCAGCCCCGACACCGCGCCGACCACGCTGTCCGGCGACGCCAACCAGTCGTACTGGCCCGCGAGCACCGTCGTGGGGCACGTCACGCCCGTGAGGTCCAGGCGCGGAGCCCGGCCCAACGCCAGCACCAGCGTGAAGTACCAGCGCCAATCGTGCTTCAGGAACCGCCGCAGCGAGCCCACCACCGGTGACGACAGCTCCGGGACGGGCACCCGGTGCAGCACCGGGTCCAGCAGCGGACCCACCAGCCGCAACGCCGCGACCGACGACACGCCGATCAGCCGGCGGACGTCCTCCGGCAGGCCCGGCACCCCCACCGTGCCCGCGAACGAATCACCCGCCGCGCCCGCCACCAACAGCAGCCCCGACACCCGGTCGGGGTGCCGCAACGCCAACCCGGCCGCCACCGTCACACCCATCGACCAGCCCACCACCACGCACCGCTCGACACCGCCGTCGTCCAGCACCGCCACCGCGTCCGCCACGTGATCACCCAGCGTGACGCGAGACGGGTCGGCCGGGCGGTCCGAGCCCATCGTGCCCCGGTGGTACCAGCCGTGCACCCTGGCGCACGACAGCTCCGGCCACACCGCCGCCGCCGCGCCCGGCCCCGGGCTCAGCAGCACGTCCGGGCCCGTGGTGTCGGTGCGCCACAGCCTGATCCGCGTGCCGTCCGCAGAGGACACGTCGTGCTCCCGCATGGTCCGACAGTGTGCCGTAACGTGCGGGTGTGACGCTCACCGTGTTGGTTCCCGACGATCTTGGTATCCGCGTGTTGACCGGCGTCGAAGGCGTTCGGCCGGTGCGGTACTCGGTGGGGGAGGACCTGCCCCCGGAGGCCGCCGACGCCGAGGTGCTGGTGCCGAAGTTCCTCCAGAGCACCGATCCGCGCGAGTTCTTCGGGCGGTTGCCGAAGCTGCGGCTCGTGCAGTTGCTGAGCGCGGGCGCGGAGCGGTTCATTGGGACCGTGCCGGACGGCGTGCTGCTGTCCACGTGCCGGGGCGCGCACGGCGGGAGCACCGCCGAGTGGGCGATCGGGGCGCTGCTGTCGATCTACCGCGACTTCCCGGCGTTCGAACGGGCGCGGGTCGCGCGGCAGTGGGACTACCACCTCACGGACACGTTGCAGGGCAAGGAAGTCCTCGTCGTCGGAGCGGGCGATCTGGCCGAGCAGTTCCGCCGCCGGCTGGAGCCGTTCGACGCCACCGCGACGTTGGTGGGGAGGACCGCGCGCGACGGGGTGCGGGGGATGGCCGAACTGCCCGAGCTGCTCGGGTCCTACGACGTGGTGCTCGTCGTGGTACCGCTGACGGACGAGACGACCGGGATGGTCGACGCCAAGTTCCTGGCCCGGATGAAGGACGGGGCGATCTTCGTCAACGCCGCGCGCGGACCCGTGGTCGACACCGACGCCCTGGTGGCGGAACTGGCCGCCGGCCGGCTGCGGGCGGCGCTGGACGTCACCGAACCCGAGCCCCTGCCGGAGGACCATCCACTGTGGAGCACCCCGGGCCTGTTCCTGACGCCGCACGTGGCGGGGTCGTGCACCGGCCACGCGGAGCGGGCCTACGCCGTGGTGGCCTCGGAACTGGCCCGGTTCGCGCGGGGCGAGGAGCCCCGAAACCTGGTGCGCGGAGACTACTGATCCCCTGAACGCCCAACCCCTGAACGTCCGGACTTCTGAACCGCTGAGCCGCTGAACGTCTGAACGTCAATCGGTCGAGAGCCGCCCGCCCCAACCCCGGACACGCTGTGTCACACATCCCTCCGGCGCGGGCCGCTCCACCCACTCCCGCCCCATCCCGCTCCTGCCTCATCCCGCTCTCCACCCCTCATCTCCCGTCCCGCTCCGCTCCCGCTCGCACACCCTCCTTTCGGTCGCTCTGCGCACCGGCCGTTTCCCTCGATCCGTGGCCGAATTAGACCATTCGGGGGAATCTTGGCCGCGTAACGGACGCTCGCGGTGGTCCGCCAAACCTCCTAACGTGCGGGTGCGTGGCTACTGACGATCGTTCGAAGAGCCCGAGCGGCTACTCCGACGACGGTTTCTACTCGACTTCGACGAGTGGCGGGAGTGGAGGAGCGCACCACTTCGACGACGGCACCCAGGCGTTCGGCAAGGACACTGCCGCTTTCAACAAGGACACCAGCAGCTTCGACACCTCCGGCTACACGCCGGTGGACACGTTCGGGCAGAACGACGCCGCCCACCGGAACGAGGAGGTCGAGCGCAAGCCGTTCGGCTGGACCGGCAGCGCCGACCTCGGCCTGCTGGTGCTGCGGGTGGTGCTCGGCGCGGTGTTCATCGGACACGGCGCGCAGAAGGTGTTCGGCGCGTTCGGCGGTCCGGGGATCGACGGGTTCGCCCGCCAGTTGACCGAGTTCGGCTACCGCGAGGAGAAGACCCTCGCCTGGATCACCGGAATCACCGAACTGGCCGGCGGCGGCCTCCTGGTGCTCGGCCTCTTCACCCCGCTGGCGGCAGCGGGCATCCTGGGCGTGATGGCCAACGTCATCGCCCTGAAGTACGGCGGCAGCCTCTTCCCCCCGGACGGCTTCCGCCGCTTCCTCAACCCGGACGGCGTCGAACAGGAACTCGCGTACGCGGCAATGGCGTTCGCCCTGGTCTTCACCGGCCCAGGCCGCGCCGCGATCGACTACAACCGAAGCTGGTTCCGCCACCCGTTGCTGACCGGCATCCTCTGCTTCCTCCTCGCAGCAGGCGCAACAGCCACGACCCTCCTCGTCTTCCGCGCCTGACCCAACCGCCCCGCCGACCACTCACCCCTCCGCACACACCACCCCCGCGCCTGCTCGCCGCCCGCCCGCCCGCCTGCCGCCTGCCGCCTGGCCTGCTGTCCGCTGCTCGCCTGCCTGCCTGCTGCCCGCCTACCGATCGGGATGGCTGGCGGCTGGGCGGGGGCCGGGTCACCGGCTGGGTCGCTGGGCCAGGTGGGCCAGGTGGACCAGGTGGACCGGCTGGGTTGCCGGGCCGGTATGGCTGCCGAGTCGGTAGGGCCGCCGGGCCAAGATCCGGACCAGGCTGGGCATAGTCCAGGACGTGAGGCGGGGCTGAGGTCCAGGATTCGAGGCGGGCTGGGCTGGAGTTGGCGCGGGCGTCGGACATGGGCGTCGGATATGAGCGTCGGATATGAGTCGTCGGGTGTGGCTGTGTAATTGTGGGAGCGCGGGCCTGAGGTGAGCCGGGTGCGAGTTCTCGCCGCCGTGTGCCGCGCTCCTTGTTTACGGCAACGAAATCCCCTGCCGGAAAGTGCCCGGAAATCGCCACTCCATTGAGCGTTTCCGCTTCAATCCCATCGAGGGACGTGTGGCGCTTCGCCCTGTATGCGACTACCCGCCTGGGTGCCGTGTGGGCATTCAGGCGGGTAGTCGTATCGTGAATCTGCGTGATGAACCCTAGCGGTTCACGTCGCGCACCGCGCCTTTCGACGCGTCGGTCGTCAGGAGCGCGTAGGCGCGCAGCGCCGTCGTCACGGTGCGGACCCGGTCCGCCGGGTGCCACGGGCGTTCCGAGGCTTCCATCTTCGCCCGGCGTTCGGCCAGCACCTCGTCCGGAACCTGGAGTTCCAGGCGGCGTTCGTGGATGTCGATGACGATCCGGTCGCCGTCCTGCACCAGGCCGATCGTGCCCCCGCCCGCCGCTTCCGGGGAGACGTGGCCGATCGACAGGCCCGACGTGCCCCCCGAGAAACGACCGTCGGTGATCAGGGCGCATTTCCGGCCCAGGCCCGCGCCTTTCAGGAATGCGGTCGGGTGCAGCATCTCCTGCATTCCGGGACCGCCGGCCGGGCCTTCGTAGCGGACCACCAGGACGTCACCGGGCTGGATTACCTTGTTCAGGATCACCGAGACCGCCTGCTCCTGGGATTCGACGACGCGCGCCGGCCCCTCGAAGTGCCACAGGTCCTCGTCGATGCCCGCCGCCTTGATGACGGCCCCGCGCTCGGCCAGGTTGCCGTGCAGCACGGCCAGGCCGCCGTCCTTCGTGTACGCGTGCTCGACGTCGCGGATGCAGCCGCCGGCCGCGTCCTTGTCGAGCTTCGACCAGCGATTGGTCGTGGAGAACGCCTTGGTCGTCCGGACGCCTCCGGGCGCGGCGTGGAACAGCTCGACGGCCTTCTCGGACGGGCTCTCCGCGCGGACGTCCCACGCCGACAGCCACGACGCCACGTCCGGCGAGTGCACCGTGCGGACGTCCTCGTTCAGCAGCCCCCCGCGCCAGAGCTCGCCCAGCAGCGCCGGGATGCCGCCCGCGCGGTGGACGTCCTCCATGTGGTAGTCCGAGTTCGGTGCCACCTTCGACAAACAGGGCACCCGCCTGCTCACGTCGTCGATGTCGGCCAGGGTGAAGTCGACCTCACCCTCCTGCGCCGCCGCGAGGATGTGCAGCACCGTGTTGGTCGAGCCGCCCATGGCCATGTCCAGCGCCATCGCGTTCTCGAACGCCGCGCGCGACGCGATCGAGCGCGGCAGCACCGATTCGTCGTCCTCGCCGTAGTACTTCCGGCACAGTTCGACGACCGTGCGCCCCGCTTCGGCGAACAGCTCGCGCCGGGCCGCGTGCGTCGCGAGCGTCGAGCCGTTCCCGGGCAGCGCCAGGCCCAGCGCCTCGGTGAGGCAGTTCATCGAGTTCGCGGTGAACATGCCCGAGCACGACCCGCACGTCGGGCACGCCGAGCGCTCGACCGCGCTCAGCCCCTCGTCGTCGACGTCGGGCGACGCGGACGCCGTGATCGCGGTCACCAGGTCGGTCGGCGCGACGGCCACGCCGTCGACCACGACCGCCTTGCCGGCCTCCATCGGCCCGCCGGAGACGAACACCACCGGGATGTTGATCCGCATGGCGGCGTTGAGCATCCCGGGCGTGATCTTGTCGCAGTTGGAGATGCACACGATGGCGTCCGCCTGGTGCGCGTTCACCATGTACTCGACCGAGTCGGCGATGATCTCCCGCGACGGCAGCGAGTACAGCATCCCGCTGTGCCCCATGGCGATGCCGTCGTCCACGGCGATGGTGTGGAACTCGCGCGCCACGCCGCCCGCCTCGCGCACGGCCTCCGCCACGATGTCGCCGAGGTCGCGGAGGTGCACGTGACCGGGCACGAACTGCGTGTACGAGTTGGCGATGGCCACGATCGGCTTGCCGAAATCGCTGTCGGTCAGGCCGGTGGCGCGCCACAGCGCGCGGGCCCCGGCCGCGTTGCGGCCGTGGGTCGTGGTGCGGGAACGGAGCGGTGGCACGGCTCCTCCAGAATCTGCGTCTCAAGCGGTGTCGCGACAGGTGCCGGGTGGGCACCGTGGGTCCGGGAGCGGTGCTTTAGAGGCTACTCCGTCGAAACGCCCCTGTGACCAGCACCGCTGCCAGCGCGAGTGTGATGACGTGCACGGCGGTGCACCACAGGCAGATCTTGCCGATCAGCACGAGTTCGGCCGCGACGAGGTACACGACGAACAGCACGCCCACGCCGATCGAGCCGAGCCGCACCCAGTGCAGGCGTTCGTCACGCCACGCCACGGGCAGGCACAGCAGCGTGAAGAAGGCGAAGAACGCGAGTCCGAGGATCGCCACCGGGATGCCCAGGAACTCGGACTGCTCACTGGTGGTGACCGTGCCGCAGTCGACCACCGCGCCCTCGGCGCACAGCAGCACGCCGGCCGAGAAGTGCGCCACGGTCAGGTAAATCGACACCGCGAGTCCCGCGAGCGACAGCACGAGGCTGGTCACGGGCACCCACCGGAGCTGAGTGTTCGACGTCACTCCGCTGACTCTACGGAGTCGGGTGTTGCGTTCGGGTCAGGGAGGCGACCGCCGCTCACGTGCGCCAGCGCGGTCAGGTGACCGGCCCGGACGGCGGGCAGCCGGACCAGCGAGTCGTCCTTCAGCACGACGCTGAGCCAGCCCCTCGGCACGACCTTGAGGGCCTTGACGTCGTCCCACGCGACGACCCGCTTGCCGAACGTCGCACGCGCCACGAGCTGCGAGGAGTCCACCGTGGTCCGGTTCCGCAGCACCCACCACGCGAACCCCAGCGGGACCAGGTAGACGGCCTGGAGGCCGGGTGCCGCCCACGCGAACGGGGTCGCGCAGACCGTGATGGTGGCGGCGGCGAGCAGGGCGGGCGCGGGAATCCGGAAGACGAGCTTGTCCACGTGCCGAGATGCTGCCAAACACCAGCCGGAGGGGTGACCCCGGGCTGCTTTCACCCGGTCGTGGGCGTCCACCATGCGGGAGAGCCGTCCCGCACAGTTGACGCCTGTCGCAGTTGACGGTTAACGTCACGGCCATGCAGCGCAACCTCATTCTCGTACTTCCCAGGCGCGTCGACGCCTAGGCAGGTACAGGCTGCGTCGACGCGCGACCCTCGTGCGACCCCTTCGGGTCGACGAGGGTTTTTTCGTGCCCGGACCGTGCATTCTCCACACCCACGAGGCAGACAGATGACCAGCGCAACCTCGCGACCGGCTCCTGGTGAGTCGTCGTCGCCCCGCCCTGGACCGCGACCGAAACCGGCCCCGCCGAGCGGCGCTCCGATCCGCGTGACCGGCGCGCAGTCCCTCGTCCGCTCGCTCGAAGCGGTCGGCTGCGAGGTGGTGTTCGGCATTCCCGGCGGCACGATCCTGCCCGCGTACGACCCGCTCCTCGACTCCACGAAGGTGCGCCACATCCTGGTGCGGCACGAGCAGGGCGCGGGTCACGCCGCGACCGGCTACGCGCAGGCCACCGGCGGGGTCGGCGTGTGCATGGCCACGTCCGGTCCCGGCGCGACGAACCTGGTCACGCCGCTGGCCGACGCGAACATGGACTCGGTCCCGGTGGTCGCCATCACCGGCCAGCAGTCCCGCCCGCTGATCGGCACGGACGCGTTCCAGGAAGCCGACATCTGCGGCATCACGATGCCGATCACCAAGCACAACTTCCTCGTCACGGACGCCGCGGACATCCCGCGCGCCATCGCCGAGGCGTTCCACCTGGCGTCCACCGGACGCCCCGGCCCCGTCCTGGTGGACATCCCCAAGGACGTGCTCCAGGAGATGACCTCGTTCTCCTGGCCGCCGGAACTGCGCCTGCCCGGTTACCGGCCGACGACCCGGCCGCACGGCAAGCAGGTGCGCGAGGCCGCGAAGCTGATCGCGGCGGCCAAGCGCCCCGTCCTGTACGTGGGCGGCGGGGTGATCAAGGCCGAGGCGTCGCCGGAGCTGCTGCGGCTGGCCGAGGAGAACGACATCCCGGTCGTCACCACGCTGATGGCGCGCGGCGCGTTCCCCGACTCGCACCGCCAGCACATGGGCATGCCCGGGATGCACGGCGCGGTGTCCGCGGTGGCCGCGATGCAGAAGGCCGACCTGCTGGTGGCGCTGGGCGCGCGGTTCGACGACCGGGTCACCGGTCAGCTCTCCTCGTTCGCGCCGGGCGCGCAGGTGGTGCACGCCGACATCGACCCGGCGGAGATCTCCAAGAACCGGCGCGCGGACGTGCCGATCGTGGGCGACTGCAAGGAGATCATCACCGAGCTGATCGACGCGGTGCGCGCGGAGAAGGAGAGCGCGAACCGGACCGTCGACCTGACCCCGTGGTGGGAGCAGCTCGACGCGCTGCGCTCGACGTTCCCGCTGGGCTACGACTGGCCGGACGACGGGACCCTGTCGCCGCAGTACGTGGTCGAGCGGATCGGCCTGCTGACCCCGCCGGACACCCTCTACACGGCGGGCGTCGGGCAGCACCAGATGTGGGCCGCGCAGTTCGTGAAGTACGAGCGCCCGCGCACCTGGATCAACTCCGGCGGCCTGGGCACCATGGGGTTCGCGGTGCCGGCGGCCATGGGGGCGAAGACCGGCGTGCCGGGCGTCCAGGTGTGGGCGATCGACGGTGACGGCTGCTTCCAGATGACCAACCAGGAGTTGGCCACCTGCGCCATCGAGAACATCCCGATCAAGGTCGCGGTCATCAACAACGGCAACCTGGGCATGGTCCGGCAGTGGCAGACCCTGTTCTACGGCGAGCGCTACTCCAGCACCGACCTGGGCACGCACAAGCACCGCATCCCGGACTTCAAGCTGCTCGCCGAGGCGATGGGCTGCGCGGGGCTGCGCGCCGAGTCGAGGGACGAGGTCGACGCGGTCATCGAGCGGGCCATGGAGATCGACGACCGCCCGGTGGTCATCGACTTCGTGGTCGGCAAGGACGCCCAGGTGTGGCCGATGGTCGCGGCCGGCACCGGCAACAGCGAGATCATGGCCGCGCGGGGCATCCGCCCGCTGTTCGACGAGGACGAGTGAACGCCGAGCGCCTGCGGGCGGGGATCGCAAGGACGAGTGATGACTAGGCACACCCTGAGCGTTCTGGTCGAGGACAAACCCGGTGTCCTCGCCCGGGTGGCGGGTCTGTTCTCCCGCCGAGGCTTCAACATCGAGTCGCTCGCCGTGGGGCGCACCGAACACCCCGACATCTCCCGGATGACGATCGTGGTCTCCGTGGAGGAACTGCCGCTGGAGCAGGTCACCAAGCAGCTCAACAAGCTGATCAACGTCATCAAGATCGTGGAGCTGGAGCCGGCCGCGTCGGTGCAGCGCCAGTTGCTGCTGGTCAAGGTCCGCGCCGACGCGACCGTGCGCAGCCAGGTCCTCGAAACGGTGCAGCTCTTCCGCGCGAAGGTGGTCGACGTCTCCCTGGAGGCGGTCACCGTCGAAGCCACCGGGACGTCTGAGAAGCTCGACGCGCTGCTGCGGATGCTGGAGCCGTACGGGCTCCGCGAGATCGTCCAGTCCGGCATGGTCGCCATCGGCCGTGGCGCCCGCTCCATCACCGCGACCGCGGTGCGCTGAATCCGCTTTGTAGGAAGGAAGTACCACCAGTGAGCGTCGAGATCTTCTACGACGACGATGCCGACCTGAGCATCATCCAGGGGCGCAAGGTCGCGGTCATCGGCTACGGCAGCCAGGGTCACGCCCACGCGCTGAGCCTGCGCGACTCGGGCGTCGACGTCCGGATCGGCCTCCCCGAGGGCTCCAAGTCCCGCGCCAAGGCCGAGGAGGAGGGGTTGCCGGTCGGCACCCCCGCCGAGGTCTCCGCCGAGGCCGACCTGATCATGATCCTGGCACCGGACACCGCGCAGCGGCACATCTACGCGCAGGACATCGCGCCGAACCTCAAGGACGGCGACGCGGTCTTCTTCGGCCACGGCTTCAACATCCGCTACGGCCTGATCGAGGTGCCGTCCAACGTGGACGTCGCCATGGTCGCGCCGAAGGGGCCGGGCCACCTGGTGCGCCGCCAGTTCGTCGACGGCAAGGGCGTGCCCGCGCTGATCGCGGTCGAGCAGGACGCGACGGGCACCGCGCAGGCGCTGGCCCTGTCCTACGCCAAGGGCATCGGCGGCACCCGCGCGGGCGTCATCAAGACGACGTTCAAGGAGGAGACCGAGACCGACCTGTTCGGTGAGCAGGCGGTGCTGTGCGGTGGCGCGTCGGCGCTGGTGCAGGCCGGTTTCGAGGTGCTGACCGAGGCGGGTTACGCGCCCGAGGTGGCCTACTTCGAGTGCCTGCACGAGCTGAAGCTGATCGTGGACCTCATGTACGAGGGCGGCATCGCCCGGATGCGGTACTCCATTTCGGACACCGCCGAGTACGGCGACCTCACCCGCGGCCCGCGCGTCGTCACGCCCGGGGTCAAGGAGGAGATGCGCAAGATCCTCGGCGAGATCCAGGACGGCACCTTCGCCACCGAGTGGGTGAACGAGGACGACGCCGGCCGGGGCAACTACAAGAAGTTGCAGCAGGAGGGTGAGCAGCACCCGATCGAGGAAGTCGGCAAGAAGCTGCGCGGCCTCATGTCGTGGGTCGACCGGCCCATCACCGAGACCGCCTGAGTCCACACCCCAGGACGGAGCCCGCGGTGTTCACCGACGCCGCGGGCTCCGGTATATCTAGGCCCATGAGCGACAGCGCGCCGATCTACGACGACAAGGCCCACGTGCGGGGCAACCTCGACCTCACCGGCGCAGCCTGGATCCGCAGCGACGAGGGCGCGGAGGAGGAAGAGGAGCACGTCGAGATCGCGTTCGTCGAGCACACCGACGGCGTGACCTACACGGCGATGCGGAACTCCGCGCACCCCGAGGGCCCCGTCCTGGTGTTCACGCCCGCCGAGTGGGAGGCGTTCATCCTGGGCGTCAAAGACGGCGAGTTCGACGAGCCCTGGTAGCCGCGCCGGCGGCTCTGTAGGTTCTCAAACCCAGTGGCAGATTCTCAGTCCTGATGGCAGGGACGTGGCAGATCTGCCACGGGATTGAGACACGCGCGTTCGGGTGCCAGGCCAGTGGCTTGGCATCGGCAATCATGTGCGTGTGATCGACGGCACAGTCGGGGACGTGCGCGTGCGGTTCCGCGTCGGCGAAGACGGCGCGGAATCCGCTATGCAGTGGCGTGAGGCCAGCATGGAGTTGCTGTTCACGGCACGACCGTGGCGGACTTTCCGCTGGTATCACGGCCAGAGGCACTACTCGGGCTTCTACTGGGCGTGCACCGAGCAGGACTTGGTGATCTACGAGTCCAGGTTGGAGCTGGCGCGGTTGCGCCTGGCCGATTTCGATCGGTCGGTGCGCCGTATCGTCGCCCAACCGTTCCTGCTAGAAGCCGAGATCGAGGGGCGACTACGCAGGCATGTGCCGGACTATCTGCTGCTACACGACGGCGTCCCCGTGGTGGTCGACGTGAAACCGGCTGTACGGCTGTCCAAGCCCGAGGTCGCGTCCACCTTCGCCTGGACGCGGGCAGTGGTCGAATCGCGCGGCTGGCGGTTCGAGGTCGCTACGGAGCCGACCTCCGCCGAGCTGGAGAACGTACGGTTCCTGGCCGGATACCGGAGAGACGCCGTGTTCGACGGCGATCTGCTTGAGGAGCTGAGGTCACTCGACCTGACGGACCGGAGCCTGGCGGAGGCGTTCGCCAGTTTGCCGGGCCACCCGGCCCGGAGGGTGCGTGCGGCGGTGCTGCATCTGCTGTGGAAACAGCATTGGACCGTCGATCTGACCGAGCCCCTGAGCGGCACGACAGTGTTGAGAAGCCGCCGATGACGAGCGCGAGTGTGCGGGTCGGAGTCGGAACTCGGCTGAGCTACGACGGCGACGTAGTGGAAGTGGTCGAGTTGGTCTGCGCTGCTGGTGGCACCGAGGTGGTGGCCAAGGAGCTGACCGGACAGCGGCGCTATCGGCGGCTGGCGCTGCGCGAGCTTCTGGTGGCCGAGCGTGCGAGTGTCATCCCGGATGCGGACGGCCCGGTGTCGAGCGACGCCGACGAGGCGATTGTGGCCGTGCTGTCGGCTCTGAGCGAGACCGAGTTGGCGCAGGTCCGGGAGCGGGCGGCGCATATCCGGGAGGTGCTGACCGGTTACCGGTCGGGCAGCCCGTTGCTCGCTGCTGCTGGTGAACCCCGACCGGAATACACCGATTCGGTTCCGTTGGAGAAGCGCTATGCGGCCAAGGCTGCGGAGCTGGGCGTCGGGTTTCGCACCATTGGGCGGTGGGTTCACCTTTTTCAGAATTCGGGCGAGGCGGGCCTGGCGACTAGGCGCGAGGCCGTGGGGGGCAAGGCGGCCACTCGGACCGACGAGCGGTGGGTGGAAACTGCCTTGGAGGTGATGGTCGAGCACACCGACCTGTCACGGCCCTCGCGTTCGATTGTGATCGACAGGACCAATGCCCGTGTGGTCGCGCGGTTCGGCACTGACGTTGTGAAGCTGCCATCGCGTGCGACGGCCTACCGGGTCTTGGAGGATCTGGAGCGGCGGCATCCGACGTTCCGGCTGAGCACCAAACGCACTCGGGACATCGCCGCTCGCCCGGACGGCGTTTACGGCAAACTGCGGCCGACGCGTCCGGGCGAGTACCTGCTGATGGACACGACCCGCCTGGACGTGTTCGCGCTGGATCCGGTGACGCTGCGGTGGATGCAGGCCGAGTTGACGGTCGCGATGGACTGGTACACCCGCTGTGTCTGCGGCATCCGGATCACGCCGGTGTCGACGAAGTCGGTGGACGTGGCGGCCACGCTGTTCCAGGTGTTGCGTCCGCGCCCGGCCGGGGAGAACTGGCCTGAACACGCGGTCTGGCCCGAGCACGGAATGCCCCGCTCGGTGCTGGTCGACGTCGACGCGGTCGACGGCCCGCTAAGGGGCGCGGCGGGACCGGCGGTGATGCCGGAGACGCTCGTGATCGACCACGGCAAGGTCTACGTCTCCGAGCATCTGACCAGCGTGTGCCGGCGGATGGGCATCTCGATCCAGCCCGCGCGGCTGCGTACGGGGCGTGACAAGGGGCCGGTGGAGCGGTTCTTCCGCACGCTGCGCGAAGACCTGCTTCAGGCGCTGCCCGGCTACAAGGGTCCGGATGTCCACTCGCGCGGGCTGGACCCGGAGTCGGAGGCGTTCTTCTACCTGGATGAGTTGGAGGCGATTGTCAGGGAGTGGGTCGCGGTGGTCTACCACCACCGGCCCCACGACAGCCTGATCGACCCGCGTGTCCCGGGGTTGCGCATGTCGCCTGCGGTGATGTTCTCCCACGGCATCGCCCGCGCCGGCTACATCGAGGTCCCGCGCGACGCGGACCTGGCCTATGAGTTCCTGAAGGTCAAATGGCGCACCATCCAGCACTACGGCGTGGAGTTCGACGGACGCCGCTACAACGGCCCGGTGCTGAACGGGCTGCGCGGAGAACCCAGCCCTTACACCGGGAAAGCCAAGCGCCGCTGGCCTGTCCATTACGACCCCGACGACATCACCCGCGCCTGGTTCCGGCGCCCCGACACACGCAAGTGGGGTGTTCTGCGCTGGGAGCACGCACCCGGTGCGCAGATGCCGTTCAGCGAGGACGCGCTGAAATTCGCCCGGCAGTTGGCGGCGGCGAAATACACCTACCCCGACGACCGGCTCGCCGTCGCGGACCTGCTCGAACGCTGGAACCTCGGGCTCGGCTCGTCGGTGGCCGAACGCCGCATGGCGCTGCGCCTGTCGCGCGAGGCCGCTCTGCTCGACGACGCACCAGGCGGCGAGGTGGTGACCGCGCTGCCGTCGGTCGCGAGAGTCCTGGCCGCCACGACCGGATCCACGGATGCCGCCGACCCTGACTCGACGCCGCCGGGGCCTGATCCGGAGCCGGAGGGTGGTGACGACGACGCCGACGACGAACTCGACGACGGCGAAGGCGAGTTCGACGAGGACTCGTTCTATGCCGACGCCCTGGAGGAAGTGTGACCACCCGGTCGACGACCGACGTTCCCGCCGAGGCCCGGCTGGACAGGCTCACGCTGTCGCGGAAGGAGGGATGGCGTCGGTTCGTCGACACTGCGGCACGCGTCGCTCCCGAGTCGTTGTCGCGGCGCGAGCTGAAAGCGCTGAGCGAGAGCGCGGTCGAAGACCACAACCGCCGGCGGCGGGAATGGCACGCCAACCTCGGGCCGCTGATGACACCGCAGATGGCGGCGCTGCACGAGGACCTGTGGGACATCGTCGACAGCAACCTCCACGACGGCGACAAGGCCAAGGGCGCGGTCGCGATCGACGCGTTCCCCGGCCTGGGCAAGACCACGGCCGTCCTCGCGTTCGCCAAGAAGTACCACCGCCGCGAGATCGCCGCTCTGGGTGAGGTCACCGACGCCGGGCACCAGCGGTGGCCGGTCTGCAGGGTCGGGTTGACCGGCAACACCGGGATGCGCGAGTTCAACCGGGCGATGCTGGAGTTCTACGCCCATCCCGGGACCAAGTACGGCACCGCCGCCGAGTTCGCCCATCGGGCACTGGACTGCGTACTCTCCTGCGACACAAGCATCATCGTGGTCGACGACCTGCACTTCCTGAGGTGGCACCACCGCAGTGGCGTCGAAATCAGTAACCACTTCAAATACATCGCCAACGAGTTCCCCGTCACCCTCGTCTTCGTCGGCGTCGGCCTGGCCGCCAGCGGCCTGTTCTCCGAGGGCTCCGACTACAACGACGCGGTGATCGCCCAAACCGGTCGGCGCACCACTCCGTTGGACATGCCCGGGTTCGCCGTCGACACCGACCACGGCCGCCGCGAATGGCGACAACTGCTGCTCGCGATCGAGCAACGCGTCGTCCTCGCCGACAAACACCCCGGCATGATCGCCGACGAGTTGTCCGACTACCTGTTCGCCCGCTCCACCGGCCACATCGGCTCGCTGATGACCCTGATCAACCGCGGCTGCCAGCGGGCCGTGCGCACCGGCGCCGAAAAGCTCGACACCGACCTGCTTGACCAGGTTAAGAACGACGCCGCCGCCGAGAAAGCCCGCCGGGAGCTGGAAACCGCCCTCGCGTCCCGCAGGATCACCACGAAACCGCGGAAGACCTGGTGACCGCGCGGGCGCTGCCGATCCGGATACGGCCACTGCTCGGAGAGGCGATCGACTCCTGGCTGGAAGCCCTGGCCGCCCGCCACAACACCTGTTGGAGCGACCTGCTCAACGCCGTCGGCCTCAGCCAACCCACGTCCACCGTCAGCGGATGGATCGCCCGCCCTGCTCCCGACGAGGCGGCCACGCTCGTCGCGGCGACCGCCGAGAACCTCGACACCGTGCAGACGATGGCACTTGCCCGTTACCACCGGACCGCGCTCCGAGTGGACCCCGTCACCGGGACCCTCGACAAGACGTTTCCCTGGAGTCCTCCCAGCTCGTCCCGGTTCTGCCCGCCATGCTTGGCCGAAACCGGAGGCCGGTGGCAACTGGCCTGGCGGCTGGGCTGGTCGTTCGCCTGCCTGCGCCACCACCGGCTGCTCTCCGACACCTGTCCCGCCTGCCGGCAACGGCAGCGCCGACGCGCGCCAACCGGTATCCGGGTCCCCGTCCCGGGCCGTTGCGCCAACCCGCTGCCGGGCTCCGTCGGCCGAGCTCCCGCTCGCTGCGGAGCCGACCTGACCGAAGCCGACACAGCGCAACTGCCTGCCGACCACCCCTGTCTGAAGGCCCAGCAAGCCGTCCACGACATCATCGACACCGGCACCGCTGACTTCGGCGTCTACGCCTTCTCACCCCAGTCGGCGCAGGCAGCCCTCACCGACATCCGGATTGTCGCGAACCGAGTTCTCGCCTACGGCACCACGAGATCCTTGGGGCAGATGATCCCCGCCGACCTGCTCGATGCCTACCCACAAATCGACGACAAGGCGCGCCCCTACAAGCCGTCGCCGACCGCACCGGCACCCGGCGTCGCCGCCGCGGCGGCGATCGCAGTGACCGCCGCTCTCGCCGCTCTGGGCGCAGCCGACGCCCATCGGGGCGGCGACGCCCTGCGATGGCTGGTCACCGAAGCCCGCGGCCACGGGGCGAAGATCGACGCCACCAGCCTAGGACGGGTGCCCGCCAGCCCCGTTCTGAACGCGATTCAGGTCGCAGCCCTGGCCCCGACGATGAGTGCCAGCGACCAACTGCGCCACCGGGTCGCGGACCCGCTGCCCGCACGAGCACAGCCGGGCGCGATCCGTGTCGGCAAGCTCGCTCGCGGTCTTCCGACAATGTTGTGGCCAGCGTGGTCGCTGCGGTTGTCGGTGCCAGGTCCCCAGCAACGGCAACTACGACCCGCTCTCTCGGCCGTGATCATGTTCACCGGAACAACCCTTCCGGTCGGCGATGCGACCGACCTTCTCGGCCGCGTCGTCGACCGAGACCAGGTCAGCCGGCTGCTGGGCCTGCTCGCCGAACACCGCCAGTGGGGCGACATCCGGCAAGCCCTGGCCATGATGGGCGATCACCTCACCGTCCACAGCACCCCGATCGACTATCGGCGCCGTCGCCGCCTGGACTACACCGGCCTGCTCACAGACCAGGTATGGAAGCGGATCTGCCGCGACACAGGCGCTTCCGCCTTAAACGCCACAGCAACAGGCAGAAGAGCCCGCTGCTACCTCTTCGAACGCCTCAGTGGCCTCCCGGCCGACACTTGCCCGGCCGCCGTCGAAGGCGACCACCACTCCCGTTCCAGAACAGCCGATTTCGCCCGCGTCCTCACCCCCACGCTGGCCGACGCTCTGAACAATTACGCCCGCGACTTCCTGGCCGCCCACGACATCCACGACGAGCCCCCGACCTGGCAGCCCCCGACCAACCCGCTCGACGGCCTGTCACTGCCCGGCGACAACCCCTCCGACATCGACATCGAACGACTGCACCAGCTGATCCGACACGACGACCGCACACTCGGCCAAGCAGCCGAGATCCTCGGCACCACGCGCGACACGGTCAGGCACCTCGTCGAGATCCACCCCGCCCCGCCCGCCCCCGAAGCCGTGAAAGCCACCGCATACCAAACCGCCAAGGTGGCCCTACCCCCGGACAAACTCGCTGAGTTTTACCTCGACCGCCGCATGAGCACCGCCGACATCGCCGAACAGGTCGGCGTTCGAGACAGAGACATCGCCCGGCTCGCCCGCGACTACCGAATCCCGTTGCGTCAACCCGGCAGACAGCTCACCACCAGCATCGACCGCGACTGGCTCCACGACCAGTATATAATTCATGGGCGCTCTCTGACCGCCCTAGCTCGCGAAGCCGGTGTCTCCTGGCGAACAATGGCCGAATGGGCTCAGCGTCACAATGTTCCGCTTCGGAGAACCAATGACCTCTAGAGGCTCAGCTAGGTTCGGCCGGGGCACCCTGACTCAGAGCTCGTCGACGAGCCGCTGCACAGATTCGACGCAATTCTCCAGGTATTCTCCCTTCACGCCAACACGCTTCCCCATGATCTCCATGCGGCCCGGCTTCTGGGCGTAGAAT
The DNA here is from genome assembly GCF_040640215.1 of Actinosynnema sp. NPDC023587. Classification (NCBI taxonomy): domain Bacteria; kingdom Bacillati; phylum Actinomycetota; class Actinomycetes; order Pseudonocardiales; family Pseudonocardiaceae; genus Actinosynnema; species Actinosynnema sp. NPDC023587. Next base: position 533,713 of record NZ_JBFABG010000004.1, on the reverse strand, counting down.
GGGCAGCCGCGAGCGAAAGAGACGACCCCGGCAGTCTGGAAGTCCCGGATCTCAACCATAACATCCTTTGCCTTGCTCGCTGAAAACATATCGGGGTTGCCTGCCATCAACGTCTTGACGTCGGCGTCGATGGTTTTCAAAACTGCTGAGTACCCGGACGCTGCCACGACGTATTGAGTGAGCCGGTTCTTCGCGATCACGTGGACCTTCGGCAGCATCCGGCCTTCCGCCTTCAGCTTCGTGGCGAACGCGTATTGGGTGTAGATCTCGGAGGGCAGCTTGAGGCCGTACACCAACGAGAATGCGTTCTGGATTGCGCGACGTGATGAGTCGTCGGCCATCACGGGCAGCACCAGACGGTCGGCGCTTGCGAGAGCGATCTGGGTGTACATCGAGAACGAGGGGTTGGCGTCGATGAAAATTACGTCGTACCTGTCCTCCAAGGTGGCGATCAGATCCCGGATCCAGTCGATGACTCGCAGCCATGTTGGGGTGTTCGGGAGTTGAGTGTTGGCCAGCGTGGAAACAGCGTTCGCCTGCAACTCCAGGATAGGATCCCCGGCAATAAGGTCGAGGTTGTCCGGTATGGCGGAATTGTAATCCGCCGGGTGGGAGATATACACATCAGGATCAATCGCCGGAACCGAGAAAGCATTAGGGAGGCGCAGTTCGAAGTAGCCACCGACGGTCCTGCGCGTTGGTTCATTCTGGCGGGCAAGCAGGACCTCGCTGCCCTTGCCCGTCAGGCCGCCGAACAGCAGTTCCGACAGGTTGGCTTGAGGGCAAACGTCGATAGCCAGCACGCGCTGGTCGGGATTCTGGTGAGCGAAGAAGGTCATGGACTGGAAGCACAGGCTGGTCTTGCCGGTACCTCCTTTGTTGTTCCAGAAGGCATAGGTCATCGGCACGGCGGCGCTCCCAGTCGTGGACGGATGGTACGTCTGTAGCGTATCACAAGTACGCTTGACACGTATGTGGAATCCACTGTGAACGGATCGAGTATCCACATGTCTGCTCGTGAGAACGGCTTGCCGGTGCTGGAGCGGCCTGCGGTCGGCCGTTTGGTCAGCCAACTGCGTGAATGAGGCGTGTGTGCGCGAGGGGGTGATGGGTGTCCGCGACCGCCTGGACGTCCTTCAGGTCATGACTGGCGTTGAGGTCGTCCGACACGCTGGTCACTGCGGCCTCCCCGTCTGCGCACGCTTTATCCTTCGCGATCTGCGAGCGGATCCACGCGATGAGGTCGCTGACACCCGGTGCGCCCATGCCAGTCTCCCTCGCCTGAGCCAAGCCTGGAGGCGCTCTGCTTCCCTGAGTCGAAGTGGAGCGGGTATCTGAAGAAGTGACACGGCCACTGAGACTGATGACGGTGCCACCGTCGTGAGACGAGCCGAAACGTGCAGGTCACCCAAGATCGACATGTCACGCGCGTTGAGAACCTACAGGCTCGACGACACCCGTTACCCGCCGATCGAGCCGTACGAGTCGGGCGCGCTGGAGGTCGGCGACGGCCATTCGCTGTGCTGGGAGGTGTCGGGCAACCCCGACGGCAAGCCGGCCGTCGTGCTGCACGGCGGTCCCGGCACGGGGAGCGTCCCCGGGATGCGGAGCCTCTTCGACCCGAACCGCTACCGCGTGGTCCTGTTCGATCAGCGCGATTCCGGGCGGAGCACCCCTTCGGCCGCCGACCCGGTCGTCAACCCGGTCGTCAACCCGGTCGGCCAACGCCACGCAGCACCTCGTCGAGGACGTCGAGGCACTGCGGAGCCACCTGGGAATCACCCGCCGGCTGGTCCGGGGTCGCTCGTGGGGCGTCACGCTCGCTCTCGCCTACGCCCAAGCGCATCCCGATCGGGTGACCGAACTGGTACTCGCCGCCATCACCAGCGGTGACCGGCGCGACACCGACTGGATCACCCGTGACACGGGCCGCGTTTTCCCGCGCGAGTGGGAACGGTTCCGCGACGGTGTGCCCGCCGCCGAACGCGACGGCGACCTGTCGGCCGCCTACGGCCGGTTGCTCCCCGACCCCGACCCCGAGATCCGGGCCGAGGCCGCACGCGGGTGGTGTGGGTGGGAGGACACGCACGTCTCGCCGGCCCCCGACGCCGCACCGTTCCTGTCGGTCGCCGACCCGGCGTTCCAACTCACCTTCGCCCGCTTGGTCACCCACTACTGGTCCCACGGGGGACGGGAGGACGTGACACGTCGGTGGAGACCGAGGGGTCACCCCGCCAGAAGCGCCGCGCCTCGCCGATCAGGCAGTCGCACTGCGATTCGCGGTGCTCGCACCACCAGCACTCCGGTTCCGGGCCGGCCGCCCTCGGGACGACGGGTGCGGACCAGGTCCGGAGGGGCGGTGCGGGCGGGTGCGGGACCAGGGCCGGCGACGTGCCGCCGAGGTCCGGGCGCACCGCCGTGCCGGTCGTGTCGAACGCGCGGCCCGGTGTGCCAGCCCGGTCGAACAGCGCCTCGCGCCGGTCGTAGAGGAAGCGTGCGGCCGGCACCGCGAACGGGCCGACCACCGGGCCCGGCACGAGGGCCGCTGCCGGCTCGGCCACCAGGGCGTAGCCCTCCCGGCGCTCGGCGTCGGTGGGGTGGAACGGGTTGTCGGTCATACCCGCTCCGATGCCGGTCGTCCCGCCCGCGACACAGGCGCGGCCGACCGTCCGCCGCCGTGGTCGGCCGGTCGCTCCGACGCGGAGGGCGCGGCCGGTGGCGGTCGGTTCACCCGGACCGGCGATGTAGGACACCCGTACGGGAAACCAGCAGGTGAGACAGGGCACCCGGGTGACCGGAGGAGGCCCCTCGCCGGCTATGCTCGTTCACAACCCGGACACATTGCCGTGGCCGGCCGCGCGGGTCTCGGCTCGCTGTGACGGCCCCGCGCTCCCCACCCGTCTTGTCGCACAACCTCCGGGAGCTCGTCCGTGACCAAGCCCGTTGTCCTGATCGCCGAGAAGCTCGCCCCGTCCGTTCTCGACGTCTTCGGCGAGGGCATCGAAGTGCGCCACGTCGACGGCACCGACCGTCCCGCGCTCCTCGAAGCCGTGGCCGACGCCGACGCGCTGCTGGTCCGGTCCGCCACGAAGGTGGACAAAGAGGTCTTCCTGGCCACCACGAAGCTCAAGGTCGTCGCGCGCGCGGGCGTGGGCCTGGACAACGTGGAGGTGCCGGCGGCCACCGAGCGCGGCGTCATGGTGGTGAACGCGCCGACCTCGAACATCGTCAGCGCCGCCGAGCACGCCGTGGCCCTGCTGCTGGCCACCGCCCGGCAGATCCCCGCCGCGCACGCCACCCTCCAGAACCACGAGTGGAAGCGCAGCAAGTTCAACGGCGTCGAGATCAACGGCAAGACCGTCGGCGTGGTCGGCCTGGGCAAGATCGGCCAGCTCTTCGCCGCCCGGCTCGCCGCGTTCGGCACCGAGATCATCGCCTACGACCCGTACGTGAGCCAGCAGCGCGCCGCCCAGCTCGGCATCGAGCTGGTGTCCCTGGAGGAGCTGCTGGAGCGCGCCGACGCGATCTCCGTCCACCTCCCCAAGACGCCCGAGACCAAGGGTCTGATCGGCGCGGAGCAGCTCGCCAAGGCCAAGCGCGGCGTCATCATCGTCAACGCCGCGCGCGGCGGCCTGATCGACGAGGAGGCGCTCGCCGAGGCGGTCAAGGAGGGCCAGGTCGGCGGCGCGGGCATCGACGTGTTCAGCACCGAGCCCACCACCGAGAGCCCGCTGTTCGGCCTGCCGAACGTGGTCGTCACGCCCCACCTGGGCGCGTCGACCACCGAGGCGCAGGACCGCGCGGGCACGGATGTCGCGAAGTCGGTGCTGCTCGCGCTCCAGGGCGAGTTCGTGCCGGACGCGGTGAACGTGCAGGGCGGCGGTGTCGGCGAGGAGGTCCGCCCCTACCTGCCGCTGGTGCAGAAGCTCGGCGCGGTCGTCGCGGCGCTGTCCGCGAAGGCCCCGACCAGCGTCACCGTCGAGGTGCGCGGCGAGCTGTCCAACGAGGACGTCGCGGTGCTGCCGCTGGCCGCGCTGCGCGGCGTGTTCTCCAGCGTGGTGGAGGAGCAGGTGACGTTCGTCAACGCGCCGAGCCTCGCCGCGGCGCTGGGCGTGTCGGTCGACGTGGTGAAGGAGCCGGAGAGCGCCAACCACCGCAGCCTGGTGACGGTGCGCGCGGTGCAGGCCGACGGCGCGGTGATCACCGTGTCCGGCACGCTGACCGGTCTCGACCAGGTGGAGAAGCTGGTCGGCGTGAACGGCCGCAGCTTCGACCTGCGCGCCGAGGGCAACGTGCTGCTGCTGGAGTACCCGGACCGGCCGGGCGTGATGGGCACCGTCGGCACCCTGCTGGGCGAGGCGGGCGTGAACGTCGAGGCGGCGCAGATCAGCCAGACCAAGGACGGTGCGGACGCGTTCATGCTGCTGCGCGTCGACCGGCCCGTGGACACCGCGGTGCTGAACCCGATCGGCGCGGCCGTGGGCGCGCGGACGGTGCGCGCGGTCAACTTCGAGTGACGGCCTGATCGGCCGAGTGCTCCCCGGCGGGCCGGGGGTCGCGTGGCGCGGTGCTCGACGGGGGTTCGCCCCGGTCGTCGCGCGGCACGTCGACCCCCGGCCCGTCCGGTTCCGCGCGGGAGGGACCGCGCGGCAGGAGCGGGGCTCGTTTCCGAACACGGCGCGGCGCTATCCGGCCGAAATCCAGCTCGATGGGTATCGTCGCAGGTCCCCGGCGGTGTCACAGTTGACTGTTGGTCGTCAAATCTGTGGGTGCCGTCACTCTTTCGGTCTAAATGATCGGCTCGGCGGAACTATTAGGTTCCACCTCACGAGGTTGACCCGGTGCCGTAGAGGGCACGGCACCGCGCGGGCAGCTCCACCCCTACCGGACGTATAGCGATGCTGCCCGCCGGGTCGAATCAGACCTCGGTAGGGGCAAGTTGTGAGCCGATCTCGCGTTGTCGCCAGATCAGCGGTACCGGTGTTGGCGGCGATCCTCGTCGCCGGTTCGACCGCCGGGACCGCGCTGGGCGCGGAGGATCAGCCGGCCGAGTCCGTCGCCGCCGCGCACGGGCTGGACGCCGGCAAGTTGCAGTTGAAGGTGGGCAAGCGGCTGACCGCCGCCCACGGCCGGGTCACCGCCTTCGTGGAGTTGGAGGCCAAGCCGGCCGTCGACACCTACCAGGAGAAGACCAGCCAGGGCGCGACCAAGCAGCAGGCCAAGGACGCGGCCAAGGCCACGAAGAACGACACCTCGAAGGTCGTCGACTCCGTGGTGAAGGACCTCAAGGGCAAGGACGCCGCGACCAAGGAGGTCTACCGGACCGCCAACGGCGTGGTGGGCGTGGTCGTCACGGCCGACGCCGACAAGGTCCGGGAGATCGCGCAGCGCGCGGACGTGAAGTCCGTCCGCACGGTGGTCCCGAAGTCCCGGCAGAACTCCTCCGCCGTCCAGCTCACCAACACCCTCAAGGTGTGGCAGCAGTACGGCAGGCTCGGTGACGACACCCGCATCGGCATCATCGACACGGGTATCGACTACACGCACGCCGACTTCGGCGGTCCGGGCACCATCCCGGCGTTCGAGGCGATCGACGAGACCAAGGTCGACGCCGCGTACTTCCCGACCGCCAAGGTGGTCGGCGGCTACGACTTCGTCGGCAACGGCTACGACGGTGCGAGCACCGACCCGGCCGTCAACACCCCGAAGCCGGACCCGAACCCGATCGACTGCAACGGCCACGGCTCGCACGTCGCCGGCACGTCGGCGGGCTTCGGCGTCAACGCCGACGGCTCCCCGTTCAAGGGCGACTACACCAAGCTGACCGACGACTCGCTCAACGCGCTGCGCATCGGTCCCGGCACCGCGCCCAAGGCCCTGCTCTACGCGCTGAAGGTGTTCGGCTGCGAGGGTTCGACCAACGTCACCGCGCAGGCGCTGGACTGGTCGCTCGACCCGGACGGCGACGGCGACTTCTCCGACCACCTCGACGTGGTCAACCTGTCCCTGGGTTCCGACTACGGCGCACCGGACGACCCCGACTCGCTGTTCGTCCGCAAGCTCAACGCCTCCGGCGTCGTGACGGTGTTCTCCGCGGGCAACGGCGGCGACCTGTACGACATCGGCGGTTCGCCGGGCAGCACCCCCGAGTCGCTGACCGTGGCCAGCACCCGTGACGCGTACGTGCTGCGCGACGCCGCCGAGGTGACCGCCCCGGCCGGTGCCGCCGGCCTCAAGGCCGGCCAGTACAGCCAGTCGTACAACTACGAGGGCAAGTCCGTCACCGCGAAGGTCGTGCCGCTGGGCGACGCGGGCAACAAGGACGGCTGCGTCGCGCTGTCGGCCGCCGATGCCGCCGCCGTGGCGGGCAGGATCGCGTGGCTGGAGTGGGACGACAACGACGCCAGTCGGCGCTGCGGTTCGGGCGCGCGGGCGAACAACGTGACCGCCGCGGGCGCGGCGGGCGCGATCTTCAGCTCGACCCTGGAGAACTTCAGCGCGGGCATCGCGGGCAACGCGGCGATCCCGGTGATCCAGCTCACCGGCGGCGCGACCGCGTCGGTGCGGCCGGCGCTGTCGGCGGGCACGCTGACCGTCCGCCTCGCGGGCGACCTGCGCACCTCGCTGCCCACCTACGACCAGGCGATCACCGACACGCCGAGCTCGTTCACCTCGCGCGGCGTGCGCGGCCCGGTCGTGAAGCCGGACGTGGCCGCGCCCGGTGACTCGATCGCCTCGGCGGCGGTCGGCTCGGGCAACAAGACGGCGGTCCTCAGCGGCACCTCGATGGCGGCCCCGCACACCACGGGCATCGCCGCGCTGGTCCGCCAGGCCCACCCGGACTGGACCCCGGAAGAGGTCAAGGCCGCGATCATGAACAGCGCGTCGGCGGACGTGAAGGCCGGCGGCAAGACCTACGCGCCCAACCGCGTCGGCTCCGGCCGGATCGACGGCAAGGCGGCCCTGGAGAACCAGGTGCTGGCCTACGTGCAGGACGACCCGGGCGCGGTCAGCGCGTCGTTCGGCGTGGTCGAGGTGACCAAGCCGGTCGCGCAGACCAAGACGATCAAGGTGGTCAACAAGTCCACCAAGTGGGTCGACTACGCGGTCGGCTACGAGGCGCTGACCTCCATCCCGGGCGTGAAGTACGAGCTCTCGCAGAGCACCGTGCGGCTCAGCCCGCGCGGCATCGCCAAGGTCAAGGTCACGCTAAAGATCGACAACCCGGCGCTGCTGCGCAAGACCGTCGACCCGACGGTCGAGGCGAACCACCTGGACACCCCGCGCCAGTTCCTGGCCGACGCGTCCGGTCGGATCGTGTTCACGCCCAAGAGCGGGTCCACGGTCGCGCTGCGGGTGCCGGTGTACTCGGCCCCGAAGCCGGCGGCGGACATCACCACGCCGGACAAGGTGACGTTCAAGGGCAACGCGAAGCAGTCGGTGCTGAACCTGACCGGTCGCGGCGTCAACCAGGGTGCCTACCGCTCGCTGGTCAGCGTCCTGGAGTTGCAGCAGACCTCGCCGAAGCTGCGCGAGTGCCGCCGCAACGTGACGTCGAACTGCACGCTCAACGACACCGCCAAGGGCGGCGACCTGCGGTACGTGGGCGTCACGTCCACCGCGCCGCTGGCCAAGGCGCAGGGTGAGCCGCAGAACGCGCTGCTCGCGTTCGGCCTTGTGACCTGGGGAAACTGGTACAACCTGGGCAACAACACGGTCCCGTTCGTCGACATCGACACCACCGGTGACGGCGTGCCGGACTTCGAGGTCTACGCGAACAAGCTGACCGACACCGACCTGCTGGTGGCGGTCACCCAGGACCTGCGGACCGGGGCGACGGTCGACATCCAGGCCGTCAACGGCCAGTTCGGCGACGTCGACACCAACGTGTTCGACACCAACGTGGTCGTCCTGCCGGTGCTGCTGTCGGCGCTGGGCATCGACCCGGCCGGCGACACCTCGCGGATCTCGTACACCTCGGGCGTGGCCGGCTTCTACGTCGCGCCGGGCACCACGAACGGGTTGATCGACTCGATCGGCACCCCGTCGTCGTTCGACCCGCTCCAGCCGGGCCTGTGGGTGCAGGGCGGCGGCGACGCCGCACTGTCCTACGTGGCCCGTCCGGGCACCGCGCTGGTGGTCAACCGCAACGCGGCGGCGCTGGCCGCCGACGGCGCGGACAGCCTGCTGGTGCTCAACCACCACAACGCCACCGGCGATCGGGCCGACGTGGTGAAGGTGAAGGCGACCAGGAGCAACCGCTCAGCGGACTGACCTGCGTACGTCGCTCTGGCCGGTCGGGGTTGCCCCGGCCGGCCAGAGCCGTTTAAGCGCATCGGGTGACGGCCGAACGGGGGTACTGAACCGTTCGGGTGTCCCGCAGTACGGGAGACATGGCCACTGAAGTGTGTTCCGAGTGCGGCGAACGGGTCTGCGACCGGTAGCCTTTCGCAAAGGAAACTAGTCCCGTGCAATGGGACTGATACCTGGGAGGTGTGTGGATGCGGCTCGCAGTGATCCCAGGAGACGGGATCGGGCCCGAGGTCGTCGCCGAGGCCCTGAAGGTGCTCGGTGAGGTCGTTCCGGCGGCCGAGATCACCCGCTATGACCTCGGCGCGGCGCGCTGGCACGCCACAGGTGAGCTCTTGCCGGAGTCCGTGCTGGGCGAACTGCGCCAGCACGACGCGATCCTGCTCGGTGCCGTCGGGGACCCGTCGGTGCCCAGCGGCATTCTGGAACGCGGCCTGCTGCTCCGTCTCCGCTTCGAACTGGACCACCACGTGAACCTGCGCCCGGCCCGGTTGTACCCGGGCGTGCGCAGTCCGATCGCCGATCCGCCGGAGATCGACATGGTGGTCGTGCGGGAGGGCACCGAGGGCCTGTACGCGGGCAACGGCGGCCTCCTGCGCAAGGACACCCCGCACGAGATCGCCACCGAGGTGTCGATCAACACCTCGTTCGGGGTGGAGCGGGTCGTCCGCGACGCGTTCGCCCGCGCGGCGAACCGGCCTCGCAAGCACCTCACGCTGGTGCACAAGACCAACGTGCTCACGCACGCGGGTTCGCTGTGGTCGCGCGTGGTGGAGGAGGTGTCGTTGCAGCACCCCGACGTGACGGTGGCGTACCAGCACGTCGACGCGGCGACCATCCACCTGGTCACCGACCCGGCCCGGTACGACGTGATCGTCACCGACAACCTGTTCGGTGACATCCTCACGGACCTGGCGGCGGCGGTGACGGGCGGGATCGGACTGGCGGCCAGCGGCAACCTGGACGTGACCCGGCGCAACCCGAGCATGTTCGAGCCGGTGCACGGCAGCGCGCCGGACATCGCCGGGCAGGGCATCGCGGACCCGACGGCGGCGGTGCTGTCCGTCGCCCTGATGCTCGACCACCTCGGTGAGCACGAGCCGGCGCGGCGGATCGAGGCGTCGGTGGCGTTCGACCTCGCGACCCGGGACCACGCGTCGCCGGGTGCGACCTACGCGGTGGGCGACCGGCTCGCCGCGCTGGTGAGCTCGAACGTGCGCACCGGCTGATCTCCGCGGTCACGCCGAAGGCCGCTCCGACCGCGCCGGTCGGGGCGGCCTTCGGCGTTCCCGGGCGGCGGTCGAGTGAGCAGGACCACGGGAATCGCGTTCCGGCAGGTCCGGGACGTAGGGTCGGTCGAGCCCCTCGCGGGGGAAGTCCGGTCGAAGTCCGGCGCTGACCCGCAACGGTGGGCCCTCCGGTGGAGGGCGAGCCCGATCACCCGCAGGCGGCCGAACGACGCTCCACCTCCTGCCGTGGTCTGCGGGACGGGTGCGACGGTCCCCCGGGCTGCGTGCCGCACGGCCACCTGTCCGAAGGGCGACCGGTGACCAAACGGCTGAGCGCCGGGCTGATCGTGCTCCTGGCCCTGTCGATCGTGTGCGGCGTGGCGCTGGGGCCGGTGGGCATCGCGTTCCCCGACGTGCTGCGCTTCCTCGGAGCGGCGTTCTCGGGTGGTGTGATCGACGCCTCGGAAGCGGGCGCGTACCGGATCGTCTGGGACATCCGACTGCCCCGCGTGCTGCTCGCCGCCGTGGTCGGTGCGGGACTGTCCGTGGTCGGCGTGGCCGTCCAGGCCATGGTGCGCAACGCCCTGGCCGACCCGTACGTGCTGGGCATCTCCTCGGGTGCGAGCGTCGGCGCGACGGCCGTGGCCACGACGGGGCTCTTCGCGACCCTGGGCATCTACGCGCTGTCCACGGCGGCGTTCCTGTCCGCGCTGGCGGCGATGGCGCTGGTGTACCTGGCGGCCCGGCGCGGCGGGCTCACGCCGTTGCGGCTCGTGCTCACCGGGACGGCGATGGCGTACGGGTTCTCCGCGATCGCGATGCTGCTGGTGTTCCGGGCACCGCGCGGGGAAGCGGCGCGGGCGGCGATGTTCTGGCTGCTGGGCAGCCTGGGCGGGGTCACCTGGGCGTCGCTGCCGATCGCCGCGGTCGTGGTCCTGGGCGGCATCACCTACCTGCGGCTCCAGGCGAAGAACCTCAACGCGATGTCGATGGGCGACGAGACCGCCATGACGCTCGGCGTCGACATCGCCCACCTGCGCAAGGTCCTGTTCGTGGTGACGGCGGCGATGACCGGCGTGCTGGTGGCGGTCAGCGGGGCGATCGGGTTCGTCGGGCTGATGCTGCCGCACCTGGTCCGGTTGCTGGTGGGAGCGGACCACCGGAAGGTGCTGGCGATCGCGCCGCTGGCCGGGGCGTGCTTCCTGATCTGGGTGGACGTGGCGGCACGCCTGCTGGCCGCGCCCGAGGAACTGCCGCTGGGCGTCATCACGGCGGCGTTGGGCGTGCCGTGCTTCGTGTTCCTGATGCGCGGTCGTGGCTACGTGTTCGGGGGCAAGTGATGGGTGCCGGGGCAGGGCCGGCGGGGCGTGTGGCGCGGAGGAGGGCGGTCGCTGGTGGACGTTGAGGTCGATGCGATCACGGTGACCGGGATTCTGCGCGGCGTCACGGTGGCGGTGGGCGACGGCGAGGTGCACGGGATCGTCGGGCCCAACGGCAGCGGGAAGTCCACGACGTTGCGGTGCGTCTACCGGGCGTTGCAGCCGAGCGGGGGAGTGGTCCGGTTGGGCGGGCGGCCGTTGGCCGACCTGACCGTGCGGGAGAGCGCGCGCGACATGGCGGCGCTGACCCAGGACAGCCACGTGGAGTTCGACTTCACGGTGACCGAGGTCGTCGCGATGGGACGGTTGCCGCACCAGTCCGGGTTCGACGGGGAGACCTCGGAGGACCGGGAGATCTGCGCCTGGGCGCTGTCCCGGGTGGACGCCGGGCACCTGCGCGACCGGAGCTTCCTGAGCCTGTCCGGGGGCGAGCGGCAGCGGGTGCTGATCGCGCGGGCGCTGGCCCAGCGGCCGGAGGTCCTCGTGCTGGACGAGCCCACCAACCACCTGGACATCAGCCACCAGCTCGCGGTGCTGGCGCTGGTGCGCGGGTTGGGGATCACGGTGCTGACCGTGCTGCACGACCTGAACCTGGCGGCGGCGTACTGCGACCGGGTCCACGTGATGGACGACGGGCGGGTGGTGGCTTCCGGGAAACCCGCCGACGTGCTGACGCCCGAGGTGCTGCTGGAGGTCTTCCGGGTGAGCGCCCACGTGGTGCGGCACCCGGTGAGCGGGGTTCCGCAACTGTTGTTCGAGCACCGGTTCGACCGGTGAAGCGGGAGAGGACGAGAGGGGTGCGAGAGGTGGAGCGGGGCGTTGGCGGGAGGAGTGCGGTGCAGAGGATCGTGGCGGTGGCGGTCGTGCTGGGCCTGACGGCGGGGTGCGGGGCGACGATCGCCGAGACGCCCTCGACCGGCGGGAAGGTGACGGTGCGGAACTGCGGGGTCGACGTCACCTACGACCGGGCACCGCAGCGGGTCGTCACGAACGACACGGGGATCGCGGAGCTGATGTTCGCGCTCGGGCTGGGAGACCGGATGGCCGGGTACGTCATGGGGGACGGCCAGCAGGGCGACGTCGACAGCTCGCCGTGGAAGGCGGACTTCGCGAAGGTGCCCAAGCTCGCCTCGGAGATCAACAAGGAGGTCGTGCAGGGCGCGTCGGCAGACCTGGTGTTCGCCGGGTGGAACTACGGGTTCTCGGAGAGCACCGGTTTCACGCCGGACGCCCTCAAGGGGCTCGGAGTCGCGACCTACCAGTTGACCGAGGCCTGCCTCAACGGCGTCGGCAAGCAGCGGGGGATCATGCCGCCGCTGGAGGCGCTGTACGCGGACCTGCGCAACCTCGGCGCGATCTTCGGGGTGTCGGACCGGGCGTCCGCGTTGATCGCCGGGTACCAGAAGCAGATCGCGGACGCGGAGAAGTTGCTGGGAGGTCGGCCGCGACCGAAGGTGTTCCTGTACGACAGCGGGTTGGACCAGCCCTTCACGGCCGGGAAGAACGCGGCACCGCAGGACATCATCGGGAAGGCCGGCGGGGAGAACATCTTCGGCGACCTGGACGACAGTTGGACGACCGTGGGGTGGGAGGCCGTGGTGGACCGCGCCCCCGAGGTGATCCTGATCAACGACTACGCGGACGGGGACGCCGGTTCGCCCGAGCAGAAGCGGGCGTTCCTGGAGTCGTACCCGGCGCTGAAAGAGGTGCCGGCGGTGCGGAACGGGAAGTTCTTCGTGCTGCCGTACGCGGCGCTGGTCGAGTCGCCGCGGAACCCGGCCGCGATCGAGGACTTCGCGCGGTTCCTCGCCCAGGGGTGAGGGTCTGGACCCGGGGCCGAAGTGTCCTCACCGGACGGACGAGCCGCCGAGGACGACACGACGTGGTGGGGGTTCGCGGGCGTCGGCGTTGCTCAGAGTGTGAGAACACCCGTCCGTGGCTTGGTAATCGTCGGTCGGCTGTGGCAGTATCCAGAACGTGGCTCTCTGCACCGTGATCATTATTTCTGAGCGCGCCGGGTAAGTGCTCCTCCAGCACCCGGCGCGCCGACCTCTCGCATCCTGCGGGGGGTCTTTTTGTTTTCCGTGATCTGCTCTAGGAGACCCTCGTGACCACGCTCGGCGATTCCTTCCACGTCTACGACACGACCTTGCGGGATGGTGCCCAGCACGAGGGCATCTCCTACTCGGTCACGGACAAGCTCGCGGTCGCGCGGCTGTTGGACGGGCTGGGCGTCGGGTTCATCGAGGGTGGCTGGCCTGGGGCTATGCCGAAGGACACCGAATTCTTCGCACGGGCCGCGCGGGGGGACCTGACGCTGGAGCACGCGCAGCTCGTCGCGTTCGGGTCCACTCGCAAACCCGGTGTGGAGGTGCGGGAGGACCAGCAGGTCCGGGCACTGCTGGAATCCGGCGCGCCCGTTGTCACGCTGGTCGCCAAATCCGATCGCCGGCACATCGAACGCGCTTTGCGGACCGATGTCGCGGAGAACTGCGCCATGGTGCGGGACACCGTTCGACACCTCGTGGACGAGGGGCGGCGGGTGTTCCTGGACGCGGAGCACTTCTTCGACGGGTTCGCGTTCGACCCCGACACCTCCCTCCGCACCTTGGAGTCCGCTGTGGAGGGTGGCGCGGACGTCCTCGTCCTCTGCGACACGAACGGCGGCCAGCTCCCGCTGGGGCTGGCCGAGACCGTGGCCGACGTGGTGGCCCGCACGGGCTTCCGGGTCGGCATCCACTGCCAGGACGACACGTCCTGCGCGGTGGCCAACACCCTCGCGGCGGTGCAGGCCGGGGCGACCCACGTGCAGTGCACCGCCAACGGCTACGGCGAGCGGGCGGGCAACGCCGACCTGTTCGCCGTCGTCGGGAACCTCGTGACCAAACTCGGCCTGGACGTGCTACCGCGCGAATCACTGGCCGAGCTCACCCGTGTCTCCCATGCCCTTGCCGAGATCGCGAACATCGCACCCGACTCCCACCAGGCTTACGTCGGGTCGTCGTCCTTCGCCCACAAGGCGGGGCTGCACGCGAGCGCGATCAAGGTGGACCCGGAGCTCTACAACCACATCGATCCGGACACCGTCGGCAACGACATGCGGGTGCTGGTCACCGAGATGGCGGGTCGGGCCAGTCTCGAACTCAAGGGACGTGAGCTCGGGATCGACCTGACCCGCCGGCCCGACGCGCTCACCAGCGTGGTGCGCAAGGTGAAGGAGCTGGAGGCGGGTGGCTGGTCGTTCGAAGCGGCCGACGCCTCGCTGGAGCTGCTGTTGAAGGACGAGCTGTCCGAACTGGACACGCCGCCGTTCACGCTGGAGTCCTACCGCGTCGTGCTCGACCACACCCGGGACGGTGCGATCGTGTCCGAGGCGACGGTCAAGGTGCACGTCGCGGGCGAGCGGGTCATCGCCACGGCCGAGGGCAACGGGCCGGTGCACGCGCTGGACGCCGCGTTGCGCAAGGCCCTGCTGCCGCACCTGTCCTGGTTGGACAGCGTGCAGCTCAACGACTACAAGGTGCGCATCCTCACCGATCAGCACGGCACCGACGCCGTCACCCGCGTGCTGGTGGAGTCGACGGACGGCGAACGCGAGTGGACCACGGTCGGCGTCCACGGGAACATCGTCGAGGCCAGTTGGCTGGCCCTGTGCGACGCCCTCGTGCACAAGGCGACCAGGGCCGGGGCGTGAGCCCGGTCAGCCGGTGACGAGGGTGAACGCCTCCGCCCTCAAGATGCGGTTGATCGGCTGGAAGAACGAGGTGCAGCCCCCGGGCCCACCGCCCAGGCCGCCCAGCAGGTGGCCCTGGGCCTGGCTCCCGCTGACCACGGGCACCCAGTCGTCGCCGGGTTGGACGCACAGGTTCGTGCGGGTCAACCCGGTGATGACGCCGGTCCCGTGGTGGACGGTCTGGTTCTTGGCCTGGAGCGTGCCGCACCTCCAACCGGAGGTCCGGCTCGCGGCGCACACCGCCGCCCCGACGGCCGCTTCGGTCGAGCCCGTGATGGGCGTGGGGGAGCCGACCAGGCGCGGCAACTGGTTCCACTTCGCCGGGTCCTGGACCTTCACCACGGCGTAGGTGTCGCGGACGCGGACGACCGGGCCGACCTGGCCGCCGCCGGGACCGGTGATCGGACCCGTGCCGTCGGCGCAGCGGACCGCGATCAGCAGGTGGCCCCGGACGTTGAAGCCGTTCGCGCAGCGGGCGTGGGACGGGGAGCCGAGCGGGGTGCCGGCTTCGAGCGGGACCGGGGCGGTGGCGGGCGGGGGTGTCGCGGTGGCCGTGGCCGGAGCGCCGGCGGTGGCGGCGGTGAGCAGCAGGGTGAGCAGCAGGGTTTTCATCCCTCGACGTTAGGCACGGCGGGTGGTACCGCAAGCCGCCGGATAGGGTGACCGCCGTGCGCATTGCCCGTATCGCCCAACCGAACGGCCTCGCTTTCGCCTCGATCGAGGGCGACGGTGACGACCTGACCGCCGTCGAGATCGCCGACGACCCCTTCGCGAACCCGACGTTCACCGGTCGCAGGTGGCCGCTCGCGGACGTCCGCCTGCTGGCACCGTTCCTGCCGCCCAAGATCGTGTGCATCGGTCGCAACTACGCCGAGCACGCGGCCGAGTTCGGCCACGAGGTGCCGGCCGACCCGCTGATGTTCCTCAAGCCGAACACGGCGGTGATCGGGCCGAACGCGGACATCAAGCTGCCGGCCGCGTCCGAGCGGGTGGACTTCGAGGGGGAGCTCGCGGTCGTCATCGGCGTGGGCGGGCGGGACATCCCGGCGTCCCGGGCCCGGCAGTCGGTCCTCGGCTACACGATCGCCAACGACGTGACGGCGCGGGACCTCCAGGAGTCCGACGGCCAGTGGACGCGGGCGAAGGGCTTCGACACGTTCTGCCCGCTCGGGCCGTGGGTGGAGACCGACTTCGACCCGTCGGACGTGGCCATCCGGACGGAGCTGGACGGCGTGGTCGCGCAGGACTCGCGCACCTCGTTGCTGCTGCACGACATCCCGGAGCTGATCGAGTACATCTCGGCGGTCATGACGCTCCGCCCGCTCGACGTCATCCTCACCGGCACCCCGGCGGGCGTCGGGCCGCTCCGGGCCGGGCAGACGGTCTCGGTGACCGTCGAAGGTCTCGGCACCCTGACCAACACCGTCACCGACCGCTGACCCCGTAGGGGAGACCGGCGGTGGCGTTCTTGCGGCCGGTGCCCTTCGGGGAGCCGGTTCCCGCCGGGGAGCGGCCCGCCGGGTGCCGATTCGCCGGTCAGCTCCGGGTGATCTTCTCCGGTGCCCGGCGGGCGAAGTCGGGGGCGTGCTCCGGGCGCAGGCCGATCGCCACGAGGTAGGCGGGGATCGCCTGGAGCCACGGCAGGCGTTGCAGCAGGACCACCGGACCGGGCAGCCCGCCGCCGACGCCCGCCCGCTCCCCCGCCAGGGTCGGCTTCAGGAACGAGTCCTGGATCCGGCGCTGGAACGCCTGCGTCACCACGGTCGGGAACCAGCGCCGCCGGCGGACCTTCGCGAGCACCCGGCCGGTGAGCCGGCCCCGCCGGGCGGGCGCGGCCAGGATCCGGGCCGCCGCGACGGCGTCCTGCACGGCCAGGTTGATGCCGACGCCGCCGATCGGCGACATGGCGTGCGCGGCGTCCCCGATGCACAGCACGCCCTCGGCGTGCCAGCGGCGCAGCCGGTCGAGCTTCACGTCCAGCAGCTTCACGTCGTCGAGCGACCCGATCGTCGCGGTGCGGTCCGCCAGCCACGGGACGAGCCCCGCCACCCTGGCCCGGAACGCCTCGACGCCCTCGGCCCGCAACCGCCGGTCCGCGCCCTTCCGGATCAGGTAGGCGCACTGGTAGTACTCCCCGCGCGGGATCAGCACCAGCGCCTCGCCCCGCGTGAACCGCCCGAGCCCGGTGCCCACCTCACCCCCGTGCCGGGGGAGGCGGAACCACCAGACGTCCATCGGCGCGCCGAACTCGCGCACCGGCAGGCCGACTTCCGCGCGCACCGACGAGCTGCGGCCGTCCGCCGCGACGACCAGGTCGGCGGCCAGCTCGGCCGTGCCGTCCGGGGTGCGGTAGCGGACGCCGGTGACCCGGCCGCCCGCCCGCGTCACGCCGGTGAACTCGGCGTTCATCCTCAGCTCGAACGACGGCTCGCGCTTGCCCGCGTCGGCCAGCAGGTCGAGGAAGTCCCACTGCGGCACGAACGCGATGTGCTTGTGCGGGCCGGGCAGCCTGCGCAGGTCGGCCATGGTGACCAGCCCCCGGTCGGTCATGACCTGGCCCCGGTCGACGAGCTGGTGCGGCACCTCGGCGAACGACGGGCCCAGCCCCAGTTCGTCGAGCAGCGTCAGCGTGGACGCGTGCACCGTGTCGCCCCGGAAGTCGCGCAGGAAGTCGCCGTGCTTCTCCAGCACCGTGACGCGGACGCCGGCGCGCGCCATGAGCAGCGCGAACACCATCCCCGCCGGACCTCCTCCGACGACCGCGACCGTGGTCCTCTCCATGATCCCCACCTCTTTTCAACGCCAGTTGAATAACTTCAGGATGCTCCTGTCGGTCGAGCCGGTCAAGCCGGATACGCTGATCGGGTCATGAGCGCATCCGCAGTCACCCCAGAGGTCCGTGTCCGCTTCTGCCCGTCGCCGACCGGCACGCCGCACGTGGGCCTGATCCGCACCGCCCTGTTCAACTGGGCGTACGCCCGCCACACCGGTGGCACGATGGTGTTCCGGATCGAGGACACCGACGCGTCCCGGGACTCGCGGGAGTCCTACGAGCAACTGGTGGAAGCCCTGCGCTGGCTCGGCCTGGACTGGGACGAGGGCCCCGAGGTCGGCGGCCCGGACGGCCCGTACCGGCAGAGCGAGCGCCGTGACATCTACACCGGCATCGCCGCGAGGCTGCTCGACGCGGGGGAGCTCTACGAGTCCTTCTCCACCGCCGAGGAGATCGAGGCGCGCCGCAAGGCGGCCGGTCAGGACCCGAAGCTCGGCTACGACGGCTTCGACCGCGACCTGACCGACGAGCGGAAGGCCGCGTTCCGGGCCGACGGCCGCGAACCCGTGCTGCGCCTGCGGATGCCCGACGAGGACCTCGGCTGGGACGACCTGGTGCGCGGCGGGATCACGTTCAAGGCCGGCGCGACGCCGGACCCGGTGCTGGTGCGCGCCAACGGCGATCCGCTGTACACGTTCACCAACCCGGTGGACGACGCGCTCATGCGCGTGACGCACGTGCTGCGCGGTGAAGACCTGCTTCCGTCCACTCCGCGACAGCTCGCGCTTTATGCCGCGCTGCGGCGAATCGGCGTGACCGAATTCACCCCGCACTTCGGGCACCTGCCCTACGTGATGGGCGAGGGCAACAAGAAGCTGTCCAAGCGGGACCCCCAGTCGAACCTGTTCCGCTACCGGGACCGGGGATTCCTGCCCGAGGGATTGCTGAACTACCTCGCGCTGCTGGGCTGGTCCATCGCGGACGACCGGGACATCTTCTCGGTGGCCGAACTGGTCGAGGCGTTCACCCTGGAGAAGGTGAGCGCGAACCCGGCCCGGTTCGACCTGAAGAAGGCCGAGGCGATCAACGCCACGCACCTGCGCGCGCTGTCCCCGGAGGACTTCGTCGCCCGGGTGCTGCCCTACCTCGCGGCGGACGGCCTCCTGGTCGACCCCACCGAGGAGCAGTTGACCACGCTGCGCTCGGTGGCCCCGCTGGTGCAGGAGCGCCTGGTCGTGCTGTCCGAGGCGGCCGGCATGGTCCGCTTCCTCTTCGCGGACGACGAGTCGTTCGCCCCGGAGGAGGAATCGGCGGCCAAGGCGCTGGGTGAGGACGCCCGCCCGGTGCTGACCGCGAGCATCGCCGCCCTGGAGCCGGTGGCGGAGTGGACGGCCGCCGCGATCGAGGAGGCGCTGAAGGCGTCCCTTGTGGACGGACTCGGCCTCAAGCCGCGCAAGGCGTACGCCCCGGTGCGGGTGGCCGTGACGGGCCGTACCGTCTCGCCACCTCTGTACGAATCGATGGAGTTGGTCGGTCGGGATCGCTCGATCGGGCGCTTGCGCAAGGCGCTCGGGTCAATCTGACTGGTGCGTTCGGGCGGTTCAGCGGTGCTTGACCGTGCAAGAACCGCGAGATATCACCTCTCTGGTCGAGTCGGACGGGGGGCGGTCGCACCTAGCCTCACTGGGTGACAACCGCAGCCCCGACTTTCACCCCCCGGAGAACCGGCGAGATCCGCGCGGTGAGCCTCGATGTGGACGACACGCTCGTCGACTACAGCAGCTCGTCGCGGGCCGCGCTCGCCGCGATGGTCGGCCACGCCGACAACTGGTTGCTGTGGCAGCGCATCACCGACGAGCACTGCGCGCGGTTGCTCGCGGGCGAGCTGGAGTACGAGTCGATGCGCACCATCCGCACCCGGGCGTTCTTCGCCGCCCTCGGCGAGGAGGTCGACCTCGCCGAGGCCGGGAGGCGCGAGCTCCACCGCCAGGGCGTGCTCGCGTCCGGTTGGCGGCTGTTCCCGGACGTCGTGCCCTGTTTGGAATGGCTGCGCGCCACCGGCCTGCCGCTCGCGGCGGTCAGCAACGCCTCGGGCAGGCACCAGCGCGTGAAGATCGCCGCGCTCGGCCTCGCCCAGTACTTCGACACCGTGCTGATCGCCGGTGAGGTCGGCGCGGCCAAACCGGACCGGGTGATCTTCGACACCGCGTGCGCCGATCTCGGGGTGCCGGTGCGCGACACGGTGCACATCGGGGACCGCCTGCACGCCGACGCGATCGGTGCCCGCGACGCCGGCATGAAGGGCGTCTGGTTGAACCGGCAGGGTCCGCGCGAAGGCGCGCTGCCCTCCGGCATCTCGGCCATCAGCAGCCTGTCTGAGCTGCCCGAACTCCTCGTCTGCGAGCTGTCGGCGGCGTCCGCCTGACCCCCGATTTCCGTTCCGCCGGGTTCTTGGTCTACTATTCCTCCCGGCGGAACGGACAGCCTCCGAGCCAAGACGAAGTCGGTCGCGGCGAAGGGCGAGTTGATCGGAAAGCCATTGGGGTATGGTGTAATTGGCAGCACGACTGATTCTGGTTCAGTTAGTCTAGGTTCGAGTCCTGGTACCCCAGCGGTAAGCGGTAGAGAATAGATGTGGTAAGCTACCGCGGCACCGAGAACGACAACTTAATAGCTCGACAAGATCGAGCGAATCCCTAGGGCCCCGTCGTCTAGCGGCCTAGGACGCCGCCCTCTCAAGGCGGTAGCGTGGGTTCGAATCCCATCGGGGCTACAGATTGACAGATCCCTGTGACGGTAGTGCTGTCACGGGGATCTTTCGCATTGTCTCCGGGGGTCCGACCCCCGGGCCCCGGCTCGGGGGGATTCCCCCCGAGACCCCCCGTGCGGATCGCCGGGGAGTGGGGATCTGGACGTGTGAAGGTTGATTTGGGTCTCGGAGTTCGTGGTGCCGGCCGGGGTGCCCGGGGTTTGGTGGCACGGGGCACCGGGGGTTGGTTGGTGGTGGGGGTCGGCTTCGGGGGGTGGATACCGAAGCCGACCGGGGGTGGGTACCGGGAGTGGTACCGGTGGGGTCAGAGGCGGGATTGCAGTGCTTCTGCGGCGGCCAGGAGGTCGGCTGCCCACCGCGCGCCGGGACGCCTGCCCATGCGGTCGATGGGGCCTGAGACGGACACAGCGGCCACCACGACCCCCGCGCTGTCCCGCACCGGGGCGGAGACGCTCGCCACGCCTGGCTCGCGTTCGGCGACGCTCTGCGCCCAGCCCCGGCGGCGGACCTCCAGGAGGGTGCGCTCGCCGTAGACCGCCTCGGCCAGGACCGAGCGCTGGGTGGCCGGGTCCGACCACGCCGCCAGGACCTTCGCGCCGGAGCCGGCCGTCATCGGCAGCCGCGCTCCCACCGGGACTGTGTCGCGCAGGCCGCTGGGCGGCTCGGCGGAGGACACGCAGATGCGCTGTATGCCATCCCGCCGGTAGAGCTGCACGCTCTCCCCGGTGATGTCCCGGAGCCTCGGCAGCACCGAGGAAGCCGCGTCCAGCAACGGGTCTGTGGCCCCGCCCGCCAATTCCGCCAAAGCCGCGCCCGGACGCCACCGGCCGTCGGAACCCCGTCGCAGCAACCGGTGCACTTCGAGCCCCACGGCCAACCGGTGCGCGGTCGCGCGAGGCAGACCCGTCCGGTTGCACAACTCGGCGAGTCCACACGGATCCTTTGCGACGGCGTTCAAGACAGCCACTGCCTTGTCCAGCACGCCGATCCCGCTATGCTGTCCCACAAGACGATACTAACTTCCCACTGTCTGGGAAGTCCAGATCTATCGACTGTCCAGATCCTGGGAGAAGCGATGAGCCGCACGCTCGCGGAGAAGGTGTGGGAAGCGCACGTGGTGCGCCACGGCAGTGGCGCGGAGCCCGACTTGCTCTACATCGACCTCCACCTGCTGCACGAAGTCACGAGCCCGCAGGCGTTCGACGGCCTGCGCCTGGCGGGTCGGCCGCTGCGCCGCCCCGACCTGACGATCGCGACCGAGGACCACAACGTCCCGACGATCGACATCGACCTGCCGATCGCCGACCCGGTGTCGCGCACCCAGGTCGAGACGCTCCGCAAGAACTGCGCCGAGTTCGGCGTCCGGCTGCACCCCATGGGCGACGTCGAGCAGGGCATCGTGCACGTGGTCGGCCCGCAGCTCGGCCTGACCCAGCCCGGCATGACCGTCGTCTGCGGTGACAGCCACACCTCCACGCACGGCGCGTTCGGCGCACTGGCGTTCGGCATCGGCACGTCCGAGGTCGAGCACGTGATGGCCACCCAGACGCTGCCGCTGAAACCGTTCAAGACCATGGCCATCACCATCGAGGGCGCGCTCCGGCCCGGCGTCACGGCCAAGGACGTCATCCTCGCGGTCATCGCGAAGATCGGCACCGGCGGCGGCCAGGGCTACGTCCTGGAGTACCGGGGCAGCGCGATCGAGGCGCTGTCCATGGAAGCCCGGATGACCGTCTGCAACATGTCGATCGAAGCCGGCGCGCGCGCCGGGATGATCGCGCCGGACCAGACGACGTTCGACTACCTCCGGGGCCGCCCGCACGCCCCGTCCGGCGACGAGTGGGACGTCGCGGTGGAGTACTGGAAGTCGCTGCGCACCGACGAGGGCGCGGAGTTCGACGCCGAGGTGGTGCTCGACGCCGAGGAGCTGACCCCGTTCGTCACCTGGGGCACCAACCCCGGCCAGGGGCTGCCGCTGGGCGACCGGGTGCCCGACCCCGAGGCGATCCCCGACGAGAACGAGCGGGTGGCGGCCGAGAAGGCGCTGGCGTACATGGGGCTGGAGCCCGGCACCCCGCTGCGCGACATCCACGTGGACACCGTCTTCCTCGGCTCGTGCACGAACGGCCGCATCGAGGACCTGCGGGCCGCCGCGGACGTCCTGCGCGGGCACCGGGTGGCGGCCGGCGTGCGGATGCTCGTGGTGCCCGGCTCCATGCGGGTGCGCGCGCAGGCCGAGACGGAGGGGCTGCACGAGGTGTTCCTGGCGGCCGGGGCCGAGTGGCGGCAGGCCGGGTGCTCGATGTGCCTGGGCATGAACCCCGATCAGCTCAAGCCGGGCGAGCGGAGCGCGTCCACCTCCAACCGGAACTTCGAGGGCAGGCAGGGCAAGGGTGGCCGGACCCACCTGGTTTCGCCACTCGTGGCCGCCGCGACCGCCGTGCGCGGCACCCTGTCCTCCCCCGCCGACCTGGCCTCAAGGAGCTAGCCGAGATGGACGCGTTCACCAACCACACCGGGGTCGGCGTGCCGCTGCGGCGGTCCAACGTGGACACCGACCAGATCATCCCCGCCGTCTACCTCAAGCGCGTGACCCGCTCGGGTTTCGAAGACGGGCTGTTCGCGGCCTGGCGGGGCGACGAGCAGTTCGTGCTCAACCAGGAGCCCTTCCGGGCGGGCAGCGTGCTGGTCGCCGGGCCGGACTTCGGCACCGGCTCCTCCCGCGAGCACGCCGTCTGGGCGTTGATGGACTACGGCTTCCGGGTGGTCATCTCCTCCCGGTTCGCCGACATCTTCCGGGGCAACGCGGGCAAGCAGGGCCTCGTGGCCGCCCAGTGCGAGCAGTCCGATGTCGAATTGCTGTGGAAGGTGCTGGAGAACGAGCCCGGCACCGAGGTGACCGTGGACCTCGCCGCGAACACTGTTGTGGCGAAGGACTTCACCGCCCCCTTCTTCGTGGACGAGTACACCCGCTGGCGGCTGCTGGAGGGTTTGGACGACATCGCGCTGACCCTGCGGCACGCCGATGCCATCGCCACGTTCGAGCGGAACCGGCCGGGTTGGTTGCCCACCACCGAACAGGTGCCCGTGAGCTAGTCCGGAGGGGCCGGATTCCCCTCCTGCCAGCGGGAATCCGGCCCCGACCGGGGCCTCCGGGGCCCTTCCGGTGTCCCTCGACAGGTCGTAATTGCCCACGCCACAACGAAAAATCTGGCGTGGCGATTGGTATTTCCTTGCATATGGGCTTACCGTGGCCATCAGTCGGCCCGACTAGGGCCGTGAGCGTCCTGGGAGGGACTGAAGGTGAACAAGGCCCAGCTCATCGAGGCGCTCGCCGAGCGCCTCGGCGACAAGAAGAACGCAGCCGCCGCCGTCGACGGGCTTGTCGACGTCATCGTCCGCAGCGTCCACAAGGGCGAGAAGGTCAACATCACCGGGTTCGGGGTGTTCGAGAAGCGTGCCCGTGCGGCCCGCACCGCTCGCAACCCGCGCACCGGTGAGACCGTGAAGGTCAAGAAGACCAACGTTCCCGCGTTCCGCGCGGGTTCGACCTTCAAGGACGTCATCAGCGGCACGAAGAAGCTGCCGAAGGCCACTGCGACCAAGCCCGCCGCGTCCGCCGCCAAGCCGGCCGCCGCCGCTGCGAAGCCCGCCGCGTCCACCAAGGCTCCGGCGACCCGCAGCAGCACCGCGCGCACCACCACCACGCGCACCGCGCGCAGCACCACCGCGCGCACGGCCGCTGCGGCGACCAAGGCTCCGGCGACCCGCCGGACCACGGCGGCGGCCAAGCCGGCCGCCGCTGCCACCAAGGCTCCGGCCGCCCCCAAGGCGACCGCTGCCAAGGCGACGACGGCGAAGGCCGCTCCGAAGGCGGCTGCCGCCAAGAAGCCGGTGGCCGCCAAGGCGACCGCGGCGAAGGCACCTGCGGCCAAGAAGCCGGCCGCGAAGAAGCCGGCCGCCAAGAAGTGAATCCAAGCCGGGTGGACGCCCGGCGGGGAAAGCGGTAACCACGCTCAGGGCCCGGTGCGGACGCGTACCGGGCCCTAGGCGTGAGCGACACCCGGCGCGGACGCGTGCCGGGTTCTCGTGCGTTCCGGGCCCTCGGATTCTCCATCCGCAGGGCCTTCGGCCGCGTGCGCTCCCCAGGTCCCCGAAGGGTTTCGGAGAATCCGCCACGGCCTTCCGCACCGCCGCCCGATGTCGGCCCCTGGGCGGGCGAAACCGCGAATAGGCGGTCCCGCCGCGCACTTCTCCGGGCCCGGCGGGAAAGGGCGCTCCCACTCGTTCGGCCCAGCGATTCCCACGAACGCACCCGTCCGGGCGGCGGGTGCCGGCGCGCACCGCTACGGGACGGGAGCCGCCAGGGGGCTGGGGAGGTAGTGCGCCGAGACCAACCGGGGCCAGCTCGCCGAGCTGTCCGATGTGGACCAGCCCGGTTCGGGCCGGCGGAACGCCAGCAGCCAGACGCTGCCCTTCTTGCACGGCACCTCGACGAGCGGCAGGCCCGCCAGGGACGCCAGCGTGCCCACCACGTCCGGGATCACGCCGCCCTGGCTGGACACCACGGGCACGCCCGGCCCGTCCGCGATCTCCAGCAGCCGGACCAGCCCCGCCTCGCGGTCGGGCCAGTAGCCCTCCTCCGACAGCCGGGGTTCCACCAGCACCCGCGAGCCCAGGTCGTCCGCCACGCCCCGCACGGTGTCCACGCACCGCGTCCTGGGCGCGGAGTGCACCCGCGACGGGGCCCACAGCGGGAGCAGCTCCCGCAGCCCCTCGGCCTGCCTGCGGCCCGCCGAGCTCAGCGGGCGCAGGTCGTCGTCCCCCGGCCAGTTGTCCCGCTTGCCGGCCTTCGCGTGGCGCACCAGCAGCACCGCGGCGAGGTCGGTCGGCTCGGCCGCGAACGCCGCCAGGACCTCCCGGTCGGTGCCCCGGGTGACCATCCGGGCCGCCTCGTCGACCGGGACCCAGCGCAGCTCGTCCACCTCGTCGTTGGGGGCGAACGAACCCCCGGCCACGCGCGCGCTGAAGAAGTCGACGGTCTTCGGCTTGCCGAACGCGCTGTAGCGGACCGTGGCCAGGTGCCGCCCGAGGACGGCGTCGAAGCCGGTCTCCTCGCGCACCTCCCGCACCGCCGCCGCGGGCACCGTCTCGCCTCGGTCGAGCTTGCCCTTGGGCAGCGACCAGTCGTCGTACCGCGGTCGGTGCACCACGGCCACCAGGCCGTCGCGCCACAGGACCGCGCCCGCCGCCCGGATCACCCGAGTGCGCGGTGCGCGCGCAGCAGTTCGCCCTGGTGGTCCCGAACCCGACTGCCGTCCGCCGGGAACGCTTCCCACTCGCCGTCCGGTTGCAGCACCCAGCAGCGGGTGGTGGGCTCCAGCGCGGAGTCCAGGATGTCGCCCAGTTGCGCGGTGAGCTTCGGGTCGGTCACCCGGACCTGCACCTCGACCCGGCGGTCGAGGTTGCGGTGCATCATGTCCGCGCTGCCGATCCAGTACTCGTCGCAGCCGACGAAGTGCACGACCCGCGAGTGCTCCAGGAACCGGCCGAGGATCGACCGCACGTGGATGTTCTCGGACAGGCCCTGGATGCCCGGCTTCAGCGCGCACACCCCGCGCACCACGACCTCCACCCGCACGCCCGCCTGGGACGCCCGGTAGAGCGAGTCGATGACCTGTTCGTCCACCAGGGAGTTCACCTTGATCCGGACGCCCGCCGACTCGCCGGCGCGGGCCCGCTCGACCTCCCGCTCGATCCGCTCCACGATGCCGCGCCGCACGCCGTAGGGCGCGACCAGCAGGCTGCGGTAGTGGTCCTGCCGGGCGTAGCCGGTGAGGACGTTGAACAGGTCGGTGAGGTCCGCGCCGATGGTCGGTTCGGCGGTCAGGATGCCGATGTCCTCGTACAGGCGGGCGGTCTTCGGGTTGTAGTTGCCGGTGCCGATGTGGCAGTAGCGCTGGATGCGCGAGCCCTCCTGGCGCACCACGAGGGAGGTCTTGCAGTGCGTCTTGAGGCCCATCAGGCCGTACACCACGTGCACGCCCGCCTTCTCCAGCGCGCGCGCCCACTTGATGTTGGCCTGCTCGTCGAACCGGGCCTTGATCTCCACCAGCGCCACGACCTGCTTGCCCGCCTCGGCGGCGTCGATCAGCGCGTCCACGATGGGGGAGTCGCCCGAGGTGCGGTAGAGCGTCTGCTTGATGGCCAGCACGCGGGGGTCGGCGGCGGCCTGCTCGATGAACCGCTGCACCGACGTGGAGAACGAGTCGTACGGGTGGTGGACCAGCACGTCGCCCTCGCGGAGCGTGGCGAAGATGCTCTTCGGGGTCTCCCGCTCGCCGAACGCGGGGTGGGTGGCCGGCACGAAGGGCGCGTCCTTGAGCTGCTTGCGGTCCACGCTGTAGAGCTGCCACAGGCACGACAGGTCCAGCAGGCCCGGCACCTGGACGACGTCGTGCGGGTCGACTTCGAGCTCCCGCAGCAGCCGCTCCAGCATGTGCTCGGTCATGTCGTCGGCGATCTCCAACCGCACCGGGGGACCGAACCGCCGCCGCACCAGCTCCCGCTCCAACGACTTGAGCAGGTCCTCGTCCTGGTCCTCCTCGACCTCCAGGTCCGCGTTGCGGGTCACCCGGAAGGCGTGGCACTCGATGACGTCCATGCCCGCGAACAACTCGCCCAGGTGCGCGGCGATGAGCTCCTCCAGCGGCAGGAACGTCGCCGACGAACTGGTCCGGTCGTTCTCCACCCGCACCAGTCGCGGCACGTTGTCGGGCACCTTGACGCGGGCGAACCGCTCCGCGCCGCCCTCGGGGTCGCGCACCGTCACGGCCAGGTTCAGGCCCAGGCCGGAGATGTAGGGGAACGGGTGCGCGGCGTCCACGGCCAGCGGCGTGAGCACCGGGAACACCTGGTCGCTGAAGTAGTTGGACAGCCGCAGCCGCTCGAAGTCGGTGAGCTGCGCCCAGTTCACGATGCTGATCGCGTGCTTCTCCAGCTCCGGCTGGACGTGGTCGAGGAACGCGCGGGCGTGCTGCTCGACCAGTTCCCGGGTGCGCTTGACGATCGCGGCGAGCTGCTCGCGCGGGGTGAGCCCGTCCGCGCTGCGCACCGAGAGGCCGGTGTCGTCGCGGCGCTTCAGACCGGCGACCCGCACCATGTAGAACTCGTCGAGGTTCGAGGCGAAGATCGCCAGGAACTTCGCGCGCTCCAGCAGCGGCTGGGAGGAGTCCTCGGCGAGCGCGAGCACCCGGGC
Organism: Actinosynnema sp. NPDC023587; assembly: GCF_040640215.1. Lineage (NCBI taxonomy): Bacteria > Bacillati > Actinomycetota > Actinomycetes > Pseudonocardiales > Pseudonocardiaceae > Actinosynnema > Actinosynnema sp. NPDC023587. The sequence continues at coordinate 506,261 of NZ_JBFABG010000004.1, read as the reverse complement.
GTTGAAGTCCAGCCACGACAGCTCGCGGTTGAAGTACCGGTCGTCGGGCAGGTCGGCCCGCTCCTCGGCGGACGCCGTCACGGCGGGCGGTGAACCCGGGAAGGCGCGCGCCGGGGCCTCGGCGACCGGTGCGGTGGCCTCGGCGGGGGCGGCCTCCTCGGCGGGGGCGGCCTCGCGGCGCACGGCCGGACGTGGGCGACGGCGCGGCGCGCTCGCGGTCGGCTGGGTCCGGGGTGTCCGGGCGGAACGCTTCGCAGCGGGCTGCTCGGGAGTGTTGTCCGTGCTCACGAAGGGCATTGTTCCTCACATCGGGCCGCGCCGCGCTGATCGCGGCCGACGACGAGGTGAACTCCCGTCACACCCGACCGCGCGACGGCGAGCCCTTCGTCACACCCGGGCCGTGCGTCACACGGGACGGCGCACGGCGGTGACCGCGCCGGCCCCGTCGCGGACGAGCGTCACCCGCTGACCGGGCCGCAGCGACCGCCACCCGCCCGCCGCCACGGCCGTCGCGGGCGCGTCCACGAGGACGCCGTCGTCGCGCAGCACGGTCGCCGAACCGTCGTCGTGGTGGGCGCTCACGGTCGCCTGTTCGGTCGCCTGCTCTTCGGGCACGGCGGGCAACGCTAGCCGATCGGGGGTGGTGGCCCCCGACGCGCACCTGCCACGCTCCGCGACAGCCTCGTTACCGAAAGGAGTGGCCGGCCATGAGGGTTCTGGCAGGGGTGGTCACGGGTGTGGTGCTGGCCTTCCTAGGTCTGGGCAGCGCGACCGCGGCACCTGTTCCCGACGCGCCCGTCCAGCAGGAATCGACCCGGGACAACGGGCTCCAGGCCGCCGCGCGCAACGTCGAGCTGCGCAAGACGATCCCGGACACCGCGGGCGCGATCTCCATCAACTTCGTGCAGTACCGGCACCGCGACGTGATGTTCGTCAGCGGCACGTTCGGGCTCAAGACCTACGACGTCACCCGGCAGGACGAGCCGAAGTTGCTCGACCACCTGACCAAGAAGGAGTTGGCGCTGCCCGGGGACGACCCGGAGCAGCGCTTCTGGGAGAACGAGGACGTCACCGTCGACCCGAAGCGCAAGCTGGTGTTCCTGGCCCGCGAGCGCAGCGCGTTCGGCCGCCAGCCCGGCAACGAGCGCCCGACCGGCGTCTACATCATCTCCGCCGCCGACCCGGGCAAGCTGGAACTGCTGAACTTCGCGTCGATGGGCACCGGCCACATCACCACGTGCGTCAACGACTGCCAGTACCTGTGGACGACCGGTTACGACGGCACGCCGTCGACCGACCCGGACACCTACCGGCGGTCGGGCAAGGTGTTCGTCACCGACCTGCGCGACCCGCGCAACCCCAAGACGCTCACCACCTACGTGGACACCAAGCGCAACCAGGGTGAGACCCACATGACCCACGACGTCCAGGTGGACGCCGAGGGCGTCGCGTGGGTGGCGGGCACGGGGGGCACACGCGGCTACTACACGCGCGGGTGGCACAGGGACCCGTTGACGGGCCGGGTGCGCGAGGCGACCGCGTACGACCCGGTGCCCTACGCCGGCGGCGCGGCCCCGAAGCTGGACATGCCCACGTCGTTCTCGCACAACTCGTTCCGGCCCGTCGGGGACACGGTCGAGGACGGCCCCAGGCCGACCCGGGAGAACCCGGCGGGCAGCCTCCTGCTGCACACCGAGGAGGCCTTCGACTCGCCCACGTGCAAGGACCAGGGCCGGTTCGTGATCTCCTCGCTCCAGGGCTCGACCCGCGGCGAGTCGTGGCGGGCCACGCCGGACAAGCCCTTCACGCTCAAGACGGTCGGCGTGTGGAGCCCGGACGACCAGGAGGGCACCGTGCCCGGCCCGGACGTCTTCTGCTCGGCGCACTACTTCGACGTGCAGAAGCGGATCGTGGCCTACTCCTGGTACGAGCAGGGGACCCGGTTCCTGGACATCACCGACCCGACCAAGCCGATCCAGGTGGCCTACTGGCGGCCCGAGGGCGCGGTGTCGTGGGCCCCGTACTTCCACCGCGACCGGATCTTCGTGGCCGACTTCGGCCGTGGCGTGGAGGTGTTGAAGCTCACCAAGGGCGCGTACGACGCCCAGGAAACGCACACCAACGTGACCTTGAAGACGGAGCCGGTCAAGGAGTCCGCCCGCAACGCGGACAGCCCGCGCAAGCGCTTGCCGCTCGCGCCGGACCCGGATTACGGGTACGGCTGCCCGATGCTGCGCGGCGGTGGTTGCGGGGAGGGCTCGGCCTGCTGCTGAGGTGATGCCGGTGGGCGGTCGGCCCCGTTCGACGGGTCAGCCGCCCACCGCGCACAGCACCGCCGCCGAGCGCGGCCCGAGCCCGAGGCCGGCCGCGAGCGCCAGGTCCTCCGCCGTGTCCACGTCGTTGCGCAACGACGGCCACGGTCCCAGCAGCACCCGGGCGTCCGCCGCGTGCGCCTCCGCCGACCCGGGGCCGAACCTCGGGTCGAGGTCCCCGCCGGGCGCGGACAGCAGCAGCGTCGTCCCGGTGCCCTGCCGGTCGGGGCAGAACGCCCGCCCGTCCGCCGCCGCCAGCGCCAGCGCCAGCTCGTCGGTCCGCAGCGCGGGCAGGTCCGCCTGCAACGCGCCCACCACCGACCCCGGGTCGCGCCCGCGCAGCACCGCCGCGCCGAACCGCAGGGCCTCGTTGAGCCCCTCCGGCCCCGGGATCGACCCGACGCCCATCGCCCGCAGCCGCGCCGCCACCGCCCGGTCCTCGGTGATGGCCAGCACGCCGCGCACCACCGGCAGCGCGGCGGCGATGGTGTCCAGGGCGAACGCCAGCGCGAGCGCCGGCCGGTCGTCGGTCACCCCCACCAGCCGCGTCTTCGCCCGTTGCAGGGTCTTGACCGGCACCACCAGGTCCACATCGGCACGCACCCGGCCATACTCCCCGATGTCGACTGGACCCCGCCGCCCGTCGCGGTGAAGACTCCAGACGTCCTGAGGGTGACGAGAGGGAGAACACGTGGGCAGGGAGAAGGGCGGATTCTGGGTGGGGCTCGCCGCGGCGGTGTTCTACCCGTCGACCGCGCTGATGGCGCGGCGGCGCGACGAGGGTGGCGAGCACCTCCCGAAGACGGGCGGCGCGCTGGTCGTGATGAACCACGTGTCGCACCTGGACCCCGTGTACGACGCCGTCTTCACCCACCGGCAGGGCCGGGTCCCGCACTTCCTGGCCAAGCACAGCCTGTGGCAGGTCCCCGTGCTCGGCACCGTCATCAGGGGCGCGAAGCAGATCCCCGTCTACCGGGGCACCGCCGACGCCCAGCAGAGCCTGCGCGCCGCCCACGAGGCCCTGGAGCAGGGCCTGGTCGTGATCATCTACCCCGAGGGCACGATCACCCGCGACCCGGACGGCTGGCCGATGTCCTCGCGCACCGGCGTGGCCCGGCTCGCGCTGGCGCACGACGTGCCGGTCGTCCCGGCCGCCCGCTGGGGCACCCGCGACCTCTACGACCACTACCGCAAGGCGTTCCGGCCGTTCCCCCGCAAGACCGTGGTGACCAGGGTCGGCGCGCCGGTCGACTTGTCCGCGCACCGCGCCAGGCCGCAGTCCATCGCGGTGCTGCGCGAGGTGACCGACGTGCTCATGGGCGAGGTGAAGGGCCTGCTGGCCGACATCCGGCAGGAGACCGCGCCCGACGGCTTCTACGTGAAGAAGGTCTGACGTGGAGCGGGTCGCGGTGATGGGTGCGGGGTCGTGGGGCACGGCCTTCGCGAAGGTGCTGGCCGACTCGGGCACGGACGTCGTGCTGTGGGCGCGGCGGGCGGAGGTCGCCGACGAGATCACCCGGACCCGGGTCAACTCCGGCTACCTGCCGTCCACGACGCTGCCGGCGAACCTGGTGGCGACGCACGACCCGGACGCGGCGCTGGCCGGCGCGCGCGCCGTCGTGCTGGGCGTGCCGAGCCAGACGCTGCGGGCCAACCTCGCCGAGTGGCGCGCCGCGCTGCCCGCCGGCGCGACCCTGGTCAGCCTCGCCAAGGGGGTCGAACTGGGCACCCTCAAGCGGATGAGCGAGGTGGTCCGCGAGGTCGCCGGCGTGCCCGAGGACCAGGTCGCCGTGGTGTCCGGGCCGAACCTGGCCAAGGAGATCGCGGCCGAGCAGCCGACCGCCACGGTCATCGCGTGCACCGACCACGACCGGGCGGTCGCCCTCCAGCACGCGTGCTCGAACTCCTACTTCCGGCCCTACACCAACGTCGACGTGGTGGGCTGCGAGCTGGGCGGGGCGTGCAAGAACGTGATCGCGCTGGCCTGCGGGATGGCTGCCGGGCTCGGGTTCGGCGACAACACCATGGCCTCCATCATCACCCGCGGCCTGGCCGAGACCGCCCGGCTGGGCGCGGCGCTGGGCGCGGACCCGCTGACCTTCGCCGGCCTGGCCGGGCTGGGCGACCTGGTGGCGACGTGCGCGTCCCCGCTGTCCCGCAACCGGTCCTTCGGCGAGCGGCTGGGGCGCGGCGACACCGTGGCGCGGGCGCTGGAGGCCGCGCACGGCCAGGTGGCCGAGGGCGTGAAGTCGTGCTCGTCGATCCGGGAGCTGGCCGCGCGGATCGACGTGGACATGCCGATCACCGACGGCGTGCACCGGGTGTGCCACGACGGGCTGGACCCGCGTGCGCTCACGACGGCGTTGCTGGGCCGGGAGCGCAAGGCGGAACGGCAGTGAACCCGGAGTACGGGGACGGCACGCGGGTCGTGCACTCGGTGTCGGCGGGGCCGGGGGAGCCGTTCCTGGCGGGGCCGGTGTTCGCGTCGGCGTACCACCTGGGCGGCGCGGACACCTACGGCCGCACGCACAACCCGACCTGGCGCGCGCTGGAAGGCGCGCTGGGGTCGCTGGACGGCGGCGAGGCGGTGCTGTTCCCGTCCGGGATGGCGGCGATCTCGACGTTGCTCCGGGTCGTGCTGCGGCCCGGTGACACGGTCGTGCTGCCCTCGGACGGCTACTACCTGACCCGGAACCTGGTGGCCCAGCTCCCGGTGGAGGTGGTGGGAGTGCCCACCGCCGGGCCGTACCCGTCGTTCGACGGCGTGCGGCTGGTGCTGCTGGAGTCGCCGTCGAACCCCGGCCTGGACGTGTGCGACATCGCCGGGCTGGCCACCGCCGCGCACGCGGCGGGCGCGCTGGTGGCGGTGGACAACACGACCGCGACACCGCTGGGGCAACGGCCGTTGGAGCTCGGCGCGGACATCGTGGTGAGCAGCGACACCAAGGCCGTGGCCGGGCACAGCGACGTGCTGCTCGGGCACGTGTCCACAGTGGATCACGCGCTCGCGGAGGAGGTGCGGGCCGCGCGCTCGGTCGGCGGCGCGATCCCCGGGCCGTTCGAGGCGTGGCTGGCCCACCGCGGCCTGGGCACGCTGGACCTGCGGCTGACCCGGCAGGCGGAGAACGCGGCGGCGCTGCACGCGGCGCTGGAGGGCCGCCCGGAGGTGACCGGGCTGCGCTGGCCGGGTGCGCCGGGCGACCCGGCGTTCGCCGTGGCGTCGCGCCAGATGCGCCGCTTCGGCGGGGTGCTGACGTTCGCGCTGCGCGACGCCGACGCGGTCGCGGCGTTCCTGGGGCGCTCCCGGCTGGTGGCGGCGTCGACCAGCTTCGGCGGTCTGCACACCACGCTGGACCGGCGCGCGCAGTGGGGCGACCCGGTACCGGAGGGGCTGGTCCGGGTCTCGGCAGGGTGCGAGGACACCGCCGATCTCGTCGCCGACGTGCTGGGTTCACTCTGACGGGTGGAGGGCGTTCCAATTCGTGGGACGCGGTTGCTCCACCGGGGCGGCCCTGCCAGTCTCTCCGGCATGTCTTCCCGCGCTCTCCACGCCGGTCGGGGTCACATCGACCTCGGCCTGGCGGCCAGCGCGCTCTGTCCTTCCCGGTGATCGACCTGCGTCCCGCGGGCCCCTGACGCCCGCACCACCGCGTCGTCCCGAGAAGGAACCATGTTCGCCGTTCCGGAGAACACGATCGCCCTGCCCCAGTCGCACGCCGCGCTGCACCCCGTGCGGATCGCGCTCGACGTGGCGGCACGGCGGGAGCGCTGGGCCCACCTGCTGCGCTACGACCCCGACCGCCGCTTCTCCGCGCTGGTCGAGCGGACCGACGAGCAGGAGGTGTGGCTGATGAGCTGGTTGCCCGGCCAGTACACCGACCTGCACGACCACGGCCCGACCTCCGGGGCGTTCACGCTGGTCAGCGGCTCGCTGACGGAGATCGTGGCACCCGGCCGGACCCAGGTGCTGCACCACCTGACGGCCGGCCAGTCCCGGGTGTTCGGCCCCGACTACGTGCACCAGGTGCGCAACGACGGGCCCGACCCCACCGTCACGATCCACGTCTACCGCGACGGCGGGCGCACCATGCGGCCGTACCGGTTCGACCCGGTCGGCGGGGCTACCGCCGCTCGCTGACGTGCGCGGGCACGTCCCAGTCGCCGACCAGCAGCGGATCGGCCACCGGCTCGCCCCAGGACGTGCGCACCGGCAGGACGCCCGCCCACCGCGCGTTGGCGACGACGTCCTCGTCCTCGTCGCCGGGCGGGCCGGTGCGGATCTTCACCGACGCCTCGGCGAGGTCCAGCGCGAGCACGGACGTGGCGGCCAGCTCCTTGGGGGTGGGCAGCCGGGCGTAGTCCCAGGAACCGGGCGCGAGGTGGTCGGTGAGGACCTTCAGCGCGTGGGTCTTCGCGTCCGGGTCGGTCACCGGCACGGCGGTGCCGTGGACGACCGCGGCGCGGTAGTTCATCGAGTGGTCGAACACCGAGCGGGCGTAGACGACACCGTCGAGCAGGGTCACCGCCACGCACACCGGCACGCCGGTCGCCGCCTCGCGCAGGCTGCGCGCGCCGGTGGAGCCGTGCAGGTAGAGGGTGTCGCCGTCGCGGCCGTAGCCGGTGGGCAGGACCAGCGGCGCGCCGTCGACCACCACGGCGAGGTGGCACACGAGGGCGGCGTCGAGCACGGCGTGCAGGGCGTCCCGTTCGGTCACGGCGCGCTTGCTCCCGCGTTTGATCGTGCTGCGGGGCGTCGGTGACAGCGTCATGAGGTCAGCTTCCGGGGTAAAGTGGCATTCCTCAAGTGCCAATTACCAGGCTAACCGAGGAGACCACTTTGCCGGAGACCGCGCTCCCCGTGACCCTGGACCGCGATTCGGCCGAACCGCTGGCCGTGCAGTTGGCCGAGGCGCTGCGCGCGGCGGCGGGGGACGGGCGGCTGCGCAGCGGCGACCGGCTGCCGTCCACCCGGGCGCTGGCCGAGCGGCTCGGCGTCAGCCGGACCGTGACGGCGGCGGCGTACGAGCAGTTGCACGCCGAGGGCTGGATCGCCGGCCGGCACGGTTCGGGCACCTACGTGACGACCACCCCGCCCGGCTCGCTCAAGGGCCGGCCGCGCCGCGCCGCCGCGCCCGAGCCCGCCCCGGACGTGGTCGACTTCGCACCCGGCGCGCCGTGGGCCGAAGGGCTCGACCGGGCCGCGTGGCGGCGGGCGTGGCGTGCGGCGGCCGACTCGCTGCCGCTGTTCCGGCCCCAGCGCGCCGGGCTGCCCGAGTACCGCGCGGTGGTGGCCGAACACCTGCTGCGGCACCGCGGGCTGGCCGTGCGCGGCGGGCTGCGCGAGGAGCTGGTGCTGGCCACCGGCGGCACCACCGCCGCGCTGGTGGAGATCGCCGCCGCCGTGCTCGAACCGGGCGACGTGGTGGCCGTCGAGGAACCCGGCTACCAGCGGGCCGTCGGCGCGTTGCGGTCCGCGCGGATCAAGGTCGTCCAGGCACCCGTGGACGCCGAGGGGCTGCTGGTCGAAGGCGTGCCCGAAGGGGTGCGCGGGGTCTACTGCTCGCCCGCCCACCAGTACCCGATGGGCGGCCGGATGTCCGCCGCGCGCCGGGTCGCCCTCGTGGAACGCGCCCGGCGCGAGGGCTGGCTCGTCGTGGAGGACGACTACGACGGCGAGCTCCGCTACGACGTCGCGCCGCTGCCGCTGCTCGCCGCGCTCGCCCCGGACGTCGTCGTGCACCTGGGCACCACCAGCAAGATCCTCACCCCGACCCTGGGCGCGGGGTGGATGGTCGCGCCCGAGCCGATCGCCGCCGCCATCCTGGCCCACCGCGAGGCCACCGGCACCGCGCCGTCGGCCGCCGGGCAGCGCGTGCTGGTCGAACTCGCGCGGACCGGCGACCTGGGCCGGCACCTGCGCAAGCTCCGGCGCGAGCTGTCCGAGCGGCGGGCCCTGGTGGCCTCCGCGCTGGCCGCCGCCGGGGTGTCCGTGCTGGGCGACGACGCGGGCGCGCACGTGGTCGTGCTGCTGGCCGACGCCCAGTCCGAACGCGACCTGCTGGCCGCCGCCGAGGCGCGCGGGCTGCGCCTGGACGGGCTCGGCCGCCACCACGCCGCGCGCCCCAGGGTGTTCGGCGTCGCCATCGGGTACGGGGCGTGCTCGCGCGACCAGCTCACCGCCGCCCTGCCGGTGCTGGTGGAGCTGCTGAGTCCCGCCGTTGAGCCATCCGGGTAGGGTCGGAAACCATGACACGACGCAAGACCAGGGTCGCCGTGGTGTTCGGCGGGCGCAGCAGCGAGCACACGGTCTCCTGCCTGTCCGCCGGCAGCGTCCTCCCGCACCTGGACCGGGACCGGTTCGAGGTGGTGCCCGTGGGCATCACGCACGACGAGGGCCGGTGGGTGGTCGGCGCGGACGACACCCGCGCGTTGGAGGTCCGCGACCGCCGGCTGCCGACGGTCGACGCCCTGGTGCCGGTGTCCGGCGGCGAGCTCGTCCCGGTGACGCCCGACGAGGTGCTGGCCGACGTCGACGTGGTCTTCCCGGTGCTGCACGGCGCGTGGGGCGAGGACGGCACGATCCAGGGCCTGCTGGAACTCGCGTCGATCCCGTACGTGGGCCCCGGCGTGCTGGCGTCGGCGGTCGCCATGGACAAGGAGTTCACCAAGAAGCTGCTGCGCGACGCGGGCCTCCCGGTCGGCGAGTTCGCGGTGCTGCGCCGCGACCAGGAGACCCTGTCCGAGGCGGACCGCGAGCGCCTCGGCCTGCCGGTGTTCGTGAAGCCCGCCCGCGCCGGGTCGTCGGTCGGCATCTCGAAGGTGGTGGACTGGTCCCACCTGGACAGCGCGCTGGCGCTGGCCCGCAAGACCGACCCGAAGGTCATCGTCGAGGCCGCCGTGTCCGGGCGCGAGGTCGAGTGCGGCGTGCTGGAGTTCCCGGACGGCCGGGTCGAGGCGTCGTCGGCGGCGGAACTGCGCGTCGTCGGCGGCGCGGTCGACTGGTACGACTTCGACGCCAAGTACCTCGACGACGTGTGCGAGTTCGACCTCCCGGCGAAGCTGGACGACGGGGTGGCCGCCGCGCTGCGGGAGATGGCCGTGACGGCGTTCCGGGCGCTGGACTGCCAGGGCCTGGCGCGGGTCGACTTCTTCGTCACCGACGACGACGGGCTGGTCGTCAACGAGGTCAACACGATGCCGGGCTTCACCCCGATCTCGATGTACCCGCGCATGTGGGCGGAGACCGGCGTGGACTACCCGACCCTGCTGACCACCCTGGTCGAGACCGCCCTGGCCCGGGGGACCGGCCTGCGCTGACAACCCGGGTCCGCCGCGAGGCGGGCAGGCGGCGCGTGCCACGCGGGCACGCGCCGCCGGTGTCCTACGGGAGCCGCCAGTCGACGGGCTCGGCACCCTGCTCGACCAGCAGCTCGTTGGCCCGGCTGAACGGTCGGGAGCCGAAGAACCCGGCCGCCGCCGACAGCGGCGACGGGTGGGCCGACTCCACGCACGGGAACGGCTCCAGCACCGGCTTCAGGTTGCGGGCGTTGCGGCCCCACAGGATGGCCACGAGGGGTTCCTCGCGCGCCGCCAGCGCCTTGATCGCCTGCTCCGTCACGGCCTCCCAGCCCTTGCCCTGGTGGGAGTTCGACTTGCCCGGCTGCACGGTGAGCGCCCTGTTGAGCAACAGGACCCCCTGCCGCGTCCACGGGGTCAGGTCGCCGTTGGAGGGCTTGGGGTGGCCCAGGTCTTCCTGGTACTCGCGGTAGATGTTGGCCAGGCTCTTCGGGATCGGCCGGGTCTCCGGCGACACCGAGAAGCTCAGCCCCACCGCGTGCCCCGGTGTCGGGTACGGGTCCTGACCGACGATCAGCACCCGCACCTCGTGGAACGGCTGCTGGAACGCGCGCAGCACGTTCTCCCCGGCCGGCAGGTAGGTGCGGCCGGCGGCGACCTCCTCGCGGAGGAACTCGCCCATCTTCGCGATCTGCTCGGCGACCGGCGCGAGTGCCCGCGCCCAGCCGGTTTCCATGACTTCCTCAAGCGGACGTGCCACGAGCGGGGACCCTATCTCAGTCGAGGCGGCGCAGCTCTTCGCGGTAGGTCGAGATGTTGTCGACGTACTTGTCGACGGCGAACTGCCACGCGCCGTCGGGCACCTCGTAGCCCTCGCGGATTTTCGCCGGCACGCCCAGCGCCATCGACCGGGCCGGCACGTGGCCGTTGAACGACACCACCGCTCCCGCGCCGACGATCGCGCCGGTCTCCACCACGGAACCGTTGAGCACCACCGATCCCGACGCGATCAGGCACCGGTCGGCGATGGTCGCGCCCTCGATGTGCACGTTGTGCCCGATGACGCACTCCGCGCCGATCAGCGCCGGGTGCACCTCGGTGCAGTGCACGACCGTGCCGTCCTGGACGGACGTGCGCGCGCCGACCTCGATGCGGCCGTAATCGCCGCGCAGCACCGCCCTCGGCCACACGGACGCGTGCGCGTGGATGCGGACGTCGCCGATCACGGTCGCGTCGGGGTGCACGTACGCGTCCGGGTGGATCACCGGCTCGCGGTCGCCCAACGCGTAGATCGCCACCACTACCTCCTGGGGAGTTCCTTCGCGAAGCAGAGGCTCTGCGGATTTTCCCGGTAGAACCCGAAGTTGTCGATCCGCGCGTAGCCGCTGGACCGGTAGAGGCCGATCGCCTCGGGCTGCGGCTCCCCGGTCTCCAGCACCATGCGGGTGCGGCCCGCCGCCAGCGCCGACGCCTCCAGCCCGGCCAGGATGGCCCGGGACAACCCCTTGCCGCGCACCGAATCGGTCGTGTACATCCGCTTGATCTCGGCGTCGCCGGGGCGCAGCGAGTCGCGTGCCTCGTCGTGCGCCCGCCACCCGCCGCACGCGACCGGCACGTCGTCCAGGTAGCCGACGATGAAAGTGCCCAGCGGCGGGGCGAACTGGGCCGGGTCGACGGGCGTGTGGTCCTCGCCGCCGTAGCGCACGACGAAGACCTGCTGGAGCTCGGCGATCAGCTTCGCCGAGTCCGGATGGTCATACGCTCGCGTGAATAGTTCCACACCGGTCAGGTTACCTAGCGCCAGTGCTCCCAGCCAGGGGGTTTCTCGTACCCCCGGCCGTCGACGGTGACCCCGCCGCCGTGCCGCACCGTGCCGATCGTGCGCCACCCCTCGGGCACGGCGGCCGGCTCCGGGAACGTCGCGGCCAGCGCGTGGTCCTCGCCCCCGGTCAGCACCCAGTGCCGCGCGTCGGCCCCCAGCGCGGACGCGACGTCCAGCAGTCGCGGGTGGACCTCCAGCAGCTCGGTCCGGATGTCGATGCCGATGCCCGACTCCTCGGCGATGTGCCCCAAGTCGGCCAGCAGCCCGTCGGACACGTCGATCATCGCCGTCGCGCCGGCGGCGGCGGCCTGCGGCCCGGCGGCGTAAGGGGGTTCGGGGTTCCGCTGCGCCCCGACGACCGCCACCGGGGACCGGAACCCGCGCCCCAGCACGGCGAGCCCGCCGGCCGCCCACCCCAGCCGCCCGCACACCGCGACGACATCACCCACCTGGGCCCCCGACCGGGTGACCGGTTCGTAGCCGCCCAGGTCGCCCAGCGCCGTAACGGAGATCACCAGCGTCGCCGAGGACACCATGTCCCCGCCCACCACGCCCGCACCCGCGACGGCGGCCTCCTGCCACAGCCCGGCGGTGATGCCCTCGACCACGGCGGACGCCGTGTCCGGCGGGCAGGCCAGACCGATCAGCAGGGCCGTGGGCAGGGCACCCATGGCCGCCACGTCCGCCAGGTTCACGGCCGCCGCCTTGCGGCCCACCTGCTCGGGGGACGACCAGTCGAGTCTGAAGTGGACACCCTCCACGAGCACGTCGGTGGACACCACCACGCGCCCGTCCGGCGCGGCCACCACGGCCGCGTCGTCGCCGGGACCGAGCAGGGTGGTGGGCGGCTGCGTCCGACCTGCCGTCACCCGGCGGATGAGACCGAACTCACCCACTTCGGCGACCGTGTCCGCGTTCCGCGGCGGCTCCGGACGCAAGATTGCCTCCCGTTCTGAGCATTCGGAACCCCAACTGGGGTACGTTGCTGACCACGTTCCTACCCCGACCTAACCTGTCGCGACGAAGGGGCACGCCGTGGTCCACGCATACATCCTCATCCAGACCGAGGTCGGAAAGGCAGCCGCCGTGGCGGCCGAGATCTCCGGCATCCCCGGCGTGGCCACCGCGGAGGACGTCACCGGTCCGTACGACGTGATCGTCCGCGCCGAGGCCGACACCGTCGACCAGCTCGGCCAGCTCGTGGTGGCCCGCATCCAGAACGTCGAGGGCATCACCCGAACACTGACCTGCCCGGTGGTCCACCTGTAGGCCCGTGTTGTCATAGCCGGGTGGCACAGGAACCCGAACCCACGTCGCTACTGCCCCGACCGCTGCTCGCCGTCGCCATCGGCCTGCCGGCGCTCCTCGCGGCGGGCGTGGCCGCCGCCGGGCTGTTCCTCGGCACGGGCGGCTCGGACGCGACAACGGACTCGACGTCGGACCGCTCCGGTCCGCTCCCGCTGGTCCCCGTGCCCGCGCCCGCCGCCGAGTCGGCGGACTGCCAGGCGCTGCTGAGCAAGCTGCCGATGCAGCTCGTGTCCAACGGGGCCACGCTGCCCCGGCGCGAGCTGACCGCGCCCGCCCCGGCCGGCGCGGTGGCGTGGGGCGACGCGCGCCACGAGCCGATCGTGCTGCGGTGCGGTCTCGACCGGCCCGGCGACCTCACGCCGACGTCGGAGCTGCGCGGCATCTCCGACGTCCAGTGGCTGGTGCTGACCGAGGGCGGCAGCTCCACCTGGTACGTCGTGGACCGCCCGGCGTACGTGGCGCTCACCGTGCCGTCGGACGCGGGCACCGGCCCGTTGCAGGACATCTCCACCACCATTCGCGACACGCTGCCCGCCGTGCCCGTGGACACCCGGGGCTGACCGGACCCGCCACCCGCACCGGACCCGCCCGCAGCGGAGCCGGGCACCGGAAGCCTCCCCGAAACCCCGGCACGGCGGAAGGCCCCTGGAACGGGTTCCAGGGGCCTTCCGCAACGCTCAACCGGACGCGGTCTCAGCCGCGCACCACCTTGCCCGCCTTCAGGCACGAGGTGCAGACGTTCAGCCGCTGCCGCTGCGAAGAGGACACCTTCGCGCGCACGGTCTGGATGTTCGGGTTCCACCGGCGGTTGGTGCGCCGGTTCGAGTGCGAGACCGACTTGCCGAAGCCCGGCCCCTTGTTACAGACGTCGCACACGGCAGCCACGTCAGCCACTCCTTAAGGTTTATCCTCGGTACTCACGCCCCGGCGGGCGCGCAAGCGTGCACAAGCCTCAGCCGGGCATGGCAACCACGTCAGGGTAGCCGGTGGGTCGCGACGCCACCAAACCGGGTCGAATACCCTCCCGCCATGCAGGTACTCGATGCGGTCGCGGTCCGCCAGTGGGCGGACGCCTGCGTCCGTTCCCTGGACGCCAACCGCGAGGACATCGACCGCATCAACGTCTTCCCGGTCCCCGACGGCGACACCGGCACGAACCTGGCGCAGACCATGCGGTCCGCGCAGGACTCGCTGCTCAGGACCCCCGCGGCCTCCGTCGGGCAGGCGCTCGCGGCCCTCGCCCGGGGCGCGCTGGCCGGCGCGCGCGGCAACTCCGGCGTGATCCTGTCCCAGGTGCTGCGCGGCCTCGCGGAGGCCGCCCAGGGCGCGTCCACGGCCGGCGGCCAGGCGATCCGCAACGCCCTGCGCCGCGCCGACGAGCTCGCCACCGCCGCCGTCTCCCAGCCCGTGCCGGGCACCGTGCTCACCGTCCTGCACGCCGCCGCCGAAGCCGCCCGCGACTGCCGGTCGGACGCCCTGGACGACGTCGTCACCGCCGCCGCGCGGGCGGGTGCCGAAGCGCTCGCCGAGACCCCGCGCCACCTGGCCGTGCTGGCCCGCGCGGGCGTCGTGGACGCGGGCGGACGCGGGCTGGTCCTGCTGCTGGACGCGCTCGTCGCCGTGATCACCGGCCAGCCGCTGGAACCGGCCGCGCCGCCGAGCCCGGCGCGCACCGCCGAAGCCCTCACCACCGCCCGCGAAGCCGGCTCGGCCGAGTACGAGTACGAGGTCATGTACCTGCTCGACGGCTCGCCCGACGCGGACGCCCTCAAGCAGCGGCTCTCCGCGCTGGGCGACTGCGTCTCGGTGGTCGGCGACGGCGCGCGGCTGTGGACCGTCCACGTGCACTGCAACGACATCGGCGCGGCCATCGAAGCGGGCGTCGAGCAGGGCCGGCCGCACCGGATCATGGTCGCCCGGTTCGCCGACCAGTTCGCCGCCCAGGCACCCCGGTTCGTCCGCGACCGCGCGGTCGTCGTGCTGGTCGAGGGCGACGGCGCGAAGGAGCTGTTCCGGTCCGAGGGCGCGGTCGTCGCCGAACCCACCGACGACCCGGCCGACCTGCTGGCCGTCGTGGTGAGCACCCGCGCCCGGCACGTCACCGTGCTGCCCGGCGACCCGGACCTGCGCGCGCCGCTGGACGTGGTCGTCGCGCAGGCCGCCGAAGCCGGCCAGGACGTGGTCGTGGTGCCGACCTCCTCGCCGGTGCAGGCGCTGTCCGCGCTCGCCGTGCACGACGCGTCCCGCCGGCCCGGCGACGACGTGGTGGCGATGGCCGAGGCCGCCGCCGCGACCCGGCGCGGCGAGGTGAAGGTGTCCGAGCGCGAGGCGATCACCTGGGTCGGCCGCTGCCGTCCCGGCGACCTGCTCGGGATGCTCGACGGCGAGGTCGTGGCGATCGGACCCGGACCGGCCGACGTCGGCCCCCTGGCCCGGCTGCTGGTGGACCGGATGCTGGCCGGCGGCGGCGAACTGGTCACCGCGCTGCTCGGCGACACCGCGCCGGACGGCCTCGCCGAGGAGCTGGAGGAACACCTCCGCGTCGCCCATCCGGAGGTTGATCTGGCGGCATACCGGGGTGGACAGCCCGGCGCTGTCCTCATCGTCGGTGTCGAGTAGTTGAATAGGCCGGGATGACGACCTTCGACGAAAAACTGGTGTCGGTGCTGGGCAAGAAGAGCGCCGACGCGCTGGAGAGCGGCCTCGGGCTCACCACGGTCGGCGACCTGCTGCGGCACTACCCGCGACGGTACGACGAGCGCGGCGAGCTGACCGAGATCAAGGGGCTGGAGCTGGGCGAGCACGCGACCGTGCAGGCCCGGGTCAAGAGCGCCCGGCAGCGCCGGATGAAGAGCCGCAGCGGGGAACTGCTGGAGGCGGTGATCACCGACGGCTCGTCGGACCTGCACCTGGTGTTCTTCGGGCGCGGGTCGCGCACCGTCGAACGGGAGCTGCTGCCCGGCCGCGAGGCGATGTTCGCGGGCAAGGTCGGCATGTTCAACGGCAAGCTCCAGCTCGCCCACCCGGACTACCAGGTGCTCGACGAGCGGGACGACGGGAGCGTCGCCGATTTCGCGGGCGCGTTCATCCCGGTCTACCCGGCGGCGCAGGGGATCCAGTCGTGGAACGTGTCCAACTGCGTCGAGCAGGTGCTCGCGCTGTGGGACGGCGTGGCCGAGGACCCGCTGCCCGCCGAACTGCGCGCGGAACGCGGGCTCGTGGACCTGGAGAAGGCGCTGCGCGACATCCACCGGCCCGACGGCTGGGCCGCGATCACCGTGGCCCAGCAGCGGCTCAAGTGGGACGAGGCGATGGCCGTGCAGCTCGCCCTGGCCCAGCGCCGCCGGTCCGCGACCGCCCGCCCCGCGCCCGCGTGCCCACCCAGACCCGGCCTGGTGCGGGACGCGTTCGACGACCGGCTGCCCTTCGAGCTCACCGCCGGCCAGCGCGAGGTCGGCGAGCGGGTCTCCGCCGACCTGTCCGCCGAGCAGCCGATGAACCGCCTGTTGCAGGGCGAGGTCGGCTCCGGCAAGGCGCAGCCGCTGGACGCCCTGGTGCTCACGCCCGGGGGTTTCGTGGCGATGGGCGACCTCCGCGTCGGCGACGAGGTGATCACCCGGGACGGCACGCCCACCGAGGTGACCGGCGTGTTCCCGCAGGGCGAGCGCGAGGTGTTCCGGGTGGTGCTGTCGGACGGCAAGGCCGTCGAGTGCGACCTGGAGCACCTGTGGGCCACCCACGACGGCGAAGTGCGGACCCTGCGCGAGATCCGGGACGACCTGCTGCGCGACGACGGCCCATCCCGCTGGCGACTGCCGATGGTCGTCGCGCCGGACGTGGACTGCGTCGAGCTCGCCCCGGTCAAGGAGCGGCACGAACTGCTGCAAGGACTGCTCGGCACCGGCGGCGCGTGCGACGGGGTGGACGTCGTCTTCCGCACCGAGTCCGAGAACCTCGCCGAGTACGTCAGCGAGCTCGCCGAGTCGCTGGGCGGCACCGGTGTGGTCGGCTACGGCTACGAGCGGCACGAGGTCCTCGTCCGGCTGCCCGAGGAGTTCCCGCCGTTCCGGGACGCGCTGGACCGCACCGCGCCACCCGTCCGGTACATCGAGCGGGTCGAGTTCGTCGGCGTGAAGCCGGTGCAGTGCATCTCCGTCGACCACCCGTCCCGGCTGTACGTGACGGACCACTTCGTCGTCACCCACAACACGATGGTCGCGCTGCGGGCGATGCTCCAGGTCGTCGACGCCGGCCGGCAGGCCGCGATGCTCGCGCCCACCGAGGTCCTGGCCGCCCAGCACGCCCGCTCGCTGCGCGAGCTGCTCGGCGACCTCGGCCAGGCAGGCGAGCTGGGCGGTGCCGAGCACGCCACCCGGGTCACCCTGCTCACCGGCTCGATGCCGACCGCGCAGCGCAAGAAGGCACTGCTGGAGATCGTCACCGGCGAGGCCGGCGTGGTCGTCGGGACGCACGCCCTGATCCAGGACAAGGTCGAGTTCCACGACCTCGGCCTGGTCGTGGTCGACGAGCAGCACCGGTTCGGCGTCGAGCAGCGGGCCGCCCTGAGCGGCCGGGCCGGCGGGTCGACGCCGCACGTGCTGGTGATGACCGCGACCCCGATCCCGCGCACCGTCGCGATGACCGTCTACGGCGACCTGGAGGTCTCCGCGCTGCGCGAACTGCCGCAGGGCCGCTCGCCGATCAGCACCTCGGTGGTGCCGATGGCGGAGAAGCCCGCGTGGCTCGACCGGGCGTGGCAGCGCATCCGCGAAGAGGTCGACAAGGGCCACCAGGTGTACGTGGTCTGCCCGCGCATCGGCGACGGCGAGGCCGAGGACCCGTCCGGCGACGAACCGCCCAAGGACGACACGTCCGACCGCCGACCGCCGCTGGCCGTCGTGGACGTGGCGCAGCGCCTGGCCGAAGGCCCGTTGCGGGGGCTGCGCGTCGACGTCCTGCACGGCCGGATGCCGTCGGACGACAAGGACGCCGTGATGCGGGCGTTCGCGGGCAACGAGATCCAGGTCCTGGTCGCCACCACCGTGGTCGAGGTCGGCGTGAACGTGCCGAACGCCACCGTCATGGTGATCATGGACGCCGACCGCTTCGGCGTCAGCCAGCTCCACCAGCTACGCGGCCGGGTCGGCCGGGGCAGCGCGCCCGGCCTGTGCCTGCTGGTGACCGAGATGCCCGAGGGCACCGCCACGATGGCCCGGCTGCGGGCCGTGGAGTCCACCCTGGACGGGTTCGAACTCGCCCAACTGGACCTGGAACTGCGCCGCGAGGGCGATATCCTCGGCGCGGCCCAGTCGGGTACCCGCTCGGGCCTGAAGATGTTGTCGCTGCTGCGCGACGAGGACGTGATCGCCGAAGCCCGGGTCGTCGCGACCCAGGTCGTGGACACCGACCCGGAACTGGCCGCGCACCCCGGCCTGGCGTCGCTGGTGGCCGGCCTGCTCGACGAGGAACGGGCGGAATACCTGGAGAAGGCCTAGATGCGCGCACTGACGCCGACCCGGAGCCGGGCCCCGGAACTGACGCGGGCGAGGGAGGAAGCACGCGCCCTGCGCGCCGCCCGCCCCGACGTCCGCGACAAGGTCGTCCGGTCGCTGCTGCCGACCTGGCTGGCCAAGCAGTACCTGTCGTCGCTGAAGCGGGCGGGCGCGGCCATGTCGGTGGCGGCGCTCGCGTCGTACGCCGCCAACCTGAACGCCCCCTGGTACCACCACGTGGTCGACGTCCTGCTGCTGACGCTCGGCCTGGCCACGCTGTGGGGCGTCGGGGTCGAGATCCGCACCCGCCGGGTCGAGGCGACCAGGCTGCGCGAACACGGCCCCGACGAGTACGACACCCTGGAGGACGCGGGCGTCCGCGTGACCACCAGGCCGTGGTGGCGAAACCTGCTGGGCCGGCTGTTCGACCTGGCGGTACTGGCCCTGCCGGTGCTGGTGGCCGTGCGGACGTGGTCGGACGGCGACTGGCTCGGCGGCCTCGCGGCCGTCGTCGCGGTGTCCTGCGTGGTGGCCGCCACGGTGTACTACCTGCGCGCCGCGCACGAGCGCGGCCGGTGGCGGCAGGACTTCCTGATCCAGGAGCGCCTCACCCTCCCGCCGGTCCGCGACGAATGGCAGATCCTCCTGGGCTGACCCCCCACCCACCGCCCATCGGACCGACCCGCCCGGTCAGACCGGCGGTCGCCCGACCGGGCTCGGGTATCGTCGCCGTACTGTGCGCCGCCTGCTGCTCGCCCTGACCTCGTCCGCGCTGGTCCTGTCCGCGCTGGTCGCGTGCACGCCCGCAGCGAGCGAGCCGCCCCCGCCGAGCTCACCGCCCAAGGGCGACCTGGCCGTGCTCGCCGAGCGCCTCGACCAGCGCCGGGCCGAACTCAAGACCGCCCGCTTCCACACCGAGGGCTTCGCCTCGGACGGCGGTGCCACCGAGGTCCGCAGCACCGTCGACGGCACCCTGCGCCAGGACCCGGAGGGCATCACCGGCTCGATGGCCATGCAGATGTCCACCGGCGGCCAGACCCGCAAGATGGACATGGTCATGACCCGCGACGGCCTCTACCTGCACGTCGACGGCGCACCCATGCCCGAGGGCAAGAAGTGGGGCTTCTACACCCGCCGGAACAGCGGCGAGGTGGACGGCCTCCTGCGCGGCTTCGGCCCGGGAGCGACGGTCGGCGCGGAACTCGACTACGTCCAGCCCCGCGCCGCGCTGATCGTGAACCGGGCCGCCGAGCAGCTCGACGACACCCGGACCACCCGCTACGAACTCGTGGTCGACCCGCTGAAGATGGCGAAGGTCATCGAGGACCCGGACATCCAGCTCCAGCACACCCAGCTCGCCGAATTCGGCATCACCATCCGAGCGACGGTGTGGGTGGACGACAGCGGAGCGCCCCGGCAGGCCGAGTACCGCTTCGAGCAGGACGGCAAGGTCGTCAAGCAGTCGACCACCCGCTTCACCGAGTGGGGCGGGCGGTTCGACTTCCCGACGCCCTCACCCACCGAAGTCGTCCCCGCCGAACAACTCCCGAAGTAACCCGGCCGCACCGGGTCGGCCGCGCCACCCGCCGCCGGCGGGTGTCAGTCGGTGCGGGGGACCGGCAGTTGCCTGGTCGGCTGCTCGCCGTCCGCGTCGGACCCGCCGCCGACCTTGCTGTCGACCTTGCCGTCCGGCTTGCTGTCGACCTTGCCGTCCGGCCTGCCGTCGACCTTGCCGTCGGGTCGGCTGTCGGACCGCGTGTCGGGCTCGTCGTCGTTGTCCGACTCGCCGTCCACCGGCACCAGGGACGCCACCGCCTTGGCCACCGCGTCCTGAACGGCGGTGAACTGCTCGGACAGCGCCTTGCGCACGGTGTGCAGTTCGGTCAGCTTCTGATCGGCGGCCGTGGTCCGGCGGTCGGCGTGCGCGTCGGCGTCGGCGATCGTCTTCTCGGCCCGGGCGTCGGCCTCGGCCGTGGTCTGCTCCGCGTAGCTGTTCGCGTCCGCGACGGTCTTCTCCGCCTTGGCCAGCGACTCCGCTTCCAGCTCCGCGATCTGCTTGTCCGATTCGGCGCGCAGCGCGTCGACCTCGGCCCGCGCGGCCTCCAGCAGCCGCGCCGCCTCGGCCTTGGCCTCGGTGACGTGCCCCTCGTGCTCCTTGCGGAGCGTGGTGCGCAGCTCGTCGTACTCCTTGTCCAGGTCGTCGTGGTAGCCCTGGTACTTGGCGTCCAACTCGACCCGGCGTTCGTCCAGCGCCGTGCTCCTGGCCTCGAACTCGGCCGACACCCGGTCGTGCTCGGCCCGGGTCTCGGCGAGCAGCGCCTCGTGCTCGGCGGTCAGCTTGGTCCGGAGCTCCTCGTGCGACCGCTCCAACTCGGCCAGGCGGTCCTGGTACTTCTGCTCCAGCTCACCCGACCGCTTCTGGTAGCTCGCCTCCAACTGCCGGTGGCGCGCTTCGAGGTCGTTCATCGCCCGCTGGTGCGCCGCCCGGCCCTCGGTCGCGAACCGCTCGGCCTCCGCACGGGTCGCGTTGGCCTGGTCGAGCGCACCCTTGCGGATGTCGGCGATCTCCTCCTCGGCCAACGTCATCATCACGCGGACGCGGTCGGTGACGTTCGACGCGCTGACCGGGCTGGACGCGAGGTTGCCGAGCTGTGCCTTGACCTTGTCGAGCTCGGCGCGGGTGGTGCCGAGGAGCTTGCTGAGCTCGGCGACCTGAGCGGCGGTGGCGTCGCGTGATCTGTTGGAGTTCTTGAGGTCGAACTCCAGGCGCGTTACCCGCTCGTTGACCTGTTTCTGGTTGTACCCGCGCAGAACAATGTCGAAGTGGGTGCGGGCAGCAGGCTGCCCAGTCCCTTCAGCCCCGGCCATATGTCCAACCCTACCGAGAAGTCGATACGGTCCGTCACCCGATACAGCGAACGCACTGTAACGGCTCAGTGATTGTCCGCTCTCGGCAGCGAGCCGGCCACTTGATGATGAGAGGCCCCCTGACCTGGGGACTTCCGATCACCCCGGCCCTCCGGTCGGCCCTGGTCGCGGGTAGCGCCCCGGCCCTCTGTCACCCACTTGGCGGGTCGAGCAGTGGTCGAGCTAACGGTGGTCGGGCGGGCCCGGCAGTCCGGGCGGGACTCAGGGACGCGGACATCCGACCCCCGGGGTGGTAGCGGACGGTGATGTGAGGGGTGGCGACGTGCCGGCGGGAGGTGTGGCGGCGGTGGGTGCGACGGCAGAAGGTGCGACGGCAGAGGGGTGGTGCGCCGCGCGTCCGATCGGTACGCCCTGACCGGTCGGAGGCGCGGCGGCGCGCCCACTTGCCGTGGGGGTTTCGGGCACCTGGCCCGACGGGTGGCTCGGACGGCGCGGGTCGGACCTCGGGGCGTTCGAGGGCGACTCCACCGCACTGGCTCTCGCTGTCATGCACATCTCCTCTCGGTCGGATCGGGTGTCGGCGGCAGGTGGGGCGTGCCCGTCAATTGTCGAACAGGAGTTCGATCGCCGGCAAGATCACTTTCGGGTGAACGGCCCGCGGACCCCCGGCTGACCGGAAATGTGAGTGTGAGCCCGCCGTCAGGGGGCTGCGCCGAGGCCGCGCGCAAGGGACAATCCACGGGCCGCGCCCCAGGTCGGACCGCCCTTGACCGGGTGAGTGAACGATCACGATGACGTCCGTCACGTGAGATGGAGCTCCCGAGGGGCGGGACACGCACGGTAACGTGCCTTGATTGACCGCCGAGTGACCTGGGAGGGAACGCCGAATGTTCCGCAAGGTTCTTGTCGCCAACCGCGGCGAGATCGCGATCCGGGCTTTTCGCGCTGCCTACGAGCTGGGCGCCGGCACGGTTGCCGTCTTTCCTCACGAGGATCGCAATTCACTGCACCGGCTGAAGGCCGACGAGTCCTACGAGATCGGCGAGCCCGGCCACCCCGTGCGCGCGTACCTGTCCGTGGACGAGATCATCAAGGCGGCCCGCCGGGCCGGCGCGGACGCGATCTACCCCGGCTACGGCTTCCTGTCGGAGAACCCCGAGCTGGCCCAGGCCTGCGCCGAGGCCGGGATCACGTTCGTCGGTCCGCCCTCGGACGTGCTGGAGCTGACCGGCAACAAGGCGCACGCCATCGCCGCCGCCCGGGAAGCGGGTCTGCCGGTGCTCCGGTCCAGCGCGCCGTCCAGCGACGTCGACGTCCTGCTCCAGGCCGCCGAGGGCATCGACTTCCCGGTGTTCGTGAAGGCCGTCGCCGGTGGTGGTGGTCGCGGCATGCGCAAGGTGGACGAGCCCGCCGCGCTCCGCGAGGCGCTGGAAGCGGCCTCCCGCGAGGCCGAGTCGGCGTTCGGCGACCCCACCGTGTTCCTCGAACAGGCCGTGGTGGAGCCCCGCCACATCGAGGTGCAGATCCTCGCCGACGGCGAGGGCAACGTGATGCACCTGTTCGAGCGCGACTGCTCGGTCCAGCGCCGGCACCAGAAGGTCATCGAGATCGCGCCCGCCCCGAACCTCGCCCCGGAGCTGCGGGACCGCATGTGCGCCGACGCGGTGAAGTTCGCCCGGCACATCGGCTACCGCAACGCGGGCACCGTCGAGTTCCTCCTGGACCCGCGCGGCAACTACGTCTTCATCGAGATGAACCCCCGCATCCAGGTGGAGCACACGGTCACCGAAGAGGTCACCGACGTCGACCTCGTGCAGTCGCAGATGCGCATCGCGTCCGGCGAGTCCCTGGACGACCTCGGGCTCAGCCAGGACACCGTGCACCTGCGCGGCGCGGCCCTCCAGTGCCGCATCACCACCGAGGACCCGGCCAACGGCTTCCGCCCCGACACCGGCATGATCAGCGCTTATCGCTCGCCGGGCGGTTCGGGCATCCGGCTGGACGGCGGCACGACGGGCTCGGGCACCGCGATCGGCGCGCACTTCGACTCCATGCTGGTGAAGCTGACCTGCCGGGGGCGCACGTTCTCCGCCGCCGTGGCGCGGGCCCGCCGGGCGGTCGCCGAGTTCCGCATCCGGGGCGTCTCCACCAACATCCCGTTCCTCCAGGCGGTCCTGGACGACAAGGACTTCTACGAGGGCCGCGTCACCACGTCGTTCATCGAGAAGCGCCCGCACCTGCTCACCGCCCGGCACTCCGCCGACCGCGGCACGCGGCTGCTGACCTACCTCGCGGACGTGACGGTGAACCTGCCGAACGGCGCGCGCCCGGCTGCCGTGGACCCGAAGGACAAGCTGCCGCACCTCGACCTGTCGGTCGAGCCGCCGGCGGGTTCCAAGCAGAAGCTCACCGAGCTGGGCCCGGAGGGCTTCGCGCGGTGGCTGCGGGAGTCCACGGCGCTCGGGGTCACCGACACGACGTTCCGCGACGCGCACCAGTCGCTCCTGGCGACCCGCGTGCGCACCAAGGACCTGCTCGCCGTAGCGCCGCACGTGTCGCGTCTTACGCCGCAGTTGCTGTCCCTTGAGGCGTGGGGCGGTGCGACGTACGACGTGGCGCTGCGGTTCCTCGCCGAAGACCCCTGGGAGCGTCTTGCCGCGCTGCGGGAGGCCGTACCCAACATCACGCTCCAGATGCTGCTGCGCGGACGCAACACGGTGGGCTACACGCCCTACCCGGAAGCCGTGACCAACGCGTTCGTCGAAGAGGCGACCAAGACCGGCATCGACATCTTCCGCATCTTCGACGCCTTGAACGACGTCGAGCAGATGCGGCCGGCGATCGAGGCCGTGCGGGAGACCGGGACCGCTGTCGCCGAGGTGGCGCTGTGCTACACGGCCGACCTGTCCAACCCGGACGAGCGCCTGTACACGCTCGACTACTACCTGAAGCTGGCCGAACAGATCGTCGGCGCGGGTGCGCACGTGCTCGCCGTGAAGGACATGGCGGGCCTGTTGCGCCCGCCGGCCGCCGCACGGTTGGTCACCGCGTTGCGCAAGGAGTTCGACCTCCCCGTGCACCTGCACACGCACGACACGGCGGGCGGTCAGTTGGCGACGTACCTGGCGGCCATCCAGGCCGGTGTGGACGCGGTGGACGGCGCTGCGGCGTCGATGGCGGGCACCACGTCCCAGCCGCCGTTGTCGGCGATCGTGGCGGCCACGGACTACACCGAGCACGAGACCGGCCTGGACCTCCAGGCGGTGTGCGACATCGAGCCGTACTGGGAGGCCGTGCGCAAGGTGTACGCGCCGTTCGAGTCCGGCATCCCGGGCCCGACCGGTCGCGTCTACCACCACGAGATCCCCGGTGGCCAGCTCTCGAACCTCCGCACCCAGGCGGTGGCGCTCGGCCTCGGCCAGAAGTTCGAGGAGATCGAGGCCATGTACGCCGCGGCCGACCGGATGCTGGGCCGGCTGGTGAAGGTGACGCCGTCCTCCAAGGTCGTCGGCGACCTGGCGCTGCACCTGGTGGGCGCGGGCGTGTCGCCGAAGGACTTCGAGGCCGAGCCGAACAAGTTCGACATCCCGGCGTCGGTGGTCGGGTTCCTGTCCGGTGAGCTGGGCGACCCGCCCGGCGGCTGGCCGGAGCCGTTCCGCAGCAAGGCGTTGCAGGGCCGGGCCGCACCCAAGGGCGTGGCGGAGCTGACCGACGAGGACCGCGAGGGCCTGGCGAAGTCCCCCCGCGCGACGCTGAACCGCCTGCTGTTCCCCGCGCCGACCAAGGAGTTCCAGGCGCACCGGGACGCGTACGGCGACACCAGCGTGCTGCGCAGCAAGGACTTCTTCTACGGCCTGCGGCCGGGCGAGGAGTACTCGGTCGACCTGGAGCCCGGCGTGCGGCTGCTGATCGGCCTGGAGGCGATCGGCGAGGCCGACGAGCGCGGTATGCGCACCGTCATGGCGACGCTCAACGGCCAGCTCCGGCCGATCCAGGTGCGCGACCGCTCGATCGCGGCCGAGGTCCCGGTGGCGGAGAAGGCGGACCGCGCCAACCCGGGTCACGTGGCCGCGCCGTTCGCGGGTGTGGTCACCCCGAATGTCGAGGAGGACGAGCAGGTCGACGTCGGGCAGACGGTGGCGACGATCGAGGCCATGAAGATGGAGGCCGCGATCACCGCGCCGAGGGCCGGTCGGGTCAAGCGCCTCGCCGTGCGCGGCGTGCAGCAGGTGGAAGGCGGCGACCTGCTGATCGTGCTCGAATAGCGTTTCCGCGCGTACGGGCCGGGCATCCCACGGGGGTGTCCGGCCTGTAGTGCGTCTTACGCGAGCTGTTCGGCGTCGCGGTGCACCGTTGTGCGTCGCGTGGGCCTTCGACGCAGCCCGGCGCTGGTCCGGTGATCGGTCCGTGTGGCCGGTTCGGGCCGCTCCGGTGAGGATGATGGCGACGACCTGCCGGGCCCGCCACGGGCCCGGCCGGCCGCCGTCCCAGGACATCGTCACCCGACCGGTTGATCTCCCGCACCACGGGAACCTCGGGGTCGGGACGGCCGTTGGAGGTGCCATGAAGAAGGTCACCGCAGCGCTGCTCGGAGTGGCGGCGGGAGCGGTCGCGTGGGCGTTGCGCGACGTGCCCACCGCGCTCGGCGGCACACCGCGGGGCAAGCGCATCCGGCGCTCCCCGCAGTTCCGCGACGGCAGGTTCCACAACGCCGAGCACACCCGGACCGTGCCGCCCGGCGGTGCGGCGGACATGGCGCGAGAACTGCTGTTCGGTGGCCAGCAGCGGCACCCGGCCGGCGAGGTCCCGCTGGTGCCCCCGGTGCCGGTCCGGTCCGCCGACGGGCTGCACGTCACGTGGTACGGCCACGCCTCCGCGCTGGTCGAGATCGACGGCGCGCGAATCCTGCTCGACCCGGTGTGGAGCGAGCGCTGCTCGCCGTCGCAGGCGGTCGGGCCGAAGCGGCTGCACCCGGTGCCGCACGCGTTGAGCGAGGTCGGCCAGGTCGACGCGGTGGTCATCTCGCACGACCACTACGACCACCTGGACCTGTCGACCGTGCGGGAGCTGACCCGCACCGGTGACGCGGTCTTCGTGGTGCCGCTGGGCATCGGCGCGCACCTGCGCCGGTGGCAGGTGCCCGAGGAGCGGATCGTCGAACTGGACTGGGACGAGTCGCACGAGGTGGCGGGCATCCGCCTGATCGCCTCGCCCGCGCAGCACTTCTCCGGGCGGGGGCTGCGGCGGGACACCACGCTGTGGGCGTCGTGGGCGGTCGTCGGTCCGCGGCACCGCGTGTACTACAGCGGTGACACGGGCTACTTCGACGGCTACCGCCGGGTCGGCGCGGAGTACGGACCGTTCGACGCGTCGTTGATCCAGATCGGTGCGTACGGGCGGGACTGGCCGGACATCCACATGACGCCCGAGCAGGGGGTGGCGGCGCACCGCGACCTCCGGGGCGGGTTGCTGATCCCGGTGCACTGGGCGACGTTCAACCTGGCGTTCCACGACTGGGCCGAACCGGTCGACCGGGTGTGGCGGGAGGCCAAGGCGTGGGAGATCCCGCTGGCCGTGCCGCGACCGGGCGAGCGGATCGACGTGGCCGACCCCCCGGCGGTCGACGGCTGGTGGCAGGCGCTCGCATGAGGACCGCGAGGGCGACCGGGGGCGGTATCGGCAGCGGCGAGGCGGTCGCGGTCGAGGAGGTCGGCGCGCGGCCGGTGGCCTCCGACGCGGCCGACCCCCGGGCGGTGCCGGAGCCGGCGGCCGAGCTGCCGTCCACAGTGGACGTGCTGGTCGACAACGCCGGCGGTGCGGTCGGTGGCGGCGACCTGCGCGCCCAGTGGCGGGCGAACGACGAGGCGGACGTGGTGGCGGCGGTCGCGTTCCCGACTTCGCCGGAGGCCGGGCACATCATCGGCCGGGTGCTCGCGGTGAACGGGGGTGCCGCTCCGGGCCGGTGATCACGGGAAGTGCGGGTCCGTCGGGAGTGGGCGGTGCGGGTCGGTAGGGCGGGCCGATCCCGGGCTCCTTCGACGAGAGTGGAGCGGTGACCGCACCCGGTCAACCGGTGATCCCACTTGTCGTCCGGCGGGCGACTTGCGCTGGTCCGAATGAGTAATCCGGGCCGCGCCACGGACAAGCGCACTGTCCTCGGAGCACAATCCGGTGCATCACAACCGGAGGGGGTCGACGGCTGTGCCACGAGGAGAAAGCCCGCTGCAACCCGACGGGTCGGCGTTGACCGACTTCGCCCTGGACCTGCGCCGGTTACGCACGCGGGCGGGAATGCCGAGCTACCGGCAACTCGCCCGCTGGGCGCTCTACTCGCCGACGACGCTGTCCGACGCCGCCGGCGGCAAGAAGCTGCCCAGCCTCGCGGTCACCACCGCGTTCGTGCGGGCGTGCGGAGGCGACGAAACCGAGTGGGCGCGCCGCTGGCGTGAGCTGAGCACCGAACTGGCCGGACCGCCCACACCGACCGACGGCGGCGTCGTGCCCTACCCCGGTCTGGCCCCGTACGAAGCCGACGACGCCGAGTGGTTCCACGGCAGGCAGACGCTGGTGGGGGAGTTGGCCGCCAAGGTCGCCGAGCGACGGTTCACCGCCGTGTTCGGGGCGTCCGGCGCGGGCAAGTCGTCCCTGCTGCGCGCGGGACTCGTGCCGAGGCTGACGGCCGAGGGGACGTGGATCGCCCTGTTCACGCCCGGCGCGGACCCGTTCGGCGAGTGCGCGGCACACCTGGCGCGCTGGCTGGGCACCACGGCCGGCGTGGTGCGCGCGGAGCTGGCGGCCGACCCCGCCAACCTGCACCGGCTCGTCCGCCAGGCGTTGGTGGCCGAGCCGCCGGACCGCCAGGTCGTGCTCGTGGTCGACCAGTTCGAAGAGCTGTTCACGTTGTGCGCCGACCCGGCGACCCGGTCGGCGTTCCTCGCCGCGCTGGTGCGGGCCACTCGCGCGGACAAGGGGCGCTGCCGGGTCGTCCTCGGCGTCCGCGCCGACTTCCGCACCCGCTGCCTGCGCGAGAGCGAGCTGTCCGGCGTGCTCGACGACCCGGAGTCCACCGCCGCCGAGCTCGACATCAAGCCGATGACGGTCGAGCAGTTGCGGTCCGCGATCGTGGAACCGGCGAAGCGCGCGGGCTGCGTCGTGGAGGGCGCACTGGTCGCCGCCCTGGTGGCCGAGGTCCACGGGCGGATCGGTGTCCTGCCCCTGCTGTCGCACGCGATGCGGGAGACGTGGCTCCGGCGCAAGGGCAACACGTTGACGCTCGCGGGGTTCCAGCGCACCGGCGGCATCGACGGCGCGCTGGCCAACTCCGCCGAATCGCTCTACTCCGCGCTCGACGACGCCCGGCGGGAAGTGGCGAAGGACCTGTTGCTGCGCATGGTGGCCTCGGGCGACGACGGCGAGGACACCCGGCGGCGGGTGGACCGGGCCGAGCTGGACGCCGGCGAGGACGTGGACGCCGTCCTCGGTGAACTCGCCGCGGCGCGGCTCGTCGTGCTCTCCGGCGACCGGGCCGAGATCACCCACGAGGCGTTGATCGACGCGTGGCCACGGCTGCGGGTCTGGCTCACCGAGGACCGCGACGGCCGGCGCGCCCACCGCAGGCTCACCGTCGCCGCGACCCTGTGGCGGCACCACCACCGGGACCCGGACCTGCTGCTGCGCGGCAGCCTGCTGGCGCAGACCTCGGAGTGGGCGCGCACCCACGGCCACCTCAACCGCGTCGAGCGGGAGTTCCTCGACTCGGGGCTCTCGGCGGACCGGCGCGAGCGGACGAAGCGCCGCCACCACGTCCGGCTGGTGCGGGCGCTGGCCGCCCTCGTCGTGGTGCTGGCCGTGTTCGCCGCGTTGACCGCGATCTACGCCACCAACACCCAGCGCGCCGCGACCCGGCAGCACACCATCGCGCTCGCGGACGACGCCGTGGAGACCGCCGCCCGGCTGTCCGACACCGACCCGGCGCTGGCCGCCGGGCTGCTGCTCGCCGCCTACCGGCTGGCCCCCTCGGAGCAGACCGCGAGCGCGCTGGTGAGCGCCTCGGGCCTGGCGAGCGGGATCGGCATGGCCGACGACGCGGGTTCGGTCGTGGCCGCCGCCGGCAACGGCCGGCTCGCCGCGGTGGCCAGGCAGGCGGCGGACGTCACCATCCTGGTCGCCCTGACCGCCGACACCGCCACGCCGATCGGGTCCGTCCCCGGCGGGCAGGGGGAGCCGGTCTTCAGCGCCGACTCCCGGGTGGTCGCCACCCGGGACCGCGACGGGATCAGGCTGTGGGACATCGGCGACCCCGCCCGGCCGGTCGGGTTGGGCGTCGTCCCCGGTCGGCACCGCGCCGTCCGGTTCAGCCCGGACGGCGCGCTGCTGGTCACCGTCGACGTGGTGCCGGTGACCGGGAGCGGTGAGACGCAGTGGGTGCCCGGCCGGTCGGGCAGGCTGTGGGACGTCCGCGACCCGCACGGGCCGCACCAGCTCGGTGCGCTGCCCGGCGCGAACACCCTGTTCGAGTTCAGCGGCGACAGCCGGCTGCTCGTCACGCTCGACCTGGACAGCGCCGCCGGCACGCCCTACGACCAGGACCTGGAGATCTGGGACCTCGGCCGGCCCGACGCGCCGCAGGTGGTCGGCCGGGTGGACAGCGAGGTGGTCGGCTCGGTCAGCGCGGTCGCGTTCGCCGGGTACCGGGGGCTGGTCGTGGGGGACCTGGCCGGCGGCGTCACGTTCTGGAACCTGGCCGACCCGGTCAGCCCGCGCATGGTCGTCCTGGACTCCGCGCACCAGGGCTCGGTGAACGCCGTGGCGGTGAGCCCGGACCAGCGCCAGGTGGTGACGGCGGGGTCGACCGGGGACCTCGTGCTGTGGACGTTCCCGAAGCCGCAGGAACTGCGGAGGAAGACCGACGCCGTGCGGGTCGGGTCCGGCTTCACCGGGCTGCGCTTCGCCCCGGACGGGCAGAGCGTGCACGCGCTCAAGCACACGTCGATCATCAGCGCCATCCGCTGGCACCTCGACCCGGAGCGGGCCGCCGCCGCGGCCTGCGCGCGACCGTCCGCCGGCCTGACCCCGGCCGAGTGGAGCACCTACTTCCCGGAACTGCCCTACTTGGACGTGTGTTAGCTCCGTCCGGTCGGGCCGCCGCCGCCCCGCACGGCGGGGTTCGGTGCCCCGAACCTTTCGCGCGTTGCCCGACCAGGCCGATCCGGTCGTCGGCAACACCGTCGGCAACACCCACCGCAGTCCCGACGGCGGACCCCGCCGGTCGAGGTGGTCGGGCACGGGGTGGGGGCCGGGAGCGCCGCGAGCCGGCGCGCGTCGCGGGGTGCTCGGCGTTGCCGCCGCCGGGCCGGGTGGGACCGCCTGCGACCATGGGCGGGTGACCAGGATCGTCGCGGGCGTCGCCGGTGGGCGTCGGCTGCAAGTGCCGCCACGGGGCACCCGACCCACCTCCGACCGGGTGCGCGAGGCGCTGTTCAGCTCGTTGCAGGCCCTGGTCGACCTCGACGGGGCGCGGGTGCTCGACCTGTACGCCGGGTCCGGCGCGCTCGGGTTCGAGGCGCTGTCCCGGGGTGCGGCCTCGGCCGTGTTCGTGGAATCCGACAAGCGGGCCGCCGACGTCCTCAAGGCCAACGCGAAGTCCCTCGGCCTGCCCGGTGCGACCGTCGTCAACCGGACGGTGGAGGCGGCCGTCGCGATCCCCGCCGACGAGCCGTGCGACGTGGTCTTCGCCGATCCGCCCTACGCGCTGACCGATGCGCAGCTCGGGCAGGTCCTCGACGGGCTCGTCCGGCACGGCTGGTTCGCGCCCGACTCCCTGATCATCGTGGAGCGCGCCGCGCGCAGTGCCGAACCGATCTGGCCCAGTCCACTGGAATCGTTGCGCGGCAAGCGTTATGGCGACACGGCACTGTTCTGGGCGGAGTACGTCGACGCCCTCGGGTGATGCCGACCACGCGCCGGAGTGGGCGCGTCCGATCGGGTGCTACCGTCCGAAACCATGACGCGTGCCGTGTGCCCCGGCTCCTACGACCCGGCCACCAACGGACACCTGGACATCATCGGCAGAGCGGCGAAGCTCTTCGACGAAGTCGTCGTCGCCGTGCTCATCAACAAGAACAAGAAGACCTTGTTCTCCGTCGAGGAGCGCACCGAGATGCTCCGCGAGGTCACCGCGCAGTGGCCCAACGTGCGGGTCGACTCGTGGCACGGCCTGCTGGTCGACTACTGCCGCGAGAACGACATCCAGGCCATCGTGAAGGGTCTGCGCGCGGTCAGCGACTACGACTACGAACTCCAGATGGCCCAGATGAACCACCAGCTCACCGGGGTGGAGACGCTCTTCATGCCGACCAACCCGATCTACAGCTTCCTGGCCAGCTCGCTGGTGAAGGACGTGGCGACCTACGGCGGCGACGTGTCGACGCTGCTGCCGCCGTCCATCATGGCCAGGCTCGCGCAGCGGCTCGCCGAACGCCGCTGACCGGTCACGGCGGGTTCACCCCACCGTGGTCATTTCATCACTCGACGTGATTACCGTTCGTTCGCATGAGCGAGATCACATCGCGCGCCCGACAGGCGCTGCTCTCCCTGCTGCTGGTCCTCGTCGGCAGCTTCACCGCGGTCACCCCGGCGGTCGCCGAGCCGGTCGGCGCGCTCCAAGCGGCCTGCGGTGACACCTCCGGGTTCCGCCGGGTCGCCCTCTCCGGGCTGCCCGCCCAGGCCACCGACACCGTCCGGCTCGTCCAGCGCGGCGGGCCCTACCCGTACCCGCAGGACGACCAGACCTTCCAGAACCGTGAACGAATCCTGCCCGCGTGCTCCTCGGGCTACTACCGCGAGTACACCGTGAAGACCCCCGGCAGCTCCACGCGCGGCGCACGGCGGATCGTGACCGGGAACGCGTCGCCCAGGCTGTACTTCTACACCGCCGACCACTACGCGAGCTTCGTGCTGGTCGACACCTCGCGCTGAGCCCGGGACGCCGCGCGGCCGGTCGCCGTCCGTCCGGGTGTCACCCGACGGGGCGGGGACACGCCCTGCCGATCTACCCGCGGCCGGGTGATCGGCAGGGCACACTGGGACGGGTACCGCTGTGTGGGTGTGGGGAGTGTGCCGTGTACCGGGTGTTCGAGGCTCTCGACGAGCTGGTCACGATCGTCGAGGAAGCGCGTGGCGTGCCGATGACCTCCGGGTGCGTCGTGCCGCGCGGTGACGTGCTCGAACTCCTCGACGACGTGCGCGACGCCATCCCGGCGGAGCTGGACGACGCCCAGGACGTGCTCGACCACCGCGACGAGCTGGTCGGCAAGGCCCAGCACGAGCTGGAGGCGAGCACCAGCAAGGCCCGCTCCGACGCCGAGCGGATGGTGTCCGAGGCGCAGCACGAGGCCGAGCGGATGCTGTCCGAGGCGCGGTCGCGGGCCGAGCGGATGGTCGCCGAGGCGCAGGACCAGGCCGAGCGGACGATCGCCGCGGGTCGCCAGGAGTACGAGGACCTGGTGGGCCGCGCGCACGCCGAGGCCGACCGGATGGTGCAGGCCGGTCGCGCGAACTACGAGCGGGCGATCGAGGAGGGGCGCGCCGAGCAGATCCGGCTGGTCGACCAGACCGAGGTCGCGCAGGCCGCGCACGCCGAGTCCGCCCGCGTGCTGGACGCCGCGCAGTCCGAGGCGATCCGGCTGCGCAGCGAGTGCGACGCCTACGTGGACGGCAAGCTGGCCGACTTCGAGGACCTGCTGGCCCACACGCTCCGCTCGGTCGGCAAGGGCCGCTCGCACCTGCGCGGCCCCGGCGTGACCGGTGCCGCGGCCCCGTTCGACTACCACGAGACCGCCCGTTCCTGAGCGGCCCGGGGGCCCCGCGCGATCTGGCCGGACCGCTCCGGACCAGGCGATTTCACGTCAGCACCGGTTGTCCCGTACCCTTGACCGGCTGGCCGTGGTAAGTCACCCGTCGGCACACCAAACATCATGCCTCAGCATCGTCACGCGTCCACGCGTTCCACAGCCTCCGGGCCCTGGGTCATCGACACCAGGGACCTGGGTCGTCGCGCGGGCTCCAGCCGCGCCCATCACCGCACGGTGCCCGCGGAAGGTCTGGGCCTGCTCGGCGTGATCGCGGTGCCCCCGGGTGGCGTCGTCGAGCTCGATCTCCTGCTGGAGTCGGTGGTCGAGGGCGTGCTGGTGACCGGCACGGCCGCGACGGTGGTCGAAGGGGAGTGCTCGCGCTGCCTGGAACCGCTGTCGGCCGAGGTCGAGGTGGAGCTGACCGAGTTGTACGCCTACCCGGACAGCGCCACCGACGAGACCACTGAGGAAGGCGAGGTCAGTCGGTTGCTCGACGACCTGGTCGACCTCGAACCGGTGGTGCGGGACGCACTCGTGCTCGCGCTGCCGCAGGTGCCGCTGTGCTCGCCGGACTGCCTCGGGCTGTGCGTCGACTGCGGCGGCAGGCTGGCCGATCTCGGCCCCGATCACGGGCATGAGACGATTGACCCCCGGTGGGCCGCCCTTCATGAGCGGTTCGACGGGAATCGTGACAATCCAGAGGAGAACTAGTCGTGGCCGTCCCGAAGCGGAAGATGTCGCGCTCGAACACGCGCTCGCGCCGCGCTCAGTGGAAGACCGCTGCCGTGCACCTGGTGGCCTGCTCGAACCGGGCTTGCCGCCAGCCGAAGCCGCAGCACGTCACCTGCCCGGCTTGTGGCCAGTACGACGGCCGCCAGGTCGTCCAGCCGGCCTGATCCTCATCAAGGCGAAGGTAGCGTCGCACTGTGGGGGGTAGGTCGTCGCGCGGTCGGTCCGCCGACCGCGCCCCGTTGCTCCAGGCGCTCGGCGTCCCGTTGGACGCCGAGCTGCTGACGCTTTCCCTGACACACCGGTCGTACGCGTACGAGAACGGTGGACTCCCGCCGAACGAGCGGCTGGAGTTCCTCGGTGACGCGGTGCTCGGTCTGGTGGTCACCGACCACCTGTACCGCACCCACCCGGACCTGCCCGAGGGGCAGCTCGCCAAGCTCCGTGCCAGCGTGGTGAACATGCACGCGCTGGCGGGCGTGGCCAGGAACCTGGGCGAGGACGGTCTGGGCGGGCACCTGCTGCTCGGTCGCGGCGAGGAGCTGACCGGGGGCAGGGACAAGGCGAGCATCCTCGCGGACGGTCTTGAGGCCGTCATCGGCGCGGTGTACCTCCAGTTCGGCATCGACACCGCGCGTCAACTCGTCCACCACCTCTTCGATCCGCTGCTGGCGGAAGCGCCGTTGCGCGGCGCGGGGTTGGACTGGAAGACCAGTTTGCAGGAGTTGACCGCGTCGGCGGGGCTGGGCGTGCCCGAGTACCGGGTCGACGACCAGGGACCCGACCACCGCAAGGAGTTCACCGCCACGGTGCTCGTCGGTGGTCAGGCCCACGGCACCGGCGACGGCCGCACGAAGAAGGAAGCCGAGCAGAAGGCGGCCGAGGCCGCCTACCTGGTGCTGTCGGAACGGGTTCGCGCGGAGCGGGAAGCCGCAGCCGGGAACGGCCACGCACCGGGATCGGCTCCACCGCAGACCTCACCCACCGAGGAAGACTGACGCCGATGTATGCCACGAACGTCCGGACCAACCGGCGCGTGCGCGACCACCACCGCCACTCCCGACCGTTGAACGCCTCCCGCAGCGGTGGCATCCAAGGCCTGGTCCTGGTCCGCGACACCGCCCAGGCGGGCGGCTGGATGCTCAAGCCGACGAAGCCGCAGGCCGCCGCGTACGAGCTCCTGGAGGAGCTGGAGGCCGCGGAAGCGGCCGAGAACGAGGACTGATCCCGTCCCGTGCCCGAGCTGCCTGAGGTAGAGGTCGTCCGCCGAGGTCTGCACGAGCACGTCGCCGGCCGCACCGTGTCCGCGGTCGAGGTGCTCCACGCCCGTGCGATCCGCCGCCACCTCCCCGGTGCGGCGGATTTCGCGTCCCGGTTGGCCGGTCGGACCATGGTCGGGGCGCGGCGGCGGGGCAAGTACCTCTGGGTGGACCTGTCCGATGGGGACGCCCTGCTCGCGCACCTCGGGATGAGCGGGCAGATGCTGGTGCAGCCCGTGGACGCGCCGGACGAGAAGCACCTGAGAGTCCGGGTGCGGTTCGTCGACGGCGGTCCGGAGCTGCGCTTCGTGGACCAGCGCACGTTCGGCGGGCTGGCGCTGGCCGAGATCGTCATGGTCGACGGAACCCCGCTGCCGGAGCCGGTGGCGCACATCGCGCGCGACCCGATGGACCCCGCCTTCGACCCCGTCGCCGCGGTCGCCGCGCTGCGGAGGCGGCGCACGGACGTGAAGCGCGCGCTGCTGGACCAGACGCTGGTGTCCGGCGTGGGCAACATCTACGCCGACGAGGCGCTGTGGCGCAGCCGCCTGCACGGGTTGCGGCCCACCGAGAAGCTGACTCGCGGGAAAACCGCCGAACTGCTCGCCCACGCCACGGACGTGATGCGCGAGGCGTTGGGCGAAGGCGGCACGTCGTTCGACGCGCTCTACGTCAACGTGAACGGTGAATCGGGCTACTTCGACCGCTCGCTGAACGTTTACGGGCAGGAAAACCGGCCGTGCGCGCGGTGCGGGGCGGCAATTGTGCGAGAACCGTTCATGAACCGCTCGTCGTACTCGTGCCCGCGCTGCCAGCCCAGGCCGCGCGTCGCGGTCTGACGCACCCGCCGGAAAAGGATCAGCGCGCTTTCGGCTCGGCGAGCCGGCGCAACAGCGGGGTCGCCGACCGGAGGTGGTCGCGCTCCTCCGCGGACAATCGCGAGATCCGCTCGGACAGCAACTCGGCTTCGCCGTGCGCCAGCGACAGGATGGTCTCCCGGCCCGCGCCGGTCAGCTCGACGATCGTGGCCCGGCCGTCCGCCGGATCGGCCTCGCGGCGCACCAGACCGCCGGATTCCAGGCCGGTGACCACCGTGGTCGCCGTCGGCTGGGAGCACAGCGCGCGCACCGCGATCTCGCCGATGCGCATGGGCCCCTGCGCGGCGAGTTCGGCGAGCACGAGTAGCTGCGTGGGCTGCAACCGCCGGACGGGTGCCGACTGGCGCAGGCTCCGGATCAGCCGGTGCACGGCGACCACGAGCTGTAACGCGTCCTGGTTGGTCACACTGGCGGTCATCGAGGACCTCCTCGTGGCTCACCGACCGTGAGCGAGCGTCCGAATTCGGACAGGACATTCGCACTATTGGTGTACCGCTGTCCAGCGAACCGATTCATTCGCACCCGGATGTACTCATTGATTCCGCACCGGTGCGGCCCGTCGCCCGCGAGTCCGGGGTGAAAGCCGTGGTCGGTGGACATCAAGACGCGATCGAGGAGGCGGGAAACCCGAGTGCTGTCCGCGCGCACCGACTCGGCGGATGTCGCGCGGGAGCACCTGCTCCGGTAGCTGCGGCGCTCAGCCCGCCGGCAGCGTGGGACGGCGCTCGAACAGGACCGTGCCGCGCACGACCGCCTCCTTGTAGCGGGCCGCGAGGCGTCCGGTGAGCACGGCATCGCGCGGGCTGTCGTCGCCCCGCACGAACTGGATCAGGGCGTGCCGGCGGCCCAGGCTCACGCACTGGTTGAAGTAGGAGAACCGGAAGGGCGCGGGCTCCTCGCCCGCCAACCGGTCCGCCAGCGCCCGCACCGCCCGCTGGGTGGTCGGCAGGCCGGTCGCGCAGGCCATGCGCAGTTCGAGGCCGTCCGGGCGGCGGATGGCGGCGGCGTCGCCGATGCCCAGCACCTCGGGGTGCGACACCGACGTGAGCGTCTGGTCCACGACCATCCGGCCGGTGCCGTCGACCGCGAACCCGGCGTCGCGGGCCAACTCCGGCACCCGGAACCCGGCCGTCCACACGACCGTGTCGGCGGCCACCCGCCCGCCGTCGGCCAGCGCCAGGCCCTCGGCGTCCACCGACGTGACGCGGCTGCGCTCGCGCACCTCGACGCCGAGCCGGGCGAACGTCGTGCGCAGGTAACGCTGGGCCTTGGCGGACAGCGCCTCGCCGAGCACACCGCCGGTGACCAGCACGACCGCCAGGTGCGGCAGGCCCTCGGCGAGTTCGGCGGCGGCCTCGATCCCGGTCAGCCCGCCGCCGGCCACGGCCACCACGTGCGCGTGGGCGAGGTGGTCGCGCAACCGCTCGGCCTCGTCCGGGGTGGCCACGGTGTGCGCGTGCGCGCGGACGCCGGGCACCGAGTCGAGGTCGGCGTGGCTGCCGAGCGCGTAGATCAGCCGGTCGTAGGCGAGGGTGCCGCCGGCGGCGAGCCGGACCTCGCGGGCCGGCGGGTCGATCGCGGTGACCCGGTCGACCACGAGTTCGACGCCGGTGCCCTCGACCAGGTCCGCCAGCGGCAGGTCGCGCAACACCTGGCCGGCGGCGAGCTGGTGCAGCCGGACCCGCTCGACGAACCGGTCGCGCTGGTTGACCAGGGTGACGTCGGCGTCGGTCCACCTCGCCGCCAGCTTGGCCGCCGCCAGTCCCGAGTAGCCCGCTCCGACGACCACGATGTGCTCTGCCATGTCCTCGTCCTTTCCTCGTGGGTGGAGCGGGGCGGCCCGCCGGTCCGTGACAGCGGTCGGCTATGACCCGCGTCACGACCCGATCAGGCGACATCCACGACCCGGCGGGCCCACCGGGCACTTCGCGGCCGACGTGATCGTTGTCCTCGTGGTGGTGGTGGACGAGGGATTGGCGGCTCGATGACGGTGGTGACCACGGCCCACACGTCCGCAGTGGACCCGGTGGTGCTCGGGGTGGCACGCGCGTTGTGCGACAACGCGTTCGACGGCGGGTTCAGCGACGACGACTGGGATCACGCGCTCGGTGGCGTGCACGCGTTCGTGTGGGAGGACGACGAACTCGTCGGCCACGGGTCGGTGGTACAGCGCCGACTGCTGCACCACGGGCAGGCGTGGCGGACCGGGTACGTCGAGGCTGTCGCCGTCCGGTCGGACCGGCGGCGGCGCGGGTACGGCGCGGCCGTGATGGGCGCGCTGGAGGACGTCGTGCGGCGGGCCTACCAGGTGGGCGCGCTGGCGTCGGCCGACACCGCGCTGGACTTCTACGCCGGGCGCGGGTGGCGGTTGTGGCGCGGGCCGACCTCGGTGCTGGGCCCGGCCGGGCCGGCGCGCACGAGGGACGACGACGGCGGCATCTTCGTGCTGCCCGTCGAGGTCGTGCCGGACCTGGACGGGCCGTTGTCCTGCGACTGGCGCGGCGGTGACGTCTGGTAGGTCGGGGCTCGCGGGCCTCGACCAGCCAGGCCGCCGGAGAACATCGGGCCGAACGGCTGATCGCCACGTCGAACGCCGCGTCGGGGAACGGGTGGACCTGCGCGTCGGCCTGCTCGAACGCCGCGTTGGCCGGACCCTCGCGGGCAGCCCGCTCGCGGGCCGACCCGACCATCCGGGACGACGGGTGAGCGCTGCGGCGGCCCGGAATCGCGGGTGGTGGTGGGCCGGTCCCCGTTCCAGCCGGTCGCGAGCCGCCGCCCGCCGTGCTCCGGTTACGGCCCGGAGGTGGGGGCCGGGGACGGCGTCGTCGTCGTGCCCGAGGAGGAGCTCGGCGTCGGCGAGGGGTACGAGGTCGGCGGGGTGCTCGGTGACGTCGGCGTCACCGGCACCGGCGCGGTGGTCGTGGTGAGCTCGACCTTCGGCTCGTCCGGGCGGGGTCCGGCGGCGTCGGGCTCCTTCGCCCGCGCGGACGTGGTGGGCGACGGCCCGGCTGCCCGTGCCGACACCGTGACCACCACCGTGGACGTGCTGCCGTCGGCGGCCACCTGCACGGACGTGCCGACCGTCGCCTGCACGTCGGCGCGCGGCTCCGGCGGCACCGGTTCGGGGGCGCGGTCCATGGCCAGCATGGACGCCAGCGTGGCGATCACCGTCGCGACGACCGCGCCGCCGCCGGCGAGCAGGGCCACCGAGGAGATCTTCTTCTTCGGCGACTCCACTTGATCTTCCTCGAACACACCATCTCCCTGTGGGGGACCGGTCGGATGGTCAGGTGTCCGAGTTATCGGCGGCGCACGCCGGGAGGCGAAACGTTCGAGCGGTCCTCCACCCCTTCGTGTGGTGGACCGTCACCCCCGGGCCACGCCCTCGTTTGGCCGGTCCTAGGTCGACGGGGAGGTCGACGAGGACGTCGACGGGGAGGTGGTGGTCCCGGCGGGTTCGGTGGTGGTCGGCGGTTCGGACGGCGTGGTGGTCGTATCCACCGTCGTGCCGGCCGGCGGCGCGGTGGGCTCCGGGCTGCCGGTCGGCGGGTCCTCGACCGTCGTGGTCGTGGTGGTGCCGTCCGGGTTGGTCACGGTCGTCACCCGGGTGCGCTTCGCCGTCGTGGTGGTGGTCGTGGTCTCGGCGGGCGCGGTCGTCGCCTCGGTGGTGGTCGTGGTGGGCGGCACCGACGTGGTGCTGGGCGAGGTGACCAGCGTGCTGCGCGACACGACGTCCTGGCGCGGGGTCGGCCTGGCCGGGCCGGCCTCCGGCGACGCGCCCGCGATCGAGGCGACGGAGGCGAAGATCGTCGCCACCACCACGCCGGACGCGGCCAGCAGCACGGTGGGCGACACGCGCGGTCGGCGGTGGTCGGGTTCCGGGGTTTCGTACAGCCCGTCGGTCACGCGCACTCCCTCGTTACCTGCCGAAATTCTGGGTCCAGTACCAGCCGTCGGTCGCCAGGCCCACCCCGATCGTGGTGAACCCGCAGTTCAGGATGTTGCGACGGTGCCCGTCGGAGTTCATCCAGGCCTTCATCACCGCTTCCGGCGAGCGCTGGCCCTTGGCGATGTTCTCCCCGCCGGGGCTCGGGTGGCCCGCCGCGCGCATCCGCTGCGCGAAGTCCACGCCCTCCGGGGTGTCGTGCGAGAAGTAGTCGCGCGCCGACATGTCGTCGCTGTGCCCCTGGGCCGAGGTGACCGCGCGCTCGTCCACCTTCACCGGCCCGCACCCGGCGGCGGACCGGGCCTCGTTCACCAGGTCCACGACCCGCCGGGTCCCCGTCGCCGGCGGCGGGGCCGCCGTGGTGGTGGTCGGCGGCACCGTCGTGGTCCCGGTCGTGGTGGTGGTCGGCGGCGCGGTCGTCGTGGTCTCGGTGGTGGGAGCGGTGGTGGTGGTCGACGTCCCGGTGGTGGTCGGCGCGGGCGCGTCCGGCTCGGTGGTGCGCGCGGGAAGGCCGACACCGCCCACGCCGCCGACACCCGTGTTGTCGCCTTGGTCGTCTTGTGCTGTGGTGGGCGCGCCGAACGGGGCGAGCTGCTCCGGACCGGCGAACGCGACGCCGGTCGCACCGGCGGCACCGAGTAACAGCCCGACGAGCACGCCTACCACGGATCTGTTACCGCGCCGCGCAGTCACGGTCGCGCACCGTACCACTAACGGGTGAAATGTCAGGATGGAAGTTGTGGCTGGAGTAGAGCGGACCGTGCGCCTCACCGCGTGGGTGCGGGGGCGGGTGCAGGGCGTCGGCTTCCGGTGGTGGACCCGCGCCAGGGCCCTTGAGCTGGGCTTGGTCGGCAGCGCGTCGAATCTGGGGGACGGTCGGGTCGAGGTCAACGCCGAGGGCCCGGAGGCCGCGTGCCGCTCGCTGGTCGAAGCGCTCCGCTCCGGTCGGTCACCCGGTCAGGTGGACTCGGTCGTGGAGCGCTGGTCCGAGCCGCGCGGTGGCCTGACCGGATTCGTGGAGCGTTGAGCACCGGGCCGCCGTGGTCGCGCCGGACCGGTCGGCGGCGGCGGTCGGCCGACGTCGGCAGGACCCGCGCGGTAGGGCTGAGCTGGGGCGCGGTGTGCCCGCCACTCGATCGGTACGGCCTTGGGTAGGCTGCCCCGGTGCACCTCAAGAGCCTGACGCTGAAGGGCTTCAAGTCCTTCGCCTCGGCTACCACGCTGCGCTTCGAACCGGGCATCACGTGCGTCGTCGGCCCCAACGGGTCCGGCAAGTCCAACGTGCTCGACGCGCTCCGCTGGGTGATGGGCACGCAGGGCGCGAAAGACCTGCGCGGCGGCAAGATGGAGGACGTCATCTTCGCCGGCACGTCCGGCCGCGCCCCGCTCGGCCGCGCCGAGGTGACGCTGACCATCGACAACTCCGACGGCGTGCTGCCGATCGAGTACACCGAGGTGTCGATCACCCGCCGGATGTTCCGCGAGGGCGCGACCGAGTACGAGATCAACGGCAGCACCTGCCGGCTGATGGACATCCAGGAACTGCTGTCGGACTCCGGCATCGGCCGGGAGATGCACGTCATCGTCGGCCAGGGCCAGCTCGCCGCGATCCTGGAGTCCAAGCCGGAGGAGCGCCGGGCGTTCGTCGAGGAGGCCGCGGGCGTCCTCAAGCACCGCAAGCGCAAGGAGAAGGCGCTGCGGAAGCTGGAGGCGATGCAGGCGAACCTGACCCGCCTCACCGACCTCACCGCCGAGCTGCGCCGCCAGCTCAAGCCGCTGGGCAAGCAGGCCGAGATCGCCCGCCGCGCCCAGCTCGTGCAGTCCGAGCTGCGCGACTCCCGGATGCGCCTGCTGGCCGACGACCTGGTGACGCGGCGCGCCGCGCTGGCCCGCGAGGAGCAGGACGAGGCCACCGCGCGCGCCCGGCGCACCGAGGTCGAGCAGTCCCTCCAGCAGGCGCAGTTCCAGCAGAACGAGCTGGAGGACCAGGTCGCGGCCGACGCGCCGAAGCTCCAGCAGGCGCAGGACACCTGGTACCGGCTGTCCGCCCTGGAAGAGCGGTTGCGCGGCACCGTGCGGCTGGCCGTGGAACGGGAGCGCCACCTGTCGGCGGCCGTCGAAGCGCCGCGCGGCGGGCGCGACCCGGACGAGCTCGACGCCGAGGCCGAGCAGACCGCGCTGCTGGAGCAGGAGCTCCAGGACGGGGTCACGGAGGCCCGGGTCGGGCTGGCCGAAGCCGTCGAGACGCGGGCCGAGCTGGAGCGCATGGTGCAGGCGGCCGAAAAGGCGCACCTGGCGGCCGTGCGCGCGATCGCCGACCGGCGCGAGGGCCTGGCCCGGCTGTCCGGCCAGGTGGAGGCGCTGCGCTCGAAGACGTCCGCGACCGCCGAGGAGATCGAGCGGATGTCGGTCGCGCTGGCCGAGGCCGTGGAGCGGTCCGAGGTCGTCGCCCAGGAGTTCGCCGAGGCCCGCGAGATCACCGGCACCGAGGACGAGGACGACATCGGCCTGGACGAGCGGCACCGGCACGCGGCCGAGGCGGACGCCGCCGCGCGCGGCCGGGTCGAGGAGCTGGTGAAGGCCGAGCGGACCGCCGAGCGCGGCATCGCGTCGTGGCAGGCCAGGGTGGACGCCCTGTCGCTGGGCCTGACCCGCAAGGACGGCGCGGGCGCGCTGCTCGCGTCGCGGCTGCCCGGCCTGCTGGGGTCGGTCGCCGCGCTGCTCACCGTCGAGCCCGGTTTCGAGGTGGCGCTGGCCGCCGCGCTCGGGCCGGTCGCCGACGCGGTCGCCGTGCGGTCGGGCTCCGACGCGCTGGCCGCGCTGGAGCTGTTGAAGGAGCAGGACGCGGGCCGGGCCGGGGTGCTGGTCGGTGGCTCCGCGCCCGCTGACCGGCCGTCGTGGCCCGCCCTCCCGCACGGCGCGCGGTGGGCCGTGGAACTGGTGCGGTCGCCCGAGGCGCTGCGCCCCGCGCTGCACCGGGCGCTGGACCGGCTCGCCGTGGTGGACGGCCTGGCCGGTGCGCGCGACCTGGTCGAGGCGCACCCGGACGTGCGCGCGGTGACCCACGAGGGCGACGTGTTCGGCGCGGACTGGGCGGTCGGCGGTTCCGGGCGCAGCCAGAGCGTGATCGAGGTGCAGGCGGCGGTCGACGAGGCGTCGGAGAAGCTGGCGCTGACCGAGCGCGAGCTGGAGCGGTCGGCGGCGGCGCTGGAGGGCGCGCGGGCCGAGCAGCAGGCCCGGCGCGGCGAGGTCAACGCGCTCAAGGAGCAGCTCAACGAGGCCAAGGTGCGCCGCGCCCGGTCCTCCGAGCGGCTCAACCGGCTGGCCTCGGCGGTGCGCTCGGCCGAAGCCGAGGTCGAGCGGGTGCGCGTCCAGCGGGCGAAGGTCGAGGCGGCCCGCGAGGAGAACCTGCTCAAGCTCGGCGAGCTGGAGGAACGCCTCCTGGTCGCCGAGGAGCAGCCGCTGGACGACGAGCCGGACACGTCCCACCGCGACGAGGCCGCCGCCGAGCTGGCGTCCGCGCGGCAGGGCGAAGTCGACGCGCGGCTGCACCTGCGCACGGCGGAGGAGCGGGCGCGGGCGTTGCAGGGCAAGGCCGAGGGGTTGCGCCGAGCCGCGCGCGCCGAGCGCGAAGCCCGGGAACGGGCGCAGCGCGCGCACGCCGCGCGGGCCAGTGGCGCGGTGGTGGCCAAGGCCGTGGTCCGGGGCGGCGAGGTGGCGCTGGCGCGGATCGGCGAGTCGCTGGCCCGCGCCGCGCGGGAGCGGGACACCGCGCAGGAGCGCAAGGCGCAGCGCGAGACGTTCCTCGCCCGGGTGCGCGGCCTGGTCCGGGAGATGTCGGTGGAGCTGGAGAAGCTGACCGACGCCGTGCACCGGGACGAGGTCCTGCGGGCCGAGCAGCGGATGCGCATCGAGCAGTTGGAGACCAAGGTCGCCGAGGACTTCGGCATCGGTCTGGACGACCTGGTCGCCGAGTACGGACCGGACGTGTTCATCCCGCCCTCGCAGCAGGAGCTGGCCGAGTACGAGGCCGCCAAGGAGCGCGGCGAGGCGGTGACCGCGCCGCAGCCGATCCCGTTCGAGCGGGAGACCCAGGTGCGGCGGGCCAAGCGGGCGGAACGCGACCTGTCGCTGCTGGGCAAGGTCAACCCGCTGGCGCTGGAGGAGTTCGCGGCGCTGGAGGAGCGCTACAAGTTCCTGTCCAACCAGCTCGAGGACATCAAGGCCACCCGCCGCGACCTGCTGACCGTGGTGAAGGAGGTCGACGACAAGATCCTGGAGGTCTTCGCGTCGGCCTACGAGGACGTGGCCCGCGAGTTCGAGGTCGTGTTCAAGGTGCTGTTCCCGGGTGGCGAGGGCCGGCTGGTGCTCACCGAGCCCGACGACATGCTGGCCACCGGCATCGAGCTGGAGGCCCGCCCGCCGGGCAAGAAGGTCAAGCGGCTGTCCCTGCTCTCCGGTGGCGAGAAGTCGCTGGCGGCGGTGGCGATGCTGGTCGCGATCTTCCGCGCGCGGCCGTCGCCGTTCTACGTGATGGACGAGGTCGAGGCGGCGCTGGACGACACCAACCTGCACCGGTTGATCGGGCTGTTCGAGCAGCTCCGCGAGCGGTCGCAGTTGTTGATCATCACGCACCAGAAGCCGACGATGGAGATCGCGGACGCGCTCTACGGCGTGTCGATGCGGGGCGACGGCATCAGCCAGGTGATCTCGCAGCGCCTGCGCGGCCGGGACGACCCGAAGCCCGGCAAGCCCCGCGCCGCCGCGCCGGCGGCACCGATCGAAGCCGCGCCTGCCGAAGCCGCGCCTGCCGTGGCGGCGCCTGCTGAAACCGCGCCTGCCGTGGCGGCGACGGAGCACTAGCGCGCGAGCGGGTGCAGGCGGAAGTCCCGCCCGGCGAACCCCCACCTCAGCGCGGCACCGAAGAACTCCGCCGCACCCGGCACATCGCGGGTCATGAGATCCATCCGGCAGAACACGAGCCAGTCGTATCGGGCGCGGGGTGCGGTCGACAACTCAATTCCGGTAGGCGAAGCCCGTCCGGTACGCCCACACCACGGCCTGCGTGCGGTCGCGCACCTCCAGTTTGGTCAGGACGTGCTTGACGTGCGTCTTCACCGTCTCCACGGACAGGTGCAGCGACCGCGCGATCTCCGGGTTGGACAACCCCTCGGCCATCGCCCGCAGCACGTCCGCCTCGCGCTCGGTCA
The DNA here is from genome assembly GCF_040640215.1 of Actinosynnema sp. NPDC023587. NCBI lineage: Bacteria > Bacillati > Actinomycetota > Actinomycetes > Pseudonocardiales > Pseudonocardiaceae > Actinosynnema > Actinosynnema sp. NPDC023587. Next base: position 461,289 of record NZ_JBFABG010000004.1, on the reverse strand, counting down.
GCCGCACGGTCCGCGCCCGGTCGGCGGGGGTGCGCGCGGCGTGCGCCTCGAACAGCCGCCGGGTCACCGAGGACGCGATCACCGCGTCCCCGGCGGCGACCGTGCGGATTCCGGCGACCAGCTCCTCCGGTGAGGCCCGCTTGAGCAGGAAGCCGTCCGCCCCGGCCGCGATGGCGTCGTCGACCACCTCGTCCAGGTCGAACGTGGTCAGCACGAGCACCCTCGGCCGGGGCGTGGCGGACATCAGCTCGCGGGTCGCGGACACGCCGTCGCGCACCGGCATCCGGATGTCCATCACCACGACGTCCGGCCGCAGCGCCAGCGCCGAGACCACGGCGTCGCGCCCGTTGGCGGCCTCGCCGATCACGGCGATGTCGGGCTCGCTGTGCAGCAACGCCTTCAGGCCGCCGCGCACCAGCGAATCGTCGTCGGCCAGCAGCACCCGGATCACGGCTTCCCCCGCGCGGGCAGGGTGGCGCGCACCAGGAAACCGCCGTCCACCGGGCCGGCCTCGAACCGACCGCCTTCCAGGCGGGCCCGCTCGCGCATGTTCACCAGGCCGCGGCCCGGGGTCGGCGCGGGCAGGTGCCTGCCCTCGTTCGCGACCTCCAGCACCACCGTGTCGCCGACCTGCGCCAGGTCCACGTCGATCCGTCCGTTCTCGGTGTGCCGCAACGCGTTCGTCACCGCTTCCTGGATGATCCGGTGCACCGCCCGCGCCGCACCGGGCGCGAGGTCCACCTCGGCCGTGGTGAGCCGCATGTCCCGGCCGGCCGCGCGCACCCGCGCGGCGAGCTCGCCGAGGTCCGGCGGGGTGTCGTCGTCGTCGCTGTGCATCACGCGCAGCAGCCGGTCGAGCTCGCCGAGCGCGTCCCGTCCCACGGTCTCGATGTGCCCCAACGCCTCCTGGGCGAACTCGGGGTTGTCCGCGAACACCCGCCGGCCGACACCGGCCTGCATGACCATCACGTTCACCGCGTGCCCCAGGGCGTCGTGCAGCTCGCGCGCCAGCCGGGTGCGCTCCTCGGCCATCAGCCGCGCCTGCGACGCCTCGGCCCAGAACCGCCGGGCCCGGGTCGCCTCGCCGGCCACCATCGAGATCAGGAAGCACATGGTGATGCTGAACAGCTCGGAGGTGGTGACGTCGCCTCGGTCGAACACCACGTACCCCGCCAGCGCGGCGAGCGTGAGCAGCGCGCCGGCCAGCCGCAGCCCCCGGCCGTAGGTGGCGAACACGGTGAACACCGCGATCCACGCGGGCCACTGCACGACGGTGGGCGGGTAGCCGGCCGCCGCGTTCAGGATCACCGCCGTCCCGGTCACGGCCGTCACCGACACCGGGGCGGTGCTGCGCCACAGCAGGCTGGAGGCGGCCACCACGGCGAACACCAGGCCGAGGGCGTCCGTCGGCCGGTACGGCGGACCGGAACCGGCCAGCAGTGCGGCGAAGGCGGACGCGACGACCAGGCCGGCGGCGAGCCAGACGTCCGAGCGGGTGGGCATGGCTCATCGTCCCCCGCCGCCCCCACACCCGGTCAACGCTCTTAAGAGGACAACGCATCCCCCTGGAGGGGGAGATGGGTCGCCCGGCCCCGGGGGGCGACCGCAGGGGTGCCGCCTCCCTAGCGTTCCCGGCGATTCCCCCTGAGAAAGGACGTTCCGGTGGCAACGGTGCTCACGACCCGGCGCAGGATCGGGTTCGGGTGGCTGGCCCTGACGGCGGTCGCCATCGCGGTGTTCGTGCCGCTGCCCTACCTGACCGCGCCGTTGGCGGAGATGGGCGACAGCGGGTTGGCGAGCCACTACGCGGCGAAACCGCCGTGGGTGCACGCCGTGCTCTACACGCACATGATCGGCAGCGGTCTGGCGTTGCTGCTGTGCCCGGCGCAGCTCTCGGCGACGCTGCGGCGGCGGTGGCCGAAGCTCCACCGCGTGCTCGGCCGGGTGACCATCGTGGCGATGCTGGTCGGCGGCACGGGTGGCGCGGTGCTCGCGCCGATGAGCATCGCGGGCCTCAACGGGCTGGCGGGGTTCGGGCTGCTCGCGGTGCTGTCCGTGACGTTCCCGGTGCTGGGTGTGCTGGCGATCCGGCGCGGTGACGCCGCCACCCACCGGCGGTGGATGATCCGGGCGTTCTCGCTGGTCTACGCCGGGGTGATGCTGCGGGTCGGGGTGCTCCTGCTGCTGCCGGTGGTGGGCGACTTCGACTCCGCGTACGCCTTCATGCCGTTCGGCTCGTGGGTGCCGAACCTGCTGCTGGCGGAATGGCTGCTGCGGCGGGAGCGGCGGCGCGCGGACCGGACCGCGCCCGCGCCGGTGCCCGCCGGGGCTCGCTGAGCGCCCGGCGGGGGTCGGCCGTCAGCGGGCGTCCGGCTCGGTCTCGCGCGGCCGGGCGTCCAGGGCGGCGGCCTCCTCCGGGGTGGGCGCGGTGCCGCCCAGGTGGGCGGGCTGCCACCACTGGCCCGCGCCCGGCTGCGGGTAGTGCGCCTGCGCCCGGTCCAGCAGCTCCTGCATCCGGGTGCGCAGGTCCTTTTCGGTGGTGGGCTCGATCGGCTCGCCCACGACGATGGTGATCGGCACGTGCCGCTGGGTGAGGTTCTTGGGCCGGCCCTTGGTCCACAGGCGCTGGGTGCCCCACACGGCCGTGGGCAGCAGCGGCACGCCGGCTTCGGCGGCCATCCGCACCGCGCCGCTCTTGACGTCCTTGACGGTGAACGACCGGCTGATGGTGGCTTCGGGGAAGATCCCCACGACCTCGCCGGCGCGCAGCGCGGCCAGCGCCTGCCGGTAGGACTCCTGGCCGGCCGAGCGGTCCACCGGGATGTGGTGCATCCCGCGCATCAGCGGGCCCGACACGCGGTTGCGGAAGACCTCGTCCTTGGCCATGAACCGCACCAGGCGACGGGACGGCACCGCCCCGTAGCCGGCGAAGACGAAGTCGAGGTAGCTGACGTGGTTGCTCGCCAGCACGGCCCCGCCGGTGATCGGCACGTGGTGCGCGCCTTCCACGGCGATGCGGAGGTCGAGCACGCGGAACAGGACTTTGGCCGCGGCGATCACCGGCGGGTACACGCGATCTGGCATGACCTGAACGGTACGCTACTGGCGGGTAACCGTGTTTTGCTCCCGAACCACGCGAGGCACCCCGGCCAGGTCCTCCTCGTTGCACAACAGCTTGAGGTTGTAGTACGGCGAGCCCTTGGTGTCGTCGTAGTCCAGGTGGATGGCGATCACGTCCACCGGCTCACCCAGCCAGTCCTGGGTCTGCCGCAGCCACGACGAGGCACGTTCGAGGGCGCTCGGCAGGTCGTCGTCCCGGAACTCGACCGGCCGATAGGGGACTTCCTGCACCTGGTCCCGCTGGTTCGCAGGCATCGGCAGGTCTACCGCCACCCCGCTGTCGTTGAGTTCGAGTTGGATCGTTTCCTCACTCACACCTTGAGGGTCCACCACCCCGGGGCGTGCGGCAAGAGATGGGTGTGCGCGTTCAGCCGGTCTTGATCACGGCGGTGTCCTCCGGCGCGAGCCGCGCGCCGTCCCGGGAGCGGATCTCCAGGCGGGCCACCGGCCGCCCGCCGGCGCGGTCGACGAGTGCCGAGTGCGGCTCGCCGGGCTCGAACGAGTGCCGTTCACCCCACTGGCGCAACGCGACGATCACCGGGAACAGGTCGCGACCCTTCGCGGTCAGCCGGTACTCGCGGTAGGCGCTGCCGTCGGCGGCCGGTGCGGACTCCAGCACCCCGGCGGCGACCAGCGTGCGGAGCCGGGCGCTGAGCATGTTCTTCGCCACGCCGAGCCCGCGCTGGAAGTCGCTGAACCGCCGCACGCCGTCGAAGGCGTCCCGCACGATCAGCAGCGACCACCAGTCGCCGATCACGTCCAGCGAGCGGGCGACGGGGCACTCCGCCTGGTCGAGACTCGTCCTGCGCACCACGGTTGCATCTTACAACCACCTCCGGCTACGGTCCGACTGGTAGCAAGATGAAACCACTTGGAGGTCGGAGGGTGCTCTCCACCCGACGCGCGCTGCTGTTCGCCGCCACGGCGGGACTGGCGGTCGCGGACATGTACTTCGCGCAACCGCTGCTGGTCACCCTCGCCCGCGACTTCGGGCTCACGCCGGCCGGCACCGGCCTGGTCGTCACGCTCACGCAGGTCGGCTGCGCGGTCGGCCTGCTCTTCGTCGCGCCGCTCGGCGACCTGGTCGACCGCCGCCGGCTGGTGCTCGCCCTGACGTCGGCGTCGGCGGTCGCGCTGGTCGTCGTCGGCACCGCGAGCCACCCCGTCGTGCTGCTGGCGGGGCTGGTGGTGGTCGGGCTGCTGTCGGTGGTGGCCCAGGTGCTGGTGGCGTTCGGGGCGGCGCTGGCCGGACCGGACCGGCGCGGCCGGGTCGTGGGGTTGGTCACCAGCGGTGTCGTGATCGGCATCCTGCTGGCCCGCGTGGTGTCCGGCGTGCTCGCCGACCTCGCCGGGTGGCGCGCGGTCTACCTGGTGTCGGCCGGCGCGACCCTGCTGCTGGCGGCGGCGTTGCGGCGGTCACCCGCCGACCCGCCCGTGCGGACCGCGCCGCGCTACCCCGAACTGCTGCGCTCGACGGCGGCCCTGTTCGCCACCGAAGCCGTGTTCCGGAACCGGGCGCTGCTCACGATTCCGCTGTTCGCCTCGTTCAGCCTGCTGTGGAGCGGGGTGGCGCTGCCGTTGAGCGCGCCGCCGTGGTCGTTGTCGCACACGGCGATCGGTGCGTTCGGTCTGGTCGCCGCCGCCGGCGCGGTGGCGGCGGCGGGCGCGGGGCGGCTCGCCGACCGGGGGCTCGGGCAGTGGACCACGGGGGTGGCGCTGGTGCTGCTCACCGCGTCCTGGCTGCCGCTGGGGTTCGCGGTGGAGTCCCTGTGGGCGCTGGCGCTCGGCGCGCTGCTGCTGGACTTCGCGGTGCAGGCGGTGCACGTCACCAGCCAGAGCGCGGTCTACGCGGTGCGCCCGGCCTCGGGCAGCAGCCTGATCGGCGCGTACATGGCGTGCTACTCGGTCGGCAGCGGTCTGGGCGCGCTCGGGGCCTCGGCCGCCCACCAGGTCGCGGGCTGGTCCGGGGTCTCCGCGCTCGGCGCGGTGGTGAGCGTCGCGGCCCTGGTCTTCTGGGCGGTCACGACGCCGCGAAAACCCCTCGCTTTCGCCCGGTCCGCGAGTGACGATTCCGGGTATGTATGACATCCGCTTCGCCGGCCAGGGCGACCTCGACGCCGTGCTGGCGCTGCTCGTCCGGCTCCAAGCCGACACCGCGCACCACATCGGCTACCTCGGCGAGACGCTCGGCGAGCTCACCGAGGAGCTCGCCGAGTTCGAGCCCGACTGGCCCTCGTGCACGGTCGTGGCGACCGACGACTCCGGCCGGCTGTGCGGTGTGCTGAGCGTGGAGGTCGACGCCGAGCTCGGCCGGGTGTTCCTGCACGGTCCGTTCGTGGACGTACCGGTGAACCACCCGGCGGGCAGCCGGATCTGGGACCAGACCTCCGACGCCCTGTACGCCGAGGCCCGGCCGCTGCTGCGGGGGGTCGAGGACCGCGAGGTCTACGGTCACACCGGGCACCGCCGGCTCGCCGCGTTCGCCCAGCGGCACGGCTTCACCGCCGGCCGTGCCAGCGGCATCTACGTGCTCGGCGGCGACGCCCTGCGCGGTCTGCTGCTCAGGGACGCGGGCTGCCCGCGAACCGGCCCGGCCCGCGAGATGCGCGTGCTGCCGACCGACGCCGCCGTGCACGAGGCGGTGGCCGTGCTGCACGAGCGCTGCTTCCCGAAGACCTACCTGTCCGGCCGGAAGCTGGTCGACGGCGACGGTCGGCACACCGTCGTGGTCGCGATGGACGGTGCACGGGTGCTCGGCTACGCCGCCGGCAAGGCCGAACCCGGCGAGTACTACGTGGACTTCGTGGCGGTCGAACCCGACGCGCGCGGCAGCGGGGTGGGTGCGGCGCTGGTGACGGAGCTGATCTGGAAGCTCGCCGAGCGGCACGGGGCCAGACCGCAGACCGCCGCGTCGATCCTGGCCGGCAACGACTCCTCCCGCCGCATGTTCGAGCGCCTCGGCTTCCACCTCTACCTCGAACTGGTCGCCTACCGCGCGACCCCGGCCGCCTGATCCCGCGCCACCGCGCCGACCCCGCGCACCGCCCGACCCCTCCGCGTCAGGCCGCCCGGGTGGTCGGTTCCACCCCGGGCGGCGCGTCGTCCTTGTGGCGCAACGACAGCAGGCCACCCACGAGGAGCGTCGCCAGCACGCCCAGCGGCGTGTACCAGGGGTAGGCCAGGGGCTTGGAGCCCGTCGTGGCGGCGGAGAAGTCGATCGTCAGGACCGCGTCGGGACCGACGAACTTCACGCCCAGGATCACGAACGCCATCAGGATCACCGTCTCCCCGAACGCCACGATCGCGTCGTCCTGCCGCGCCCGCTTGAACAGCAGGCCCAGCAGGAACGCGCCGAGCAGCGCGCCGTAGGTGAACCCGGCGATGGACAGGCCCTGCTCCACGATCGGGTTGCCGCGCCCGGTGAACGAGGCGAACAGGCCCGCGCACACGACCAGCAGCCCGGCCCACACCACGGTCCAGATCCGGCCCTGCCTGAATAGCTCCGCGTCGCTCAGCGGCCGGCGCACCACCCGCTGCACCAGGTCGGTCACCGTGGAGGAGGCCAGCGCGCCCAGCGACGAGCTCAGCGCCGCCGCGAGGATGCCCGCGATCACGAACCCGGACAGCCCGGACGGCATGTCGTTCACGATGAAGCTCGCGAACAACTCGTCGGCGGTGTTCAGCTTCAGGTCGGTGATGGGGTTGGCACCCCGGTAGAACGCCCACAGCAGCACGCCGATGACCAGGAACAGGCCGAACTGGAGGATCACCACGACACCGCTGGCGATCAACGCCTTCTGCGCCGCCCGCACGTCCCGGGTGGCCATCAGCCGCTGCACGATCAGTTGGTCCGCGCCGTGCGACGCCATGGACAGCACCGCGCCGCCGACGAGCGCGGTCACGATCGCGTAAGGCGAGGTGAGCGGGTTCGCGGCGAGGTCGAAGACCTGGAACTTGCCCGCCTCGGCGGCGGCCGGGAACCAGCCGGCCGGCAGCTTCCCGGCCAGTACCACGATCACCGCGACCGCGCCCAGCACGTACCAGAGCATCTGGACGGCGTCGACCCACACCACCGCGCGCACGCCGCCGAGGAAGCTGTAGACGACCATCGCCAGGCCGAGCACCACCACGATCGCCCAGTACGACGCGTCCACGCCGTACGCGGCCAGCACGACCTTGACCGGGATCGCGGTGGCGAACAGCCGCAGGCCGTCCGCGAGCAGCCGGGTGACCAGGAACGTCACCGACGCGGTGCCCCGGAGCCCGCCGCCGAACCGCTCGCCGAGGAACCCGTAGGCGGTGACCAGGTCGCCCGCGACGTACCGGGGCAGCAGCACGAACGACACCACGACCCGGCCCAGCAGGTAGCCGACCGCCAGGGACAGGAACGTCATCGAGCCGCCGTAGGCGATGGTCGGCACGGACAGCACGGTCAACGTCGAGGTCTCCGCCGACACCACCGACACGCACACCACCCACCACGGGATGCGCCGCTCGCTGACGAAGTAGTCCGTGGCAGACCGCTGCCGCCCGCCGATCCACACGCCCAGCAGGGGCATGCCGACCAGGAACAGCACGATGATGGCGAGATCAACCGCGCGCACGGTGACCTCCGACTCGCAGGCCGGTGACGGGGACGTCGGCGGGGTCGGGCAGGCGCAGGGGCGTCCGGCCCGGGGTGATCGACCCGAGCAGGCGCGGGCCGGCCGCACCGGTGGCGGCGGGCACGTTCGCGGGCAGCCCGTGCCAGGTGAGGAAGCCCAGCAGGGCCGCCAGGTACGCCTCCTTGCCGTCCGCCGGGAGGCCGTACTCGTCGCTGGTGCGCAGGTCCACCTTGTCCTTCAACGACCTCACCAGCACCGGGTTGCGCATCCCGCCGCCCGAGCCGATCACGGTGGTGCCCGCACAACCGGCGGCGACCGTGCGGGCGGTGAGCTCGGTGAGCGTGGCCAGCAGGTCCTCGGCGGGCATGGTCAGACCTTCGGAGACCCGGTCCAGGTAGGCGCGGTCGAAGTGCTCCTTGCCGGTCGACTTCGGCGGCGGCGCGGCGTAGTACGGGTCGGCCAGCAGGCGGGTCAGCAACTCCTCGTGGACCCGGCCGCGCGCGGCGAGCTCGCCGTCCACGTCGTAGGTGCGCAGACCTCCGGACAGAGCGGTCATGGCCGCGTCCAGCAGCGCGTTGCCCGGTCCGGTGTCGTAGGCGAGCACCCCGGAGGGCGTCGTTCGGGTGATGTTCGCGATGCCGCCGATGTTGAGGGCGGTGGTGTCGGGCAGCCCGGCGAGCCAGAGCACGTCGAGGGTGCTCGCGAGCGGCGCGCCCTGGCCGCCGGCGGCGACGTCCCGGACGCGGAAGTCGGCGACCACCGGGAGGCCGGTGGCTTCGGCGATCCACGCGGGCTGCCCCAGTTGGAGGGTGCCCAGGCAGCGGCCGTCCTCGACGTGGTGGTGGACGGTCTGGCCGAGCGAGGCGACGAGGTCCGCCCGGTGGTTCCCGGCCGCCGCCGCGAACAGCCGGCCCAGGCGGGTGTCCAGCAGGCAGAGGTCCCGGGGGCTGCGGGGCGGGGTGCGCAGCCCGGGGGGGAAGGGGTGCTCGGCGTGCACCACGGGCGTGAGGACGACCGTCCCGCCGTCCAGCTCGAAGTCGCCCACCGCCACGTCGACGGCGTCCATCGACGTTCCCGAGATCAATCCGATCACCCTCACGCCCAGTGTCCTATGCCACACAACGCGTGGGCGCAAGGGGGGTGGTGGGCGAATCGCCGGGAGTCCACGTGGTTCGTCGATCGGTCACCACGCGAGGCGTGCGAGGATTGCGCGGTGTCCACCACGCTCCTGATCTGGATCGCCGTTGTCGTCGCGGCGCTGCTCGCGGTCGCCCTCGTCACGGGCGTCGTGCTGGCCAAGCGCAGGCGCATCAGCCTCACCGAGCCCGAGCGGGACAAGCCCGTCAAGGGGTACCAGGCGGGTGGCGGCGTCACGTTCGCCAAGCCCTCGGACGCGGTCGAGGCGGCCAGACCGGCCACCCCCACCGCGCCCGTCCGCGAACCCGTCCGCGAACCCGTCCGGGAACCCGTCGCGAAGCCGGACACCGCCCCTGTCGCGAAGCCGGCCACCGCGCCCGTCACCGAACCGGCGGCGGACCCGGTCGTCGAACCCGTGGAGCACCCGGTCGCGGACCGCACCGAGGTGGACGGGCAGCCCGGTGTGGGCGACGACGCCGCCGTGCCGAGGGACTCGGCCAAGCGCGGGTTCGTCGAGGTGCCGCTGCCCGAGGCCGCGTCGGAGATCGACGAGATCGAGCCCACCGCCGGCCGGCTGGAGCGGTTGCGCGGCAAGCTGTCGCGGTCCCGGTCCACGCTGGGCCAGGGGTTGCTCGGCCTGCTCGGCGCGGGTGACCTGGACGAGGACTCGTGGACCGACGTCGAGGACACGCTCCTGATGGCCGACCTCGGGGCCAACGTCACCGACCAGGTGGTCACGGCGCTGCGGGCGCAGATCGTGGCGCGCGGCGTGCGGTCGTCGGACGACGCGCGGGCGTTGCTGCGCGAGGTCCTGGTGGACGCGCTGCACCCGGAGATGGACCGCTCGGTGCACGCGCTGCCGCACTCCGGGAAACCGGCGGTGGTGCTGGTGGTCGGCGTGAACGGCGTCGGCAAGACCACCACGACCGGCAAGCTGGCGCGGGTGCTCGTCGCGGACGGGCGGACCGTGCTGCTGGGCGCGGCGGACACGTTCCGCGCGGCGGCGGCGGACCAGTTGGCGACGTGGGGCTCCCGGGTCGGCGCGGAGACCGTGCGCGGCGCGGAAGGCGCGGACCCGGCGTCCGTGGCGTTCGAGGCCGTGAAGCAGGGCGTGCACGCGGGCGTCGACACGGTGCTGGTCGACACCGCCGGGCGGCTGCACACCAAGACCGGGCTGATGGACGAGCTGGGCAAGGTCAAGCGGGTGGTGGAGAAGCAGGCGGCCGTCGACGAGGTGCTGCTGGTGCTCGACGCCACCACCGGGCAGAACGGGTTGACCCAGGCCCGGGTGTTCGCCGAGGTCGTGAACGTGACGGGGATCGTGCTGACCAAGCTGGACGGCACCGCCAAGGGCGGCATCGTGTTCCAGGTGCAGCGTGAGCTGGGCGTCCCGGTGAAGCTGGTGGGACTGGGCGAGGGGGCCGACCACCTGGCCCCGTTCGAGCCCGTCGCGTTCGTGGACGCTCTGCTCGGCTGACCGGCCGCGCGGCGATCAGGCCACGTCGGCGCAGCGGTGCCAGCACTCCTTGACCTGGCGCTGGTCCGGGAGCACGTGGAAGTGCAGCGGTTCCAGACCTGACCGGACGACGTACGCCCGCCCGGCGGGGTGGGGCCCCGGCACCACGTGCCGGAGGGTGCCGCGCGCCGGTTCCCGCCAGTCGTCCCGGTTCGTGGCGCGCACCCGTGCGCCGGGGTAGGCGCGGCGGTACTCGCCGATCAGGTCCACCAGCCAGCGCACGCGGTCGTCACCCGGTTCGGCGGGCACCGGGGTCAGCTCCCCGCCGTCGCACCAGCGGCCCACGACCTCGTGGTCGTCCCAGTGCAGGGTGAGCGTGCGGCCCTCATGCGTCGTTCCCACGCCGGAGATCTTCGCCTGCGGACGGGCCACCGGTCCGTCCGGGTCATCCGATCGTGGGCGTGGCCCCGGGTCGGGCGAGCGCCGACCGGTCGACCGGGTCGACAGCACGCTGCCGGGACCGCACGCCCGAACCGCTCCGATCACCCTCCGTTGCTGTACCGCGAGGTGAAAACTATGGTCCGCAGAGTAGAACCGGACGCAGGAGAGGTGGGCCACCCCATGACCGGTATCCGCGTGCTCGGGGGCGACGTCGAGCGGGGGGACGAGATCCTCACGCCGGACGCCCTGGAGTTCGTCGCCGGCCTCCACCGCGCGTTCGCCGCCACCCGCGACGAGCTGCTGGCGCGCCGGTCCGCGCGCGGGCGGCTGGGGTTCGCCGAGGAGACCCGCCACGTCCGCGAGGGTGACTGGCGGGTGGCCGAGGCCCCGGAACCGCTGCGCGACCGCCGGGTCGAGATCACCGGACCCACCGAGCGCAAGATGACCGTCAACGCCCTCAACTCCGGTGCGAAGGTGTGGCTGGCCGACCTGGAGGACGCGAACACGCCGCACTGGCACAACGTCGTCTCCGGCCAGGTCAACCTCTACGACGCCGCCCGCGGCACCGTCGAGCACCGCTCGCCCGAGGGCAAGCACTACACCCTGGAGGACGGCGACCGGCCGACCATCGTGGTCCGCCCGCGCGGCTGGCACCTGCCCGAGCGGCACATCGAGGTCGACGGCGGGCCCGCCGTGGGCGCACTGGTGGACTTCGGCCTGCACTTCTTCCACAACGCCGCGCTCGGCCGGCCGTACTACTACCTGCCGAAGATGGAGAGCCACCTCGAAGCCCGGCTGTGGAACGACGTGTTCACCGCCGCGCAGGCCGAGCTGGGCATCCCGCACGGCACGATCCGCGCCACCGTGCTCATCGAGACCATCCCGGCCGCGTTCGAGATGGAGGAGATCCTCTACGAGCTGCGCGAGCACGCGTCCGGCCTCAACGCGGGCCGGTGGGACTACCTCTTCAGCATCATCAAGTACTTCCGCGACCAGGGCGCGGAACACGTGCTGCCGGACCGCAACAGCGTGACCATGACCGCGCCGTTCATGCGCGCCTACACCGAGCTGCTGGTCCGCACGTGCCACAAGCGCGGCGCGTTCGCGATGGGCGGGATGGCCGCGTTCATCCCGAACCGCCGCGACCCCGAGGTGACCGCGCAGGCGCTCGCGAAGGTCCGCGCCGACAAGAACCGCGAGGCCGGCGACGGCTTCGACGGCAGTTGGGTGGCGCACCCCGACCTGGTCCCGGTGTGCCGGGAGATCTTCGACGCCGCGTTGGGTGACCGGCCCAACCAGCTCGACGTCCTGCGCGAGGACGTCCACGTGACCGCCGGGCAGTTGGTGGACTTCGCGTCAGCGGGCGGCCACGCGACTCGTGCGGGCGTGCGCAGCGCGGTGGACGTCGGCGTGCGCTACCTGCTGTCGTGGTTGGGCGGCAACGGCGCGGCGGCGATCCACAACCTGATGGAGGACGCGGCGACCGCCGAGATCTCCCGCTCGCAGTTGTGGCAGTGGGTGCACAACGGCGTGGTGTTGGACGACGGCACGCCGGTCACCGCCGACCTGGTCCGCGCGGTGCTGCACGACGTGCGGGCGGGACTCGACGGCGACCACCTCGACGCGGCCGTGGAGCTGTTCGAGCAGGTGGCCCTGGCGGACGACTTCGTGGACTTCCTGACCCTCCCGGCCTACGAGCGGATCGGCTGACGCCCGGACCCCAGGGGGCGCTGATGGACCGGGTGGGTGCGCAGACGGCGGCGGGAGCGTGCCGCGCGTCGGCTCAACCTGGTGGCGCTCAAGGCGGAATCCCGCCGCCGGTGGATTACTCCGCGCGGCTTTCCGCGCATCCCTACCATTGAGCGGCATTCGCGCTCGTGGGTGATTGGCGGTGAGGCCGGTGCTGTTGTCGTCGTTGACCAGGAGCCACGTGGTCGTGCGGGACGACGTCGAGGTGGCGCGGGCGAGAGCGGCGCGGGAGCGGGTGAACGCGGAATTCGTCGTGGTCGTCACCGCCGACGGCAACCCGCTGGGCGTGCTCGGCGTGCCGGAGCTGGCCGGGCTCGGGGAGACGGCGGAGACGCTGACCGCCGTGGCGCACCTGTTCCCGACCCTGGTGGTGATCGCCGGCGACCCGGACGAGCTGAGCGCCGACGAGCTGTTGGACCTGGCTGACCTGGTGGTCCGCGAGGGGCTGCGGTTCGTGCTGGTGGAACGGGACGGCCTGCCGTCGGGCGTGGTGCCGCGCGCGGCGATCGCCGACGCCCTGCCGTTCGACGTGCTGGACGGCCTGGCGGTCCGGACGGGCGACCTGACGGTGCCCGCGCCGCGGTACGTGTGCCGCAAGTGCGCGCCGCCGTCGTTCCAGCTACCGCGCGTGCCGGGGGAGGACGGCCGGCCGCCGAACTGCCGGCGGATCTTGTTCCACGGTGCCATGGAGGCGGACGCCTGAGGTTCGCCCCCGTGCGGGGAGTCACGGGGTGATCCGACGATCGCGTCCTGATCTTCCGCTACGCGCACCCCGGGCCGAACCGTGAGCGGGAGTCAGAACGTCGGCAGGGTGAGCCAGGAGGACCCGGCGTCCTCCGCGTCGTCGCGCAGCACCGAACCCTCGATCAGCCCGTAGGGCCGGTCGGCGGCGCAGAAGACCTCGTTGTGGTTCTCCAGCCCGAACGGGCTCAGGTCCACCTCGAAGTGGTGCCTGTTCGGCAGCGACAGGCGCACCTCGGCGACTTCCGGCCGGGCCTTGAGCACCGCCTCGCCCATCGCGTACAACGTCTGCTGCAACGACAGGCTGTGCTTGTCCGCGAACGTCCGCAGCAGGACCGCCCGGATCTCGGCGAAGCTCGCCGCCCAGTCGATCCCGGTCCCCTGGTAGCGCCACCGCGCGGTCACCGTCGTCGCCAGGACCCGGTCCGCCGTCTCCGGCAGGGTCGTGTACCGGTCGCGCGGGTAGCCGTGGAACTCCGAGCCGGTCGACTTGAGCACCGCCAGGTCCCGCAGCCCCGACACCACCCACGCCCGGGAACCCTCCACCGTCACGGCGGTGGTGCGCTTCTCGTCGCCACCCGCGACGAAGGCGTGGTCGTGGCCCTCGATCCGCTGCCACGAGTGCTCGTCGACCAGGATCAACGCCCCGTTGATCGCCTCCTGAGTGGACACGAAGTGCCGTCCCAGGCGCAGCGCGAAGTCCTCGATCTCGCCGACCGGGGCTTCCTTGGCGAACGCGTAGACGGTGTTCTTCTGCGTGTCGGTGGCCGGCACCTTCGCGTTGTCACCGGTCAGGTGGGTGTCGGCCAGGTCGCCCCGCAGCGAGGTGCCGACGGTGAAGTCCCGGACGGTGTGCACCGCGCCGTCCCGGGTCACCGTCACGAGCCGGTTCTCCGCTTTGCCGTACTGGTTGGGGCCCAGGACGATGGCCATCGGTCAGCTCCCTTGCGCGTCGTGGAGGTGTGGCCGGACCGGGCACGGACACCCCCCATTCTGCCCGGCGGAAGGGGGATTCCGCCCCAGCGACGGCACGAGCGCCCTCCGGCCGGTGCCAACAGCCGTGCCGCCGCGCTCGCCTCCCGATCCACGAGAGAGGATTTTCCTTGCGGTGACAGGAAGTTGACTAGGGACGCCCCCTCCTGTGGGCTTGCTGCACCCGCCTACCCCGACCGGCCTGGAAACGCTCACCGACGTCACCGAGTACTCACTCGTTAGGCTGGAAGCAGTCAACCTCGCGGCGTACCCCCTGTCCGACTTCAGGCGGTTGTGCGCCAGTTCACGCCCCTGAAAGCCTGCGGAAACCCAGTGGGGTGACAGGACTGAGGGAGGCACCTGTGCAACCGATCATCCGTGCGTTAGGCGGTGTGGGAACGGCTTTCGCGCTCGTCGTCGGCCTGACGTCGACCGCGTCGGCCGACCCCGTCGAAGCGCGAGGCGCGGACATCGCGGCCATCGACTGGAAATCGTGCCCGGAACTCGCCGAGGTCGAGTGCGGCACGCTGCGGCTCCCCGTCGACTGGGCCGAGCCGCGCGGCGAGAAGTTCGACCTCGCCGTGGCCCGCCGCAAGGCCACGAACCCGGCCAACCGGATCGGTGTCCTGCTGATCAACCCGGGCGGCCCCGGCGGTTCCGGCGTGAACTTCGCCCTGGGCGCGAACCGCTACTTCAGCACCGCCGTGCAGGAGCGGTTCGACATCATCGGTTTCGACCCGCGCGGCGTCGCGCGCAGCCGGCCGGTCACGTGCTCCGTCGACGTGTTGCAGCGCCAGCCCTCGATCCACCCGACCGACCAGGCCGGGTTCGACGCGCTGGCGCGCTACAACCGCGAGCTGGCCGCCGACTGCCGCGAGCGGACCGGCCCGATGTACGACCACGCCGACACCATCGGCGTCACCGACGACATCGACGCCCTGCGCCGCTCGCTCGGCGAACGGAAGATCAACTACTACGGCGTCTCGTACGGCACGCTCATCGGCCAGCAGTACGCCGAGCGCTACGGGCGCGACATCCGCGCCATGGTGATCGACTCCACCATGGACCACAGCCTCGACACGCGGCGGTTCGCCGAGTCCGAGGCGCGCACCGCCGAGGACTCGTTCACCGAGTTCGTGAAGTGGTGCGACCGGACCACGTCGTGCGCGCTGCACGGCCGGGACGTCACGCGGTTCTGGGACGACCTGCTGGCGAAGGCGGACCGCGGGGAGGTCACCGCTCCGGGCGACCCGACCCGCGAGATCACCGCCGACGACATCATCGGCGCGGCGTTCAGCGCGTTCTACGGTCCGGACTGGCAGCCGCTGGCGGCCTTCCTGCTCGACCTCGCGGCCGGCACCGCCACGCCGCGCGCGTTCGCGCCGGTGACCGCCGAGAACCCCTTCCCGGCGGTGTTCTGCCAGGACTGGGCGATCCGGGTGAAGAACCACCGCGAGTTCTCGACGCTGGTGCACCGGGCCCGGCAGATCGCGCCGCACATGCGCGGCTCGGCCCTGGGCCACTCCGCGGTGGCGGGCTGCGTCGGTCTGCCGGAGAAGGTCAACAACCCGCAGCACCGGCTGGACATCGACCACGCGCCCGAGATCCTGATGCTCAACGCCCTGCACGACCCGGCGACCGGCTACGAGTGGGCCGTCACCGCCAACCGCCAGAGCCGGGACACCACGGTCCTGCTCACCTACGAGGGCTGGGGCCACGGCGTCTACGACCGCAGCGAGTGCACCCGGGGCAAGACCGACAGCTACCTGATCGACCGGCGCGTCCCGCGCCACGGCACCCGGTGCGCCGCCGTCGAACCCCCGACCACGACCGCCCGCGCCACCGGGACCGCCCAGCTCCCGGCCGGTCCGAAGCCCGGCCTGCCGGGCTGGCTCGGCTAGCTCACCGGGCCGCCCCCCGTTCGCGCGGGGGGCGGCCCGTCCTCACGTGTGCAGCCCGCCCAGGAACCGGTCCACGTCGAAACCGCGCGACTCCAGCCGGGAGCGCGCGATCCGCCGCTCGTCGGGCGAGAACAGCGCTTCGTACTTCGGCCGCAGCACGGTGGCCTCGACGCTGTGGGCGAGCTTGCCGAGTTCCCCCAACCGGGTGAGATCATCCGAGGTGCCCGGCTCCTGGAGCACGATCCGGGCGGCACCGACCCCGCCGTGCCGGGCCACCGCCTCCAGGAACGCCTTCGCCCGGTACCGGGTCGTCCGGGCGAGGAAGCGGTGGTCGTCGTACAACTCCTTCTCGAACGCAGTCGCCAGTGCCACGCGTTCGGCGTCGTCTGCCGTGGTCATCGCACGTCCCTGCGTCGGCGGATCATGTCGGTTACGTCGAACACCGGTGAGGTGCCGTTAGCCGTGATGGCCCGGTGTCACCGGCGATGCTACGGCGCACGGCCGCGTCCGCCGGCGAACGTCCGCCGGTCGACCTCCGGAAACCTGCCCGTAACACCGGCTGCCCGACAGTTCACCGCCGCGAAACGTCGCGCGCGGTCCGGGGAAACAGGGCGTCCCGATGCTCCTCTGCAACCGACGTGCAGTGGAGGTCGACGTGGATACAGGGGATACCGCCTGGTTGCTCACCAGCTCCGCACTGGTGCTGCTGATGACACCGGGCCTGGCCTTCTTCTACGGGGGCATGGTCCGGTCCAAGAGCGTGCTCAACATGATGATGATGAGCCTCGGCGCGATCGGCGTGGTCGGCGTGCTCTGGGTGCTCGTCGGCTACTCGACCGCGTTCGGCACCGACGTCGGGGCCGGCCTGCTGGGCAACCCGTTCGAGTTCTTCGGCCTGGCCGGCCTGCTGGGCGGGGAGGCGCTGTCCGGCACCGTCCCGACGACCGTGTTCGTCGCGTTCCAGGCGATGTTCGCGATCGTCACGGTCGCCCTGGTCTCCGGCGCGATCGCCGACCGCGCCCGGTTCGGGCCGTGGCTGCTGTTCGCCGCCCTGTGGTCCCTGGTCGTGTACTTTCCGGTCGCCCACTGGGTGTTCGACTTCGACGGCAAGGACGCGGCCGGCACCGTCGTGGACCCCGGCGGCTGGATCGCCAACGAGCTGCGCGCCATCGACTTCGCGGGCGGTACGGCCGTGCACGTCAACGCCGGTGCGGCGGGACTCGCGCTGGCGATCGTCCTGGGCCGGCGCGTCGGGTGGCCGAAGGACCGGGTGAAGCCGCACCACCTGCCGCTGGTCGTGCTGGGCGCGGGGCTGCTGTTCTTCGGCTGGTTCGGCTTCAACGCGGGCTCCGCGCTCGGCGCGAACGCCACGGCCGGCGTCACGTTCGTCAACACCCTCGTCGCGACCGCCGCCGCCATGCTCGCGTGGCTCGCCGTGGAACGCGTCCGGGACGGCAACGCCACCACGCTCGGCGCGGCGTCCGGCGTCGTCGCGGGCCTGGTCGCGATCACCCCGGCGTGCGCGGCGGTCACGCCGGTGGGCGCGATCGCGGTCGGCGCGATCACCGGCGCGCTGTGCGCCCTCGCGGTGAGCCTGAAGTACCGCTTCGGCGTCGACGACTCGCTCGACGTGGTCGGCGTGCACCTGGTCGGCGGCCTGTCCGGCACCGTCCTGATCGGCTTGTTCGCCAGCGACGCGGCCCCGGCGGGGGTGAACGGCCTGTTCTACGGCGGCGGTGTGGACCAGTTGTGGCGGCAGGTGGTGGGCGCGCTGGTCGTGCTCGGCTACTCGTTCGTGCTCAGCCTCGTCCTAGGCTACCTGGTGAAGGCCACCGTCGGCTTCCGCGTCGACGAGGAGGCCGAGATCGCCGGCATCGACGAGGCCGAGCACGCCGAGACCGCCTACGAGTTCGGCAGCGGCCTCGGGTCGCGCGGCAATCGCGGGACCAGTGTCACCGCCGGCGCGGCCGCGGTGCTCGAAGGGAGCGACAAGTCATGAAGCTGGTCACCGCGATCATCAAGCCGTTCACGCTGGACGAGGTGAAGACGGCGCTGGAACAGCTCGGCGTGCTCGGCATGACGGTCAGCGAGGTGCAGGGCTTCGGCAGGCAGAAGGGGCACACCGAGGTGTACCGCGGTGCCGAGTACGCCGTGGACTTCGTGCCGAAGCTGCGCGTCGAGGTGCTGATCGAGGACGAGGCCGTCGACAAGGTGCTGGACGCGGTGGTGGCAGCCGCGCGCACCGGCAAGATCGGCGACGGCAAGGTCTGGGTGACCCCGGTGGACGCCGTCGTCCGGGTGCGGACCGGCGAGCGCGGGACCGACGCTCTGTAGGGACGGGGACGGCCGTGGTGGACGACGACGGGACGGCCGACGACCTGGTGCGGGCACGTGACCGTCTGCTCGCGCCAGGTCGTCGGGTGACGGGGGAGTCGCTGCGCGAGGCGCTGGTGGACCTGCACGAGTTCTGGCTGACCGCGCACGCCGCGCGGGCGGGCGTCGGCGGGCCGGGCGGCGGACTGGCCCTGGTCGCCGTCGGCGGACTGGGCAGGCGCGAACTCGTGCCGTACTCGGACCTCGACCTGGTCCTGGTGCACGACGGGCGACAGGGGATCGACGCGATCGCCGAGCGGCTCTGGTACCCGCTGTGGAACTCGGGCATCGGCCTGGACCACTCGGTGCGCACGGTCGGCGAGGCGCTGCGCGTCGCCGCCGGTGACCTGCGGACCGCGTCGGGGTTGCTGGACCTGCGGCACATCGCGGGCGACGCGGAGCTCAGCGGGCGGCTGGCGCGCGGGGCGCGGAAGGCGTGGCGGACCGGCGCGCGGACCAGGCTGGACGAGATGATCGGGTCGGCGCGGCGGCGGTGGGCGCGCAGCGGCGAGATCGCGCACCGCGCCGAACCCGACCTGAAGCACGGGCGTGGTGGGCTGCGGGACGTGACCCTGCTCGACGCCCTGTCGGCGGCGCAGCTCACCGACCGCCCGTCGTCCGATGTGGACGGAGCGCGCGCGGTGCTGCTGGACGTGCGGACCGAACTGCGCCGGGTGGCCCGTCGGCCCCGGGACGTCCTGCGCGCGCAGGACGGGGACGAGGTCGCCGCCGCGCTGGGACTGGCCGACCGTTTCGCGTTGGCGCGGGCGATGTCGTCAGCGGCCCGCACGATCGGGTACGCCGTGGACGTGTCGCTGCGCACCGCCCGTGCCTCGGTCCCCCAGCGCGGATTGGGCGTGTTCGCGCGGTCGCCACTGCGCCGAACGCCCGCGCGACGGCCGTTGGACGAGGGCGTCGTGCTGCACGGGACCGAGGTGGCGCTGGCCCGTGACGCGATGCCCGGCCGCGACCCGGCGCTGCTGCTGCGGGTCGCGACGGCAGCGGCGCGCGGCAAACACCCCCTCTCGCCCGGCACGCTGGCCGCGCTCGCCGACTCCGCACCGGAGCTGCGTTCGCCGTGGCCGAGAGAAGCGCGCGAGGAACTGCTGACCCTGCTGGGCAGCGGCTCCGGTCTGATCGACGTCGTGGAGGCCCTGGACCGCACCGGGTTGTGGGGAAGGCTGTTCCCCGAGTGGAGTGCCGTGCGCGACCTCCCCCCGCGCGACGCCGCGCACACGTGGACGGTGGACCGGCACCTCGTGCAGACCACCGCGCACGCCGCCCGCCTGGTCACCCGCGTTTCCCGACCGGACCTGTTGTTGCTGGGCGCGCTGCTGCACGACATCGGCAAAGGCCGGAACCAGGACCACTCCGAAGTCGGTGCCGACTTGGCGGCGCGGATCGCCGGGCGACTGGGTCTGTGGCCGCAGGACGTGATCACCCTGACCGCACTCGTCCGCCACCACCTGCTCCTGCCCCACACCGCGACCCGCCGTGACGTCGAAGACGAGACAACCATCCGCCGCGTGGTCGACACGGTGGGGGGCGACGCCGTGCTGCTGGAACTGCTGCACGCCCTGGCCGAAGCGGACGCGGTGGCGACCGGTCCGGGCGTGTGGTCGGACTGGAAGGCGTCCCTGGTCGGCGATCTGGTCGCGCGCTGCCGCACGGCGATGGCCGGCGACCCCCTGCCCGGACCGGAGCCCTTGGAGCAGCGGCAGCAGGAGTTGGCGGCGGCGGTGCTCGGCACCGGGAAGCCGGACGTGCTCGTGGACCGCCGGGACCACGCGGCGACGGTGACCGTGGTGGCACCCGACCGTCCGGGCCTGCTCTCCCGGGCGGCGGGCGTGCTGGCGCTGAACTCGCTGGACGTCCACGCGGCGGCGGTGGGTTCGCACGAGGGCGCGGCGGTCGACGTGTTCACGGTGTCGCCGAGGTTCGGGACGCTGCCCGACGTGAGGTTGCTGAGGGAACAGCTCACCAGGGCGGTGGACGGCACCCTGCCGCTCGCGGACGCACTGGCCGCCAAGGAACGCGACTACGGAGGCCCACCCCAGGACCCACCGCCGCCGAAGGTGCTGTGGTTCGACGACGAGTCGACCGGAGCGGTGGTGCTGGAGTTGAGGGCGGCGGACCGCATCGGTCTGCTGCACCGGGTGGCGGACGCACTGGAGCGGTCCGGTGCGGACGTGGTGTGGGCGAGGGTGTCGACGCTCGGGTCGACGGTGGTGGACGCGTTCGCGATCGCGGCGGTAGGCGGCCTGGACGAGGACCTGCGCCGGAAGGTGGAACGGGCGGTACTGGAAGCGGCGGGGTGAACGTTGCGTAGGTCTACGCACAACCGACGCGGGTCGTCACCCTGACCAGCGCCCACTCGTCAAGGCAAGCTCTGTGCTTGTGACGCGAGAGCCGTCGAAAGCCAGGCGGACGAAACGCTCACCGGCAAAGCCCGAGGGCGGCCCATCGAGGGGTTGGGCCGCCCCGGGCTTCGCCGATCATGACCCGCACGCCTTGTTTGGTCCGGTTC
This sequence comes from Actinosynnema sp. NPDC023587, assembly GCF_040640215.1. Classification (NCBI taxonomy): domain Bacteria; kingdom Bacillati; phylum Actinomycetota; class Actinomycetes; order Pseudonocardiales; family Pseudonocardiaceae; genus Actinosynnema; species Actinosynnema sp. NPDC023587. The sequence continues at coordinate 440,268 of NZ_JBFABG010000004.1, read as the reverse complement.
GACAGGACGGTTCCGGGCACCGCGCCGGCTCGTGCGGGTGAGCGCGCCTCAGCTCAGCACGCCGGATTGTCGGTGGTACCTGGGATGATGAAGCCGGGGGCCGGAGGCCACGACTTTCCACCTAATCCAGGCCGGCTCACGTTGCGGCCCCTGTACGTGCGGTGGGCGACGTGCAGGTTTCGCGTTCTCGGCTTGAGCAGACCACTGTTGGGGTGGAGGGAAGACGCGGTCGCAACTGCCAGAGTTGGCTTGCTCCTGGGACCACTCCCACGCGTGCGGAGAAGACGTCAACACCCGTTCACGGGTCCTGGCCAGTGCCAGACCACCCCCGCGCAGGCGGGGAAGACAACCCGGACAGGCCAGTAGCGCACTTCGACGCCGGAACACCCCGCGCGTGCGGGGAACACGTGGTCTTGGCCGACCCGGAGACCTGCCGAGCCGGACCACCCCGCGCATGCGAGGAAGACCTGCGGCGCGTGGAGCCGGCGCTGCCGGACACGGGACCACCCCCGCCCGCGCGGGGAAGACGGTCCCCGGCGCTAGTCGGCGCTGCTGGAGTGGTTGGTGAAGATCACGGCCGGTATACCCACGGCCAGCACCAGGGCGACACCGGCAAAAGCCTGTGCCACCTGGTCACGCGCGAGGTCGCCTCCGATGAACCACATCAGGAGCCCGCCGGCGATCATGAGGCCCACGACCGGGGCTATGCAGATCACGGCACGCCGATAGCTGCACCACCAGGTGCAGTTACCGGGCCGGGTGTGCTGACACAGGGGCTGCCCGCGCATGTCGTGGGGCATCTGGGTGTTCACGAAGTACACCGCCGGAGCATTTGCGCGCCGCAGAACTGACACGTGTTCCGTCCCGGGACGGTCGACCGCACGTGGTGGCCGTTCGGGGAGGCCGGGCACTCGGGAGCAGCAGCCGACACGGCGCGTCTCGGGCTGGCGGGGTGCATGCCGTCAGTGTCGCGCATGTCGCCTGGGGCACGCTTCCGGGATTCGGGTGACAGCTCCGGGTCAGCAGTAGTGGTGCTGGCCAGCCGTTTGTGGGCCGGTCAAGCCGTCGTTGCCCGGCTTACGTGGTATTCGGTCTATCAATACGTCGTCCTGGAACCGGGTGGGAACCGCCCCCGCTCGCGCGGGGAAGACCAGGCGGCGTGTTCCTCGGCCGAGGCGGGCCGCGGACCATCCCCGCTCGCGCAGGGAAGACTGACGGCCGTGCTGGAGGTCCGCCTGTCGGACCGGACCACCCCGCTCGCGCGGGGAAGACAACGGTAAAGCGGTGAAAGCCCACCTCAAAGCGGGGCCACCCCCGCTCGCGCGGGGAAGACGAACCCGTCTTAAACAGGGTTAAACCCTGATTCGGACCACCCCCGCTCGCGCGGGGAAGACGCTCGCGGACATCGAGGCGCAGATCCGTGCGACGGACCACCCCCGCTCGCGCGGGGAAGACGCGATGCTGGACCCGCTGGTCGACATCGACGTGGGACCACCCCCGCTCGCGCGGGGAAGACCGCTCGAGCAGTCCGAGCGCGGTCCGCGCGATCGGACCACCCCCGCTCGCGCGGGGAAGACTCCTCCACCCACGTGAACGTGCGCTCGACGGCCGGACCACCCCCGCCCGCGCGGGGAGACTCGCTGCCGCCGGCGGTGCGCGCGGTGAACAGGGGACCACCCCCGCTCGCGCGGGGAAGACTCTGGCGTGCTCAGCTCGAGCGGCTAATCGACGGGACCACCCCCGCTCGCGCGGGGAAGACGCCGGGTCGATCTCGATGTGAGAGTGGATCATCGGACCACCCCCGCTCGCGCGGGGAAGACCCCGATGCCGGAACCCCACTGGCCGTACTGGTGGGACCACCCCCGCTCGCGCGGGAAAGACCCGGTGCGGAGGTTCAACGTGCCGTTGACGGCGGGACCACCCCCGCTCGCGCGGGGAAGACCTGGCCGGCCTGCTGTGGCTGGCGTGGATGAACGGACCACCCCCGCTCGCGCGGGGAAGACCGGTGCCGCGCCGAGTGCGGCACCGACTCCCCGGGACCACCCCCGCTCGCGCGGGGAAGACTCATGCTCGGTCTCCATCCTGCTGTCGGTCTTGGGACCACCCCCGCTCGCGCGGGGAAGACTTCGGGTCCCGCTCCAGGATCTTCCGGCCGTAGGGACCATCCCCGCTCGCGCGGGGAAGACTCATCGGCCAGCGTGAAAAGAATGATGCCCTGGGGACCACCCCCGTTCGCGCGGGGAAGACTGCCCGGCTCTCCAGGTCGACCCGGATCTGGTCGGACCACCCCCGCTCGCGCGGGGAAGACCATGCGGCGGATGATCCCGCACCAAGGGCACCCGGACCACCCCCGCTCGCGCGGGGAAGACGTGCTGGAGCAGTCGGACGCGTGGGCCCCGCGGGGACCACCCCCGCTCGCGCGGGGAAGACGTCGGCCCGCCCGATGCCGGTGGTGCGGGCGCGTGGACCACCCCCGCTCGCGCGGGGAAGACGTGAGCTACGAGCAGCGCACGCACCGGAACTACGGACCACCCCCGCTCGCGCGGGGAAGACGGCGACCGGCTCGTCGAAGCGGTCGGTCTCGACGGACCACCCCCGCTCGCGCGGGGAAGACGGAAGAGCTTCGCGAGAATCAGTCGAGGGGCACGGACCACCCCCGCTCGCGCGGGGAAGACATCAGCGGCAAGACGTTCCAGGCGAGTGAGGGCGGACCACCCCCGCTCGCGCGGGGAAGACCCAGCATGAGGACCTCGGTGTGCCCCTCGCGCGGGGACCACCCCCGCTCGCGCGGGGAAGACCGGGATACGAAGCCGCTGTAGCCGCCGGGGGCAGGACCACCCCCGCTCGCGCGGGGAAGACCGGCCCGGTCGACCACTACACCCGCTCCGGCCGCGGACCACCCCGCTCGCGCGGGGAAGACACCGCGACGCGCACGAAGTCCGCGCCGGACCCGGGACCACCCCCGCTCGCGCAGGGAAGACACTGAGTCGCCGGTGTTCGACTGGACCGACCTGGGACCACCCCCGCTCGCGCGGGGAAGACGGGAAGAACGACGCCACCTCCGAGACCTTCGCCGGACCACCCCCGCTCGCGCGGGGAAGACCACGAGCCCGGCCAGATCCGGCACGAGTTGTGGGGACCACCCCCGCTCGCGCGGGGAAGACCCTGACGCGAGGGTCACCAGGTCGGAGCGTTCCGGACCACCCCCGCTCGCGCGGGGAAGACTCCAGTTACGGCCCATGGGCCGGGCCTGCTGACGGACCACCCCCGCTCGCGCGGGGAAGACCTGCCCGGCGGCTACGTCGACCCGGCCGAGACCGGACCACCCCCGCTCGCGCGGGGAAGACTTCGTCAACCTGCCCAACCTCTTCTCCACGACGGGACCACCCCCGCTCGCGCGGGGAAGACGTCATGAGCTGGCGTCCCCACGGTACGGATTGGGGACCACCCCCGCTCGCGCGGGGAAGACCCACACCCGCACACCCGCCTGGTGATCGACCTGGGACCACCCCCGCTCGCGCGGGGAAGACGCCCAGTTGTCCTTGTGCGTGCCCGGCAACGAGGGACCACCCCCGCTCGCGCGGGGAAGACTTGATCGACCCGAAAACGTTTGAGTTCATCGAGGGACCACCCCCGCTCGCGCGGGGAAGACCCAAGCGTGGGCATATTGCCGGATGGGCCCAGCGGACCACCCCCGCTCGCGCGGGGAAGACCGACACCGCCCCGGCTGGAACGTGTTCGTGCAGGGACCACCCCCGCTCGCGCGGGGAAGACACTTCCTGACCAGGCAGTCTTTCAGCACCACGGGTCATTTTCATTCGGTCCACGCTCGTTCCGGAACAGAACCCCCGCCCGTACCGTCCCCCGAACGCCGCAGTACACAATCCCCCAACCACCAACCCGGCGACAAGCCGACAGCCTCCCGCCCCACACTCAACCCCGCCACCCCCACCGCCCACGCAACCGATGCAACCAACACCCCCCCTCGCAGCCGGACACGCGTCAAACACCTACCCGTCCCCGCACCAGTACTAAAGACTGTCAACGCGTGAGCCTGCCCGAGCTGTCCGGGAACTCCGTGCCGTCCGAAACGTCTCTTTAGTATGGGTGTGATGAACGCCGTCGCCGTAGCACCACGAGCTCTCGTAGTGCTGGCCGGACTGCCTGGCGCGGGTAAGACGACGTTGCTCTCCGGCGTCGACACCGGGGGCGTGCCGGCCATCGTGCTCGACTCCGACCAGGTGCGCGGTTACCTCCGGGGCGTGTTCTCCGCCGCGCTGCCTTACCGGTTCTACCGCCCCCTCGTCCACCTCGTGCACCGCGCCCGCATCCTCTGGTTCGCCGCGACGACCTCCGACCTCCTCCTCGTCCACGAACCGTCCACGCGCCCGACCACTCGCGCGGGCCTGGTGCTGGTCGGTCTGATCGCCCGCCGCCCCCGGCACTTCATGTGGCTCGACGCCAGCCCCGAGGAGGCCCTGTCCGGGCAGGTCCAGCGCGGCCGGCTGATCCGCTCGCGCTCGTTCTCCCGGCACGTCCGCCGCGCCGCGCGCCTGCGCGAGCGCTTCGCGGAGGGGAAGGCCCCGCGGGGGTGGCAGGCGTTGACCGTGCTGACGCGGGACGACCGTCTGCGACTGTCGGTCACCCGGAGCGGCTACGCTGGCCGGTAGTCATTGTCCGACGACGTGCGAGGTCTGGCGGCACCGTGTTCAACACCCTTTCCGACCGGCTCACCTCGGTCCTCCAGAACCTGCGGGGCAAGGGCCGGCTGTCCGAGGCCGACATCGACGCCACCGCCCGCGAGATCCGGGTGGCGCTGCTGGAGGCGGACGTCGCGCTGCCCGTCGTCCGGACGTTCATCGCCTCGATCAAGGAACGCGCCAAGAGCGCGGAGGTCTCCCAGGCCCTCAACCCGGCCCAGCAGGTCGTCAAGATCGTCAACGAGGGCCTCGTCGGCATCCTCGGCGGTGAGACGCGCCGGCTGAACCTGGCGAAGAACCCGCCCACGGTGATCATGCTCGCCGGCCTCCAGGGCGCGGGCAAGACGACCCTCGCGGGCAAGCTCGCGAGGTGGCTGCGCAACCAGGGGCACACGCCGATGCTGGTCGCGTGCGACCTCCAGCGTCCCAACGCGGTCACCCAGCTCCAGGTCGTCGGTGAGCGGGCCGGTGTCCCGGTGTTCGCCCCCGAGCCCGGCAACGGCGTGGGCGACCCGGTGGACGTGGCCCGCCGCGGCATCGAGGAGGCCAAGCGGGCGCAGCACGACGTGGTCGTGGTCGACACCGCCGGCCGGCTGGGCGTCGACGAGGAGATGATGCGCCAGGCGGTCGACATCCGCGCCGCCGTGCAGCCCGACGAAGTGCTGTTCGTGGTCGACGCGATGATCGGTCAGGACGCCGTGAACACGGCGACCGCGTTCCGCGACGGCGTCGGCTTCACCGGTGTCGTGCTGACCAAGCTCGACGGCGACGCCCGCGGCGGTGCGGCGCTGTCCGTGCGCGAGGTGACCGGCCAGCCGATCCTGTTCGCGTCCAACGGCGAGAAGCTGGAGGACTTCGACGTCTTCCACCCGGACCGGATGGCGTCGCGGATCCTCGGCATGGGCGACATGCTGACCCTGATCGAGCACGCCGAGCAGGCGTTCGACGCGGAGCAGGCCGAGGCCGCCGCGGTGAAGATGGGGTCCGGCCAGCTCACGCTGGAGGACTTCCTGGAGCAGATGCTCACCCTGCGCAAGATGGGTCCCATCGCGAACCTGCTGGGCATGCTGCCCGGCGCGGGCCAGATGAAGGACCAGCTCGCGAACCTGGACGAGAAGCACCTGGACCGCGTGCAGGCGATCATCCGCGGCATGACGCCCGCCGAGCGGGACGACCCGAAGATCATCAACGCGTCCCGTCGGCTGCGCATCGCGAACGGGTCCGGTGTCCGGGTCAGCGAGGTGAACGACCTGGTCAACCGCTTCTTCGAAGCGCGCAAGATGATGTCGCAGATGGCCGGCCGGTTCGGTCTGCCCGGTGGCCGGAACAACGCCAAGAAGGGCAAGGGCAAGAAGGGGAAGAAGGGCAAGGGTCGCGGCCCGACGCCCCCGAAGATCCGCGGCGGCTTCCCGGGCATGGTCCCGGGCGGGATGCCCCCCGGGATGCCGCCGGGCATGCCGGGCGGGATGCCCGAGCTGCCGCCGGGCGTCGGCGGCCTGGACCAGCTACCGGCCGGGTTCGACCCGTCGAAGCTGAAGTTCCCGAAGAAGTGACCGGGCTGCACCTGCGCGGTGTCGTCCTGCCCGACGGTGGCGAGCCGCGTGACCTGTGGGTGGTCAACGGGCGCATCCGCACGCAGCCCGTGCCGGGCGCGCGGACCGTCGTGGACGGTGGGTACCTGGTGCCCGGTCTGGTCGACGCGCACTGCCACGTCGGCCTGGGCTCGAAGGGTGCGGTCGACCTGCCCGAAGCGGTCGAGCAGGCGGTGCTGAACCGCGAGGCGGGCACGCTGCTCATCCGCGACTGCGGTTCACCGCTGGACACCCGCCCGTTGCAGGAGCGCCTGGACCTGCCCCGGATCATCCGCGCCGGTCGGCATCTCGCCCGGCCCCGGCGGTACATCAAGTACCTGGGCGTCGACGTCGAGGACGAGCAGGGGTTGCCGGCCGCCGTCGCGGAGCAGGTCGCCCAGGGCGACGGCTGGGTGAAGCTGGTCGGCGACTGGATCGACCGGTCGACCGGCGACCTGGCCCCGCTGTGGTCCGACGACGTGCTGGTGCGGGCGATCGAGGTCGCGCACGAGGCCGGCGCGCGGGTCACCGCGCACGTGTTCGGCGAGGACGCGCTGCCCGGCCTGCTCGCCGCGGGCATCGACTGCATCGAGCACGGCACGGGTCTGACCGACGACACCATCGCCACGATGGCCGCCGCCGGCACCGCCCTGGTGCCCACCCTGATCAACATCGAGAACTTCCCGGACATCGCCTCGGGTGCCGACCGGTACCCGGCCTACGCCGCCCACATGCGCGACCTCTACGCCCGCAACAAGGCGACCATCGCGTCCGCCGTCGAGGCCGGCGTGCCGGTGTTCGCGGGCACGGACGCGGGCGGCGGCATCAAGCACGGCCGCATCGTGGACGAGATCCAGGCCCTGCACGGGGTGGGCCTGTCCCGGCACGACGCGCTGGCCGCCGCGTCCTGGGCCGCGCGCACGTGGCTGGGCTTCCCCTCCCTGGTGGAAGGTGCCGCGGCGGACGTCGTGGTGTACCGGGACGACCCGCGCGAGGACCTCGCCGCGCTGCGGGACCCGGCGCTGGTGATGCTGCGCGGCCGGATCCACTGACCGGGCACGGCCCCTCCCGTTCGGGCGCGCATCCGTCGGAGTGATCTTGAGCCGCCCTGGGCGGTGCCGGTCCCGGTGGTGCCGCTACGTTCGGTCGAGTGGAGGAACAGCGGGACACCGGGCGGGCGCATTGGGGTTTCCTCGCCTTCTTCGTCGGCCTGGCCGGGTACCACCTGTCCACGCTGGTCTTCACGGCGGTCACCGCCGACCGGTTCGCCGAGGTCGACATCACCGACCCGCCGGTGCTGGGGCCCTTGCTGCTGCTGGTCTTCCTGCCCAACGTCCTGCTGGGACTGGGCCCGGCGGTCTTCTCCTGGTGGCGCGGCAACGGCCCTGACCGGGATTTCGGCATCGTTCCCAGGGCCCGCGACATCAAGGTCGGCCTGCTGTGCGGCGGCGCGTCGTTGCTGGCCGCGTGGGTGCTCGGCGTGCTGCTGCTGCACGTCTACCGCGACACGGACTCGTCACTCGACCAGATCGAGTCGCTGTCCGGCGGTCGGTCCGTGTGGCTGGCGCTGGCCGCCCTGTTCGTCTTCCTCGGCGCGCCGCTCACCGAGGAGCTGCTCACCCGGGGTGCGCTGTGGAGCGCGTTGGAGCACTACAAGGTCCCGAAGATCGCCATCCTCGGTCTCACCGCCCTGATCTTCGCGTTCCTGCACGAGGAGTCGTGGCGGACGATCAGCCTGTTCGCCCAGGGCCTCGCCATCGGAGCGGCCCGGATGATCACCGGACGCGTCTCGGCGAGCGTCGTCGCGCACGCGGCCAACAACCTGCTCCCCGCCGTCTACCTGTACGCAGGTGCCTCCTGATTAGGGTGTTCGCTGTGAACCCACCGGATGAACCCCCGACCGGCCTCATCGCCGGTGTCCGCGCGGTAGGTCGTGAGCCGGCACCTGAACGGGTGGGGCAGCGGTGGGGCTTCGGCGCGTTCCTGCTGGTCGAAGCGGTGTTCATCCTGTCGGCCGTGTTCATCACCGCGATCGCCGCCACGAACGGCACGGACCCGTTCGGCTCGGTCGCGTTCATCCTGATCGGCTCGATGGTGCCCACGGTGCTGGCCGCCGGCCTGGCCGTGGTGATCACCCGGGTGCGCGGCAACGGCCCCCTGGTCGACCTGCGGCTGTCCTGGAACTGGGCGGACGTCAAGATCGGGCTCAAGCTGGGCCTGCTGGGGATGGTGCTGACCTACCTGGCCGCGGTGATCTGGTCGCGGATCGTCGGCACCGACAACGCCACGTCGGCGATCGGCGAGCTGGTGGACGGTGCGGCGCTGCCGCTGGGCGCGGCCATCGCGATGTTCCTCTACGTCTGCTTCGTCGGCCCGATCTGCGAGGAGCTGATCTACCGCGGCCTGCTGTGGGGCGCGATCGAGCGCCAGGGCTGGAGCCAGTGGGCGGCCTTCGTGCTGACCACGCTGATCTTCGCGGCGAGCCACCTGGAGCCGCTGCGCACGTCGCTGCTGATCGTGGTCGCCCTGCCGATCGGCATCGCCCGGCTGATCACCCGCCGGCTCACCGCGAGCGTGGTGGCGCACGTGGTCAACAACTTCCTGCCCGGTCTCACGCTGCTGCTCGTCACGCTGGGGGTGATGCCGGGATGACCGACCTCAACAGCGACCTCGGCGAGGGGTTCGGGATCTGGCGGCTGGGTGACGACAACGCCCTGCTCGACGTCGTGACCAGCGCGAACGTCGCGTGCGGGTTCCACGCGGGCGATCCGTCGACCATGCGCCGGGTGTGCGCGCGGGCCGCCGAGCGCGGCGTGGCCGTGGGTGCGCAGGTGTCGTACCGGGACCTCGCGGGGTTCGGCCGGCGGTTCATCGACGCCGACCCGACCGAACTGGCCGACGAGGTGCTCTACCAGATCGGTGCTCTGGAGGCGTGTGCGCGCGCTGCGGGCACGAAGGTGTCTTACGTGAAGCCGCACGGCGCGCTGTACAACGCGACCGTGCACCACGACAGGCAGGCCGAAGCCATCGTGAACGGTGTGCAGGCGTTCGGGGAGCTGCCCGTGCTGGGCCTGCCCGGTTCACGGCTGCTGCACCACGCGTCCCGCGCGGGCTTGCGCGCGGTGCGTGAGGCGTTCGCGGACCGGGCGTACACGCCGGAGGGCACGTTGGTGCCTCGCACGCAGCCCGGCGCTGTACTCACCGACACCCAGGCCGTCCTCGAACAGGTGTTGAGGTTGGCTCGACACGGTGAACTCGTCGCCATTACGGGTGAGGTCATCGCCACGGAGGTGGACTCCATCTGCCTGCACGGGGACACTCCGGGTGCCGTAGAGCACGCCCGCTCAGTGCGCCGAGCGCTGACCGACGCGGGCGTCACCGTGGGCCGATTCGTGGTCGAGTAGACCCGTCTGGCAGAATGGACTGTTGTTCGCCACGGTCGGTCCCTCTCACCGTGCCATGGCGCCCAGACCTTTGGGCTTTCCCGCTCGTGCCCCACGCGGGCGAGGAGTGCCCGCACCTGAGCAAACGAGAGCCTGAGGAGTACCCACACCCGTGGCCGTCAAGATCAAGCTTCAGCGGCTTGGCAAGATCCGTCAGCCGTACTACCGCATCGTCGTCGCCGACGCGCGCACCCGCCGCAACGGCAAGGCCATCGAGACGATCGGCAAGTACCACCCGAAGGAAGAGCCGTCGTTCATCGCGGTGGACTCCGACCGGGCGCAGTACTGGCTGGGTGTCGGCGCGCAGCCGACCGAGTCCGTGCAGCGGATCCTGGAGATCACCGGCGACTGGCAGAAGTTCAAGGGCCTGCCGGGTGCCGAGGGCACGCTGAAGGTCAAGGAGCCGAAGACGAGCAAGGCGGAGCTGTTCGCCGCCGCGCTCGCCGCCGCCGGCGACGCGCCGACGACCGAGGCCACCACGCCGAAGAAGAAGACCGCCAAGAAGAGCGACGAGGCCGAGGCACCCAAGGACGAGGCGTGAGCTTGTTGGCTGACGCCCTCGAACACCTCGTTCGGGGCATCGTCGACCACCCGGACGACGTCCGGGTGAACCTGGTCACGACCCGGCGCGGTCGCACCCTGGAGGTCCACGTCCACCCGGACGACCTCGGCAAGGTGATCGGTCGGAGCGGTCGCACCGCGACGGCCCTGCGCACCGTGATGGCCGGGATCGGCGGGCGTGGCGTGCGCGTCGACGTGGTCGACACCGACCGCTGAGCGCGCACATGGACGTCGTCGTCGGCCGTGTGGCCAAGGCGCACGGGATCACCGGCGAGCTCGCCGTGGACGTGCGCACCGATTCGCCCGAACTGCGGTTCGCGCTCAAGTCCGCGCTGATCGCGAAGCTGCGCGACGGCACGTCCCGCACCCTCACCGTCGCAGCCGCCCGGAACCACTCCGGGCGGCTGCTGGTGCGTTTCGAAGAGGTCCTGACCAGGGACGTCGCCGAGACCCTGCGCGGGACGCTGCTGTTGGCCAGCACCGATGACCTGCCGCCGACCGGCGACCCGGACGAGTTCTACGACCACGAGCTGGAGGGCCTGCGGGCCGAACTGCCCGATGGCACGGAACTCGGCAAGGTGCGCGAGATCGTGCACGGTCTCGGTGGTGAACTGCTGGTGATCGACCGCGCGGAGGGCGGGCAGGCGCTGGTGCCGTTCGTGCGCCAGATCGTGCCCACCGTCGACGTGCGCGGTGGACGTGTGGTGGTCGACCCGCCCGAAGGCCTGCTCGATGCGGATTGACGTCGTCACGATCTTCCCGGAGTACCTGGAGCCGTTGCGCGCCGCGCTGCTCGGGAAGGCCGTCGACAAGGGTTTGATCAGCATCGGCGTGCACGATCTGCGCACGTGGACGCACGACGTGCACAAGGCCGTGGACGACAGCCCTTACGGCGGTGGTCCCGGCATGGTGATGAAGCCCGAGGTGTGGGGCGCGGCGCTGGACGAGGTGTGCGCGGGCGACCCGCCGCCGAGGCTGGTCGTGCCCACGCCGGCCGGGCGGCCGTTCACCCAGGAGCTGGCGCACGAGTACGCCGCCGAGTCGCGGCTGGTGTTCGCGTGCGGCCGGTACGAGGGCATCGACCAGCGGGTGGTGGACGACGCGTCCCGGCGGATGCGCGTGGACGAGGTCTCCCTCGGCGACTACGTGCTGGTCGGCGGCGAGGTCGCGGTGCTGGTCGTGGTGGAGGCCGTGGTCCGGCTGCTGCCCGGCGTGCTGGGCAACCCGGCGTCGGCGGCGCAGGACTCGTTCTCCGACGGCCTGCTGGAGGGTCCGTCCTACACCCGGCCCGAGGTGTGGCGCGAGCTGGCGGTGCCGGACGTGCTGCGGTCGGGCAACCACGGGGCGATCGACCGCTGGCGGCGCGACCAGTCGCTGCGCCGCACGTGGGAGCGCCGCCCCGAGCTGCTCGACGCCCTCCCCGAGGGCGCGCTGGACAAGCACGACCGGAAGCTGCTGGACGAGCTGCGGTAACCCCGATTTCCTCGGGGCCCGCCCCATCTGGCACACTGGACAGGTTGCTGCACCCGGTCAGCCGGGGTGCGCCGCAAAGCCCGCCCCCACGCGGATGTGTGAAACCTTGGCAAGGCCATGAGCGACCTTGGCAAGAACGCGCCTCGGGGGAGTACGCATTACACGTGAGGACGAGGACGGACCACCGATGAACACCCTGGACGCTCTTGACGCCCAGTCGCTGCGCTCCGACATCCCGAGCTTCCGGCCGGGCGACACGCTGAAGGTCCACGTCCGCGTCATCGAGGGCTCCCGCGAGCGGGTCCAGGTGTTCCAGGGCGTCGTGATCCGCCGCCAGAACGGCGGGATCCGCGAGACCTTCACCGTCCGCAAGGTCTCGTTCGGCGTCGGCGTCGAGCGCACCTTCCCGGTGCACTCCCCGAACATCGCCGAGATCGAGGTCGCCACCCGTGGTGCCGTGCGCCGCGCGAAGCTCTACTACCTGCGCGACCTGCGCGGCAAGGCCGCCAAGATCAAGGAGAAGCGGAACGCCAGGCCGGCCTCCTGACGCCGGGTTCACGCGCGACCAGTAGCCTGCCCCACGTGGCAGAACCCGCGCACAGCTCCGCTGACGAAGACGGTCGGGAACCCGATGCCGAGTCCACTCCGGACTCGGCATCGGACGGTAAGAGCAGGAAAAAGAAGAAGAAGACGCCGCTGTGGCGTGAGATCCTCGTGCTCCTCGGCACAGCGCTCGTGCTCACCGTCCTGATCCAGACGTTCATCGCGCGCGTGTACGTCATCCCGTCGGCGTCGATGGAGCGGACGCTGCACGGCTGCACGGCCCCCTGCTTCGGCGACCGGGTGCTCGTGGACAAGCTGGTCTACGACTTCACCGACATCGAGCCGGGCGACGTCGTCGTCTTCCGCGGGCCGCCCGCGTGGACCACGAACGACTTCCAGTCGGCCCGCTCGGACAACCCCGTCGTGCGGGTGTTCCAGACCGGCCTGTCGCTGATCGGCCTCGCGCCGCCGGACGAGCGCGACTTCATCAAGCGCGTCATCGCCGTGGGCGGGCAGACCGTCGAGTGCTGCGACGAGCAGCACCGGGTCAAGGTCGACGGCAAGCCGCTCGACGAGCCCTACGTCCACTGGCAGCCCGGCACCAGCCCGGCCGACAACCGCCCGTTCGAGGCGGTGAAGGTCCCCGAGGGCACCCTGTGGGTGATGGGCGACAACCGGATGAACTCCACCGACTCGCGCTACCAGGGCGACGGCGGTGCGTCCGGGGCGGTGCCCGAGTCCGAGGTGATCGGCAAGGCGCGCGCCATCGTGCTGCCGCCGGCGCGGTGGAGCGGCATCGGCGACCACGACCCCCAGGCCGTGGCGATGGGCGCACCCGCGTGGCAGTCCGGGGTCCCGGCGGGCGTCGGCCTGGCCGCCGCGTGGCCGGTGCTCTTCCTCGGCCGACGGCTTAGGGCCAGGCTGACCAGGGCTTCACAGAGCGGATCGGTACGCTGACCGCGTGGTAGACGTCGCACCTTCCCGCGGTTCGTCCGACGAGGACCCCGAGCACTCTCCCGACGAGGAGAAGGTCGAGGAGTCCCGGAAGCGGTCGCAGAAGAAAAAGCGGAAGGGCTCGTTCTGGCGCGAGCTGCCGATCCTCCTGGTCGTCGCGGTGGGGCTCGCGTTCCTGATCCAGACGTTCCTGGCGCGGGTCTACATGATCCCGTCGGAGTCGATGGAGCAGACGTTGCACGGCTGCACCTCGCCGTGCTTCGGCGACCGGGTGCTGGTCGACAAGCTCACCTACGACTTCTCCGACCCCGAGCCGGGCGACGTGATCGTCTTCCACGGCCCGGACACCTGGATCAACAACGACTTCGCGCCGGCCGAGCCGGCGAACCCCGTGGTCGGGTTCTTCCAGGGGGTGGGTGCGCTGATCGGGATACCGACGGCGAACAAGGAGGACTTCGTCAAGCGGATCATCGCGGTCGGCGGGCAGACCGTGAAGTGCTGTGACGACAAGAACCGGTTCCTGGTCGACGGCAAGCCGCTGGACGAGCCGTACGTCTACTGGGAGCCGGGCCGCGGCACCTTCCAGGACTCGTACGACGAGCTGAAGATCCCGGACGGGTACCTGTTCGTGATGGGCGACAACCGCAACGACTCGTGCGACTCGCGGTGCCAGGGTGACAAGCGGCTCGGCGGGCTGGTGCCGGTCGACAAGGTGGTCGGCAAGGCGCGCGTGATCGTGCTGCCGCCGGGGCGCTGGGGTGGCGTGTCCGCCCAGAACCCGCAGGTCGTGGCGATCGGTGCGCCGGTGTGGCAGGACGCGGTGCCGGCCGGGGTCGGGCTGCTCGCGGCGTGGCCCGTGCTGCTGGTCGGCAGGCGGCTGCGGGGCCGGGTCCGGCGTTCGCGGCTGGGATAGGGTCGGCTGGTGATCCGCAAGCCACCTCGGGCGCAGGTCCGGCAGACCGCGGGCATCTGGGCGTTCCAGGCCGCGCTGGACCGGCGTGGCCTCGGCCCGGTGGCCGGTGTGGACGAGGCCGGGCGCGGTGCCTGCGCGGGCCCGCTGGTCGTGGCGTCCTGCGTGCTCAAGCCCGGTGACGCGGCCAGGTTCGAGGGCCTGACGGATTCCAAGCTGCTCACCGCCGCCGCGCGGGACCGGATCTTCGACGTGGTGGTCGAGCGCGCGGTCGACTGGGCGGTGATCGTCATCCCCGCGTGGGAAGTTGACCTGATCGGTGTACACGTGGCGAACATCGAGGGGATGCGCCGCGCCGTCGCGCAGTTGTCCGCGCACCCCGGCTACGTGCTCACCGACGGTTTCCCGGTGCCGGGCCTGACCGCGCCGAACATGCCGGTGGTCAAGGGCGACCGGGTGGCGGCGTGCGTCGCGGCGGCATCGGTGCTGGCCAAGGTCACCAGGGACCGGATCATGACCGAGCTGCACGCGGACCTGCCGCGGTACGGCTTCGACGTGCACAAGGGCTACAGCACCGCCGAGCACACCGCCGCCCTGCTGGAACACGGGCCGAGCGCGGAGCACCGCTGGTCGTATGCGAATGTGGCCTCGGCGGGGGCCCGACACGGGTTGACCGCGCCGCACCGAGTGGCGCGTGACGTGCTTTCCGCCACCGTGGTCCAGAATGGAACATCGCCGCAGACCAGCGGTGGCAGGCTCGCGACGAGGAGGGGCGCGGATTCGATGAGCACCCGCGCGGAGGCGTAATGAGTGCAGAGGATCTCGAAAAGTACGAGACCGAGATGGAGTTGTCGCTGTACAAGGAGTACCGCGACATCGTCAGCCAGTTCTCGTTCGTCGTGGAGACCGAGCGGCGGTTCTACCTGGCCAACTCGGTGGACGTGCAGGTCCGCAACGCGGACGGCGAGGTCTACTTCGAGGTGCGGATGTCCGACGCGTGGGTCTGGGACATGTACCGGCCCGCCCGGTTCGTGAAGAACGTCCGGGTCATCACGTTCAAGGACGTCAACGTCGAAGAGCTCGACAAGCCCGATCTACGGCTCCCCGAGGACGGTCCTTTCAACACCTGATCGTTCGACAGTCGCCAGGGGCTCATCCGCCGCGGATGAGCCCCTTATCGGCTTTCTGGGCCTGTTTCCCCAGGTAGATCCCTGTCGGAGGCAGTTGTCCACAGCCCGAAAAATCCGTCCACAGATCGCAGGTTCACCCTGGCCCCGCAAGATCCGCTTCGGCACAGTCGACCCGAACACCGACTGAGCCGAACGGAGCAACACCATGCCGGAGACCCGAGAGCTGGGCCGCCTGGGCGAGCACGTGGCCTGCCACTACCTGCGGCAGCAAGAGCGCCTCGACCTGCTCGCCCGCAACTGGCGGTGCCCCGAGGGCGAGCTCGACATCGTGGCCACGGACCGCGAGCGGCTGGTGGTGTGCGAGGTGAAGTGCCGGTCGGGCACCGGCCGGGGCAGTCCGCTGGAGGCCGTCACCCCGACCAAGCTCGACCGGGTCCGAGGCCTGGGCGTGCGCTGGCGCGACGCGCACGGCCTGCGCGGGCTGGCCGTCCGCTGCGACCTGGTGGGCATCCTGTGGCCGCGCTCGGGACCCATCCGCCTGCACCACGTGCGGGGTGCCTGAGATGGCGCTCGCGAGCGCCTGGTGCGTCGCGCTGTTCGGTGTGGACGGTGTCCCGGTGGAGATCGAGGCGGACGTGGGCGCGGGCTCGGTCCGCACCCAGTTGATCGGCCTGCCGGACGCGGCCCTGCACGAGTCCAAGGACCGGGTGAAGGCCGCGGTGCGCAACAGCGCCCACGCGTGGCCCACCCAACGGGTGACATTGGGCCTGTCCCCGGCCACCCTCCCCAAGGGCGGCTCGGGCTACGACCTGGCCCTGGCGTGCGTGGTGCTGGCCGCGTCCCAGGCCGTCCCCGGCGACCGCCTGCACGGCACGGTGCTGCTGGGCGAGCTGGCGCTGGACGGCCGCGTCCGCACCGTGCGCGGTGTGCTGCCCGCGCTCCTGGCCGCGCGGCGGGCGGGTCTGACCAGGGCGGTCGTGCCGACCGCGTCGCTGCCCGAGGCGACCCTGGTCGAGGGCCTGGAGGTGCACGGCGCGGCGACCCTGACCGACGTGATCGCCTGGCTGAACGGCTCGGACGACGCGCTGGCCGGTGCGGTCGGCTACCCGGAACCCCCGTCCCCGCCGCCGGGCAAGGACCTGGCCGACGTGGTCGGCCAGCCCGAGGCCCGCTGGGCGCTGGAGGTGGCGGCGGCCGGGGGTCACCACGTGCTGTTGACCGGCCCGCCCGGCACGGGCAAGACGATGCTGGCCGAACGCCTGGTCAGCCTGCTCCCGCCACTGTCCGCCGACGAGGCCATCGGGGTGACCGCGGTCCACTCGATCGCCGGCCTGCTCACCCCCGAGACCCCGCTGGTGGCGACACCCCCGTTCGTCTCGCTGCACCCGTCGACGTCGACCGCGGCGCTGGTGGGTGGCGGTTCGGGGTTGGCCAAGCCGGGCGCGGTGAGCCGGGCGCACCGCGGCGTGCTGTTCATCGACGAGGCGTGCGAGTTCGGCGCACGCAGCCTGGACGCCCTGCGGACGTGCCTGGAGGACGGCGAGGTCCGCATCGCCCGCCGGGACGGCATCGCGCGGTACCCGGCCCGCTTCCAGTTGGTGCTGGCGGCCAACCAGTGCCCGTGCGCCCCGCCGAAGGACCTGGACTGCATCTGCCTGCCGACCGCCAAGCGCCGCTACCAGAGCAAGCTCTCCGGTCCTCTGCTGGACCGCGTGGACCTGCGGGTGACCATGCGCCCCCTGACCGTGATGCTCGGCCCCGAGGTGATCACCCCGGAACCGACCGCCACGGTCCGCGAACGGGTGCACCGGGCGCGGGCGAGGGCCGGCTCCCGCTGGTCGCCGCACGGGTGGCGGACCAACGCGGAAGTCCCCGGCCCGGTCCTGCGCAAGGAATTCCGGCTGCCCGCGACCGCCACCACCCTGCTGGACCGGGCACTGGCCATCGGCGCTCTGACCGGCCGGGGAGCGGACCGCTGCCTGCGCGTCGCCTGGACGTTGGCAGACCTCGCCGAAACCGACGAACCCACCGCGGACCACGTTGCCGCGGCCTTGGAATTCCGCGAAAGGAGAAGGCCGTGACCCCACCCCCGAAACTCTCCCGCCTGACAGCGAGGACATTCCCGACCCCGACACCGCCACCCCCCGACGGCGCGAGGAGAAAACCCACCCTCCACCGCCTGGCAACCCCGAAAGACGTCAACCGCTGGATCCTCGGCTGGCCCGGAAAGGTCCTCCGAATCCGCCTTGCCCACCCCGAAGAAGGCACCCCGAAGGTGTCCGACCCGCCCACCGGAGGCACCCCGTGACCGAACTCCCGGACAGCACCCCGCAGCCCGCTCCGAAAGCCTTTCACCCGACCGATCCCGCCCTTCCGCGATCCCTCCGCGAAGAACCCCGAACCTCCACCAACCCCGCACACCCCGACCACCACGCCGCCACCCTTCCGGGTGAAATCAGTCGCACCGGCACGATCTCGACCGAGGCGCGCCCCGACCGCCCGAACCCGATCACCCCACCCGCCGGCTCCCCCTGGCCGGGCATAGCCGGAATGGCCGCCGCCAAGGCCCGGAGAGAAGCCACCCGCCCACCAGCCGACCCCTCGCCCACCACCCACCTGCCCGCCGGCCACCCGTCCACCACCCAGCCATCCGCCGGCCGTCTACCCACCGACCAGCCGACCCGTACCGAGGTCCCGCCGAATCCGACCCACCGTTCCCCGTGCGCCACCGCCAGGCCCCCGCACACCCCGCCCCGCCCGCGCACCACCCCAGCCGATCCGACCTGCTCCTACCGAGGACTCCGCACCGCCACCCCGCCAAGGCAGTCCTGCCACCGCTCGGAGCCACGGACGACCGGGCCGCTTCCCCCCTGCGACGTATCAGGTTCGCGTCGCCGAGGACGGGAAAACCCCTCGCACGAGCACAACTACGCCTGCGCCGGCCCGCCCACCGACCAGGCCGCTGAACCGGCCACCGGCCACACCGCTGAACCGGCCACCGACCACACCGCCAGTTCCGCCACCGGGCGCGCCACGCCGTTCCGCCTCGGCAAGACCTGGCTGGGCGAGCTGATCGACCAGGTGCGACTCCTGCACCTCCGGCCCAGGTGCGGTCGGCCCGCCGACTGGTGTCGGTGCGTGCGTCACCGCCCGCGTCAGGCGGACCGCCCCTGGCGGACGTCGTGCGGTCTGGTGCCGGCGGCGGTGTGGCGTGACTGACGAGGTGCGGCTGGCGCGTGCCTACCTGTCGCGCGTCGCCGAGCCGCCGGCAGGGGCGTTGGCCGCGTTCGTGGCCGCCGTCGGACCGGTGCGGGCGGCGGTGATGGTCCGGCGCGGCCAGGTGCCCAGTGCCGTCGACAGCCAGACCTCAGCGCGGCGGGCCGACGACCGGGCCGAGGCGGACCTGGCGGCGGTGACCGGGTTGGGCGGGCGGCTGGTCGTGCCCGAGGACGAGGAGTGGCCCGCGTGGCCGTTCAACGCGCTCGACCTGGCCGCCGCGCAGGGCCTGCGCTGCGGGTTGGCCCCGCTGGCGCTCTGGGTGCGCGGCGAGGCCGAGCTGTCCGCGTTGACCGAGCGGGCTGTTGCGGTGGTGGGCAGTCGGTCGTCCACCGCGTACGGGCAGCACGTCGCGGCCGAGTTCGGGCACGGGCTGGCCGCGTCCGGCGTGACGGTGGTGTCCGGTGCCGCCTACGGGATCGACGGCGCGGCGCACCGGGGTGCCCTGGCGGCCGGCGGGCCGACCATCGCGGTCCTCGCGTGCGGGGTCGACATCGCGTACCCGCGCGGCCACCAGGGGCTGCTCGAACGCATCCCGCACCACGGACTGGTGGTCTCGGAGTACCCGCCGGGTCTCCAGCCTGCCCGGCACCGCTTCCTCACCCGCAACCGGCTGATCGCGGCGTTCGGCGAGGGGACCGTGGTCGTGGAGGCGGGCCGGCGCAGCGGTGCGAAGAACACCGCCGCCTCCACCTCGGCCCTCGGGCGGGTGCTGATGGCGGTGCCGGGGCCGATCACCTCCGGCAGTTCGTCGGGCTGCCACGACCTGCTGCGGTCGGGGGAGGCGCAGGCGGTGAGCAGCGTCGCCGAGGTGCTCGAATCGACCGGGCGGCTCGGGGTGGACCTGGTCGAGGCCAGGCGGAACACCGAAGTCGGACTTCCACAGGGCGAGGCGCTGCGGGTGTTCGAGGCGCTGCCGCTGGAGAACGCGACCAGCGCCGAGGCCGTGTCGGTGGAATCCGGGGTCGAGTTGCCGAGGGTCCGGGCCCTGCTCCCGGAACTGGAGCTGGTCGAACTGGCGGTGCGGGTCGACACTGGGTGGAAGCGCTCTCATGAGGGGGTCCGGCGTGGCGATACTTGACCAAGAGCGTTCTGAGGCGCAGCGTCAGGGCCATGTCCCCGCCGCCGCCCGCCCGGACTCGCCGTGTCGACCTCGTCGGCCTGCGTCGTGAGCTGCCCGGTGACGTCTCGTCGGCTTTGGACGACTACCAGCGCCACCTCGCGATGGAGCGCTCGCTCTCCCCGCACACCGTTCGCGCCTACCTCGCGGACGCGGTCTCCCTGCTGGTCCACCTGGCCGGCGGCACGGCGGGCGACGCCACCGTCGAAGCCGTCGACCTCGCCGGGCTGCGGTCGTGGCTGGCGGCCCAGCACGGTGCGGGTGCGAGCCGGACCACGCTCGCCCGGCGCACGGCCGCCGCCCGGACGTTCACCGCCTGGGCGGCGCGGACCGGGCTGCTCGCCACCGACCCCGGGCCGCGCCTGGTCGCGCCCCGGCCCCACCGGACGCTGCCCGCAGTGCTGCGGGCAGACCAGGCGAAGGCCGTGATGTCGGCGGCGGAAGTCTCCGCCGAACACGGTGACCCGGTTGCGCTGCGTGACCAGGCCATGGTGGAGTTGCTGTACGCGACAGGTGTGCGGGTCGCCGAGCTGTGCGGTCTCGACCTCGGCGATATCGACTACTCCCAAAGGGTGATCCGGGTTCTGGGCAAGGGTAGGCGCGAACGCACCGTGCCATTCGGCGTACCGGCCGAACGGGCCGTACGGCGCTGGGTGGAACACGGCCGATCAGCACTGGTCAGCGACCGTTCGCGGGACGCCGTTTTCCTTGGTGCGCGTGGCGGCAGGCTGGACCCGCGTACCGCCAGGAGGGTTGTTCACGATGTAGTGGGCGCGGTGCCCGAGACAGCCGACATCGGGCCGCACGGCCTGCGGCACACCGCGGCCACGCACCTGTTGGAAGGGGGAGCGGACCTGCGTACCGTCCAAGAGCTTCTCGGTCACGCTACGCTCGCAACCACTCAGCTCTACACACACGTCACCGTCGAACGGCTGAAGGCGATCCATGACCGAACCCACCCCCGTTCCTGACGTCGCAGGGGGAGGTTCGCGGACCGCAACCGTGACCTCTCCTTCCGCCGCGCGCGTCGGGGCCTCGTCGGAGGCGCGGCCCTCGGTTGCGGACGCCCCGACCGGGACGAACGGTCACCACGTCGACGGCGAGGACTCGTCCGCCGATCCCGTCAACGGCGAGGACCCGCATGCTGACCCTGTCAACGGCGAGACCCGGCGCACCAACGGCCACGCCCTGACACCCGCCGAACCACTCGCCGAACCAACCGCCGAGACATCT
This sequence comes from Actinosynnema sp. NPDC023587, assembly GCF_040640215.1. Lineage (NCBI taxonomy): Bacteria > Bacillati > Actinomycetota > Actinomycetes > Pseudonocardiales > Pseudonocardiaceae > Actinosynnema > Actinosynnema sp. NPDC023587. Next base: position 419,354 of record NZ_JBFABG010000004.1, on the reverse strand, counting down.
ACCGCGATACCCGCCGAGACATCCGCCGAGACACCTGGTGGGGCCTCCACCGAGACACCCGCCGCGACCGGTGTCGCAGGTGAGGTGGCTGCGGCCGAGTGCTCTGCCACCCGCGCTGACCTGCCCGAAACCGACGCGCCCGGTGTTGCGGAGCAGGGCGTTGCCGACGTCGAGCCGGTGGCTGACGACGTGCCTGGCGCGGAGGGTTTCGGCGCGGACGTGCCCGCTGTCGACGTGACGGTCGAGGCGGCTGTCGACGTGACTGTCGACGCAGTTGTCGAGGCGGCTGTCGTGACGCCGTCCGGTGCAGGTCGGCCCGCCCACCCGGCGTCCGAGTCGCGCACCGCCGACGACGTCGAAGCCGGGATCATCGCGCTGTGGCACACGTACGGCGAGTCGCACCAGCGAGCCCTGCGCGACCGGCTGGTGCTGCACTACGCACCCTTGGTCAAGTACGTCGCCGGCAGGGTCGGCACCGGGCTGCCCGCGCACGTCGACGTGGCGGACCTGATCCAGTCCGGGATCTTCGGTCTGGTCGACGCCATCGAGAAGTTCGAACCTGAACGTGGGCTGAAGTTCGAGACCTACGCGATGCAGCGCATCCGGGGCGCGATCCTGGACGACCTCCGGTCTCAGGACTGGGTTCCGAGATCCGTCCGCAGCCGGGCCCGCGACGTCGAACGGGCGCTGGAACGGCTCGGGGCGCGCCTCCAGCGCACCCCGACGGACCGCGAGCTCGCCGCCGAGCTCAAGATCGGCCTGGGCGAGCTGCGCGAGCTGTACGCGCAGCTCCAACTGACCAGCGTCGTGGCCCTCGACGAGTTGATCGCGGCCGGTCGCAGCGTGGGCGGCGTGGGGGCGTCGCTGGCCGAGTCGCTGCCGGACGAGGGCGCGGAGGACCCGATCGCGACCCTGGTCGACCAGGACAGCCGCCGCCAGCTCGCCGACGCCATCGCGCAGCTCGCCGAACGCGACCGCGTGGTCGTCACGCTCTACTACTTCGAGAACCTGACCCTCGCCGAGATCGGCAAGGTCCTGAGCGTCACCGAATCCCGCGTGTGTCAACTCCACACCCGGGCCGTCCTGCGCCTGCGCACCAAGCTCAACGAACAACTCGAAGCCTGACCCGCCGGAAAGACCGTCACCGGCCCCCACCCACGTTCTGACCGTTCTCCCCGAACCTCCGCGCACCCCGGGACGCCCCTCTCCCCGCCGTGGAGCCGCGCGCTGAAGCCGCCGCTCCGGTGGTGTGGCGAACCTCGGACGGGTCACGCGAGAAATCGGCCTGGCACCATGAAGCGCGTTCAGGGGCGGTGGTCCCCATTCCCCGGTCTTCGGCGAAGCCGGGACGGCGTCGTGCGACCCGCCCGTCAGCGGGAGCAGTCGGATTCGGGCTCGGGTCAGCAGGCTGAGCGGGTCCAGGTAGTCACGGCGCGGGGTCGGGCGCAGGGCCGCCCAGTGCAGGCACGTCGCCCGGCAGCCCCGGTGGCCCGGGACCAGGAGGCCGATCGGGGTGCCTCGGGTCACCCGCTGGCCGCGCACGACCAGCGGTTTCAGCGGTTCGTACGTGGTGCGCAGGTTGCCTTCGTGCGCCAACGACACCACGTGCCGGTGCCCCACCGGGCCGGCGAAGTGCACCGTGCCGTCGGCGGACGCCTGGACCGTCGTGTCCGGGGCGGCTCCCAGGTCCACGCCACGATGACCGGCGCGGTACGGGTCGGGCGGGCGTTCGAACGTCCTGAGCACCGGGTGGGGTGGTGCGAGGGGCCAGGCGTGGCGGGGTGGGCGGGACGCCACCGGAGGCGGGGGAGCGGCCGACGAGTGCGGAGCGGCCGATGAGTGCGGAGTGGAAGACGAGTGCGGAGCGGCCGACGACGGGGGAGCGGCGGTGGCCGGGTGGTGGGTGGCGAGCAGGGTCAGGGACAGTGTCAAGGCCGGGACCAGCGGCGTTCGGATCGTGGGAGCCATGGGTCCACGGTGCCCGGAGGAGGCTGGGGCTACCAGCGACTATGTCGGAACTGTGGACAACTCAGACGCCTGTGGACAACTCAGGGCCGGGTTCGGTGGGCCTGGCGTGGCGGCGTACACTCGTGTCGCGGCCCGTGTGAGTGCGGGGCGACTTCGCGTGCCAATGCAGATTCGATCCACCTCTCGTGGTCGAGTCACGGCGTCCGGCGGTCCTGAGGTCAACTCCGGTTCGGACGACGGCAAGGGCACCAGGGCGGCGGTCCACCCGGTCCGCCGCGAGCAACCGGAACGCGTGCCGGCGAACAACCGGCCCGCCTGAACGAAGAGGTGCGAACCCGGCCATGGCCGTCGTCACCATGAAGCAGCTGCTCGACAGCGGCGTGCACTTCGGGCACCAGACCCGCCGCTGGAACCCGAAGATGAAGCGCTACATCTTCACCGAGCGCAATGGCATCTACATCATCGACCTCCAGCAGACGCTGACCTACATCGACCGGGCTTACGAGTTCGTGAAGGAAACGGTCGCGCACGGTGGGTCGATCCTGTTCATCGGCACCAAGAAGCAGGCGCAGGAGGCCATCGCCAACGAGGCCCTCCGCGTCGGCATGCCCTTCGTGAACCAGCGGTGGCTGGGCGGCATGCTCACCAACTTCTCCACGGTGCACAAGCGCCTCCAGCGGCTCAAGGAGCTGGAGTCGATGGAGCAGACCGGCGGTTTCCAGGGTTTCACCAAGAAGGAAATCCTGATGATGAACCGTGAGAAGGACAAGCTGGAGCGCACGCTCGGCGGTATCCGCGACATGTCCAAGGTGCCCAGCGCCGTGTGGATCGTGGACACCAAGAAGGAGCACATCGCGGTCGGCGAGGCGCGCAAGCTGAACATCCCGATCGTCGCGATCCTCGACACCAACTGCGACCCGGACGAGGTCGACTACCCGATCCCGGGCAACGACGACGCCATCCGGTCCGCCGCGCTGCTGACCAAGGTCGTCGCCGAGGCGGCTGCCGCCGGTCTGATGCAGCGCTCCGGCGCGCGGACGAACGCGGCCGACGGTGCGGACAAGCCCGCGCCGGGTGCCGTCGCCGAGCCCCTGGCCGAGTGGGAGCAGGAGCTCCTGGTGGGCGCGGACGCGACCGAGAAGCCGGCTGCCGCCGACGCCCCGGCCGCTGCCGAGGCTCCCGCTGCCGAGGCTCCCGAGGCCGACGCTCCCGCCGCCGAGACGGCTCCCGAGGCCGTCGAGGCCGCTGCCGCTCCCGAGGGCACCACGGAGCCCGTGCAGTCCTGATCCGTCGGCGCGCCGCGCCCGTGACGAGTTCACGGGCGCGGCGCGCGCCGGTACCGCTACACCCCCGCGCGTATCCCGCAGAAGGAACGGAACCCCGCACGATGGCGAACTACACCGCCGCTGACGTGAAGCGCCTGCGCGAGCTGACCGCCGCAGGCATGATGGACTGCAAGAGGGCGCTCGAAGAGACCGACGGCGACTTCGACAAGGCCGTCGAGATCCTGCGCATCAAGGGTGCGAAGGACGTCGACAAGCGCGCCGCGCGCACCACCTCCAACGGTCTGGTCTCCGCCGAGGACGGCGTGATGATCGAGCTGCGCTGCGAGACCGACTTCGTCGCCAAGAACGCCGACTTCCAGGAGCTCGCCTCCCGGATCGTCGCGGTCGCCAAGGCCACCCGCCCGGCGGACGTCGAGGTGCTCAAGGCCACCGACCTCGACGGCCAGACCGTCGACGCCGTGGTCCAGGAGTTCTCGGCCAAGATCGGCGAGAAGCTGGAGCTGGCGAAGGTCGCCGTGTTCGACGGCACCGTCACCACCTACCTGCACCGGCGTGCCGCCGACCTGCCGCCCGCCGTGGGCGTCGTGGTCGAGTACACCGGTGACAGCGAGGACGCCGCGCGCGGTGCCGCGATGCAGGTCGCCGCGATGCGCCCCCGCTACCTCACCCGCGACGAGGTGCCGGCCGACGTGGTCGCCAACGAGCGCCGCATCGCCGAGGAGACCTCGCGCGAGGAGGGCAAGCCCGAGGCGGCGCTGCCCAAGATCGTCGAGGGTCGGGTGAACGGCTTCTTCAAGGACGTCGTCCTGCTGGAGCAGGCGTCCGTGACCGAGTCCAAGAAGAACGTCAAGGCTGTGCTGGACGAGGCCGGGGTCGTCGTGACCCGCTTCGCCCGGTTCGAGGTCGGCGAGGCCTGATTCGCGTGAGGGCGGGGTTGCGCAAGGATGCAACCCCGCCCTTGCCGTGTCCAGAGGAGGACCTGTGAGCGCAGAGGTAGACGCCGAGCCAGGCCACGGTTACCACCGGGTCATGCTCAAACTCGGCGGCGAGATGTTCGGCGGTGGCGGCGTGGGCGTCGATCCCGACGTCGTGCAGAACGTCTCCCGCCAGATCGCCGCGGTCGTCCGAACAGGTGTCCAGGTCGCCGTGGTGATCGGTGGCGGCAACTTCTTCCGGGGTGCCGAGCTCCAGCAGCGCGGCATGGACCGCAGCCGCGCCGACTACATGGGGATGCTCGGCACCGTCATGAACTGCCTGGCGTTGCAGGACTTCTTGGAACGCCAGCACGGCATCGAGACGCGCGTGCAGACCGCCATCACGATGGGCCAGGTCGCCGAGTCCTACATCCCGCGCCGGGCCATGCGCCACCTGGAGAAGGGGCGCGTGGTGATCTTCGGCGGCGGTGCCGGCATGCCGTACTTCTCCACCGACACCACGGCCGCGCAGCGGGCGCTGGAGATCGGCTGCGAGGTGGTGCTGATGGCGAAGGCGGTCGACGGCATCTACACCGCCGACCCCAGGACCGACCCCGACGCGCTGATGTTCGACAACATCACGCACCGCGAAGTCCTCGAACGCGGTCTGAACGTCGCCGACGCGACCGCGTTCAGCCTGTGCATGGACAACAACATGCCGATCATGGTGTTCAACCTGCTCACCGAGGGGAACATCGCGCGCGCCGTGCGCGGTGAGAAGATCGGCACGCTGGTGAGCACCCCCGGTGGTCGCCCGTCCTTCTAGACCTGCTGGGATTCGAGCAGCACCTCGCACACCAAGGGAGTCAAGCCGTGATCGACGAGACCCTCCTCGACGCCGAGGAGAAGATGGAAAAAGCGGTGACCGTGGCGAAGGAAGACCTCGCGGCGGTGCGCACCGGCCGCGCCACACCTTCCATGTTCTCCCGCATCGTCGTCGAGTACTACGGTTCACCGACCCCGTTGAACCAGTTGGCCAGCGTCGCCATCCCGGAAGCCCGGATGGCGGTCGTCAAGCCGTACGACGCTTCGCAGTTGAACTCGGTCGAGAAGGCCATCCGCGACTCGGACCTGGGGGTGAACCCCAGCAACGACGGCGCGGTGATCCGCGTGATGATCCCGCAGCTCTCCGAGGAGCGCCGGCGCGAGATGGTGAAGGTCGCCAAGTCCAAGGGCGAGGACGCGAAGGTGTCCATCCGCAACATCCGCCGCAAGGCCAAGGAAGAGCTCGACCGCCTGGTGAAGGACGGCGAGGTGGGCGAGGACGACGGCTCTCGCGGTGAGAAGGAACTGGAGAACGTGACGCACCGTTACGTGACCCAGGTCGAGGAGCTCGTCAAGCACAAGGAAATCGAGCTGCTGGAGGTCTAGGCCCGCGCGGCCGGAGAGTCCGGAGGGGCGCGTTGGTCGCGTCGGTGTCGTGCGGTCGGATCACCGGTCGCGTGGTTTCCCTGGCCGGTCGACGGCCGTGATAGGAGCACAGGTGTCAGGCGGCGGTGGACAGGGCGCGGCCGGGAAGAGCGCGTCGCGCGCGGGCCGGGACCTCGGGGCGGCCATCGCCGTCGGCGTCGGCCTGGGCGCGGTGATCCTGTTCGCCCTGTTCACGGTCCGCCAGACGTTCGTCGGCATCGTCGCGGTCGCGGTCGCGATCTCCGTGTACGAGTTGACCGGCGCGTTGAAGCGCGGCGGCGACATCAAGGTAGTCCTGGTGCCGGTGCTGCTGGGCGGTCAGGCGGTGGTGTGGCTGGCCTGGCCGTTCGGTCGCGACGGGATGCTCACCGCGTTCGTGGTGACGGTCCTGGTGTGCCTGATCTGGCGGCTCAAGGACGGGCCGGCCGGTTACCTGCGGGACGTCACCGCGTCCATCTTCACCGTCGTCTACGTGGCGGTGTTCGCGTCCTTCGCGGTGCTGCTGGTGGTCCCCGAGGACGGCGTTTTCCGCGTGCTCGCGTTCCTGATCGGCGTGGTGCTCTCGGACACCGGCGGGTACGCGGCGGGCGTGTTCTTCGGCAAGCACCCGATGGCACCGACCATCAGCCCGAAGAAGTCCTGGGAGGGCTTCGCGGGCTCGATGGTCGCGGGCATGGCGGGTGGTGCGCTGACCGTCGGCCTGATGCTGGGCGGCACCTGGTGGCAAGGCGTGCTGTTCGGTGCGGCGTTGGTGGTCACCGCCACCACCGGCGACCTGGTGGAGTCGCTGATCAAGCGCGACCTCGGGCTCAAGGACATGGGCACGCTGCTGCCCGGTCACGGCGGCCTGATGGACCGGATGGACTCGCTCCTGCCGTCCGCCGTGGTGTCCTGGTTGCTGCTGCACGCCTTCGTGCCCTGATCGGACCCCCGGGCGACCGGGGTCAGTCGTCGTACGGGTCGTCCACGGCCGCGCCGGTCTCCTCCTCCGTCAGCGGGACCACGCGCGTCGGGTCGATCACCGAGAACGCCGCTCCGGTGTGGTCGGCGACCACGGTCACCCGGCCGAACGGGCTGTCGTACGGCTCGATGGTGACCCGCCCGCCCAGCTCCAGCACCCGGGACGCGACCGAGTCCGCGCCGATCTCCGGGTCGGCGGTGAAGTAGACCATCCAGTGCGCCGGGGTCTCGGGCGGGAACGCGTGGCCCATCTGCTGGCGGCCCAGCACGGTCTCGCCCTGCACCGCCCAGATCGTGTAGTCGACCGCCTGGCCGTCGCCGATCTGGGTGATCTCGAAGCCGCACAGCTCCTGGAAGAACTCGTCGGCCGCCGCGCCGCCCCGGGTGTTCAGCTCGGCCCACGCGTACGCGCCGTGCCCGTTCGTGCCGAAGAGCCAGTCCGGCGGCACATGCCGGAAACCGATCACGCCGCCGGTGGGGTCCGCGATCAGCGTGGTCACCTCGTCCGGCTCGCGCAGCACGTGCCCGCCCAGCGAATACGCTTTTTCGGCCGTGGCGCGGGCGTGCGGGGTGTTCAGGTAGAGCGTCCACCCGAAGCCGCCGTCCGCCGGGCGGATCTCGGCCACCGGCAGGCCGTTGACCACGGCGACCGTGTGGCCCGCGAGGTCGGCGTAAGTCCAGCCGAACAGCCCGGTGTAGAAGTCGATCGTGGCTTGCTGGTCCGTGGTCGGCAGCTCCACCCAGCAGGGCGCGCCGTGGTGCAATTCGGCCAAAGCGGGAGAGTTCGGGACAATCGACACCGCATTACCTCCTGCACGCCGGGGGAACGATCACGCTACGGCCCTAAGGTTGATTCGTGAAGGGATTCGTCCGCGCCGCGCTGGCCGCCGTGCGTTCCGACGACGTTCTGCCGAGCCCCAACATCTGGCACTGGCCGGACGTCTACGAGGTGGAGAACCGCGCGCAGGACGTGGGCGGCGCGATCTGGCGCGCTCTCGGCGAGGTCTGCGACTGGACCGGCCGGGACGTGGTCGACGTGGGCTGCGGCGACGGTTTCCACCTGCCGGTGTTCGCGCGACGAGCCGGGCAGGTGGTCGGCGTCGAGCCCCACCCGCCGTTGGTGCGGCGGGCCCGGGAACGCGTCGCCGACGTGCCCAACGCGTCCGTGGTCGCCGGGCCGGCGCAGCGGTTGCCGTTGTCCGACGCCACTGCTGATCTCGTGCACGCGCGCACGGCCTACTTCTTCGGACCCGGCTGTGAGCCTGGAATGCGTGAAGCGGATCGCGTTCTGCGGCCCGGCGGGATGCTCGCGATCGTGGACCTCGATGGCTCCGCGAAGCCTTACGGTCCGTGGCTGTGCGCCGATGAACCCCGCTACAACCCCGGGGACGTGGAGGGGTTCTTCGCGGACCACGGCTTCACGTTGCGCCGCGTGCGCGCGCTGTGGCGCTTCGAGACGCGCAAGGACCTGGAAGCGGTGCTGCGCATCGAGTTCTCCGCGAAGATCGCCGAGCGCGCGATCGCGCAGACGTCCGGTCTGTCGTTCGAGGTGGGCTACCGGCTCCACACCCGGCGCAAGCCGTCCGGCCTCGTGCTGCCGTAGTGCGGATCTGTGCTGCCGCAGTGGCGGGGTACGACGAGCTGGTGCGGCCGTTGGTGCACGGCCGCAGGTAGCTCACTCGTCGTCGGTGTCCTCTTCGACGTCGAGCTCGCCGAGGATGGCGTAGAGCTTGCGCCGGGCCTCGTTGAGGACCTCGACGGCCCGCGTCTTCTGCTCACGCGTGCCCGCGTGCGCCATCTGCTGCATCGCCGAGCCCAGGTGCCGCGACGCCGTGCGCAGCTTCACCGCCTGCCCGTCGACCTCGTCGTTGACCTGCTGCCACGGCGGCGCGCCCTCCAGCTTGGCCGCTTCGGCCTGACCGGACTCGGTGAGCGTGAACAGCTTCTTGCCGCCGGACTCCTCGGTGGAGGAGACCAGTCCCTCGTCGGCGAGCAGTTGGAGCGTCGGGTAGACCGAGCCGGGGCTGGGCCGCCAGAGGCCGTCCGTGCGCTGCCCGATCTCCTGGATCATCTCGTAGCCGTGCATGGGGCGTTCGGCCAGCAGGGTCAGGACCGCCGCGCGGACGTTGCCCTTGCGCTGCCGGCCGCGCCCTCGCGGGCCGCCGGGGAGGAAGTCCCGGGGGTCCGGCGGGCGGGGCGGGGGCCCGCCGAACGGCCCGAAGCCGCCGCCGAAGCCGCGCCGGGGGTCGCCGAAACCGTGTTCCCGCTGGTGGCGGTCGTGCCTGCCGTGGTGTTCGTGGTGGAACATCATGTCGTTGACTCCTTCATCGACCGGTTGTGACGTGTCGACGATATATCGGAACGCATCGCGATGCAACGGTGAGACCGGTCGCGCCGACGTGGGACACTGGAGGGCGCTATGACTGCACTCCCCCTCGTCTTCGACGCGCCCAAACGCGGCCTGCCGCCGCGCCACCTCGCCGACCTCACCGCCGACCAGCGGAAAGAGGCCGTGGCGGCGATGGGCGAGAAGCCGTTCCGCGCCGCCCAGCTCTCCCACCACTACTTCAGCCGGCTCACCGTCGACCCGGCCGAGATGACCGACATCCCGGCCGACGCGCGGGCGAAGCTGGTCACCGACCTGATGCCGCCGCTGTGGACCGAGCTGCGCAGCGTCGAGGCCGACGCCGGCACGACCCGCAAGACGCTGCTGCGCGCGCACGACGGCACGCTGGTCGAGTCCGTGCTGATGAGGTACCCGGACCGGGCGACGCTGTGCATCTCGTCGCAGGCCGGGTGCGGCATGGCGTGCCCGTTCTGCGCGACCGGCCAGGGCGGCCTGACCCGGAACCTGTCGACCGCGGAGATCGTGGACCAGGTGCGCCGCGGTGCCGCGACCATGCGGGACGGCGAGCTGCCCGGCGGTCCCGGGCGGCTGTCGAACATCGTGTTCATGGGCATGGGCGAGCCGCTCGCCAACTACAAGCGCGTGATCGAGGCGGTGCACCGGATCTGTGACCCCGCGCCGGCGGGCCTGGGCATCTCGCAGCGGTCGGTGACGGTGTCGACGGTCGGGCTGGTGCCCGCGATCCGGAAGATGACCGAGGAGGACCTCCAGGTCCGCTTGGCGGTGTCGCTGCACACGCCGGACGACGAGTTGCGCGACACGCTGGTGCCGGTCAACACGCGCTGGAAGGTCGCCGAGGTGCTGGAGGCCGCTCGCGGGTACGCGGACCGCACCGGTCGGCGGGTGTCCATCGAGTACGCGCTGATCCGGGACATCAACGACCAGCCGTGGCGCGCCGACATGCTCGGCAAGCTGCTGCGCCGCCACCTCGGGCAACTGGTGCACGTGAACGTCATCCCGCTGAACCCGACCCCCGGGTCGAAGTGGGACGCGTCGCCGAAGCCCGTCGAGCGGGAGTTCGTGCGCCGGGTCAACGACCAGGGTGTGGCGTGCACGGTCCGCGACACCCGGGGCCAGGAGATCGCCGCCGCGTGCGGCCAGTTGGCGGCCGAGGGCTGAACCCGCTGGTGGGCCGACCGGCGGGGACGCGAGTCGGCCGTGCCGCGTCCGTCCACCCGGCCGGGTGAACGGACGCCGCGCGCCCGGTCAGACCACTTCGCCCAGCTTGCCGGTGGCCACGTCGAACACGAACCCGCGAACCGAGTCCTTCAGCGGGATGTACGGGCTGTTCCGAATCCGGCCGACGGACTGGCGGACGTCCTCGTCGAGGTCCTTGAACGCCTCGGCCGCCCACGGCGGTTTCACGCCGACCTCGTCCTGGATCGCCCGCTTGAACTCGTCGTCGGTGAACGTGAGCATCCCGCAGTCCGTGTGGTGGATCAGGATGATCTCCTTGGTCCCCAGCAGGCGCTGGCTGATCGCCAGCGAGCGGATCTCGTCCTCGGTCACCACGCCGCCCGCGTTGCGGATGACGTGGGCCTCGCCCTCGTTCAGACCGAGCACCCGGTAGACGTCCAGGCGGGCGTCCATGCACGCCAGCACGGCCACGTGCTTCGACGGGGGCAGCGGCAGCGGGCCGGCGAACTGCTCGGCGTAGGTGGCGTTGTGGGCCAGTAGTTCGTCCGTGACGGACATGGCGGGTATTTCCTCTCACGGAGAGCAAGGGATTGTGTGCGCTGCGCGACACTGAGCCAACTGTCGTACGCGACTGTGCGCAACCGGCATTCACTGTGTGGGAAAGCGGCTGTATCCGACTTACTCCGACGAGGGATTTCGGTGGGGTCTCCCGCACCGGGACATCGAGCCCGGCACCGGGTCGGGGCTGCCCCACGCAACCCGTGATGCGCGCTCGGCCACCCGCTGCGACCACGTGCGCGCACGACTTCGAGACGCCTCAGCCCCGCTCACGAGGGGGACGAGCGCCGTGGTTCCAGCTCGGTCGTGGACTAGCGCTTGCGCCAGGAGGTGCGGCTCCGCACCTGGTCCCAGATCAGCAGCAGCGCCATGCCGCCACCGAAGGCGATCACCCAGATGTCCTCGGTGCGGCCTTCGTGGTTGCCGATCAGCAGGGAGAACGTGGCCAGCACGGACAGCCACCCGGCGATCTTCATGCCCTTGGGCAGGGAGCCGTGCCAACCCCAGTCGGCCGACGGCTCGTCGTGGGTGTCGACCGCCGGACGCTTGTCCAGTTCCGAGGACGAAGACACAGCCGCACGACCTTCCTGCCCGATCCCGTTCACCAACGGTGGCAATCATCGCACACGCCCGGTCGGGCGCGAGGTGTGAGGTGCGCGGCACGTCTCCGGTGCGGGTTCCGTGCGCGCTCGGCGGTGCTGCTCCCCGAATTGGTCCCGGGTGAGGTGGAGGCGGTCGCGGAATGGGGAGTCGGTTATTCGTGGCGGGTGGCATGAGCGGGGTCGGGGGTGGGGTGGGCTTGGCCGGTGGCGGCTCGGATCGGGCGGCTGGTGCTGGTGGGGGGCGGTGCCGGTGGCGAGGACGGTCCGACGGTCGCGGTGTCTGCCGGGTGTCTGCCGGGTGTCTGAGTGGAGGTCGGTGTAGTCGTCGGTGCAGTTGTCGGTGCCGGGGGTTTGTGGCGGGCGGTGTGGTTTGCGGATTCGTGGTTTGTTCGGGGGAGAGTCGGTTGATGTGATGATTCGGGCTGTGGATTTGGTGGGGGTGGTTTTGTCCGTCGGTGAATGTCGCGTCGGGGGTTCGGGCGTTGGGTCTCTCCCCTGAAACGCTGGTCGCGCGTGCCGAGGTCGCTCGTCGGGGGTGGGGGAGGTGGGGTGCTCTGCTGCGGCCGGTGGGGGTGCGGGCCGGTGACCGGGGGAGACTGTGCGCTGGTAGGTGCCCGTTTCGTCAACTTTCGTCGAGTCGATTCGCGACCAATGAACGCGGACCGGCGCGAGGAGGATCTTTAACGTTGTCCTGTGTGACGTCTGTTGTGCAGCGGCTACGACCGGAAGTCGCGGACATCCGGACGGTGCCCGCCGCGTTCCTCCGCACCCACGCCGAACGCCTCCGCGCGCTGACGCCGTGGCGGATCGGGCGCGAGGTGGTGGCGATCGTCGCCATCATCCTGTTGGACGTCTTCCCCGGCTTCATCGCCAGCGACGAGCCCGCCTCCGCGTGGCGGCTGATCGGGATGGGTGCCGCGTTCGTCGGGATCTTCCTGCTGCGGCTGATGTTCCCGGCGATCGCGCTGCTGCTCGGGATCTGGGTGGTGTTCAGCATCGAGCAGGGCGGGGTCGCCACGATCCTGATGCTGTCCTACGCGTCCGGCTACCGGATCGTGTCGTGGCAGCGGTCGCTGATCACGGCGGCGCTGGGGCTCGCGGTGAACATGCTCGCGTGGAGCGGCAGCGCATCGGGGCTGACCGGGACGCTGGGGACGTGGGTCATGTTCACCGTGTACGGCATGGTGGTGGCGTTGCCGTTCCTGGTCGGCCGGTACACGGCGCAGCGGAACGCGCTGGTCGCGGCGTTGCAGGACCGCGAGGACACCATGGTGCGGGAGCGGAAGATGGTGTCCCGGCAGGTGCGGCTGCGCGAGCGGAACCGGATCGCGCAGGACATGCACGACAGCCTGGGGCACCGGCTGAGCCTGATCTCCGTGCACGCCGGCGCGTTGTCGCTGGACCCCGGCCTGGGGGAGAGCCAGCGCGAAGCGGTGCAGGTGCTGCGCAGCGCCGCGCTGACCGCGATGGAGGAGCTGCGCGGGGTGATCGGCGTGCTGCGGCGCGACGAACCCGACGAGGACCAGGTGCGGCGGACCGTCGACGCGATCGACGAGCTGGTGGAGGGCGCGCGGCGGGCCGGGGTGCGGGTCAGCCTGGTGCGCGGCGGCCAGCCGTGCCCGCTGCCCGCGAAGGTCAGCCACGCCGCCTACCGGATCGCGCAGGAGGGGTTGACCAACGCGAGCAAGCACGCGTCCGGTGCGAGCGTGCAGGTGACGGTCAAGTACGAGCCGGACGCGCTGGTCGTCGAGGTGCGCAACAACCCGCCCCGGGTCAAGGCACCGAAGGGGGCCGGGTTCGGGCTGATCGGGCTGGGTGAGCGGGTGCGGCTCGCGGGCGGGATGCTGCACGTCGGGGAGCTGCCCGCGGGCGGGTTCCGGATCGCGGCCGTGCTGCCCTACGAGGACACCGCGGCCTCCGGCGACGAACCCGCCGACGACGAACCCGTCGAGCAGGCCAAGCCGGGTGGCATCCGCAAGTGGGCCGGGGTCGGGTCGATCGCGCTCGCGGGCGTGGTCGTGCTCACCGTGGTCGGTGGTTACACGTGGCTGGGGAGCCAGTCGACCACCAAGGTCGTGTCGCCCGAGCTGTACGACTCGATCCAGGTGGGGGAGGACGAGTCGACGGTGCGGGCGCGGTTGCCCAGCGGCGCGGACCCGCTGCTCAGCGACGTCAAGTCGGACGCGCCGGGGGAACCGGCCGGGACGGCGTGCGAGTACTTCGTGGCCGACGACCAGCCGTACTCCCGGAAGATGACCAAAGTAGTGCGGTTCTGCTTCGCCGGCGGCAAGCTCGCCGAGAAGAACTCCCACCAGCAGGAGACGTGACGTTGATCCGGGTACTGATCGCCGACGACGAACCGCTGATGCGGGCCGGCATCAAGGCGATTCTCGGCACTGCCGACGACATCGAGCTCGTGGCCGAGGCCGGGGACGGCCGGGAGGCCGTGCGGATCGCCCTGGAGCGGAGGATCGACGTGGCGGTGCTCGACATCCGGATGCCCCGGCTGGACGGGCTGGCGGCGGCGCGTGAGCTCAAGGCGGTCGCACCGTCGGTGCGCGTGGTGATGCTCACCACGTTCGGCGAGGACGACAACATCGTGCGCGCGCTGTCGGACGGCGCGGCGGGCTTCCTGCTGAAGGATTCCGCGCCGGAAGAGCTGCTGCGAGCGGTCCGGGCGGTTCACCTGGGCGAGGCGTACCTGTCACCCATGGTCACCAGCCGGGTGGTGGGGATGGTCGCGGAAGTCGGTCAGCCCCGGCGGCAGGAGGCCATGCGGCAGGTGGCCGGGCTGACCGAGCGCGAGGTGGAGGTGCTCGCCCTGCTGGGGCTCGGCATGTCCAACGCGGATGTGGGGCAGCGGCTGCACATGAGTGAGGCAACTGTGAAGACCTACGTGAGCCGGTTGCTGGCGAAGTTGGGATTGACGAACCGGGTGCAGGCCGCGTTGTTGGCCCGCGATGCCGGCTTGGCCGGGTGAATGCGTGACCCGCGGTCGTTTTCTGATCGCGGTGGGTGATGTGAAGACGGTGACGTTTAGTCGATTCGGACGGGCTCGGGGGAGTTTTGTCCGGAATGCGACGAGGGGGCGTGCGTCGTTTTCCTGGCGGAATGTTCGAGGGACGTTCGAGGGGTGTTCGGGCCGTTCCGGCAAATGCACTAATGGTGGGTCGCGTGGGCACCCTGATGATGTGCGGCCCAGGTGGTGTGGGCGCTTTTGGCGGTGCGGAAGTGTTGATGTCGCGAGCATGGCTGAGGGCGTAGCCAAGGGTGCGGCGAGGCTGGCTGTCGGTACCCCGTGAGATGATGGTGTCGGGGGCCGGAGGCCGCGTCTAGCTGCGGTTTTGGGGCTGGAAGTGTGCGGGCGGGCAGGCGGGGGAGCCGCGTTCACGACCACGCTCGCCGCTGGGCAGGCCGCCAGGGGAAGGGAAAAGCGTCGTGTTCTCCCCGTACGGCCTGGACGGAGACAACCACCCTTGGTCAGGTGGTGCAAGCGGAAAGTGTGCTTGCACCACCTGACCAAGCGCGGTTCGCGGTGCGCAGGCCGTACGGGGAGAACACGACGCTCGGTGCTCTGTTTCACGCGTAAAAGCACCCCCGCCGACAGGGGGGAAGTCGGCGGGGGTGCTTGTGGTCGCGCAGCGCGGGGGGGACGCGCTATGCGCGAGCTCGATTGCCGGTCACGAGGCGGTAGATGCCCAGGACGACCAGCGAGCCGAGGATGGCCAGTAGCCAGGTGCTGAGGCTGAAGAACGTGTTGATGTCCGTGCCGAAGAGCGCCTGGCCGATGAACCCTCCGACGATCGCGCCGACAATGCCCAGCAGCATGGTGATGATGATGCCACCGGGGTCGCGGCCAGGCATGATGGCCTTGGCGATGGCGCCTGCGATGAGGCCAAGGATGATCCAACCCAAGATGCCCACGAAGGGTCTCCTTCCTGATGGCCGTCACGAGCGGAATCCGTAGCGGCTCTTGATCAGGGGTTGCCCACGTTTGGGTCAAGCCACTCCTGCGTTACCGTTATGTGACCTGAGTACCGCTGTGTGGGCTATCAGGTTGGTTCCGGAAGAATGGTTGGTGATGAGCACACCACGTACGGTCCTGGTCCTCGGGTCCACCGGGTCGATTGGTACCCAGGCCCTCGACGTCGTCGCCGCCAACCGGGAGCGCTTCTCCGTGGTCGGGCTGGCCGCGGGCGGGTCCGATCCCGCCCTGCTGGCCTCCCAGGCCGTGGAGTTCGGGGTCTCCGCCGTGGCCGTCGCCAGGGCCACGGCGGTCGAGGACGTGACCCTGGCGCTGTACGCCGAGGCGCAGCGGCGCGGGTACTCGTCCGGGCAGTTCAAGCTGCCCCGCATCTTCGCCGGGCCGTCCGCGATGGTGGACCTGGTCGACGCGGTGCCCGCCGACGTGGTGCTGAACGGGATCACCGGGTCGATCGGGCTGGAACCGACGCTGCGGGCCCTGGCGAGCGGGGCCACGCTCGCGCTGGCGAACAAGGAGTCGCTGATCGCCGGCGGGCCGCTGGTGCTCAAGGCGGCCCGGCCCGGTCAGATCGTGCCGGTGGACTCCGAGCACTCGGCGTTGGCGCAGTGCCTGCGCGGCGGGCGGCGGGACGAGGTCGGGCGGCTGGTGCTGACGGCGTCCGGCGGGCCCTTCCGGGGGCGGTCGCGGGCCGAACTGGCCGGGGTCACGGCGGCCCAGGCGATGGCGCACCCGACCTGGTCCATGGGCCCGGTCATCACCGTCAACTCCGCGACCCTGGTCAACAAGGGGTTGGAGCTGATCGAGGCGCACCTCCTGTTCGACGTCCCCTACGCGCGGATCGACGTGGTGGTGCACCCCCAGTCGGTCATCCACTCGATGGTGACCTTCGCGGACGGCTCCACGCTCGCGCAGGCCAGCCCGCCGGACATGCGGCTGCCGATCGCGCTGGCCCTGGGCTGGCCGGAGCGGGTCCCCGGCGCGGCTGCCGCGTGTACCTTCGAGGCACCGACCGCCTGGACCTTCGAACCGCTGGACGACTCCGTCTTCCCCGCGGTCCGGCTGGCCCGGGAGGCGGGCTCCGGCGGGGGCTGCCTGCCCGCCGTCTACAACGCCGCCAACGAGGAGGCCGTCGCGGTGTTCCTCGGCGGTGGCACGTCTTTCACGTCCATCGTGGACACGGTGGAGCGGGTGCTGGCGGAAGCGGGCGGGTGGGCTCGCGAGCCCTCTGACGTCGCCGAGGTGCTCGCCGCCGAAGATTGGGCCCGGACGCGGGCGCGGGAACTCGTGGCCACTTCGGTGGGGTCTGGAAAGGTCTGAACCGTGGTCTTCTTCCTGGGCATCCTGCTCTTCGCCCTCTTGATCGGGATCTCGATCGCGCTGCACGAACTGGGCCACCTGGCCACCGCGAAGATGTTCGGCATGAAGGTGACCCGGTACTTCATCGGGTTCGGGCCGAAGATCTGGTCGTTCCGGCGCGGCGAGACCGAGTACGGGCTGAAGGCGATCCCGGCCGGCGGGTTCTGCGAGATCACCGGCATGACCGCGCTGGACGAGGTGCGCCCCGAGGACCAGCACCGCGCCTTCTACCGGCAGAAGACGTGGAAGCGGGTCGTCGTGCTGAGCGCGGGCTCCGTCACGCACTTCATCCTCGGCTTCCTCATCCTGTACTTGATGGCCGTCTTCATCGGGATGCCCAACCTGCGCAACACGGCGGTCATCGAGGAGGTCGCGCCGTGCGTGCAGAGCGTCGGCAAGCCGGACTGCGCCCCCGGTGACACGTCGCCGGCCGGGCAGGCCGGGTTCCGGCCCGGTGACGAGATCACCGCGGTCGGCGGGGTGGCCACGCCCACCTGGGCCGAGGTCCTCAAATCGACCCGCGACCGGTTCGGCACCACCGACTTCACCGTCCGGCGCGGCGACCAGACGCTGACGCTCACGGTGGACGTGGCCCGGGTCGACCGTGAGTACCAGCGGACCGACGGCTCGAAGTACACGCGGGAGGTCGGTGCCATCGGCGTCGTGCAGCAGCGGGAGTTCGAGTACAACGCGATCACCGGCGTCGGAGCCGCTGTTTCGTACACCGGCGACATGTTCGAGAACACGTGGAAGGGCCTGCTGAAGTTCCCGGAGAAGATCCCGGCCGTCGTCAAGGCCATCGGCGGTGCGGAGCGGGACATCGAGTCGCCGGTCAGCGTGGTCGGTGCGTCGCGGCTGGGCGGCGAGGCCGTCGAGCGGGGGCTGTGGCCGTTCTTCTGGCTGATGCTGGCCGGGCTGAACTTCTTCGTCGGCGTGTTCAACCTCCTGCCCCTGCTGCCGCTTGACGGTGGTCACATCGCCGTCAACCTGTACGAACGGGTGCGAAACTGGATTCGGAAGCTGCGCGGGATGCCCGCCGGCGCGCCGGTCAACTACCTGCGGCTGCTGCCGCTGACCTACTTCGTGATCTTCGTCGGTGGCGCGGTGACGCTGCTGACGGTGACCGCGGACATCGTGAACCCCATCCGGCTCCAGTGATCCTCGCGACGGTGAGAGGTGTTTTTTCATGAGTGACGGCGTGATGCTCGGGATTCCGGCATTGCCGCCTCCCGTGTTGTCCGAGCGGCGCAAGACCCGGCAGTTGATGGTCGGGTCGGTGGGCGTGGGCAGCGAGTTCCCGGTGTCGGTCCAGTCGATGACGACGACGGTGACGGCGGACGTCAACGCGACGTTGCAGCAGATCGCGGAGTTGACGGCGGCGGGTTGCGACATCGTGCGGGTGGCGTGTCCGTCCCAGGACGACGCGGACGCGTTGTCGGCGATCGCGCGGAAGTCGCAGATCCCGGTGATCGCGGACATCCACTTCCAGCCGAAGTACGTGTTCGCGGCGATCGAGGCGGGGTGCGCGGCGGTCCGGGTGAACCCGGGCAACATCAAGAAGTTCGACGACAAGGTGCGCGAGATCGCGGCGGCGGCGCGGGACCGGGGGACCCCGATCCGGATCGGGGTCAACGCGGGGTCGTTGGATCCTCGGTTGATGGCGAAGTACGGGAAGGCGACACCGGAGGCGTTGGCGGAGTCGGCGCTGTGGGAGGCGTCGTTGTTCGCCGAGCACGACTTCCACGACCTGAAGATCTCGGTGAAGCACAACGACCCCGTGGTGATGGTGCGGGCGTACGAGCTGCTGGCCGAGCAGTGCGACTACCCGTTGCACCTGGGCGTGACCGAGGCCGGTCCGGCGTTCCAGGGGACGATCAAGTCGGCGGTGGCGTTCGGCGCGCTGTTGCGGCAGGGGATCGGGGACACGATCCGGGTCTCGCTGTCGGCTCCTCCGGTGGAGGAGGTGAAGGTCGGCCACCAGATCCTCCAGTCGCTCAACCTGCGGCCCCGGAAGTTGGAGATCGTGTCGTGCCCGTCGTGCGGTCGGGCCCAGGTGGACGTGTACACGCTCGCGGAGCAGGTCACGGCCGGCCTGGAGGGCATGGAGGTGCCGCTGCGCGTGGCCGTCATGGGCTGCGTGGTGAACGGGCCGGGGGAGGCGCGTGAAGCCGACCTGGGTGTCGCCTCGGGCAACGGCAAGGGCCAGATCTTCGTCAAGGGCAAGGTCATCAAGACCGTGCCCGAGCACCAGATCGTGGAGACGTTGATCGAAGAGGCCATGCGGCTCGCCGAGGAGATGGGTGAGGCTGTCGAGGGTGGCGGGGAGCCGGTGGTGACCGTCGGCTGAGCCGATGGGTGTGTGCTGTCGGCTGAGTGGTGCGGGGTTACCGTCGGTTGGGTGGCGAACGGACTACCGTCGGTTGGGTGATCGCCGCCGGCTGAGCTGAGCGGGTGGCTGACGCGCGTGGAATGCGTTCTGTCTGGCAGGCTTGAACCGTGTTGAGGCTGGCCGGTGCGCGGCTCCTGGACGAGCGGGACCTGAACGAGGTCCTCGCGGTGCTGGCGAACGACCCGGTGGCCTCGTGCATGGTGGCCGCGCGCGTCGAAGTGGCCGGGTTGGACCCGTGGCGGCTGGGTGGCGAGGTGTGGGCCTACGACCACCGCTCGCTGCGCGGCGGGCGGGTGGACGCCCTGTGCTTCGCCGGGCCCAACCTGATCCCGCTGGCCGGCAACGCCTCCGCCCTGCGCGGCTTCGCGGACCGGGCCCGGCGGCGTGGGCGGATGTGCTCCTCCCTGGTCGGGCCCTCCGAGCAGGTGCTCGGCCTGTGGGAGGAGCTGGCCCCGGACTGGGGCCCGGCGCGCGAGGTGCGCGGCGACCAACCGCTGATGGCGTTGGGCGGCAGTCCCTCCGTGGCGGCCGACCCGTTGGTGCGGCCGGTGCGCCCGGACGAGTTGGACCGGTACCTGCCCGCGGCGATAGCCATGTTCGTCGAAGAGGTCGGGGTCGACCCGTGCGCGGACGACGGCGGTGCCTCCTACCGGGCCCGGGTGGCCGAGTTGATCGCCGGCGGGCGGGCGTTCGCCCGGTTCGAGGGTGGCGACGTGGTGTTCAAGGCCGAGATCGGCGCGATGTCGGGCGAGGTCGGGCAGATCCAGGGCGTCTGGGTGCGACCGGACCGGCGCGGGCACGGCATCGGGACCACCGGGACGGCCGCCGTGGCGGAGCGCCTGGTGCGCGGTCTGGGCCGGACGGCGTCACTGTACGTGAACAGCTACAACGACGTCGCGAAGGCCGCGTACCGCAAGATCGGCTTCTCCCAGGTGGGGCAGTACGCGACCGTGCTGTTCTAGTGGTTGGGCATACTCGCACCGTGATGCTTCGGAAGACCGCCTTGGCCGTCGTCCTGCTGCTGGTGCTCGGTGGGTGCGGGCTCTTCTCGTCCCGGCCGGGGCCCGACCAGGTCGCGGGGGACTTCCTCGGCAAGGTCGCGGGCGGTGACGTCGGCGGCGCGGCGGCGTTGACCGACGACCCGGGCAAGGCCGAGGAGCTGCTCGACAAGGTGCGCGAGGTGCTGAAGCCGGCCGCCGTCCGGGCTTCGGTGCAGCAGGTGCGCTCGGCCGGGGAGTCGTCGACGGCGGACGCGACGGCGAAGCTGGAGTGGGACCTCGGGCACGACCGGGTGTGGTCCTACGACACGAAGTTCGACCTCCGGCGCGAGGAGGACACCTGGAAGGTGCACTGGGCACCTTCGCTCGTGCACCCGAAACTGGCCGCGCAGCAGTCGATCGGCTCGACGGTGGTCGAACCGGCCCTCGCGCCTGTGCTGGACCGCGACGGCGTGGCGCTGCTCTCGCCCGAACAGGTGGTGTCGGTCCTGCTCGACCCGGCGCAGGCCGGTGACCTGCCGGCGGTCGCGGGCGCGCTGGCCGGCGCGCTGGGGCGGATCGAGCCGGCCATCACCGCCGCGTCCATCGCCGACGGCGTGGCGAAGCTGCCCGCCGGGCAGGTCTACCAGGTGGCCGCGCTGCGGGACGCCGACTACCAGTCGGTGAAGGCCGCGATCTACGAGCTGCCGGGCGTGCGGTTCACCACCCGGACGTCGTTGCTCGCGCCCGCGCGGGACTTCGGGTCGCAACTGCTGCCGGCCGTGCGCAAGGCCGTCGAGGAGGAGATCTCGGGCCGGTCCGGGCTGCGGATCTACACCGTGAACGCGGCCGGCACCGAGGTGGAGGACCTGCACGACGTCGCGGCCGAGCCGGCGCAGGCCATCCAGACCGGGATCAGCCGGACCGCGCAGACGGCGGCGGAAGACGCGCTGGAGCCGATCGCCGAGCCCGCGATGCTGGTGGCGCTGGCCGCGTCCACCGGCGAGGTGCTGGCGGTGGCGCAGAACAAGCCCGCCGACGAGCAGGGCGCGATCGCGTTGACCGGGCGCTTCCCGCCGGGCTCCACGTTCAAGATCATCACCGCGGCGGCGGCGCTGGAGGGCGGGACCCCCGCCGACTCCCCGCAGCCCTGCCCGGGGCGGATGACCATCGACGGGCGGCGGATCGTGCCCAACGACCACGACTTCGACAAGGGCACCATCCCGCTGCACTCCGCGTTCGCGTTCTCCTGCAACACGACGTTCGCGCAGATCGCCGCCGGGCTGCCCGCCGACGCGCTGACCAGACAGGCGGACAAGTTCGGCCTGGGCGTCGACTTCGAGATCCCGGCGATCACCACGATCACCGGCTCGGTGCCGCCCGCGACGGACGTGGTGGAGCGCGCCGAGGACGGCTTCGGCCAGGGCAAGCTGCTGGCCAGTCCGTTCGGGATGGCGCTGGTGGCGGCGACCGTGGCGAAGGGCTCGATGCCGACGCCGGTGGTGCTGCGGGGTCGTGAGACGAAGGTCGGGCACCAGCCGGCCGCGCCGACGCCGGCGGTGCTGGAGCCGCTGCGGGCGATGATGCGCGAGGTGGTCGAATCGGGCACCGCGCCGCAGTTGCGGCCCTTCGGGGACGTGCGGGGCAAGACCGGCACGGCCCAGTTCGGGGACGGCACGAACTCGCACGGCTGGTTCGTCGGGTACCGAGGCGACGTCGCGTTCGCGACCCTGCTCCTGGGCACCAACTCCTCGGCACCGGCGGTCGACGCGTCGGCCCGGTTCCTCGGCGCGCTCGGGTAACTCCGAACGGGCGAACACCGGGGAGGTCGCCGCGCCTGCCGCGTCCCCCGGGACGTCCGGCCGGCCACAATGCGGGCACACCGCGCATGCGGAGTCACGGTGAGCCGTAATGTGTCGGGCATGTCCGTGCGTGCCGCCCTGGAGCCAGGTGAACTATCCCCGCGTCGACCGGTGCCCGCCGAAATCGAGCGGCCCGAGTACGTGGATCGGAAGGAACCCCGGCGCAACACCGACCCGTGGGTGCAGCCGCCCGAGGTCATCGAGGCCATGAGGGTGGCCGGGCGGTTGGCCGCCCAGGCGCTCCAGGAGGCCGGCAAGGTCGTCGTGCCCGGGGTGACCACCGACGAGATCGACGCCGTCGCGCACGAGTTCCTGTGCGACCACGGCGCGTACCCGTCGACCCTCGGCTACCGGGGCTTCCCCAAGTCCTGCTGCACCTCGTTGAACGAGGTCATCTGCCACGGCATCCCGGACTCGACCGTCGTCCAGGACGGCGACATCGTGAACATCGACGTCACCGCGTTCATCGGTGGGGTGCACGGCGACACGAACGGCACCTTCCTCGCCGGGGACGTGGCCGAGGACGTCCGGCTCCTCGTCGAGCGCACCCACGAGGCCACCATGCGGGCCATCAAGGCGGTCAAGCCCGGCCGGCAGCTCAACGTGGTGGGTCGGGTCATCGAGGCCTACGCGAACCGGTTCGGCTACGGCGTCGTGCGCGACTTCACCGGTCACGGCATCGGGCGGACGTTCCACAGCGGGCTGGTCGTGCTGCACTACGACGCGCCGCACGTGCCGACCCTGATCGAGCCCGGCATGACGTTCACCATCGAGCCGATGATCACGCTCGGCGGCATCGAGCACGACGTGTGGGAGGACGGCTGGACCGTCACCACCCGCGACAAGAGCTGGACCGCCCAGTTCGAGCACACCATCGTCGTCACCGACAGCGGCTCGGAGATCCTCACCGTGTGCTGAGCTCGGCCACCAGCTCCGCCAGCGGGCCCGCGACCGAGGCCGGCTCGGACGCCGCCGCCAGGTGGTGGCTGTCCAGTTCGCGCACCGGCCAGCCCAGGTCGCGGGCGGTGGCGAACGGCCGGCGGTAGGCGTCGCTGAGCCGCAGGTACCCGCACGGCCCGGTCCACGCCACGGTGGGCCGGGGCTCCTTGAGGAAGGCCAGCGGCACCTCCGGCTCCTCGCCGACGATCTCCTCCAGCAGGCGCACGTCCGGCACCATCGCGGACAGCTCCTCCGGCGCGTACCACCGGTCCCAGCGGGGCATCAGACCGCCCCGCGAGATCGACTTCAGGTGCGCCATCCGGTCGTCCGGCGCGTCGTCGCGCCAGCTCCGGCCAGGTGCGGGCAGGTCCGCGTCCAGGAACACCAGACCGGTGACCGGGGTCTCCAGGGCGTCCGCGAACGCGGGCAGCAGCGGGCCGGCCCCGCTGTGCCCGACCAGCACCAGCTCGCCCTCGACCAGGGAGTCCTCCACGGCGTCCGCGAACCCGCCGATCAACCGCTGGTGGACGGGCGCGGCGTTCACCGTGACCCGCACGTCCAGCAGCAGCACCGGCCGGCCGAGCGCGTCGAGCTCGTCGGCCAGCGGCCGGAGGCTCGCCGGACCCAGGTAGGGGCTGTGCACCAGGACCGTGGTGGCGGGGGCGGAGTCCATGACGTGGATGATGTCAGCCGGGACCGACAACGAGGGGGTTTTGCGGACGGTGGGCGGTGCGTTGTTGATCGCCGGGACGACCTCGGACGCGGGCAAGAGCGTGCTCGTGGCGGGGCTGTGCCGCTGGTTGGCCCGGGAAGGTGTCCGGGTGGCCCCGTTCAAGGCCCAGAACATGTCGAACAACTCGGTGGTCACCGCGGACGGCGGCGAGATCGGCCGGGCGCAGGCGGTGCAGGCCGCGGCGAGCGGGCTGGAGCCGAGCGTGCGGTTCAACCCGGTGCTGCTCAAGCCGGGCGGTGACCGCACGTCGCAGGTGGTGGTGCTGGGACGGGCGGTGGGCGAGGTGTCCGCGCTGTCCTACCGGGACCGCAAGGCGTCGCTGATGACCACCGTGCTGTCCACGTTGGACGAGCTGCGACGGGATTTCGAGGTCGTGGTGTGCGAGGGGGCGGGTTCGCCCGCCGAGATCAACCTCCGCGCGAACGACATCGCCAACATGGGCCTGGCCCGCGCCGCCGACCTGCCGGTGCTGGTGGTCGGCGACATCGACCGGGGCGGGGTGTTCGCGCACCTGTTCGGGACCGTGGCCCTGCTCGACCCGGCGGACCAGGCGTTGGTGGCCGGGTTCGTGGTGAACAAGTTCCGGGGTGACCCGGCGCTGCTGGAACCCGGCCTGCGGCAGTTGCACGAGCTCACCGGGCGGCCGGTGCTCGGCGTGCTGCCGTGGCGCGAGGAGCTGTGGCTGGACGCCGAGGACTCGCTGTCCTACGCGGCCGACGGCGTGATCGGCCGGCCCTCGCCGCCGCGCGGTGACCAGTGGCTGCGGGTGGCGGTGGTCCGGCTGCCGAGGATCTCCAACGCGACCGACGTCGAGGCGCTGGCGGCCGAGCCGGGCGTGTCGGTGCGGTTCGTCACCGAGCCGTCCCGGCTGGCCGACGCGGACCTGGTCGTGCTGCCCGGCTCGAAGGCGACCGCGGCGGACCTGGCCTGGTTGCGCGCGACCGGGCTGGCCGACGCGATCATCCGCCACGACGGCCCGGTGCTGGGGATCTGCGGCGGGTTCCAGATGCTCGGCGGGCGGATCGAGGACGAGGTCGAGTCGCGGGCCGGCGTGGTCGCGGGGCTGGGCCTGCTGGACGTCGACTTCCGCTTCGCGGCGGCGAAGACCCTGCACCGCCCGCACGGCTCGGCGCTCGGGGAGCCGGTGCGCGGCTACGAGATCCACCACGGGCAGGTCGTGCGGCGAAGCGGTGACGGGTTGGTGGTGCTGCCGGACGGCACGCCGGAGGGCGTGCTGGCCGGACGCGTGGCGGGCACCCACTGGCACGGCCTGCTGGAGAACGACGCGTTCCGCCGGGCGTTCCTGCGGTGGGCGGCCGGGCACGCGGGGCGGGACGGCTTCCGGCCCGCGCCGGACACCGACTTCGCCGGGCAGCGGGAGGCGCAGCTCGACCTGCTGGGCGACCTGGTCACCGAGCACCTGGACCTGACGGCGGTGCGCGCGCTGGTGGAGCGGGGCGCGCCGGCGGGGCTGCCGGTCGTGCCACCGGGCGGCGCGCCGCCGATCACCTGACCCCGGAGCGCCGGGGCGGGTGCTGGGGGCGTGCCGGTGCCCGGTCCGGTGGTCGGATCGCGGATCGCGTGACCGGCAGGCGTCGTCCGGTGCGCGTGACCACCAAGTCACGCGGGTGCACCGGTCGGTCGCCGTCGGGTCCGGATCATCGGCCACCGGGGACGCGGCAGGCGTCCGTTCGACCGCCAAGTCGGCATTGCCGCTCGCCGGCGTGGGCCCGGTGGCCGCGAACGCGGCCCATCGGAACTCGGGGAGTCCGTTCGGAAGCCCGCCAGGGAATCCACTGGGGAACCCACGGGGAAATCCGCCGGGGCAGATCCCGTTACGGGACTGCCACGCACGCGGACAGGTGGGGGGCCATGCACTCGATCCACTGCTGCACGGCACACCTCCACTCACCAGTAGGCACTGGAGTGAACGTACCGCCGGGACCGCCGGAGATACGTACTCCGCTCGGTCGATGCTCGCTACGACTCGCGCACGAGAACGGTCCAGCCGTCCTCGCCGGGCTGTTCCGACCACCCGTTCGGCCACTTGCGCCGCAGGTCAACGGCCTTGGCTCGGGCTCCGGCCAGGGACGCCGGGGTGTGCACGCCGAAATCCGTCTCACCGGAAAAACACGCGCCCCGGAACACCGATTCGCCGAAGCCGACCCGGCGGAAATCCGCGAGACCGCGGAATTGTGCCTCCCGGAAGTCCGCGTGATCGACGAATTCCGTGCCGCGGAACGTGGCCGGCCCGACGAACGTGGTGCCCACGAACGCCGCCCGGCGGACCTCGGCGTGGGTCAGCGTCAGCTTCACGAGCGTGGCGTGCGACAGGTCCAGCGAGACGTCCGACCAGAACACGTCCGGCCGGTCCGGCCGCAGGTGGCCGGTGAGCAGGGTCAGCGCGGTCTGCCGCACCTCCTGCTCCTGGAACCGCGCGGTGTCCCGGGGTCCGGGGCCGCGCGTGCGCAGTCCCGGCGGCGGCGTGAACGGCATCCGCAGGTAGGCGCACACCAGGTGCACGATGGTCTGCCGGTGCGCCGGGTTGTCCTGCGCGAGCCGCTCCAGCGCGTAGAGCCCGGCCAGCCGGACCGGGGCCTTGTCGCTGCCCAACTGGTCGGCGGCCTTCCCGTACAGCTCGGTGACCCGCCGCTCGGTGGCGTCGTGGTCCTTCTGCGCCAGGTCGAGCTCGGTGGACCGCTGTCGGCGCGCCGTCAGCAGCAGCGCCGCCGCGCCGCCCGCGCCGAGCACGAGGCTGGACGCCGTGCGGACGACGTCCAGCCGCACGCCGTCCTCCGGCGCGCCGGACCCGAGGGTGGCCAGCAGCAGCACGATCGACCCGGCGGCGAGCACGAGCAGTCCGATGCCCCAGCCGGCGATCGTCCTCGGCGACAGCACCCGATGCTCCACCGACCCACCCCAGCGCAAGCGTGATCATCCGTCAATCACCGGTTCGGGCAAGGGAATTAGGCTCTTGTGGGTGATTTTGCCGCACGTTCCGGTGACGATCCCGGGTGTGGGGAGCCGTCGGTCACGGGACCGACAACGGGACCTGGTCCGGGAGCGGGCGCGGTGCGGGTGTGTGGATGGTGGCCGCCGCCATGCCGATGATTACCAGCGCCGCCGCGCCCAGGCGGACCGGGGAGACCTGCTCGTCCAGGAACAGCCAGCCGGAGAACATGCCCGCCACCGGGACCAGCAGGGCGAACGGGACCACCGTGCTCGCGTTGTGCTCGCGCAGCAGGAAGCCCCACACGCCGAAGCCGAAGAGCGTCGAGACCCACGCGACGAACAGCAGGGACGTGACGCCGGCCCAGGTGGCACCGCTCAGCGCGTCGACGATCGCGGTCGGGCCCTCGAAGATCGCGGACAGGGCCAGCAGCGGCAGGGTCGCCACCGCGCTCACCCAGACGATGAAGCTCAGCGCGTCCGGCGGCTTGGCGTAGCGGGTGGCCACGTTGGACAGACCCCAGGCGATCGCGCCCAGCACGACCAGCAGCAGCGCGGACAGCGGGCTGGTGAGGCCGTAGTCCAGCGCGATCAGCACGATCCCGGTGGCGGCGACGCCCATGCCGACCAGTTGCACCGGGCGCGGCCGTTCCTTGAGCAGCACCGTCGCGAAGGCGATCGTGAACACGACCTGGCTCTGGAGCACCAGGGACGACAACCCGGCGGGCATCCCCGCGCCCATGCCCAGGAAGAGCAGGCCGAACTTGGCGACGCCGAGCGCGAAGGCGACCGCGACCACCCACTTCCACGCCACGCGCGGCCTGCCGACGAACCACAGCGCGGGCACGGCCGCCGCGAGGAACCGCAACGAGGAGAACAGCAGCGGTGGGAACTCGTCCAGGCCGACCTTGATCACGACGAAGTTGATGCCCCAGATGGTGGTGGTGAGCACCGCGAGCGCGGCGTGGCTGGGTTTCACACTCCCGAGTCTTGGCGGTGGAACCGTTTAGCACCAGCGATTGCTTCTGAAGCTATGAGTTAAGGAGCGCTACACTATGGTGGGGTCATGCTCGATCTCGGCAGGTTGCGGGCCCTGCACGCGGTGGCCCGGCACGGCTCGGTCGGCGCGGCGGCCACCGCGCTCGGCTACACGCCCTCGGCGGTGTCCCAGCAGATCGCCAAGCTCGAACGCGAGACCCGCACCACGCTGCTGGAACGACGGGGCCGGGGCATCGCGCTGACCGACGCGGCGCACCTGCTGGCGGCGACCGCCGACCAGGTGTTGCGGCTGGTCGAGCACGCCGAGGTCGAGTTGGAGGAACAGCGCGGTGCGGCGGTGGGCGAGCTGCGGATCGGCGCGTTCGCCACGGCGGCGCGAGGCTTGCTGCCGGCCGTCCTCGTGGCGCTGGCGCGCGACCACCCGGCGCTGGACGTGCGGCTGGTGGAACTGGACCCGCCGCCGGCGATGGGGGCGGTGGCGCGCGGCGAGCTGGACCTGGCGGTGACCCACGACTGGGACAACGCGCCGCTGACCGTGCTGGACGGGTTGTCCCGGGCGCGGCTGGGCGAGGACTTCGCCGACGTGCTGCTGCCGGTCGGGCACCCGCTGGCGGGCCGGGAGTCGGTGGTGCCGGAAGACCTGGCCGGGGAGCGGTGGATCTGCCAGCCCGAGGGCACGATCTGCCACGACTGGCTGGTGAACACGTTCCGGGCGGCGGGGATGGAACCCGACCTCGTCTTCCGGATCGGGGAGTACGAGACGCAGCTCGCCCTGCTGGAGCGCGGGGTGGGGGTGGCGCTGCTGCCCCGGCTGGGACGCGGGGGGCTGCCCGCCGGAGTGCGGGCGGTGGCGTTCACGCCGACCCCCACGCGGCGGGTGTACGCGATGTGGCGCACGCAGGCCGGTCGGCGACCGGCGGTGGTGGCGACGCTGGCGGCGTTGCGCGGCTGTTGGGATGAACGTTCGACCGCGTGAGTAACGATCGCGCATCGGGCTGTTGCGACCGGGGGCGGTGTGACGACTTCCGGGTGGAACGGCTGATCACCCGGCCGTTTCGCAGGCCGCACACCAGGGGACCTCCCAAGGCACTTCCGCCGCCGTGGGAGGTCCCCGCCCTGCGTCAGGCCGCTTGTCGGCGGTGGTGGGTTCGTGCGGGTGGGTGCGGTTCGGTCAGCGGTCTGTGTGCCGCTCCAGCAGTTCCTCCAGGAAGCCGCCGGCCTCGGCCGCGGCTCGTGCGGGGTCGCGGTCCCGGACGGCGTCGAGCAGGCCGCCGTGGGAGACCTGGTCGTCCTCGTGGTCGGTGTCGACGGTCGCCGTGATGCTCGCCCGGACGGCCTCGGTGAGCCCTTGGTAGAGCTCGGCCAGCAAGGTGTTGTGCGAGCACTGCACGAGCAGCACGTGGAACGCGGCGTCGCGCTCCACCAGGCGTTCCCAGTCCTTGTCGGCGAGGGCCGCGTCGCGTTCCGCGAGCAGCGCCTCCAGTCGGCGCAGTTCGTCGTCGGTGCGCTGGGCGGCGGCCAGGCGTGCGCCCTCGACTTCGAGCGTGCGGCGCACTTGGAGCACGTCGCGCAGCTCGCTGCCGCACAGCCGGCGCACCGCGCCGGACAGTTCGCTGGTGGCGCGCACGAACGTGCCGTCGCCCTGGCGGACCTCCAGCAGACCGGCGTGGGACAGCGCGCGCACCGCCTCCCGCACGGTGTTGCGGCCCACGCCGAGCGCGGTGAC
Organism: Actinosynnema sp. NPDC023587; assembly: GCF_040640215.1. NCBI lineage: Bacteria > Bacillati > Actinomycetota > Actinomycetes > Pseudonocardiales > Pseudonocardiaceae > Actinosynnema > Actinosynnema sp. NPDC023587. Next base: position 390,137 of record NZ_JBFABG010000004.1, on the reverse strand, counting down.
GAGCTCCGGTTCCGGCGGGATGCGCTGGCCGACCGGCCATTCGCCGCCGGCGATCGCGTCCCTCATCTGGTCGATCACCTGGTCGACGAGTCCGGCCCGTCGGGTAGTGGCCAACGGCACAGCGTCATCCTTTCATCCGAACATCCTATGTCTGTAATAGTAATCCGGTGACGACCCAGCAGACCCAGCCAGACCGGACACCGATGGTTCACATTGCCACTGATGCCAGTGCCAACGCGACGATCGCGGTCCATCCTTCTGGTAGTCCTGCTGCTCCGGTGGTGCGGAACCGCCAAGTTGCCCTGGTCGGCAGCACCCTGTTGGCGATCGGCGTAGCGCTCGCCGCCGCCAACCTGCGTCCGGCGGTCACCAGCCTGGCCTCGGTGCTGGGCGACGTGCGGACGTCGCTGGGGGTGTCCACGGCGTGGACGTCCGTGCTGACGGCGGTACCGACGCTGTGCTTCGGGTTCGCCGCGTTCCTGGCCCCCTGGCTCGGCCGGCGGCTGGGGATGGCCCGCGCGGTCGCGCTCTCCCTCGTGGTGCTGACCGCCGGGCTGGTGCTCCGCGTGGTCGACGGACCGGCGGTGGTGCTGGGCGGCACGTTCGTCGCCTGCGCCGGGGTCGCGGTCTGCAACGTGCTGATCCCGGTGGTCGTCAAGGATTCCTTCCCGGGCAAGGTCGGTCTGATCACCGGCGTGTACACGGCCGCGCTGGCGGCGGGCGCGGCGTTGGGGGCCGCGTTCACCCCGGCGCTGGAGTCGGCTTTCGGGTCGTGGCGGCTGGCCGTGGGCGCGTGGGCGTTCCTGTCGGCGGCGGCGCTGGTGGTGTGGCTGGCCGGGGCCCGGCACGGCGAGGTCGTCCGGTCCGCGCCGGTCCGGACGGGCGCGCGGCGCTCGCTGGTGCACAGCCCGCTGGCCTGGGTGATCACGGTGTTCTTCGGCTTGCAGTCCCTGCTGGCGTACACGGTGATGGGGTGGCTGCCGCAGATCCTCGGCGACGCCGGGGTGGACCGGACCACGGCCGGGTTGCTGCTGGCGATCACCATGGTGCTGGGCGTGCCGGTGAGCCTGATCGTGCCGCCGCTGGCGGCGCGGAGGAAGAGCCAGTCCGGGCTGGTGCTCGGGTTGGGCGTCCTGTCGGTGGCGGGTGTGCTGGGCCTGGCGCTCGCGCCCGCTCTCGCGCCGGCGCTGTGGGTGGTGCTGATCGGCGTCGGGATGGGGATGTTCCCGCTGGCGCTGGTGATGATCTCGTTGCGCACGTCGTCCACAGCGGACACCGCCCGGCTGTCCGCGATGGCGCAGAGCATCGGGTACCTGATCTCCGCTTCCGGGCCGTTCGCCTTCGGGGTGCTGCGCGGGGCCACCGGGGATTGGACGCTGTCGATGCTGGTCCTGGTGGTGCTGCTGTTGCTGCTGACCGGGCTGGGGTGGGTCGCGGGGCGTCCTCGTACGGTGTGAGGGCGTGCGGTCGGGGTGGCTTTCGGAGATGCAGGGTCATTCGTGACCTCGACTGCTCGACGCAGCGGGCGGACATTTCTCGGCATGGTGTGGAGGTCAGGCGAGCAGTAGTCGCCTGACGGTCGGCAGGTCGCGCAGATCTGCCAACACGTCGTCGGCTCCGGCTTTCCGCAGTTCGTCCAGGTCGCTCTGCCCGCCGGCGACCGCGATCACCCGCGCGCCCGCCGCTCGGGCCGCCTCGACGTCTCGCGGCGTGTCACCGATCAGCACGGTGCGGAGTCCGGTGAACTCGGCTCCGACGCGTTCAGCGGCCCGCGCTCGCGCGATGTCGACCAATTCCGCCCTGTCCCGGTGATCATCGCCGTAGGCGCTGCATTCGAGGTCCACGTACTGGTCCAAGGCGAACACCCGCAACTTCACGCGCGCCACGGCGCGGAGGTTGCCGGTCAGCACGCCTTGCCGCACAGCCGGTTCTTCGGCCAGCGAGGTCAGTGCTTCCCGCGCCCCCGGCAGCACTCGTCCTCGCTCGGCCAGTTCCTCGCGACCCGCCTCGTAACTCGCGGTCAACGCGCGGGCCAATCGGTCCACGTGCTCGGTGGTGGGCTCGATCCCGTGGAGAACGAGGGTTTCCGCGATGATGTCCAACTCCGTCCGCCCGCTCACCTCGGCGAGTTCCGCGAACGGCCGACCGAACACGAGAGGCAACGCACGCTCGTACATCTCGCGTCCCATTCCGCGTGATTGCAGAAGTGTGTGGTCGATGTCCCAGAGCACGAGCACCCGAGGCGTGATCATGATCCCCAGTCTGTCACCCGGTTTCAGGGTCATGTTCGACGCGAACAGGGTCACCAGGGCGGCACTCCCGGCGGGCCTCCGATCGGACTTCGCGATCGCCAAGGCGATGGGACTCGACCGATCGACGGTGAAACGAGTCAGGACCGGTGAAATCCGGCCAGGAGGAGAGTTCATCACGGGCACACTCCGGCCGACCCCCAGGGGCTCGGCCACGACGTCGAGCGCAGGATCGCCCCGCCTGACGCAACCCGGCAGCATCAAGCACCACCGAACGACGCTGCGCAGCCAAAGCACTTTGTCCCATCCGGGGAGAACGTGACTCGCCGGAGTTGGGTATGGGTGCCCGGGGTGTGGTTTCAGGGTTTGCGGCCTACGCCTACGTAGGCGCTGATGTAGGCGTCGGCTGAGTCTGCGTGCCACTCCGACAGGGGGACCACGCCCGGGGGGACCACGTCCAGATCGGTGAAGAAGGCGGCTACTTCCTCGCGTGAGCGGAAAGCCAGGGGGCTGTCCGTTCGGCGGTAGATGGCTTTGATCCGTTCCGAATCGCCCAGGCCGTCCGCGTGGATGCCTTCCAGGCTGCCGTGGGAAATGGCCAGGTAGCTGCCTCTCGGCAGGGCCGCGCGGTAGCGGGCCACGGCTTTTTCCGGGTTGTCCGCGTCCGGCACGAAGTGCAGCACCGCCACCATCAGCAGGCCGATCGGGCGGGTGAAGTCGAGCATCGCCCGGACTTTGTCGTTGTCCAGCACCGAATCCGGGTCGCGCACGTCGGCTTGGATCGCGGTGGCGTCCGGGTTGTCCGCCAGCAGTGCCGTGCTGTGGGCGACGGCGACCGGTTCCACGTCGACGTAGACGACTTTCGCGTTCGCGGTGGACTGCTGGGCGATTTCGTGGACGTTGCCGACCGTCGGGATGCCCGAACCCAGGTCCAGGAACTGGTCGATGCCCTGGGCCAGCAGGTAGCGGACCGCTCTGCGCAGGAACGAGCGGTTGGCCCGTGCGGCTCCCGCCATGCCGGGGAAGATCTGCTCGACGGACTGCGCGGCTTCGCGGTCGACCGCGAAGTTGTGCGAGCCGCCCAGGTAGTAGTCGTACATGCGAGCTGCGCTCGGGCGGTCCAGGTCTACCGAGGACGGGACCCAGCTTGCCTGCTCCATGTCTTCCCTCCGGTTGCCGACCCGCGTGATCGTTCCCGGGGGACAAACCGGGCACAACCTCTGAATGGGCGGTCGCCGAGTCTGCCAGGCGGCGGTGTTCCGCCGACGCGATCGGCTCGGTGGGGGATCGGCGTGTTTTCCCGACTTTCCGCAGCACCCCGGGAAACGGGCGTCGGTGCGGACGTGGTCGACAGGGCCGGGGTGGAATTCGTGGAGTTTGGTCGGTTGGCGGTTTGCCGTTGTCGAGACTGCGGTGACGACCTCGTACTCGGAGGCGGTGATCACGGCGGTGATCACGGTGGTGCGCATCGGGAAATTCTCAGCCGCCGTCGAGCTCCTGGAGTTGTTGCCGCACGCGGTCGGCGTCGTCGTCGCGCCTCTGCTCCCGGTACCGGTCCAGGGCTTCCCGCCACACCTGGCGGGCCTGGTCGTGATCGCCGTCGGCCAGGTGGGCGTGCCCGAGGTGGTCCAGGCAGTCCGCCTCCGAGCGGGTGAAGCCGTGGGCCCGGTGCAGTTCCAGCGCCCGGCGGTGGTGCTCCACCGCGCCGGGCCGGCCCGCGAGCCGGGTGCACCGGCCCAGGCTGTCCAGCATCTCGGCCTCGCCGAACCGGTCGTCTTGCGCGCGGTGCAGCTCTACGGCGAGCGCGAAACACGCGGACGCCTCGTCGTGATCGCCCGCCCGCAGGTGGCAGCGGCCCAGGCAGTGCAGGGCGTAGGCCTCGCCCTGTGCCAGACCCGCTTCCCGGCTCAACTGCCGGCAACGCGTGGCGTGTTCCCACACGCGCTCGTCGTCGCCCGCCTGTTCGAGCGTCCAGGCCAGCAGGAAGTGGGCGTGCGCCTCGTTCTGGACGTCGCCCAGGCGGATCGCGGCCTCCAGGGCGAGCGTCAGGTGGTGCTCGGCCTCGGCGTTCTCCCCGTTCCAGGTCAGGGCCGCCCCGAGGCACCCGTGCGTCCACGGCGTCACACCCGTCCCGGGAAGGCGGTCGGCGATCGTGAGGACCGTCCGCCACACGGCCACGTTCTCGGCGAAGCGCCCCAGCAGGATTCGTATGCCCTGCATGGACCACGCCAGTTGCCAGACGTGCTTGTGCCAGCCCCGTTCCAGCGCCACCTGCCCGGCGGCGGCCAGGTTCCGGTACTCGCTCCGGAACCAGTCCACCGCCTGGCGCGTCGTGGCCGGCGAGGGCGCGGCGGGCGCGGCGGATGGCCGTACGAAGATCGGCATCACCGCGTAGTGGGCCAACGGGTGCAACTGGAGCACGGCCGTCGCGCCCTCGCGCAGGTAGAAGTCGACGGTGCGGCGCAACGCGGCCCCGCGCTCGGCCTCGGTCAGCTCGTGGGCCGCCCGCTGGGCGGCGTAGCGCCGGATCAGGTCGTGCATCCGCCACCGGCCCGGGGTGTCCTCGATCAGCAGCGACGCCTGGGCGAGGCGGCGCAGCGCCTGCTGGGTGTCCGCCGCGGGCCGGTCCACGAGGCTCGCGGCGGCGTCGACGCCGATGTCGGGGCCGGGTGCGATCCCCAGGAGCGCGAACACCTCCCGTTGTGGCGGCGGGAGGCCGCGCAGCGACCAGGACAGCACGGTGGGCAGGCTGGCGGCCGGGTCCTCGCTGTCCAGGGCGTCCAGGCGGGTGGCCTCGTCGCGGAGCTCGGCGGACAGCGCGGCCAGCGGGAGGTCGGGGCGGGTGCGGGCGCGGGCGGCGATGATGGCCAGGGCCAGGGGGAATCCGCCGCAGACGTCGAGCAGGTGGTCGACGGCCTCGGGTTCGGAGTCGATCCGGGTGGTGGTGAGCCTCGTGCTGAGCAGCCGGTGGGCCTCGGTGCCGCCCAGCACGCCGAGGTCGACGTACTGGGCGTCGTGGGCGGTCACCAGGCTGTCGAAGCGGCGGCGGCTGGTCACCACCACCGCGCACCCGGCGTCGCCGGGCAGCAGCGGCGCGACCTGCTCGACGGTCGCGGCGTTGTCCAGCACGACCAGCACCCGCTTGCCGGCGACCAGGCTGCGGTAGAGCGCGGCCTGGGAGTGCAGGTCCGCCGGCACGCGGCCGGGGTCGACGCCCAGGCCGTCGAGGAACCCGCGCAGCGCCTCCGTCGACGGCATCGGCTCACCGGTGGGCGAGAAGCCGCACAGGTCGACGAACAACTGGCCGTCGGGGAACCGCTCCGCGTGCCGGTGCGCCCAGTGCAGCGCCAGCCAGGTCTTGCCGATCCCGCCGGCCCCGCCGATCGCGGAGATGAGCACCGTGGCGGCCCCGCCGGTGTCCAGGGCCCGGTCGATCCGGTCCGCCTCGTCCCGCCGACCGATGAACGGCGCGGGCGCGGCGGGCAGTTGGCGCGGGATCGTCCCCGCGTCGGTCGTCGGGCGGTCCAGCACCGCCGGGGTGCGCGGGTAGGGGTGGTCGGGCAGGGCGACCCAGGCGGTGTCCCGGACCTCCTTCACCCGCACCGCCACCGGCCGGAAGGTGGCCGGGTCGAGCACCGCCGAGTGGCGGACCACCTCGTCGAAGACCCACCGGGACACGAGGAGGGCGAGCGTGCCGGGGGAGTCCGCGAGCGCCTGCTTGAGCGGCGCGGCGTCGACCAGCCGGAACGCGGTGGTCAGCGAGGTCGAGGTCACGCCGTGGTGGTCGAAGGCGACCTCGCCCGCGTGCACGGCGAGCCGCAGCCGGAACCGCTGCTCGGGCGGTCCGGCGGCGTTGTGCTCCCGCAGCGCCGCCACCAGCGCCCAGGGCAGCACCTCGACCAGCGGCGTCTTGGGCACCTCGGGCGGGACGAGGACGACCAGGCCGTCGCCCCGGTCCTCGTGGTGGCAGTCGCGCAACCGCACCCCGGCCGCGCGCAGCGCGCGTTCGACCACCCGGTACAGGCCCGCGCGGGTGCCCAGTTGGTGCGGCAGGGTCCGCTGCCGGTCGCCGAAGCCCTCGACGTCGACGACCACGATCGTCCGGTGCACCGCCGACCCGGAAGCGGCCGTCACCGGGGCCTGACGGGGGTGTCCTGTCACGCCGTGCATCGTGCCGGTGCCCGGCTGTCACGCGCAGCACGAGCGGTGAGCAGCACCCGAACGCGGCAACGCCGGCACCAGCGGTGAGCGAAAGCCCACGACCTTCACCGCACGGCGGTGGGGCGCTCGTCGGTCCGCCGCGCCCGGACGAACAGGAAGACCGGCTTGGTGTTGAGCACCTCGAACAGGCCCGGTGAGGCGTCCGGGCCCTCCTGCGGGCGCGGCTCGTCCACGACGTCGATCGAGAACCCCGCCCGCCGCAGCGGCCCGAAGATCTCCGACAGCGGGCGGCGGTAGAGCTCGGCGGTCACCTGCCGCCCGGCCCAGTCCCAGGTCTCGCGGACCACTTCGACGCGGTGGTAGTCGGTCTGGTCGGACAGCGCCCACCCGGTGACGGGGTGGTGGACGGAGAGGACCAGGGCCCCGCCGGGCACCAGGCACCGGTGCGGCTCGGCGAGCAGGGGAGCCCAGTCCTCGATGTAGTGCAGCACCAGCGAGGCGGTCACCAGGTCGACGCCGGCGGTCGGCACGAGGGTCAGCGGCTGCTCCAGGTCGGCGACCTCCACGCGGGCGCGGGTGTCCAGCCGGCGTCGGGCGATGTCGACCAGGCGGGGTTCGCGGTCCAGGGCGACCACCTCGGCTCCCCGGTCGACCAGTTGTCCGGTGAGCACCCCGGCGGCGCACCCGAGTTCCAGGACGCGCTTCCCGGTGACGTCGCCGGCCAGGCGCAGGATCGCCGGCCGGTCGTACTGGGAGTTGGGGGCGTTGTTCTCGCAGAAGGCCGCGTAGAGCTCGGCGTTGTCGCGGTAGATCGACTGTTCCGGCACTCCTTCGAACGTAGCCGGGCCAATCGCTCAGAGCGAACGTCCGGGGGAAACAATCCCGAGCTCACGTTGGTTGAGCCGTACAGACTCAACTTTGGAGGATCGTCATGGGTGAGACCCTGGTGCTGCCGGTTCTGCCGCTGGACGACGTGGTCGTGCTCCCCGGCATGGTCGTGCCGATCCGGCTCACCGGCTCGGACGCCACCACCGAGGCGCGCGCCGCCGTCGAAGCCGCTTCGGCGGGTGAGGGCGAAGCCCGCGTGCTGCTCGTGCCACGCCTGGACGGCAAATACGCCAAGGCCGGCACGTTGGCGGTGATCGAGCAGGTCGGGCGGCTGTCCGGGGGTGAGCGGGCGGCGGTCGTGCGGGGCACCGAGCGGGTCCGGATCGGGACCGGCACCACCGGGCCCGGCGCGGCGCTGTGGGTGGAGGCCGTGGTCGCGGACGAGTCGCCCGCGGACGACCGGACGCGCGAACTGGCCCGCGAGTACCGGGCCCTGGTCACCACCATCCTCCAGCAGCGCGGCGCGTGGCAGGTGGTCGACTCGGTGCCGCCGGTGGACGAGCCGTCCGCGCTCGCCGACTTCGCCGGTTACGCCTCCTACCTGAGCGACGCGCGCAAGGTGTGGCTGCTGGAGACCGGCGACGTCGCCGAGCGGCTGGCGAAGCTGCTGGAGTGGGGGCGCGAGCACCTCACCGAGCTGGACGTGGCCGAGACCATCCGCAAGGACGTCAAGGAAGGCGTCGAGAAGCAGCAGCGCGAGTTCCTGCTGCGCCAGCAGCTCTCCGCGATCCGCAAGGAGCTCGCCGAGCTCGACGGCAAGCCCGCCACCGAGGAGCAGGACTACCGGGCCCGGGTCGAGGGCGCGGACCTGCCCGAGCACGTGCGCAAGTCGGCGCTCGCCGAGGTGGACAAGCTGGAGCGGACCTCCGACCAGTCACCCGAGACCGGGTGGATCCGGACCTGGCTGGACACCGTCCTGGAACTGCCGTGGAACTCCCGGACCGAGGACTCCTACGACATCGCGGGCGCGCGGGCGGTGCTGGACGCCGACCACGCGGGCCTGGACGACGTGAAGGAGCGGATCACCGAGTACCTCGCGGTGCGCCGCCGGCGGGCCGACCGGGGCATGGGCGTGGTCGGCGGGCGGCGGTCCGGCGCGGTGCTCGCGCTGGTGGGGCCGCCCGGGGTCGGCAAGACCTCGCTGGGCGAGTCGGTCGCGCGGGCCATGGGACGGGAGTTCGTCCGGGTCGCGCTGGGCGGGGTGCGGGACGAGGCCGAGATCCGGGGCCACCGGCGCACGTACGTCGGCGCGCTGCCCGGCCGGATCGTGCGGGCGGTCGCCGAGGCGGGCTCGATGAACCCCGTGGTGCTGCTGGACGAGATCGACAAGGTCGGCGCGGACTACCGGGGCGACCCCACGGCGGCGCTGCTGGAGGTCCTCGACCCGGCGCAGAACCACACCTTCCGGGACCACTACCTGGAGGTCGAGCTGGACCTGTCCGACGTGGTGTTCCTGGCCACGGCGAACGTCCTGGAGTCGATCCCCGGCCCGCTGCTGGACCGCATGGAACTCGTCCGGCTCGACGGCTACACCGAGGACGAGAAGGTCACCATCGCCCGCGAGCACCTGCTGCCGCGCCAGGTCGAGCGGGCCGGCCTGACCGGTGCCGACGTGGCGGTGACCGAGGACGCGTTGCGCAAGCTGGCCGGCGAGTACACCCGGGAGGCCGGCGTCCGGCAGTTGGAGCGGTCGCTGGCGCGCGTGCTGCGCAAGGTGACCGCGCGGGTCGCGCTCGACGAGGCCGCGTTGCCGGTGGCGGTGGACGTGCCCGACCTGCGCGGCTACCTGGGCTCGCCGAAGTTCACGCCGGAGTCGGCGGAGCGGACGGCGGTGCCGGGCGTGGCGACCGGGCTGGCGGTGACCGGGGCGGGCGGTGACGTGCTGTTCGTGGAGGCGTCGCTGGCCTCGCACGGCACCGGGTCGGCGGGCGTCACGCTCACCGGCCAGCTCGGCGAGGTGATGAAGGAGTCGGCCCAGATCGCGTTGTCCTACCTGCGGTCGCACGACAGCCGGGCGGCGGCGCTGGCCGACCGGGGCGTGCACATCCACGTGCCGGCGGGCGCGGTGCCCAAGGACGGGCCGTCGGCGGGCGTGACGATGACGACGGCGCTGGCGTCGCTGCTGTCCGGCCGGCCGGTGCGGGCGGACGTGGCGATGACCGGCGAGGTGTCGCTGACCGGGCGGGTGCTGCCGATCGGCGGGGTGAAGCAGAAGCTGCTGGCCGCGCACCGGGCGGGCATCACGACCGTGCTGCTGCCGCAGCGCAACGAGCCCGACCTGGACGACGTGCCGGAGGCGGTGCTCGACGCGCTGACCGTGCACCTGGTGCGCGACGTGCGCGAGGTGCTGGACCTGGCGCTGGAGTCCACGGCGGTGACCGCGGCGGCGTGAGGCCGGGCGACTGCTCGGCGGACCGGGCACCCCGGTCCGCCGAGCAGTCGGCTAGCGCAGGTTGCACAGCTCCAGCGGGCCGCCCTCGGGCGTCCGGCACGGCAAATAGCCCGCGTCCTTCATCCGGATGCGGGCGTCGTCGTGCTCGCGCGCGTACTTGATGAACTTGCCCGGCAACGAGTCCTCGGCCGGCTGCGCCTTGGTGTACAGGTATTCGACGGTCCAGAACCGGTAGCCCGAATCCACCCCGGACACCGCGTCGAACACCTTGCCGTCCAACGACAACGCGGTCAGCTCGGCGGTCTTGCGGGCCTCGGCCACCGATGGCGCGTCGGCGTACCCCACGGCCCCCTCCACGGCGGCGATCTCGCGCACCACGTCGCTGTTCTTGTCCCGCTCGCACCGGATCACCGGTGCCTGCGGGTCGCGGTCCCGGGAGCGGCAGTCGTTGGAGGACAGCGCGCCCTCCGTGGTGCCCAGCACGCGGCGCTCGAACAGCTCGCGGGTGCCGGACTCGCTGCCCCGGCCGATGACCCGGATCGGCAGCGGGTCGCCGCCGCGAAGCTGCTGCCAGTCGGTGTACCGGCCGGCGTAGATGCCGCGCAACTGGTCCAGGGTGAGCGCGTCGAGGCCCACCGAGTCGTGCACCACCACGTGGTAGACCACGATCGCCGCCTGCTGCCCCACCACCTCCGAGGTCTCCTGCCTGCCGTCCGCCAGCGCCACCAGCGCCGTGCCCGGGTCGGCCGCGGCGACCGCCCGGACGCCCGCGATGCTGCCGGTGGCCTCGGTCTGGACGTGCGCACCCGGGCACGCCTTCGCGTACTGCTCGGCGATCCGGGCCATGGTCGGCATGAACACGCTGGACCCCTCGACCCGCAGCGTGCCGGTCCCGCACGGGACGGTCGGGTCCCGCACGTCCGGCGTCCACGCGAGGGTCAGCACCAGCACGCCCGCCAGCAGCGCCGCCAGCCCGCCGGTCAGCCTCGGCAGGGTGAGGAACCGCTCCTGCTTCTCGTCGTGCAGCACGCCCGCGCCGCCCAGGCTCCCGGAGACCTTGACCTCCTTGCCGAGCTCGCCGTCGCGGTTGCCCTCCGGCTCGCGCAGCACGACCAGCAGCTTGAACTTCTGCTTGCGGCGCAACGTCAACCCGTCCAGCCGCACGCCGTGCCACACCGGTTCGGCCATCGCGGGCGGACGGTCCGGGCCGGAGCGGAACAGCCGGCCCACGCTCGACGCCATCCGCTCCCGCACGGTCGTCAGCGGCGCGCGGACCTGCCCCTCCTCCCGGCCGAAGAACTGGAGGCTGCGCCGCACCTCGGCGCGCAGCTCCTCCGAACCGGCCTCGGACACCCTGGCGTTCCACACCACGCGGGTGCCGAAGGTGAACGCCAGCGGCTTGTCGAAGTCGTCCGCGCCGATGTCGTAGGTGCCGGAGTTGCGCACCCGGATGACGACGATCGACATCCGGTCCAGCACCCGCACCAGCTCGCGGAGCTGCGGGGCGTGCGCGTCCGTCCCGTCGTGGAGCTGCTCGGGACCCAGCCCGATCTTGGAGTTGTACAGCACGCGGAACCCGACCCGCTTGCGGCGCACGAAGAGCCGGTCGATGACCGGGGTCGCGAACAGCAACGCGATCGCGAGCGCCACCGGGCCGGGACCACCGAGGAAGTCCAGCGCGGACCGCAGCATCTGCACACCGAATTCTCGGTCGCGGACCGGCCGCCCGGCCCGGACCCGGTCCGACGTTCACCGGGTCTTCACGCCCCCGCAAGGTCGTTACGGCCGGGTGGTGGCCAGGAAGTCCTCCAACGGGACCGGCGTCAGGCCGTCCTGCCTGCACCGGGCGAGGAACGCCACGAAGTCCTCGACGAACGTCTGCCGGAAGTGCATCAGCACGACGTCGCCCGCGTTCAGCTTCGCGCCCGCCTGGAACTGCACCACGCCGTCGTTCACCGCCGCCGTCCACATGACCAGCGCCGAGAAGCCGCAGTCGGTGGCCGCGCGCCGGGTGGTGGCGTCGTAGTTGCCGAACGGCGGCCGGAACAGCGCGGGCCGCACGCCCAACTGCCCCTGGAGGTAGTCGGCGTTGCCGCAGATCTCCTGCTTCTGGAACTCGTAGCCCTTGCCGTGGAGGTTCGGGTGGTTCGCGGTGTGCGCGTGCACCCGCGCCCCGGCCTGGTCCTGGAGCGCCTGGAAGAACGGCGGCCCGTCCCGCACGTGCTTGGTGTTGAGGAACAGCGACGGCCGCACGTTCGACGAGCGCATCAGCTCCAGCGCCGCCGGGTGCCGGACCGCGCCGTCGTCGATGGTGATGAACACGTACGGCTTGTCGGTCTCGATCCGGCGCACCACCGGCAGCAACCCGTCCGGCGAGGCGGGGACCGTCGCCTGGGCGGTGCCGTACTCGTACGGGTGCTGGAACACCGGCACCGTCGTGCCGCCCGGACCGGGGACCGCGGTGGGCGGTGTGGTGGTCGGCGCGGTCGTGGTGCTGCCGGGCGCGGTGACCGGCGGCGGGGCCACCGGTTCCGTGCCGCAGGACACCGTGACGACGGCCAGGGCAGCCGTGACCGCCACTCCGATCCTTCGAAGCATCGCTGGAGATCCCCCATGGGTTCGGCACCCCTGCGGAGTCAGGGAGCCGTGCCCTCATTTTGGGGCGTGCACCGGGCTTCCGAGGGTGGCCGGTGATGAATCTGCAACGCAGTTCACCCGACGGTAGGGTCCAGTTGACCCGATTGTGGAGGACTCCGATGAGCCTTGAGCGCCCGGTCGCTCCCGACCCCTACTCGCTGCTGCCCGCCACGGCGGCGTTCGCGGTGACGTCCGAGGACGTGCGCGACGGCGAGACCCTGCCCCAGGCCCAGGTGAACGCGGCCGGCGACACGTCGCCGGAGCTGTCCTGGACGGGCTTCCCGGCCGCGACGCGCAGCTTCGTGGTCACCTGCTTCGACCCGGACGCGCCCACCCCGTCCGGTTTCTGGCACTGGGTCGCGGTGAACCTCCCCGCGTCGACCACGTCGCTGGACACCGGCGCGGGCGCGTCCGACGACACCCTCCCGGGCGACGCGTTCCACGTGCGCAACGACTACGGCACCCGGTCCTTCGGGGGTGCCGCCCCGCCGCCCGGTGACCGGGCGCACCGGTACTTCTTCGTGGTGCACGCGGTGGACGTCGCCGAGCTGGACGTGACGCCGGACTCCTCGCCCGCCGCCGTGAGCTTCAACCTGGCCTTCCACACGCTGGCCCGCGCGATCATCACGCCCACCTACGCGAGCTGACCCGGGAATGAGCGCCCCGCGTCCGGGGTTCACCAGGACGTGAGGCACTTCGACCTGGTCATCATCGGCACCGGTTCCGGCAACTCGATCGCCGACGAGCGATTCGCGGGCTGGAACATCGCGATCGTCGAGAAGGGCGTGTTCGGCGGCACGTGCCTGAACGTCGGGTGCATCCCCACCAAGATGTTCGTGCACACCGCGGACCTGGCCGCGGCACCCGCCGTCGGCGCGCGCCTGGGCGTCGACGCGACGCTGGACGGCGTCCGGTGGACGGACGTGCGCGACCGGATCTTCGGTCGCATCGACCCGATCTCCACGGGCGGGCGGCACTGGCGGGCCGAGGACAACCCGAACACCACCCTGTTCGAGGGCACCGCCCGGTTCGTCGGCCCGAAGACCCTGGACACCGGCACCGGTGAGGTGATCACCGCCGACCGGTTCGTGCTCGCCGCGGGCTCCCGCCCGGTGGTGCCGGACGTCGCGGACCTCGCGTCGACCGGCTACCGCACGTCCGACACGATCATGCGGCTCGACGCCCTGCCCGCCCGGCTGACCATCCTCGGCAGCGGGTTCGTCGCGGCCGAGTTCGCGCACGTGTTCTCCTCGTTCGGCGTCGCGGTGACCGTCATCGGCCGCTCGGACGTGCTGCTGCGCCACGAGGACCGCGACGTCGCCGACCGCTTCACCTCCCTCGCGGAGCGGAAGTGGGACGTGCGCCTGGGCCGCAAGGCCGTGCGCGCCGAACGCGTCGACGGCGAGGTGCGGCTGCACCTGAAGGGCCCGGACGGGTCCGAGGTGGTGGCGTCGGACGAGCTGCTGGTGGCGGTCGGCCGCACGCCCAACTCCGACCTGCTCGACCTGGCCGCCGCCGGGATCGACGTGCACCCGGACGGGCGGATCGTGGTCGACGAGCACCAGCGGACGTCCGTCGACGGCGTCTACGCGCTCGGCGACATCAGCTCCGAGTACCAGCTCAAGCACGTGGCCAACCACGAGGCCAAGGTGGTGCAGCACAACCTGCTGCACCCCGACGCGCCGATCGCCGCCGACCACCGGTTCGTGCCCTCGGCGGTGTTCTCGTCGCCGCAGATCGCCTCCGTCGGGCTGACCGAGGAGCAGGCGGTGGCGCGCGGCGTCCGGTACGTGGCGGCGAAGCAGGACTACGCGGCCATCGCCTACGGCTGGGCGATGGAGGACACCACCGGGTTCGCCAAGGTGCTGGCCGACCCGGCGACCGGGCAGATCCTGGGCGCGCACATCATCGGACCGCAGGCCTCCAGCGTGATCCAGCCGATCGTGCAGGCGATGAGCTTCGGACTGGACGCGAAGTCGATGGCGCGCGGCCAGTACTGGATCCACCCCGCCATGCCCGAGGTCGTGGAGAACGCGTTGCTCGGTCTCGACCTGGACTGATCACGGCCCGCCCGATCACTCCGGCGAAGTGCACCGCAGGTCGGTGTCCACCAGGGGGATCGCCACCGCCGGATCGCCACCGCCGGTCCGGTCACCCCTCCCGGAACAGGTCGTTCGTCTGTGCGATGGCCGCGACCTGGTCGGGGGTGCCGGACATGATCGTGCGGACGTTCGCCGTCACCAGCTCGATCGGCCAGTCCCACCACGCGGCGCGCAGCAGCAGGTCGACGCCCTCGTCGGAGTAGCGCTGCTTGACCGGGCGGGCCGGGTTGCCGCCGACCACGGTGTAGGGCGGCACGTCCGACGTCACCACTGCGCCGGTCGCGATGATCGCGCCGTCGCCGATGCGCACACCCGGCATGACGAGGGTGCGGTAGCCGAACCAGACGTCGTTGCCGACCACCGTGTCGCCGCGCGTCTCCATGCCCGTCATGAGGTCGAGGGTGCTCTCGGCCCACGAGCCGCCGAAGATCGTGAAGGGGAACGTGGAGACGCCGGTGGTCAGGTGGTTCGCGCCGGCCATGATGAAGCGGGTGTCGGTGGCCAGGGCGCAGAACCGGCCGATGACCAGTTTTTCCGCGCCGTACCCGTAGAGCACGTTGCGGGTGGCGAACTCGGTGGCGCGGTCCGGGTCGTCGTAATAGGTGTAGTCGCCGACCTCGATGGTCGGGGAGTCCTCCAGCAGCGGTTTGAGCAGCACCACGCGGGGGTGGTCGGGCAGGGGGTGCAGGACGTTCGGGCTGGGCGTCAAGGCGACTCCTATCGCAACTCGTGTTGCGTTAAGACTGGCACGCGACTCGGCCTAAATGCAACTGCTGTTGCGTTAAGATGGCGGTGCCTCCGCACGAGAACGGGAGTTTCGTGACCAACCGACCCGGTGGGCGTTCCGCCCGCGTCCGCGCCGTCGTGCTCGAAGCCACCTACGCCGAGCTCGTCCGGTGCGGTTACCTCGGCATGACCGTCGAGAACGTGGCCGACCGCGCCGGCGTGCACAAGACGACCGTCTACCGCCGTTGGGGCACCGTCGACGTCCTCATCGCCGACGCCCTCGACAGCAGCCGCGACGTCGAGTGGCCCGCCCCCGACACCGGTTCGCTCGAAGGCGACCTGATCGCCATCGCGACGGAGGTCGTGGACGTCTTCACCGACCCCGCCCGCAGCGCCGTCCCCGAGGCGGTCGTCACGGCGGCCTTGCAGTCGAGTCGCGCGCGCCAGGCCAAGAAGGACTTCTACGCCTCCCGGCACGCCCAGGCCGCCGTCGTGGTCACCCGGGCGATCCAGCGCGGCGAGCTCGCGGCGGACACCGACGCGGTCGAGTTGATCCGCTTCACCTGCGCCCCGCTCTACTACCGGATCTTCATCACCGGCGAGCCGATCGACCACGCGGCGGCCGAACGGGCGGCCCGCGCGGCGCTCGTCGCCGCGCGGGCCGGCCTCCTGGCCGCCGCCCCGAACGCCTGACGGCCGAGGACGGGGAAGAGGACGGGGACGGCGCTCGGCGCTAGACCTGGTCGAGGAACTCGTCGACCTCGGCCAACGCCCGTTCCCGCACCGGCCCGGCGGACAGGAACAGGTCGTGCATCCCGTTGTCCACCTGCACGACGGTCACGTCCGGGCCGATCTTCGGGGCCCACCGCTGCATGTGCTCGACGTCCAGCACGGTGTCCGCCGTCATCGCCTCGGGCGACCACCGCTTGGCGTGCAGGAGGCTGCGGTTGGAGCGCAGCACCAGCACCGGCACCCGCACGTCCAGCCCCCGGTGCAGTTGCGCCTGGGCCCGGCGCACCGCGCGCAGCCAGCCCGCGAGCACCGGGAACGCCTCGATCGGTTTCCACGTCGTGTCGAAGTCCCACTCCCCGTGGTGGTCGGCGTGGATGCTCTCGCCGTACACCGGGCCCAGGCCCTTCTTCAGCACCACCCTCGGCGCGACCCGGCCGATGCCGCGGATGAACGCGGTGCCGACGGTCCGGGTGATCCACGGCTCGGCCAGGTCGAGCCACGGGCTGTTGAGCACCAACGCGTCCAGCACGTCGTCCGCACGTCGTTCGTGCGCCCACAGGGCCGTGATCAGCCCGCCGGTCGAGTGGCCCATCACCACCAGCCGCTCGTGGTGGTCCTCCTCGCGGATCACCCGGACCGCCGCGTCGATCTCCTCGAAGTGCGCGGCCAGGTCCGCCACGTAGTTCGCGGGACCGCCGGGCTTGAGGGACCGGCCGTACGCGCGCAGGTCGATCGCGTAGAAGTCGAAGCCGCGCGCGGCGAAGTGCTCGGCGACGTGCGCTTGGAAGAAGTAGTCGGCGAAGCCGTGGACGTAGAGCACGGCACCCCGGGTCGCGGGCCGGGCGCGGTGGTGGACCAGGGTCGCGACCGCGTCCCCGCCGCCCAGCGGCAGCGTCCGGGTCTCGTAGTCGGTACCGAGCACGTCAGCGGTCATCGCGCCAGTGTGCACGCCGATTGCGCCTTTCGGGCAGATGCCGGTGGCGGGTCGTGGCAGTCTGGAAGGCATGAGCGAGGAGATCGAGCGGTCGACGGCGCGTGTGCGGTTCCCGGGCATCAGCCCGCGGGCCTACGAACACCCGGTCGACAGGGGGGCGTTGGCGGTTCTGCGCGCGGTGCCGGGAATCGGACCCGTGTTGCAGGCAGTGGCGGGTGCGTTCACCGAAAGAGGTGAACGGCTGATGTACGTGGCTTCCGCGATCCGCGTGGGGCCGAAGCAGTACCCGGATCTGGACCGGCTCCGGTTGGAAGCGGCGGCGGCGCTGGACCTCGACCCGGTGCCGGAGCTGTTCGTGCAGCGCGACCCGCAGGTGTACGCGCGGACGCTGGGCATCGACAAGCCGTTCATCGTGCTGTCGACCGGTCTGCTGGAGCTGCTGGACAACGACAGCCGGCGGTTCGTGATCGGCCACGAGATGGGCCACGTGCTGTCCGGGCACGCGCTGTACCAGACCATCCTGTTCCGGCTGATGGAGCTCCAGCACGGGCTGGGCTGGATGCCGGCCGGGTTCTGGGCGGTGCGCGCGGTGATCGCGGCGCTGCTGGAGTGGTACCGCAAGACCGAGCTGAGCTGCGACCGGGCCGGGCTGCTGGTCTGCCAGGACCCCGCGGCGGCGCTGCGGGTGCACGTGGCGCTGGCCGGCGGCATGGACCTGTCCCAGGTGGACACCGCCGAGTTCCTCAAGCAGGCCAAGGAGTACCAGCAGGTCGAGGACGTCCGCGACAGCCTGCTCAAGCTGATCAAGACCTGGCGCAGCACGCACCCGATGGCCGTCGTGCGGGCCGCCGAGCTCCAGCGCTGGGCGGCGGGCGAGGAGTACCGGGAGATCCTCACCGGCACCTACCCGAGGCGGGACGACGACCGGCCCGCCTCGACCTTCACCGAGGACCTCAAGTCCGCCGCGAAGTCCTACAAGGACTCCGCGGAGCGCTCCGAGGACCCGCTCGTCAAGGTGCTCAACGAGGTCGGCGACGTGCTGGTCGGTGCGGCGGACAAGGTGCGGTCGAAGTTCAACGGCCAGTAGGCCGAACGTGTGCAACCGGACGTTCATTGGGCTGAACGGCCGAGCGCGGTCGTACGTCCGGGCTAGCCTCTGATTCGTTGCTCTGATCAGAGGAGGGGCTGTGCGGTCGTTTGTGGTTGCGCTGGTCTTGGTTCTGCTGGGCGGGGGCGCGGCGAGTGCCGATCCCAGGGTGGTGGGTGGCTCGCGGGTGTCGATCGGCGACTACCCGTGGGTCGTCTACCTGGCCGACACGGGCGGTCGGCAGTTCTGCGGCGGGACGCTGGTCGCGCCGACCAAGGTGCTGACCGCCGCGCACTGCACGGTCGGGCTCGCGCCCAAGGTCTCCCGGGTGGTCGTGGGCCGCGAGGACAAGTCCGACAACTCCCGGGGCGAGGCGGTGCCGGTGACCGCGGTCTGGACGCACCCCGCCTACCAGTCCGCCGACCCGGGCAACGACGTCGCCGTGCTGACGCTGGCGCGCGCCTCGGCGGCGCGACCGCTGGCGTTGGCGGACGGCCCGGCGCTGTACGCGGCGGGCACCCCGGCGGTCGCGCTGGGCTGGGGCCGCACGTCCGAGCAGGGCGCGACGTCGAGGTACCTGCGGGGCGTGGGCGTGCCGGTGGTGTCGGACGAGTCCTGCCGGCAGGCGTACTCCATGTTCAAGCCGGCGTCGATGGTGTGCGCCGGGCTCCCCGAGGGCGGCCGGGACACCTGCCAGGGCGATTCGGGCGGTCCGCTGGTGGCGGGCGGGAAGCTGATCGGCGTCACGTCGTGGGGCGAGGGCTGCGCGCGCAGGGGCAAGCCCGGCGTCTACGTGAGGGTCGCGGCCTACCGCGCGGTGATCGAGGATCAGTTTCACACCGTCGGGTGACATCCCGCGCCGCCGGGTGGCGAGCTGTCGATCACCTGGCTTGGGTGTCCTGGTATGCGGACATCGATAGCAGTGCTGCTCGCCCTGGTGGTCTTCGCCCCGCACGCGGCGGCGTCGGACGCGGTGGGGTCCGACGCGGTGGAGCCGAGGGTGGTCGGCGGCACGGTCGTCGCGGACGGCGAGGAGTACCCGTACGTGGTGGCCCTCGTGCAGCCGGACGGTCAGCAGTTCTGCGGTGGCGCGCTGGTCTCGCCGACCCGGGTGGTGACCGCCGCGCACTGCACGGCGGACACCGCGCCGGGCGACTTCCTGGTCGTGGGCGGTCGGCTCGACCTGGGCGAGGAGCGGGGGACCGTGTCCGAGGTGGTGGAGGTGGAGAACCACCCCGACTACGTCGGCGCGGAGAGCGGCGACGACATCTCGTGGATCACCACCGCGAGCGCGTTCCCGTACGAGCCGGTCGGGCTGCCCGGTCGCGGCGAGGACCTGTACCGGGCCGGCACGGTGGGCACCGTGCTGGGCTGGGGCCGCACGTCCGAGGGCGGGCAGCAGAGCGAGCGGTTGCGCGAGGCGGACATCCCGATCACGTCGAACGCGTCGTGCGCCGAGGCCTACGACGGCTACGACAAGACCACGATGTTCTGCGCGGGCTACCCGGAGGGTGAGGTCGACGCCTGCCAGGGCGACTCGGGCGGGCCGTTCGTGGTGGACGGCAAGCTGGTCGGGATCGTGTCGTGGGGCGTCGGGTGCGCCCGGCCGGGCAAGCCCGGGGTCTACACGCGCGTCGCCCACTACACGTGACCGGTCCGGCCGCCGGAGTCGTGTGCCGCGACTCCGGCAGCCGGAGGGCGGTTGGCCGGCCCCGTCAGTTGGCCCCGTCAGCCGGTCCCGTCAGACGACCAGGCCGACCGACATGGTCAGGAAGACCGCCGCGCACACGGCGTCCAGGGCCGTGGTCACGCCGGGCCGGCGCAGCCGCCGTCCCATGCTGCTCGCCGCGAGCACGATCATCAGCTCCCACACCGCCGCCAGCCCGAGGAAGACCACCGCGAGCAGGGTGAGCTGCGCCGCCGGGCTGCCGGTGCCGATGAACTGCGGCAGGAACGCCAGGCTGAACAGCAGCATCTTCGGGTTGGTGATGTTGGTCAGGAACCCCTGGCGGAACGGCCGGTCGGCCACGACCGCGCGGTCGCCGTCCTCGGCGGCACCACGCCGCAGCAGTCCGCGCGCGATGCTCAGCGCCAGGTAGAGCAGGTAGGCCGCGCCGGCCCACTTGAGGGCGGTCAGCACCGCCGGGTACTCGGCGATCAGCACGCCCAGGCCGGAGATGACCAGCGCCACCTGCACGGCCGCCGCGGTGTGGATGCCCGCCAGCGCCCACAGGCCCGCCCGGGTGCCCGCGCGCATCGACGTCCGCAGCAGGAGGAAGGCGTCCACGCCGGGCGTGAGCACGACCACCGCGCAGGCGATCAGGAACGTCGGTAGCTGGGTGAAGTCCAGTTGCATGGGTTTCCCCTCCCTCGATGGCCGGACAGATAGGCGTGATCTGCCTCACGGGCCGGCAAATTTCCGGCGCTATGGGATTCTAACAAGAGATTTTCCGGATTTGGTACCACCCTGGCGCATCCGCTACGGTTCGTGGCCACTCCGACGCACGCGGTGATCCCTCCGCCGTCCGCACTAAGGAAGTGCTCCATGCGCCTCAGCGCCCTGGTCCTGACCGCCCTCCTGCTGAGCGCGCTGCCCGCCCAGGCCGTGGTGGGCGGCCAGAGCGCCCCGGACACCCCGTGGGCGGTCGCGCTGTTCGACGCGCGGGGCAACTTCTTCTGCGGCGGCGTGCTCGTCGCGCCCCAGAAGGTCCTCACCGCCGGCCACTGCACGATCGAGCACGCCACGCTCCAGGACCGCGACCGGCGGCCCGCCGACTTCCGCGTGGTCGTCGGCCGGCGCGACCTGGACACCCGCGCCGGCCGCCAGGTCGCGGTGCGCGAGGTCCACCGGCACCCGGCGTTCCGGACCGTGGCCGAGGGCGACGACCTGGCCGCCCTCACGCTCGCCGAGCCGGTCGCGTTCCAGCCGATCGGCGTGGGCGAGGCCCGCGCGGGCGACCGGGCGACCGTGCTGGGCTGGGGCCGCACCACCGAGCTGGCCGCGCCGAGCCGGACGCTGCGCCAGGTGGACCTGCCGGTGTGGGCGGATGCCGAGTGCGCGAAAGCCGTCAACGGTTATCGCCCGGAGGCGATGGTCTGCGCCGGCTACCCGGAGGGCGGCAAGGACGCCTGCGAAGGCGACTCCGGCGGGCCGCTCGTCGTGGACGGCCTGCTGGTAGGGGTCGTCTCCTACGGTCACGGCTGCGCGCGGGCGGGCGAGCCGGGCGTCTACACGAGGGTGAGCCACTACCTCGGGCAACTCTGAGACTGTGGTACCAACGCGGTGTGCGCTCGCATCCCCATCCGGCCACACTGCGCCGCAAGTGGTCAGCGGATCTGACCTCCGCGCAGCTCTACGCCCTGCTCAAACTGCGCGGCGAGGTCTTCGTGGTCGAGCAGTCCTGCCCCTACCCGGACCTGGACGGCCGCGACCTGGAATCTGATACCAGGCACTTCTGGCTGGAGTCGGACGGCTCACCGCAGCCGCAGGCCTACCTGCGGCTGCTGGAGGAACCCGACGGCACGTTCCGGATCGGCCGGGTCTGCACGGCGCGGGCCGCGCGCGGGCGCGGCTACAGCCGGCGGCTGGTGGAGGCCGCGCTGGTCGAGGTCGGCCGGCGGGTGTGCGTGCTGGACGCGCAGACCTACGTGGCCGACTTCTACGCCTCGTTCGGGTTCATGCCCGAGGGTGCGGAGTTCATCGAGGACGGGATACCGCACCTGCGGATGCGCCGGTCTCGCTGATCACCCGCACGGCCCGCGCCACGTCGTCCTCGGTCAGGTCGGCCCGCGCGGTCAGCCGCAGCCGGGAGACCTGGTCGGGGACCGACGGCGGCCGGAAGCAGCCGACCCGCACGCCCTGCGCCCGGCACGCCTCGGCCCAGTCCAGCGCCGCCTCGGCCGAGGGTGCCCGCACCGAGATCACCGCCGCGCTCGGGTTGCTGACCGGCAGGCCCCTGTCCCGCAGGCGGGCGGCCAGGTCCTGCGCCACGGCCAGGGCGCGCGCCGGGCGGTCCGGCTCCTCGCGCAGCACCTTCAGCGCGGCCAGCGCCGCCGCCACGCTGCCCGGTGCGAGCGCGGTGTCGAAGATGAACGGCCGCGCGGTGTCCACCAGGTGCCTGATCACCCGGCCGGGGCCGAGCACCGCGCCGCCCTGCGCGCCCAGCGACTTGGACAGCGTCACGGTCGTCACCACGTCCGCGGCCTTCGCCAGGCCGGCGGCGTGCACCGCACCCCGGCCACCCTCGCCGAGTACGCCCAGGCCGTGCGCGTCGTCCACGACCAGCCCCGAGCCGTGCTCCCGGCAGGCCGCGACCAGCTCGACCAGCGGGGCCAGGTCGCCGTCCACCGAGAACACCGAGTCGGTGACCACCAGCGCCCGCCGCTTGCCCCGGGTGGACAGCGCGTGCCCGACCTGCGGCACGTCGCAGTGCCCGGCCACCACCACGTCCGCCTTGGACAGCCGGGTGCCGTCGATCAGCGACGCGTGGATGTGCTGGTCGGCCACGATCGCGGTGCCCGGACCGGACAGGGCGGTGAGCGCGGCCAGGTTCGCCAGGTAGCCGGAGGAGAACACCAGCGCCGACTGCGCACCGCAGAAGTTCGCGAGCTCGTACTCCAGCTCGGTGTGCAGCTCGGTCGAACCGGTGACCAGCCGGGAGCCCGTGGCACCCGCGCCCCAGCGCAGCGAGGCCGCCGCCGCCGCGCCCATCACCCGCTTGTCGCGGGCCATTCCGAGGTAGTCGTTGGACGCCAGGTCCAGGTCCGTCGACTCGGCCGGGCGGGGGCGCACCCGGCGGGCCAGCCCGGCTTTCGCGCGGGCTTCCGCGCGGGTGTCGATCCAGTCGAACACCGACTCGGGTCCGGTCGCCGCCTCTGTGCTCACACTCACGCCGGGAGTGTCGCACCCGGCCGTTAACGTCCCGGCGTGGACCTCTTCCAGCTCGGTTCCGAAGACCTGCGCTCGCTGCGCGTGAACGCACCGGTGCACCGGGACGAGGCCACCGGCCTGTGGCTGGTCAGCCGGTACCACGACGTGCGCGCGGTGCTGGCCGACCCGCGTCGGTTCCACCCGGACAACGCGCTCACCGCGGTCACCGCCATCCCGCGCCCGGTGCTGCGGGTGCTGGCCCGCGCGGGTTTCTCCCTGCCGCCGACGCTGGCCAACAACGGCACCGACTCCCACGCCGGGCTGCGCCGGCTCGTCGCCCGGTTCCTCACGCCCGCCCGGGTGGCGGCGCTGCGACCGCGGATCGCCGAGCTGGCGCGCGAGCGGCTCGCCGGCCTGACCGGTCCGGTCGCCGACCTGCACCCCGCGCTGGCCCGCGACCTGCCCGCCATCGTGCTGATGGAGGTGCTGGGCGTCGAGGACGTCGACGTCCCGCTGCTCAAGCGGTGGGGCGCGGCGTCGCTGGAGCTGTTCTGGGGCAACCCGTCCCCCGAGCGCCAGCACGAGCTGGCGACGCCGACCGCCGAGTTCCACCGCTGGCTGACCCGCCGGCTGCGGGCCGCGCGCGGCGACGACGACCTGTTCGGCGCGCTGCGCGACGTGCCGGTCCGGGAGGCGGCCGGGCTCTGCTACTTCCTGTTCATCGCCGGCCAGGAGACGACCACCCAGTTGCTGTGCGCGGTGTTCGACGCGGTGCTGCGGCAGGGCGACCTGTGGTCGCGGCTGGGCGAGCCGGGCCTGGCCGGGCGGGTGGTGGAGGAGGTGTTGCGCCGCGACCCGCCGGTCAGCACCTGGCGGCGGGTGGCGGCCGAGCCGGTGGTGCTCTCCGGCGTGGCCGTGCCGGCGGGCGCGCCGCTGCTGCTGATGCTGGCGGGC
Source organism: Actinosynnema sp. NPDC023587 (assembly GCF_040640215.1). Taxonomy (NCBI): domain Bacteria; kingdom Bacillati; phylum Actinomycetota; class Actinomycetes; order Pseudonocardiales; family Pseudonocardiaceae; genus Actinosynnema; species Actinosynnema sp. NPDC023587. The sequence continues at coordinate 366,405 of NZ_JBFABG010000004.1, read as the reverse complement.
ACCGGGTCCGACCCGGAGGTGTTCGCGGACCCGGACCGGCTGTGCCCGGTGCGGCCGAACGCGCGCAAGCACCTGGCGTTCGGCTTCGGCCGGCACTTCTGCCTCGGCGCGGGGCTGGCCCGGCTGGAGGCGGAAGTGGTGGTGCGGGAGGCGTTCGAGCGCTTCCCGGATCTGCGCCTGGCCTCCGCCGAGCCGCCGCCGATGCTCGGGCTGCTGTCCTTCCGCGCACCGCTCGCCGTCCGGGTCGCGCTGAACGGATAGCGCTGGACCGGGCCGTGATCCGGTCGTGCGCGGGTCGTCGACCCCGAGAGCCTGGTCACTGCCGCCCGCCCGACCCGCCACCCTCGCCCACCACCGCTCCGGAAGGTGACCGCGCAGGTCAGGCTGCCGGTGGCGGTGCGGCGAGGGGCCCACCACCGGGTCCGCCGGAGGTGTTGCCGGTGCCGTGGGTCCGTTCGGGTGTGACGGCGCTCGCCAGGGCGGTGCCCGCCGGGGGCTTGGAGCCGGTCGACCGAAGTGCGACGATGCCGGGGCTGTAGGGGGTGCGTGAGGAAGCCGGTGGGAATCCGGCGCGGTCCCGCCACTGTGACCGGGTACGTGCAACCGGGAGTCAGGAACTCGGCCCCCGATCTCCGAGACCGGACCCGGGCGTGGACACCCGAGGAAGGACACCGCCGCATGGGCGCGCGTTTCCCCTTTTCCGCCGTCGTCGGCCACGACGACCTCCGCACGGCGTTGGTGCTCAACGCCGTGCACCCCGGTATCGGCGGGGTGCTGGTCCGAGGCGAGAAGGGGACCGCGAAGTCGACCGTGGTCCGCGCCCTGGCCGCGCTGCTGCCGACCCTGGAGGTCGTCGCGGGCTGCCGCTTCGGCTGCGACCCGTCGGTGGACGCCGACTGCCCGGACGGCCCGCACGACGGCGGCCCGGCGCAGCGCCGCCCCGCGCGCCTGGTGGAGCTGCCGGTCGGCGCGACCGAGGACCGGCTGATCGGGTCGCTGGACCTGGAGCGCGCGCTGACCGAGGGCGTGCGGGCCTACCAGCCCGGCCTGCTGGCCGCCGCGCACCGCGGCGTGCTCTACGTGGACGAGGTCAACCTGCTGCACGACCACCTGGTCGACCTGCTGCTGGACGCCGCCGCGATGGGCCGCGCGCACGTCGAGCGCGAAGGCGTCTCCGTCTCGCACGCCGCCTCGTTCCTCCTCGTGGGCACCATGAACCCCGAGGAAGGCGAGTTGCGGCCCCAGTTGCTGGACCGCTTCGGCCTCACGGTGGCCGTCCGGGCGGCCCGGGACGTGGGCACCCGCACCGAGGTGATCCGCCGCCGGCTCGCCTACGAGGCCGACCCGGCCGCGTTCGCCGCCAGGTGGGCCGACGAGGACACCGCGCTGGCCGCCCGGATCGTCGAGGCCCGCGACCGGCTGGCCTCGGTCGTGCTGCCGGACGCCGAGGTGCGCCGGATCGCCGGCATCTGCGCCGCGTTCGACGTCGACGGGATGCGCGCGGACCTGGTGGTCGCCCGCACGGCCGTCGCGCACGCCGCGTGGCGCGGAGCGGCCGAGGTCGCCGAGCGGGACGTCGAGGCCGCCGTCCGGCTGGCGCTGCCGCACCGCAAGCGCCGCGACCCGTTCGACGAGCCCGGTCTGGAGGAGGAGCAGCTCGAAGACGCCCTGCGGCAGGGTGCCGAGCACGCCGGCCCCGACAATCCCGACGACGGCCCTGACGACCCCGACAGCCCTGGCGACGACCCCGGTGACGGCCCCGGCCCGGACGACGACCCGGACGGGCCGGACGACGGCGGCGGGGTGCCGCCCGACGCCCCGGAGCCCTCCGCGAACGGTTCGTCACCGCAGCGGCCCGGCGGCTCGTCCGGTGAGCGCTCGCACGCCCCCGCGCCGGCGTTCAAGGCCCGGTTGCTCCAGGTGCCCGGCGTCGGCGAAGGCGCGCCCGGCAAGCGCTCCCGGGCCCGCGCGCGCACCGGCCGCGTCGTTCGTTCGTCCACTGTGGACGGTTCAGGGCTGCACCTGGTCGGCACGCTCGGCGCGGCGGCCCCGTTCCAGGCCGCGCGCGGGCGCAGCGGTCCCGGCCTGGTGCTGCGCGGCACCGACCTGCGGCGGTCGGTCCGGGAGGGCAAGGAGAGCAACCTGGTCCTGTTCGTGGTCGACGCCTCCGGCTCGATGGCCGCGCGGCAGCGCATGGCCGTGGTCAGCGGTGCGGTGATCTCCCTGCTGCGCGACGCCTACCAGCGCCGGGACAAGGTCGGGGTGATCACGTTCCGGGGCTCCGGCGCGGAAACCGCCCTGCCGCCGACGAACTCCGTGGACGCGGCGGCGGCCCGGCTGCGGCAGTTGCGCACCGGCGGGCGCACCCCGCTCGCCGACGGCCTGCTGCGCGCCCGCCGGGTGCTGGCCTCCGAGCGGGTCCGCGACCCGCGCCGCCGCCCGCTGCTGGTGCTGCTCACCGACGGTCGCGCCACCGCCTCCGGTGCCGGCGGCGACCCGATGCGCGACGCCCTGCGCGCGGCCGGCCTGCTGGCCGCCGACGAGGTGGCCGCCGTGGTCGTGGACTGCGAGTCCGGCCACGTCCGGCTCGGCCTCGCGGGCCGCGTCGCCGAGGCGCTGGAGGCCGTCTGCCTGCGCCTGGAAGAACTGTCCGCCGACCAGGTCGCCGGCGTCGTGCGCGCCGCGCGGGCCGCCTAGGAGACCACCGTGCCCCAAGGTCAGCCGTCCGTCGTCCCGGTCGACGGGCTCACCACGAGACAGCGGCGCAACCGGCCCCTGACCATCCTCCACACCGGGGAGATGAAGGGGAAGTCCACCGCCGCCTTCGGGCTCGCGCTGCGCGGGTGGAACCAGGGGTGGTCCATCGGCGTCTTCCAGTTCGTGAAATCGGCGAAGTGGAAGGTCGGCGAGGAGTCGGCCTTCCGCGCGCTGGGCCGGCTGCACGAGGAGACCGGCGAGGGCGGCCCGGTCGAGTGGCACAAGATGGGCGAGGGCTGGTCCTGGTCCCGCAAGGCGGGCACCGAGGAGGACCACGCCGCCGCCGCGCTGGAGGGGTGGCGGGAGATCGCCCGCCGGCTCGCCGCCGGGCAGCACGGCGTGTACGTGCTGGACGAGTTCACCTACCCGCTGCACTGGGGCTGGGTCGACGTGGACGAGGTCGTCACCGCCCTGCGCGACCGGCCCGGCCACCAGCACGTCGTGATCACCGGCCGGTACGCGCCGCCGGCGCTGGTCGACGCCGCCGACCTCGTGGTGGAGATGACCAAGGTCAAGCACCCGATGGACGCGGGGCAGAAGGGCCAGAAGGGGATCGAGTGGTGAACCGCCTGGTGGTCGCCGCCCCCGCGTCGGGCAGCGGCAAGACCACCGTGGCCACCGGCCTGATGGCGGCGCTGCGCCGCACCGGGGACCGGGTGGCACCCTTCAAGGTCGGGCCGGACTACATCGACCCCGGCTACCACGGGCTGGCCACCGGCCGCCCGGGGCGCAACCTGGACCCGGTCATGGTCGGTGAGCACCGGGTCGCCTCGCTGTTCGCGCACGGCGCGCGCGGCTGCGACCTGGCCGTGGTCGAGGGCGTGATGGGCCTGTTCGACGGGCGGGTGGACACCGAGGGCATCGGGTCCACCGCGCACGTCGCGAAACTGCTGTCCGCGCCGGTGCTGTTCGTGGTGGACGCGCGCGGCCAGAGCCGCAGCCTGGCCGCGCTGCTGCACGGCTTCCGGGGCTACGACCCGACCGTGCGGCTGGGCGGTGTGATCCTCAACCAGGTCGGCTCCGCACGGCACGAGCACGTGCTGCGCGGGGCGTGCGCCGAGGTCGGGCTCGACGTGCTGGGCGTGCTGCCGCGCGACGACCGGTTCCGGCTGCCCTCGCGGCACCTGGGCCTGGTCACCGCCGCCGAGCACGGGCAACCCGCGCTGGACGCCGTGGCCGCGATCGCCGCGGCGGTCGCCGAGCACGTCGACCTCGCGGCGGTCCGCCGGCTCGCCGCGCGGGTGCCCGCGATGGCCGTGCCCACCTGGGACCCGGCCGCCGAGGTCGAACCGGTGACCGGCTCCCCGGTCGTCGCGGTCGCGGGCGGCGCGGCCTTCACCTTCGGCTACGCCGAGCACGTCGAGCTGCTGCGCGCGGCCGGCGCGGACGTGGTCGTCGTGGACCCGTTGCGCGATCGGCACCTCCCGGACGGCACGGCGGGCCTGGTGCTGCCCGGCGGGTTCCCCGAGCAGCACGCCGCCGAGCTGTCCGCCAACGAGGAGCTGCGCGCCGCCGTCGCCGCGTTCGCGCGGTCCGGCGGTCCGGTGCACGCCGAGTGCGGCGGCCTGCTCTACCTCGCGCGCGAGCTGGACGGCCAACCGATGTGCGGGGTGGTCGACGCGGTCGGCTCGATGACCCCGCGCCTCACGCTGGGCTACCGGGACGCCGTCGCGCCGGTCGACTCCGTGCTCGCCGAGGCCGGTACCCGGATCACCGGGCACGAGTTCCACCGGACCGCGCTCAGCGCGTCCGCCGGGTCCCCGCCGACCGGTCGCCCGGCCTGGCAGTGGCGCGGCCACGACCAGCGCCCGGTGGCCGAGGGCTTCGTGCTCGACGGGGTGCACGCGTCTTACCTGCACACGCATCCGGCGTCCGCGCCGCAGGCCGTGGCCCGCTTCGCGCGGGCCTGCGCGACCGGGTCCGTGCGGTACGAGGCCACTCGATAGTGGATCGTGCCGGCGCGGTACGGTCCTCCACCAAGCCGTACACGTCGTGGGGAGCAGTTGTGATGACTGGTCGGGTCTCCTTCGTGGGTGCCGGTCCCGGTGCCGCCGATCTCATCACCGTCCGGGGCGCGAAGCGGATAGCCGAGGCCGACGTGGTGGTGTGGTCGCCCGCCGTCGTCGAGGCCGAGTGCGTGCGCGAGCACGCCCGCGCGGACGCCGAACTCCTGGACTTCTCCCGGGTGTCCGAGGCCGAGGTGGTGGACCTGTACCGGCGCGCCTCGGCGAGCAAGCTCAAGGTGGTGCGGCTGCACGCGGGAGACCCGTCGCTGTGGGGCGGGCTGCGCGAGCAGCACGAGACCTGCCAGAAGCTCGGGCTGGCCGTGGAGGTCGTGCCCGGGGTGTCCGCCGTGTCCGCCGTGGGCGCGTCGGTCGGGCGCGAACTGACCACTTCGGACGTCGCGCAGTCGCTGGTGCTGACCGGGCCCGAGGGTGCGGAGCACGTGGCCGAGTTCGCCGCGCACGGCACCACGATGGCGATCAGCGCGTCCGGCGCGCGGACCGGCCGGATCGTGGAGCAGTTGCGCGCGGGCGGCTACCCCGACGACACGCCGGTCGTGGTGGCGTACAAGGTTTCCCTGCCCGACGAGACGGTCGCGCGGACCACGCTGGGCGAGCTGGAGGCGTGCGTCAAGGAGCACAAGCTCTACCGCACCACGCTGTTCCTGGTCGGCGAGGTGCTCCGGCCCACCACCGCGCGGCGCGCGGTGGTCGGCGACGAGCCGGTGCGCCGGACCCGGTCGAAGTGGTCGATGCGCGCGTCCCGCGATTCCGCCTCGGTCGCCGCGTGGTCGGCCGTGCACGACTGGCAGGAGACCGCGCGGGCCCGCCGCATCGCGCCCGCCAAGCCGAAGCCGGAGAGCACCGACCCGGTGCTGGAGCTGGTGGCGGGCGAGGTCGCCGAACCGGCCGAGACCGTGCCGGCCGATTCCGTGCCGGCCGATTCTGGGCCGGTCGATTCCGCTGCGGTGGAGGGCCCGGCCGAGCCGCCCCGGCCCAAGCCGACCGTCGCGGCGGCGGCCAAGCGCAAGCCGACCACCGTGCAGGCCAGCACCACGCCGCGCAAGCCGGCCGCGTCGCGGGCCAAGAAGACCAAGCGCGCCACCTGACGTGGACCTCGTAGCGCTGCACGGGTTCCTCGCCGACGTCGGTCGGACGTGGGACTCGGTGACCGTCGTGGACGCCGTGGCGGCCGGCCCGCGCCACGCGCTCAACGTGTGCCGCGCCCGGCCCGCCGTCGTGGTGGCCGGCGCGGACCCGGCCGAACTGGCGCGCGGCCTGGCCGGGTGGCGGCGCACGCTCACCGTCGCCGACGCGTCCGGGCTGGTCGCGGTGGACCCGGCGGACGCGGTGGTGCGGCGCTGGGTCGAACCCGGTTTCGCGCTGTGCGCGGCGGACTCCGGGTGGACGCCCTCGCCCGGCGGCTGGGCGCTGCCGGACGACGACTTCGCCCACCGGGACGGCATGGTGGCCACCGCCGAGGTGCGCGCGCTCGCGCTGGCCCGGCTGGCACCGCGGCCCGGTGAACTGGTGTGGGACGTGGGCGCGGGCCCCGGCGCGATCGGCGTCGAGTGCGCCCGGCTCGGCGCGGCGGTGGTCGCGGTGGAGCGGGACCCGGTGCAGTGCGTGCGGATCATCGCGAACGCCTCCGCGCACGGCGTGGACGTGCGGGTGGTCGAGTCGCCGCTGGCCGAGGCCGCCGACCTGCCCCGCCCGGACGCGGTCTTCGTCGGCGGCGGCGGGCCGGACGTGGTGCGGCGGTGCGCGCGGGTCGGCGCGCGGCGGGTCGTGGTGGCCACCACCGACCTGGAACGGGTGGTGCCGGCGCGCGACGCCCTGGCCGACGCCGGGTACGAGGTGTCGGGGACCCAGCTCTCGGCGGCCCGGCTGACCGGTGGCGTGCTGCTCGCGGTGAACCCGGTGACGGTGTTGTGGGGTGCGAAGAAGTCGTGATGCGGAGGACGTGGGCGTGATCGGGTTGTTCGCCGCCGGCGAGCGCGGGCGGCGGGCCGCCGTCGAGCTCGCGGGGTTCCTCGGACCGGACGCCGTGGTGCCGGACGGGCCGATCGGCCCGGCGCTGCGCCGGCTGTGGCCGAACCTGGGGTCGGCGGTGTTCTTCCTCGGCACGGACGCCACCGTGCGGCTGGTCGCGCCGCTGCTGCGCGACGAGCGCGCGGACCCCGGCGTGGTGTGCGTCGACGGCGGGTTCGCGGTGGCGCTGCTGGGCGGCGTGGACGCGCTGGCCGGGCGGATCGGCGAACTGCTGGACAGCGCGCCCGTGCTCACCTCGGCGTCGGTCGCGTCGCCGCTGGACGAGCTGGTCGAGCTGCTCGACGTGGTGGTGGACGGCGACCTGGCGGCGTTCGGCGCGGTGCTGCGCGAGGGCGACCCCGTGCTGCTGCGCAACCCGCTGGGGTTCCCGCTGCCCGCGCTGCCGGACAACGTCCAGGTGGACGACGCGTCGGGGCACCCGGAGTGGACCGTGCTGCTGGACGACCGGGTGCCGACCGGGCCGCGCCCGGAACGCCTGCTGCGGCTGGTGCCGCGCACGCTGGTGATCGGCGTCGGGTCCGGTACCGGGGTGTCCGCGTCGGCGGTGTCGGAGGCGCTGGCGGAGCTGGAGGTCCGGGGGCTGGACCTGCGCGCGGTGCGCGCGTTCGCGACCCTGGACCGCAAGACCGCCGAGCAGGGCATCGCGGACGCCCTCGACGACTGGGGCTTCTGGCACGACTCGACCACCGCGCCGCTGCTGGCGTACTCGGGCGAGGAACTCGCGGTGATCCCCGTGCCCAACCCGGCGGAACTGGCCATCGGCATCCCCAGCGTGGCCGAGGCGGCGGCGCTGCGCGGCGCGATGGAGCTCTCCGGCGGCGGCCGGGTGGAGATCGCGGTGGAGAAGGTCAAGGGCGCGGCGGTGACCGTGGCGGCGGCCCGGCTGCTGCCGCGCGGCCGGCTCGCGCTGGTCGGTCTCGGGCCGGGCGGGGCGGACGAGCGGACGCCGCGCGCCGAGGCCGAGTTGCGGCGGGCGGCGGTCGTGGTGGGCACGGACGAGTGCCTGGCGCAGGTGCGGCACCTGCTGCGGCCCGGGACGCGGGTCCAGGCGGACGGGGCGGTCGGGCTGGCCGAGTCCGGCGCGGCGGTGGCCTTCGTGGGGCGCGACGGGGGTCCGACGGTGGACGGCCCGGTGCGCGCGGAGGTCGTGCGGGTGGGTGGCGTCGCGTCCTGAGCGGCCGGGTCGTGCCCCGGCGGGTTCGGGTTCCCGGGCAACGATTCACCGTCGGGTGGCCACATCGTTGCGCTGCGGCGGTGGTGCGGCCACGAGGAACGCCGCTCGTCAACTGTGAAGCCGGGATTGGCGCTTGTCGGGTCCGCGGATTTGGTCCTAGCTGGGAAGACGCCGCCCCTCCGCACGCACCCCGCCCGGAAAGGATCGAGCGCACCCATGGCGAAAACCCTGCATCGCCTGATCACCGCTCTGGCCGCGACCGTCGCCGCGATCGGCCTGCTCACCGTCGCGCCGGCGAGCGCCGAGGTGTCCCCGTACATCGTCGGCGGGACCCGCGCGACCATCGGCCAGTACCCGTGGACCGTCTACCTGGCGAGCTCCAGCGGCGGCCAGTTCTGCGGCGGCACCCTGGTCGCGGGCAACAAGGTCGTCACCGCCGCGCACTGCACCAGCGGACGCTCCGCCGCGAGCACCCGCGTCGTGTGGGGCCGTGAGGACAAGCAGAGCTCCGCCGGCGTCGTCGCCTCGGTGACGAACATCTGGATCCACCCGAGCTACCGCACCGCCACCTCCGGCTACGACGTGTCGGTGCTGACGCTCGACCGCTCCATCAGCTCGGCCTACCTGCCGCTGGCCGGGCCGTCGGACACCGGGCTGTACGCGGCGGGCACCAGCACCACGATCCTGGGCTGGGGCACCACGTCGTCCGGCGGTTCGGCGTCGCGCTACCTGCTCAAGGCGTCCGTGCCGGTCATCTCCGACACCAGTTGCAAGCAGTCGTACGCGCAGTACAGCGCGTCCGCCATGGTGTGCGCCGGCTACCCGAGGGGCGGCACCGACACCTGCCAGGGTGACTCCGGCGGCCCGATCGTGGCCGGCGGCAAGCTCATCGGCGCGACCTCCTGGGGTCGTGGCTGCGCTTCGGCGGGCTACCCCGGCGTCTACGCCCGGATCGCGACCTACCACTCCGTGCTGACCCAGCAGATCAACTCCTAAACCCCGCGCCGTGCCCACGACCGGGTGGTTCTCGGGCGTGGGCACGGCCGCGTGGTCGGATGTCGGATCATGCGATCCGTCGTCCTGCTGCTGTTCCTGCTCGCCCTGCACACCATCCCCGTCACCGCCTGGGCCGCCGAGAGCCGGTTGCGCGACTGCGCGACCGAGGTCCGGGACCGGACCGGCAGCGGCCGGTGCCACGGGACGGGCACCTTCCGGGTCGTCGTGGCCTGCGAGGACGGGCGCTTCGCGCGCGGCCCGTGGACCACCGCCGAGGAGAACCCCACCACGTCCGCCGCGACCTGCGGCTCCCGCGCGATCGGCGCGGAGGTCGAGGAGCTGGTCGAGGGCTCCGTGGTCGGCGCGTAGCGTTGCGCCGCATGGACGACTACCTGCCGCTGCCCGAGGACTGGGAGCGCGCGCTGGCCGTGGTGGCCCACCCCGACGACCTGGAGTACGGCGCGGCGGGCGCGATCGCGCGGTGGACCGACCAGGGCCGGTCCGTGGCGTACCTGCTGGTCACCAAGGGCGAGGCCGGGATCGACGGCCTGTCGCCCGAGGAGGCGGGCCCGCTGCGGGTCCGCGAGCAGATCGCCTCGGCCGCCGTCGTCGGGGTGACCGACGTCGAGTTCCTGGACCACCAGGACGGGGTGCTGGAGTACGGCTTGCCGCTGCGCCGCGACATCGCCGTCGCCATCCGCCGGCACCGGCCGGAACTGGTGATCACCGGCAACCACCACCCGACCTTCGCCGGCGGGTTCCTCAACATGGCCGACCACCGGGTGGTCGGCCAGGCCGTGCTCGACGCGGTGCGCGACGCGGCGAACCGGTGGGTGTTCCCCGACCCGGACCTGGGGCCGTGGAACGGGGTCCGGCGCGTGGCGATCGCGTCCTCCCCGCACGCCGCGCACGCGGTGGACCTCACCGGCACGCTCGACCGGGGCATCGAGTCGCTGCGCGCGCACGCGGCCTACCTGGCCGGTCTCGGCGGCGGCGACGTGGCGGACCCGGACGTGTTCCTGCGCCGGATGGCGGAGGAGGCGGGCGAGCGCTTCGGCGGTCGTCCGGCGGTGCCGTTCGAACTGGTGGTGATGTGAAGCACCCGGGTTGGACAGCTCATGTCTGATGTGGATGCTTCTACCCATGCACGGTGAACAGCACTACCTTGTGGGCCTCGACCTGGCCGGCCGGAAGGTCGTCGTGGTGGGCGGCGGGACCGTCGCCCAGCGCCGGCTGCCGCGCCTGGTGGCGGCGGGCGCGCTGGTCGAGGTCGTCTCGCCCGAGGTCACGCCCGCGGTCCAGGGCATCGTGGAGGCGGGCGGCGCGGTGTGGCACGAGCGCCCCTACGCCGCCGGCGACCTGGACGGCGCGTGGTACGTGCTGGCCTGCACGTCCGATCCCGGGGTGAACGCCCGGATCACCGCCGACGCGACCGCGCAGCGGGTGTTCTGCGTGCGCGCGGACGTGGCCGTGCAGGGCACCGCCGTGACCCCCGCCGTGGGCGGGCACGACGGCCTGCTGCTGGGCGTGCTCGCGGGCGGGCAGCACCGGCGCTCGGCGGCGGTGCGGGACGGTCTGCTGGCGGCGCTGCGCGACGGCTCGCTGGGCGACCAGCACGACCAGCCGGCCGGCGTGGCGCTGGTCGGCGGCGGCCCCGGCGACCCGGACCTGATCACCGTGCGCGGGCGGCGGCTGCTGGCCCGAGCGGACGTCGTCGTGGCCGACCGGCTGGCACCCATGGAGCTGCTGGACGAGCTGCCGCCGCACGTCGAGGTGGTGGACGCGGCCAAGCTCCCGTACGGGCGGGCCGCCACCCAGGACTTCATCAACACCACGCTGGTCGACAACGCCAAGGCCGGCAAGTTCGTGGTGCGGCTCAAGGGCGGCGACCCGTACGTGTTCGGGCGCGGCTTCGAGGAGCTCATCGCGTGCGCCGAGGCGGGCGTGCCGGTCACCGTCGTGCCGGGCGTGACGAGCGCGTTCGGCGTGCCGGCGCTGGCCGACGTGCCGGTGACGCACCGGGGCGTCGCGCACGAGGTGGTCGTGGTGTCCGGGCACGTGGCCCCGGACGACGAGCGCTCGCTGGTGGACTGGGACGCGCTGGCCCGCCTGCGCGGCACCGTGGTGATCCTGATGGGCGTCGAGCGGGCGGGCGCGTTCGCGGCGGCGCTGCGGGCCGGGCGGCCCGGCGGCACGCCGGTCGCGGTGATCCAGGAGGGCAGCACCCGCGCCCAACGTGTCGTCCGGTCCACGTTGGACAGCCTGGGGCACGACGTCGTCGAGCAGGGCATCCGCCCCCCGGCGATCATCGTGGTCGGACCGGTGGCCGGGTTGGCGCGGGAGTTGCCTTTTCGAGCGTGAACGTCCACGCGACCCCGGCGGCGACGGCGGTGGCCAGACCGGCGAACAGGACCAGGGTGAGGGTGCTCGGGTGGATCAGCGGCTCGCCGTGGAGGGCCTGCCAGGTCAGCAGCGCGAACAGCCCGGTGTAGCCGAAGGCGGCGACGCCGACCAGGCGCAGCCGGGCGCGGTCGCTCAATGCCAGGGTGCCCACCGCGAGCGCGATCAGGATCATCACCTGGAGGCCGTGCATCCCGACGAAGTGCGGGATGCGCAGGTCCCCGCCCGTGCTGCTCCACGCCGTCACGGCCACGCCCCCGTCGCCGTCCGGCGCGCCCACGGTGTTCCCGCCGCGCAGGTCGAGCGAGTGGCCGGCCGCGTCGGTGGCGGTCGAGCGCTTGCCCTGGCCGACCATCAGGTAGCCCGACGCCATGCCGAGCACCGCCAGGTACAGGCCGGTGCGGATGCCCCACGTGGTCGGCCGGTCGCGCAACCGCTGGAAGGACAGCACGGCGGCCAGGGCGACGTTCGCGAAGAACATCACCGGGATCGTGTACTTGAACATGTTCTGGGTCAGCACGTTCCAGAAGTCCTGGCTCGTGTTGTAGTGGCTGAACGTGCCGCGCGCGGCCTGCACCGCGATCAGGCCGACGTCGGCGAACATGATGACCGCGATCGTCGTGCCGAGGCCGGAGGTCCACCGCTTCCCCCGGTGCGCCAAGGAGAGCATCCAGGACAGCGTGGCCGAGTAGACGGCCAGCGACACGGCGAACTTGAACGGCTTGAGCCACACGGGAGAGCCTTGGAGCACCCGACCGTCGAACAGCAGCCCGCCGAGGGAGATCAGGGTCAGCCCGACCATCGCCCAGGCGATCCGGAGCGTGGGTCGGTGCCAGGTCTTCGTCATGCGGTAGAGCGTGCTCGTTTCCGGCAGGCGTCTCACTGGTGGTCACCGGCCGGTCGGTGGTGGGGTGCGCCCCAGTCCTGGAAGGAGGGACAACCCGGTGGCGGTGCGGATCAGGTTGGCCGGCGCGGGGTCGGCCGGCGTCGGGTTGGCGAAGGTGCGGTTCGCCTACTCGCCGGTGTTCGAGACGGTGATGGCGGTGGACGGCCTGCGGGTGCCCGGCGCGCACGCGGTGCACCTGCCGTGGGTGGCGTGGGCGCGCGAGCGGGTCGGGGCGGTCGACGACCTGCCGCTGTTGCTGGACCTGGTGGCGGGCCCGGTGAAACCCGCGTGGCTGATGCCCGTGCCGGACGTCCGGGTGCCCGGCCTGGAGGCTGAGCTCGTCGACGTGCCGCCCCGGGTGGCCGATGTCGTGCGGGCGTGCCACGAAGTGCTGGTCGCGCCGCACTGGCGGCGGATCGTGGCGGTGCTCGAAGCGGACGTGTTCGCGCGCGCGGCGGTGCTCGCGGACCAGGGGGTGGGCGCGGTGCTCGCCGACCTGCACCCCGAGGTGTCGTGGGTGGACGGGGAACTGGTGCTGTACGGGGATTCCCGCCCGGACCGGCCGCACCGGGTCGACCTGGCGCGGGACGGTCTGGTGCTGTCCCCCAGCGTGTTCTGCTGGCCTCGGGCCTGGGCCGCCGTCGACCCCGTGGGCCCCGGCGTGGTGCGGTACCCGGCGCGCGGGATCGCGACGCTGTGGGAATCGGAGCCCGCCGTGCCGGACGAGCTGGCCGCGCTGATCGGGAAGACCCGGGCGGCGCTGCTGGTGCTGCTGAGCGCGCCGATGTCGACCACGGAGTCGGCCGCGCGGCTGGGGATCACGGCCGGCGCGGTGTCGCAGCACATCGGGGTGCTGCGGGCGGCGCGGTTGGTGACCACGAGGCGGGACGGGCGGGCCGTGCTGCACATGCGCACCGCGCGGGCGGATGCCTTACTGGCGTGACTTCCGAGCCTGCCGGCCGGTCGGTGGACGCCCGTCGGTTCTGGTCCGCCGAGCATATCGGTGAGGCGAAGCCCGCACGAACGAGCCGCCCGCCCCCGGAGTGCGGGGAGCGGGCGGCTCGGTGGTTCAGTCGGGCTTGATCAGTGCTGCGCCACGCGGCGCGGACGACCGCCGCGCTCGCGGTCACGGCCGTGGTCGGCACGCTCCGGGCGACCGCCGCGGAACTGGCCGCTGCCGCCGCTGCCGCCGGTGCGCCGCGGACCGCCGCGACGCGCCGCGCGCACCGGGACCTCCGGCTCGACGACCGGGATGCCGCTGGGCGTGCGAGCGCCGGTGATCCGGATCAGGTCCTCGTCACCCGGGCGGACCTTCGTGGACTCCGGGCGGACGCCCGCCCGTGCCGTCAGGCCCTGCACGGCGCGCCGCTGGTCGTGGGTGACCAGGGTGACCACCGTGCCGGACTGCCCGGCCCGCGCGGTGCGCCCGGCCCGGTGCAGGTAGTCCTTCGGGTCGGCCGGCGGGTCGACGTGCACGACCAGGCTGACGTCGTCCACGTGGATGCCGCGCGCGGCGACGTCCGTGGCGATCAGCACGGGCATGCTGCCCTCGCGGAACTGCCCGAGCACGCGGGTCCGGGCGCTCTGCGCCTTGCCGCCGTGCAGGGCTCCCGCCTGGACACCCATCGACCGCAGCTTCTTCGTCAAGCGGTCCACGTGGTGCTTGGTGCGCACGAACATGATCGTGCGGCCCTCGCGGGCGGCGACCTCGGTCACCACGGACTGCTTGTCCTCGGCGGACACGAACAGCAGGTGGTGCTCCATCGTGGTCACGCTGCCGGTGGGCGGCGCGACGGAGTGGACGACCGGGTCGTGCAGGTACTGCCGGACCAGCTTGTCGACGTCACCGTCGAGCGTGGCCGAGAACAGCAGGCGCTGACCGTCCTGCGGGGTCAGGTCGAGGATGGCGCGGACCTGCGGCATGAAGCCCATGTCGGCCATCTGGTCGGCCTCGTCCAGCGCGGTGAACATGACCTCGGACAGGTCCGCCGTGCCCTGCCGCACGTGGTCGGAGAGCCGACCGGGGGTGGCGATGAGCAGGTCGACACCGCGCCGGAGCGCGTCCACCTGGCGCGGGAACGACGTACCGCCCACGACCGTCCGGCACCACAGGCCCAGCGACCGGGCGAAGGGCGAGAGCGCCTCTTCGACCTGCATCGCCAGCTCGCGCGTCGGCACGAGCACCAGCGCGCGCGGCTTCAACGCCTTGGCCCGGCTGCCCGCGAGGCGGGACAGCAGCGCCAGCCCGAACGCGAGGGTCTTGCCGGAGCCGGTCTGGCCTCGGCCGAGCACGTCGCGGCCCGCGAGTGCGTCGGGCAGCGTCGCGGCCTGGATCGGGAACGGGTCGTTGATACCCGCCTGGGTGAGCGCCCGCAGCAGCTCATCGGCCAGGCCGAGCTCGGCGAACGAGGGCAGCGGGCCCTCGGGCAACGTGCTCTCGACGTGGTCCGGCATGGTCGTCTCCAGCATCTCCTGGGGACGACGGTTGCCCTGGCCGGCCGGACGCCTGCTGCGCGTCTTGCGGAACTGCGGGCGCTCGGATCGGCTTTGGGACGTGGGGGGCAAAAGAAACCTCCGGGACAAGGCACGTCTCGGGGATCGCTTCTGCCTTGGGTGCAGGCGCTAATCGCAAGGACGGGCCCGGCGCTGCTTGCGCCGATAGTGGTTGGGAAGCACCGCCGCCCTGCCGGGCTGGGGCCGCGAACGGTTGTTGCGCCTCCGGGCGATGCACCACTCAGTCTAGCCGATCAATGGCCCCGCTTACGCACCCCGCCGGTGAAATCGCGCACACGGGTGGCGTGACGGGCGGTGCCGGGCACCGCTCCCACCGTGACGGGTAGCCGGATAAGCGCACGTCGGGGCAGGTTGATCGGGATTTCATCACGGCGCGGCCGGTGCCCGGCCCCGCGCGAAAAAGATGCGGCCGACGGTGCGGTGATCACATCGGGGGCGTATCCGGGTAAACCGCGATCACCGCGACACGGGTGATCGAGTGCGACCCGAACCCGGTCGGCGCGGCGTGGAAGAACGGCGATCGGCCGCCCGTCCCGACCCCTTCGGCGGATGCGGCGGTGATCACCGCGCCGGCTACTCCGATCGCGATCACAGCCCGGGTGGGAGTGATCGTCGGAACCCTATTTCTGCGGCTCCGGTTCGCCGCGGTGACGAGTTCTCCAAGATCGACCACGCGCACCGCCGCCCCGCCGCGCACCGGGGTGCGCGGCGGGGCGGTCGGTCAGCGGATCAGGCCGGCCACGTCGAGCAGCAGCTCGACCAGCTCCACCGGGTCGGCCAGTTCCGGCGCGAGGCCGCGCGCGGTGAACCAGCCCGAGATGTTGCGCACGTCCCGTTCCAGGAACTCCGGGCCGCGCGGGTTGGCGGCCAGGTCCACCACCTGCGGCAGGTCGATCACGACCAACCGCCCGTCGTGCACCATCAGGTTGAACGCCGACAGGTCGCCGTGCGCCAGACCCGCCGAGGCGAGCAGGCTCAGCGCGTCCACCAGTTGCCGCCACAGGTCCAGCAGCTCGTCCGGCTCCGGCCGCAGTTGGGCCAGCCGGGGCGCGGCGGCACCGTCCGCGCCGACGAACTCCAGCAACAGCTCGGTGCCGGCCCGCTGCACCGGGTAGGGCACGGGCGCGCCCAGCCGCCACAGCGTGGACAGCGCGGCGAACTCCGCGACCGCCCACTGCTCGGCGATCAGGTTGCGCCCGAACGACGTCCGGTTCTCGACGGCCCGCTGCTCGCGGGACCGCCGCATCCGGCGGCCTTCGAGGTAGCCGGCGTCGCGGTGGAACATCCGGTGGTCGTTGCCGCGGTACCGCTTGGCCGCGAGCAGGCAGGACCGCTCGCCGCCGGGCAGCGCGCGTTCCAGCAGGAAGACGTCGGCCTCCTTGCCGGTCTTGACGACGCCGAGTTCGCGGTCCACCGCGGACAGGTCGGTGACCAGCCACTCGGGCCACGGCTTCGGGCCGTGGTCGGCGGTGTCCCAGGTGGACCACCGGTCGCCGCCCTCGGGCACGTCGGCGGTCTCCGCCTCGTCCCGCACCCGGGCGAGCCGGTGGCGGGCCTCCTCGGTGAGCCGGCCGCGCCGGTTCGGGGTGGGTTCGTCGTCGGCGCGGGTGCCCCGGCGCTTGGCGCGCCAGGTCAGGTCGTCCGCGTGGTCGAAGGACGTGTCGAAGTCGTCGTCACGGTCGGGAAAACGCTCGTGCTCGCGCACTGGGTGGGCTCCAGGGAGAAGGAGGAGGACCGCCCCACCGGCGCGTGTGGTCGGCGCGCTAGGCGGTCGGGGCGGGAGGACGGGTCGGTGCCACGTCCCGGACAGCTCTCGCCATGGGGGCACCTCCTCGGATCTCCGCCGCTCGAAACCGGCGCTCCAGCGTTGACTCCGGTCAGTGTGCGGGGTGCCGCCGGTCGCGGGCAACCGGATTTCCGCGACCGCGTCGTGCCCGGTCAGCGCACTCCCGGGCGGCGGTCGTAGCGGTAGCTGGTGCGGTGGCCCAGCCAGGCGGCGGCGAGCTCGCCCATGACCAGGGAGTCGTGCCGCAGCACGCGTTCGTCGTGCCACCGGGTGGCCAGCCGGGCGGTGGCGAGCATCCGGCGGCGCGCGGTGGCGCTGAACTCGACCAGGGCCAGCAGGGCGTCGTCCACCTCGGCGGCGGGCAGCGGCTCGGGGGACGCCGGCGAGGGCAGGGCGAGCCGCTCGTGGTCGAACGTCGCGGTGGTGGCCAGGTCGCCGGCGAGCTGGTGCTCCACGGACTCGGCGTTGCCCTGGAGCCGGGACAGCCCGGCGGCGGCCAGGCGCAGGCCCAGCAACCGCGCCACGCAGAGCCCGGCCCACACCCGCTTCAACGTCTCCGGCGCGTCCTCGACGCCCGTGGCGAGGTCGTCGGTCAGGTCGCGCAGGGTCGCGGCGGTGACGGAACTGTCGTCGGTGGCGTCCGCTGGGTGTTCGGCGGCGGCGGAATCGCCGGGTGTGTCGGGACTCACTCCGACAGTGTGGCAGGGCGGTCACGCGAGGTGACACGTCACTGCGGTGAGTCACGCGGATGGCGGCGGCCGAGGTCGCTACCCGTGAGCGAAAGAGCGGCGGTAGTCCTTGGGGGACAATCCGACTACTGCATTGAAGTGGTGGCGCAGCAGGGCCGCTGTGCCGAAACCGCATTGGTGGGCGATGGACTCCACGCTGAGTCGCGTCTCCTCCAGGAGCTGCCGCGCCCGCAGGACCCGCTGGGTGGTCAGCCAGCGGTGCGGGGTGGTGCCCGTCTCGGCGGCGAACCGGCGGGCGAAGGTGCGCTCGGACATCCGCGCGTGCTCGGCGAGCCCGGCCACGGTGTGCTCGGTGTCGAGGGCGTCCATCATCCAGGCCAGCGTGGGCTGGAGGCTGTCCGCCCGGGTCGTGACGGGCCGCACGAACTGGCGCTGCCCGCCGTCGCGCTGCGGTGCCACGACCATCCGCCGGGCGATCGCGGTGGCGATGGTGGAGCCGAGCTCGCGGCGGACCAGGTGCAGGCACGCGTCGATGCCGGCGGCCGTGCCGGCGCTGGTGATCAGGTCGCCCTCGTCCACGAACAGCACGTCGGGGTCGACGTGGGCCAGCGGGAAGCGCGCCGCGAGCTCGGCGGCGTGCCGCCAGTGCGTGGTGCAGCGCCGGCCGTCCAGCAGCCCGGCCGCGCCGAGCGCGAACGAGCCGCTGCACACCGACAGCACGGTGGACGCGGAGCGGATCGCGTCCAGCAGGGCGGGCGGGTAGCCGTCGCGGATCGTGAACGCCGGCACGGCCACGAGGTCGGCCTCCGCCAGGGCGGCGAAGTCGTGGTCGGGCACCACGGACGCGCCGACGTTGGTGCGGACCGGCCGGCCGGCGTGCTCGCCGCACACCTTGAAGTCGATCAGCGGCACGCCCTCCTCGGTGCGGTCGACGCCGAAGACCTCGCAGATCAGGCCGAACTCGAACGGGGCCAGGCCCTCGATCACGGGTACGGCCACGGAGGTGAGCATGGTCCGAGGGTAACTGGCAGGATCTTGACGGACAACGGCAAGACTGCCAATTGTGGCGGTTTCTTGGCGATCGCATAGTTAGCGCCATGACCGCACTGCTCGTCGTCCTCGCCACCCTGGCGTTCGTCGTCTACGGACTGGAGCGCAACCACCACCGCCACGCCCGCTTCGGCTCCCGGCTCGCCGGCAGCCACGACGTCGACGACCGCGACCTGGCCCGGGTGTCGACCGAACTGCACGGGGCAGCCGACCACGCCGCGCCGGCACCCGCCCGGGTCGCGGCCCGGCTGTCGGTCCGCTCCGTGTGAGCGGTCCTCCGGTCGCGGCCGTGGGGATCGCGGAGGGTCAGACGACCAGGTCGAGCGCCGCATCGCCGGTGCGCTCCAGCCGGAGCCCGGCGGCGGCGGCGATCTTGACCAGGCCGGGCGCGGACTTCACCTCCGCGCGGGACCGCACGATCGCGCGGGCCAGCAGGCCCTTGTGCGCCTTGTTGAAGTGGCTGACGGCCTGCCGCCGCCCGTCCGCCCCCTCGGTGACCACCCGGACCGTGATGGCGTGCGGGATCTTCGCCAGCGAGCTGTACGGGGTCGACCGCAGGTCGATGACCGGGGTGTCGGCCAGGGCCGGCGTCAGCACCGGCCGCCAGAGCGCGCCCAGCGGGCCCGTCGCGGGCAGGGCGCTGCCGCCGGAGAGCCGGTAGGCCGGGATCGGGTCGCCCCCGTGCACGATCCCGAACAGGGCGGACGCGACGGCGAGCCGACCGGCCGCGCGGGCGCGTTCGACCTTGGTCAGCGTCTTGAGGCCGAGGTTGTCGTAGAGGACGCCGGTGTAGCGCTCCAGCGCCGGCGTGGTCGGCGCGGTGCGCAGCTCGGCGTTGCGCGCGACCTCGGCCTCCTGGCGTGCGGACAGGCCCAGCGCGGCCAGGCTCGCGGGCACGTCGGCGGCCAGGTCGACCAGGGCGTCCACCAGCGTGGCCCGGACCGGGTTCAGCTCGGGGCGCGCGAGCAGGTCGAGGTCCAGGGGCGCGCCGTCGCCGCCGATCGCCTTGGTCTCCGACGGGGGGAGCAGTACCAGCACGGACCGGGAGCCTAGGCCGTGCCCGACCGCCCGGCGCGGCCCGGTCGGCGGGTCCGGTCAGCCCGGCTGGCCCACGCAGAACTGGTTGCCGTCCGGGTCGGCCAGCACGGTCCAGGTCAGGCCCGGCACGGTGTGCTCGGCGACCTCGGTCGCGCCCAGCCCGACGAGCCTGGCCACCTCGGCCACCCGGTCGGCCACGTGCGCGTCGAAGTGCACCCGGTTCTTGCCGGGCGCGATGTCGTCCGCGCGTTGCAGGCCGAGCTGGACGCCGCTGCCCACGGCGGGCGCGAGGACCAGGAACTCGCCCCAGTCGTGCCGCACCTCCGTGCCCAGCGCCCGGGTCCAGAACTCGGCCAGCCGGTGCGGGTCCGGCGTGTCGATGGTGATCATGCCGATGGTCAGGGTCATGTCCGGGACGGTAACCGCGACCCCCGACAATCCGCCGCCGGTGACGTGGTGACCTGCGCCGACGCGGTGGTGGCGCGGGCACCGGGGGCGTGGCCGGGTCGGTCGGGGCGGACCGCCGGGCAGAACCTGTTGGAACTGGTCGGAGGCTGTTCATTACTCTTCGGGGACCACCAGCGCCACGAGGAGCACCCACCGTGATCACGAGGATGTCGTCGCTGTTCCTGCGCACCTTGCGCGAGGATCCGGCCGACGCCGAAGTCCCCAGCCACAAGCTGTTGGTCCGCGCCGGCTACGTCCGCCGCGTCACACCGGGCGGGTACTCGTGGCTGCCGCTGGGCCTGCGGGTCCTGCGCAACATCGAGCGGATCGTGCGCGAGGAGATGGACGCCTCCGGCGCGCAGGAGATCCAATTCCCCGCGCTGCTGCCGAAGGAGCCCTACGAGGCCACCAACCGGTGGACCGAGTACGGCCCCAACATCTTCCGCCTCAAGGACCGCAAGGGCGCGGACTACCTGCTCGGGCCGACCCACGAGGAGCTGTTCACGCTCACCGTGAAGGGCGAGTACGCGTCGTACAAGGACTACCCGGTCACGCTCTACCAGATCCAGACCAAGTACCGGGACGAGGCGCGCCCCCGCGCGGGCGTGCTGCGCGGGCGCGAGTTCGTGATGAAGGACTCGTACTCGTTCGACCTCACCGACGAGGGCCTGGCGGAGTCCTACCAGCGCCACCGGGACACCTACATCCGGATCTTCGACCGGCTGGGGCTGGACTACGTCATCGTGTCCGCCACGTCCGGCGCGATGGGCGGCTCGGCGTCCGAGGAGTTCCTGGCGGTCGCGCCGACCGGTGAGGACACCTTCGTGCGGAGCACCGAGTCGGGCTACGCGGCGAACGTCGAGGCGGTGACCACGATCGCGCCCGCGGAGCAGCCGGTCGAGGACCGGCCCGCGGCGCGCGTCCACCACACGCCCGGCACGCCGACCATCGACTCGCTGGTCGAGTTCCTCAACGGCGCGGACCTGGGCCGGACCTTCACCGCGGCGGACACGCTGAAGAACGTGCTGGTCAAGCTCGCCGTGCCGGGCCAGGCCCCGGAACTGCTGGCGATCGGCCTGCCCGGCGACCGCGAGGTGGACTTCAAGCGCCTGGAGGCGGCCGTCGAGCCCGCCGAGGTCGCGCTGCTGGACGAGTCGGACTTCGCGAAGAACTCGTTCCTGGTCAAGGGCTACATCGGCCCGGACGCGCTCCAGGCGAACGGCGTGCGCTACCTGGTCGACCCGCGCGTGGTGCGCGGCACGGCGTGGGTGACCGGTGCGGACAAGGCCGACCACCACGTGGTGGACCTGGTGCAGGGCCGCGACTTCACCCCCGACGGCACGATCGACGTCGCCGAGGTGCGCGAGGGCGACCCCTCGCCGGACGGCCACGGCGTGCTCGTCGCCGCGCGCGGCATCGAGATCGGCCACATCTTCCAGCTCGGCCGCAAGTACGCCGACGCCTTCTCGCTGGACGCGCTGGGCCCGGACGGCAAGCCCGTGCGGATCACCATGGGCTCGTACGGCATCGGCGTGTCCCGGCTGGTGGCGGCGATCGCCGAGCAGAGCCACGACGACCGCGGCCTGATCTGGCCGCGCGACGTGGCACCCGCCGACGTGCACGTGGTGGTGGCGGGCAAGGACGAGACGCTGCTGGCGGGCGGCGAGCGGCTGGCCGGCGAGCTGTCCTCGGCCGGGCTGAGGGTGCTGCTGGACGACCGCAAGGCCAGCCCCGGCGTGAAGTTCGCCGACGCCGAGCTGGTCGGCGTGCCGACCATCCTGGTGGTGGGGCGCGGGCTGGCGAACGGCCTGGTCGAGGTCAAGGACCGGCGTTCCGGGGAGCGGGTCGAGGTCCCGGTGGAGGACGCGGTGCGGCACCTGCTGGCGGTCGTGCGCGGCTGATCCGCGGGTTTCGGCGGCGGGGTCCCGATGCGCGTCGGGGCCCCGCTTTCGTGCGGGGGACCCGGTCGGCGGGGCCGGGTGTTCAGCGTTCCAGGACGGCGGCGAGCACGGCGGCCGTGTCCGACAGGTCCGCGAGCACGACGTGCGCCCCGGCGGCACGGAGTTCGGCGGCGGTGCTGCGGCCGGTGGCCACGCCGATCGCGAACGCGTCGTGGTGCAGCGCGGCGTCCACGTCGTGCGGCGTGTCCCCGATGACGACGGCGGTGAAGTCCTCGGCGTGCTTGGCCGACGCCAGCCGCATCGCCTCCAGCACGAGTGCGGGCCGGTGCTCGGACACCGTGCCGTAGCCGCCGATCTCGAAGTCGACGTGCCGGTCCAGCCCGAACGCGGCCAGCTTGAACCGGGCGATCTCCACCAGGTTCCCGGTGACCAGCGACTGCACCACGTCCTCCCGGAGCGCCAGCGCCGCCAGCGCCTCGGCCGCGCCGGGCAGCGCGCGGCCTGCGGTGGGCAGCTCGGTGTGCTCCCGGGTCGCCACGCCGATCAGCTCGGTGTGCAGCCGGGAGATCAGCTCCTCGGTCGGCTCCAGGTCGTGCGCCAGCAGCAGTTCCCGGGTGATCGCGCGCTCGGTGCGGCCCGGGAAGGTGGGCGTGTGCACGAGTTCCAGCCCGGCCACGGCGTGCAGCGCGGTGCGGTACCAGGTGCGGCCGAGGCCGCGCGCGTCGATCAGGGTCAGGTCGATGTCCCACAGCACCAGGGTGTTCACAGCGGGCGCACGCTCTCCATGATCCGTTCGACGTCGTCCTCGCCGGGCCCTTCCGCGACGTGCGGACCGCCCTCCGCGACGTTCAGCACCAGCACGGCCACCTTCGACCCGGACGAGACCGCGTGGGCCCGGATCGTCGCCTTCGGCGCGTAGCACGGGCTCACCGCGCTGGGCGTGACCTCCAGCCGGGCCTCGGTGTGCTCGCCCACGCCGCGCACCTCGGGCTCGCCGAGCGTCGGCTTCTTCCCGTTCACCGTGTAGCCGTTGCGGGCGATCTCGACGACCAGCGCCTCCGCGACGTCGGGCACCTCGCCGGTGGCCGTGCCGGACGCCACCTGCGCCTGGATCATGCTGCGGCCCTGGCAGTCGAACGGCCGCGACACCAGGGACTTGGTGAGCCGGACCCCGGCGACCACCCCGCCGGTGCTCGCCTCCCAGGACGGCGGCACCTCGTAGCGGAGGCCGGCCTGGGCGTCCTCGACGACCGTCCACTCGGGCTTCGCGGTCGTCTGGGCGGTGGTGGGCGCGGGCGCGGCCCCGGTGTCGGTGAGCAGCACGGCCGCCGTGCCGCCGCCGACGACCGCGAGCACGCCGGCCACCGCGAGGGCGATCCACAGCGGGCGGCGGTTCGGCGGTGGCGGCTGCCGCTGGTAGACGCCGAGTCCGGAGTAGCCCACCCGATCAGCCCGCCAGCGGCTTCACGGAGTCGACCATCGCCTGGAGGTCGGCTTCGGTCGGCGTCTTCGGGTCGGCCGGGCCGCCCTCCAGGTCGCCGTTGGCCATGAACACGTGGAAGCCGGTGGAACCCTTGAGCACCAGCACCTTCACCATGCCCTTGGCCGCGAGGCAGTCGCTGCCGGTGGTGGTGACGGTGGCGTCCACCTGCACGCCCTCGATCTCGTTCCGGCTGCCGTTGGGCACCTTCACGGCCTTGGGCTCGCTGAGCTTGACGTCGATCGACTTGCCCGAGCTGTAGTACTGGGTGCCGAGCTTCTGCGCGAAGTCCTTGGCCACGGCGGCCAGGTCGCCCTGCGGGACGACGACCCCGCCGGTGCTGCCCCGGTTGTACCGCGAGCCGCCGCAGTCGTAGTTGCCGTACACGGTGATGCCGGTGAGCTTGACGTCCTTCATGCCCTCGACGCCCGCCGCGCTGGTGCTCGGGGTCCACGCCTTGGGCACGTCGTAGCTGTAGGACAGGCTCTCCACCCGCAGGCAGTTCCAGTCCGCCTTGCCCGCCTGGCAGGTCGCGTTCCCGGTGTCCGACTTCGACGTCGTGGTCGGCTTCGGCGAGGTGGTCGTGGGGACCTGCGTGGTGGTCTGCGCCACGGTCTGCGAGCTGTCCTCGCGGTTGAGCAGGAACGCGGTGAGCCCGCCGCCGCCGAGCAGCAGCACGACGACGCCGACGATGACCCACACCTTGGCGTTGCTCTTCTTCGGTGGCGGGCCCTCGCCGCCGGAGAACACGCCCAGGCCGCCGTAGCCGCCGTACTGCTGCTGCTGGCCGTAGCCGGGCTGCGCGTACTGGGGCTGGCCGTACTGCTGCCCGGGGTCGGGTTGGCCGTAGCCCGGCTGCCCGTACGGGGGCTGGCCGTACTGAGGGGGCTGGCCGTAGTCGGGTTGCCCGTAGGGCTGCTGGGGGGTGGCCGGGTTCTGCTGACCCCAGTCGCCCTGTCCGGGCTGGCCACCCCAGCCGCTCTGCCCGTCACCTGGGTGTGTCACGGCCAAACCGTACCGCGCCGGTTCGGCCGGACGAGGGTCGGCGAGGAATTCAGCACGCGTTGACTTGCGGTGGGAGGGGTCGGTGACCGGCCGCCCGGCGGCGGGCGGCGGTCCGCCCCGGGACGGACCTAGGCCGGGAGGAAGCTGAGGCGGATCTTGCGGACGGGGTTGTCGACGTTGGTGTCGACCAGGCAGATCGACTGCCAGGTGCCCAGCGCGAGGACGCCCCCCAGCACCGGGATCGTCGCGTGCGGCGGCACCAGCGCGGGCAGCACGTGGTCGCGGCCGTGGCCGGGCGTCCCGTGCCGGTGCCGCCAGCGGCCGTCGCGGGGCAGGATGTCCCGGAGCGCGGCCAGCAGGTCGTCGTCGCTGCCCGCGCCGGTCTCCAGCACGGCCAGGCCGGCGGTGGCGTGCGGCACCCAGACGTGCAGCAGGCCGTCGCCGTCGACGTCGCCCAGGAAGTCCTCGCAGGTGCTGGTCAGGTCGTGCACGACCTCGGCGGTGCCGGTGCGGATCTCAACCTCTTCGCTGCGCATGGCCGGCCAGTCTAGGCGTTCCCGAACGGGTCGCCCCGCCGAAAACGACCTGCTCGGGCCCGTGGTGATCGGGCAGGATCGCGGGTGTGCCGCACACCGCCGTGGTGACCGGGGCGAACCAGGGGATCGGCGCGGCCACCGCGCGGGCCCTGGCCGCCCAGGGGGTCTCCGTGCTGATCACGTTCCTGCGCTACGCGCCCACGCCGGACCCCGGCGTGCCCGACGAGTACTCCACCGCCCGGGAGGGCGGGGCGGACGCGGTGGTCCGGGCGATCGCGGAAGCCGGCGGGCGGGCGCACGCGGTGGAGGTCGACCTGACCGGCGCGGACGCGCCGGGGCTGCTGTTCGACACCGCCGAGCGGGTGTTCGGGCCGGTGGACATCCTGGTCAACAACGCGTCCGGGTGGGTGCAGGACACGTTCCTGGCCGACGAGACCGACCAGTTCGGGCGCGTGCAGCGGACCGTCGTGCCGCAGACGTTCGACCGGCAGCTCGCGGTGGACGCGCGAGCGGGTGCGTTGCTGATCGCGGAGTTCGCGCGGCGGCACCTGGCGCGCGGCGGCACCTGGGGGCGGATCGTCGGGCTGACGTCGGGGTCGCCGGAGGGCTTTCCCGGCGAGGTCTCCTACGGGGCGGCCAAGGCGGCGTTGACCAGCTACACGATGTCGGCGGCGGCCGAGCTCTGGGAGCACGGGATCACCGCGAACCTGGTCAAGCCGGGGGTCACCGACACCGGGTGGGTGACCGACGCGGTGCGGGAGCGGTTCCCGGTGTCGTCGCCCGAGGAGGTGGCCTCGGTGGTGGCGTTCCTGTGCTCGGCGGCGGCGGGCCGTGTGACGGGCAACATGATGACCCTGCGATGAGTTACCCATGGGTAACATGGCCGCCATGAAGGCTTCTCGTCTGCGGCGGGGCATGAACCTGTGGCCGCCGTTCCTGTTCGCCGGCATCCGGGTCGTGGAGCTGTCCGACGACTACCGGTACGCCAAGGTCCGGATGCGGCTGCGCTGGTTCAACCGGAACTACGTCGGCACGCACTTCGGCGGCTCGCTGTTCGCGATGACCGACCCGTTCTGGATGCTCATGGTCCTGCGGCACCTCGGGCGCGAGCACGTGGTGTGGGACCGGGCGGGCGAGATCGAGTTCGTGCGGCCGGGGCGGGGAACGGTGTTCGCGGAGTTCCGGCTGACCGACGAGCACCTGGCCGAGCTCCGCTCGCGGGCTTCGGGCGGCGGCAAGGCGCTGCTGTGGTTCCCGGCGGAGGTGGTGGCGGAGGACGGCACCGTCGTGGCGCGCGTGCGCAAGCAGGTGTACGCCCGCCTGAAGGCCGGTTCTCCGGACGAACGGGCGTCCTCCGAGGTCAAAGCCTGAAGTCCTGCGGGAAACGCTGGACGCCGGGTCGTCGCGGCGGGTAGTGCTGTGCGTCATGCGGACTGCTTTCGGCGCTGCCTTCGACGTCCCCGCCGGGTACCTGAACACCGCGAGCGTCGGGGTGCCGCCGGCCCCGACCGCCGCCGCCGTGGCGGGCGCGGTGGCGCGGTGGGGGTCGGGGGAGGACGGTCCCGAGGCGGCCGACGCGGCCGTGACGACCGCCCGCGAGGCGTTCGGCCGGCTGGTCGGGGTGCCCGCCGACCGGGTCGCGAGCGGGGCCTCGGTGGCGCAGATGGTGGCGATGGTGGCCGCCTCGCTGCCCGTCGGCGCTCGGGTGCTGGTCGCGGAGGGCGACTTCACGTCGTTGACCTTCCCGTTCGCGGCACGCGGGTCGCGGGTCACCGAAGTGCCGCTGGAGGCGTTGGCGTCCGCCGCGCCGGGTCACGACCTCGTGGCCGTGAGCGTGGTGCAGTCGGCGGACGGGCGGATCGCGGACCTGGAGGGGTTGCGGGCGACCGGCGTGCCGGTGCTGCTGGACGCCTCCCAGGCCGTGGGGTGGCTCCCGCTGTCGCTCGGCTGGGCCGACTGGGTGGTGGCCGCCGGGTACAAGTGGCTGATGTCGCCGCGCGGGTGCGCCTGGCTCGCCTGCTCACCGCGCGGGGTGACGAGCGCGGTGCCCGTGGCCGCGAACTGGTGGGCGGGGGAGGACCCGTGGACCTCGGTGTACGGGCTGCCGCTGCGGTTGGCGCGCGACGCGCGGCGGCTGGACATCTCGCCGGTGTGGCTGTCGCAGCACGGCGCGGCGGTGTCGCTGCCCTACCTGGCGTCGCTGGACCTGGCGGCGGTGCGGGACCACGGCGTGGGCTTGGCCGACTCGGTGCTGGAGGGGTTGGGGCTGGCGGCGCGGGGGTCGGCGATCGTGTCGCTGTCCTTGCCGGAGGGTGCCGGGGAGAGGTTGGCCGCGGCCGGCGTGCGATCGGCTGTTCGCGCAGGTCGGGTGCGGTTGGGCTTCCACCTGTACAACACCGCCGAAGACGTGGATCTTGTGCTCCGAGCGCTTCGGTAGCCGTCGTCCGTTACGGTGACTATTTGTGTCTGTACCTCCCGAATCACCTGAAGAGGTGACGCAGCGGTTACCCCGCATCTCGGGCTCGCCGTCCGGGCCGCCGTCCGGGCCGGTCGGTGGGTCGGCTGGTGGGCCGGTGCCCGGGGGCGGCCACGGGGGACCGCCCAGGGGTGCGCCCGGTGGTGTGTCCGGTGGTGTGCCCGCGTCGAACGGCGGGGGCGCGACCGCGCGGATGCGGCGATCGGAGATCGGGCAGCTCGACTCGTTGCTGGAACCTGCGCCGGAGCGCGAGGTCCCGGTCAAGAGCCGGACCGATCGGCGCGGGGTGCTGTTGAAGGGTGCCGGGCTGCTCGGGGTCGCGGTCGTCTCCGGGTTGATCTGGCTGGTCGTCATGCCCAAGGAAACGCCTGTCTCCCCTCCCCCCACCACTACGGCCACGGCCGCCGGTGAATTCACCTTCGCCCGGTCGCCGGATGTGCCGGAGGCGTTGAAGGACAGCCAGTGCGCTTCGCACGCGTACGGCGAGACGAAGACGTTCCTCACGTCCACGCCCTGTCAGCAACTGACCCGGGGATTGTTCACGACCACTACCCCGGATGGGCAAACTGTGTACACGTCCGTGTCAGTGGTGCGGATGAAGACGTTGGCGGATGCCACCCAGTTGAAGGAATTGACGTCGCGGGACGGGACCGGGAACGTCAACGACCTCGTCAAGGACGGGGCCGTGCAGGTCCCCGGGTTGCGCTCGTTGGGCACCGGCGGGTTCGCGGCCCGGCAGCAGGACCGGGACGTCATCATCATCGAGTCGGACACCGTGCGGCACGGGGCCGATGAAGCGGCCCACATCGCGTTGATGAAGAAGGTTTCCCAGGACGCGTTCCGGCTGGTTGACGAATTGGTGTGAGCAGCCGGCGGCGCTGATCGGGTGTTGGCCCTTCGCCGGGGTCGGCAAGCGAAATGCGTGTTTGCCGACCCCGGCGAAACGCGGTTCGGGAGAATGGGGTGCTGTGGTGTCAGCCCACTGCGGTGCCCGGTAGGGGAGTCGCGGCGGGGGTGATTCCCGCTGTCCTGCGCCAGCGGGTGGCACGGATCGCCGATTGGGTCAGGGCGTCCAGAGCCGATTTCCGCCGCGCCTGGTCGTCTGTTCTTTCCATCACCCCTCGCCAGGCCGCACAGGCGTCGGTTTCCACGGCTATCAGCGCGGCCATCGCCGATGCGGCGCTGTCCACCGGTTGGGGTGGCAGGTAGGCCGGTGCCGGCGGGCGGGGTTGCAGCCCGGCGTCCCGCAGCGCCCGTTCCGTGGTGTCCCGGCGGGCCCGGTGGGCGTTCGCCCCCTCGGCCACCGCCGGCCCCTGTTGCTCGATGAACGCGCTGACCAGGCCGTACGTCCACACTGCCGCGTGTTCCGCGGCCAGGGCTTCCTGGAGGGCGTCCACGCTGCTGTTCGCCGCCTGGTTCACGCGAGCGCCTCCACCAGTGCGGCACAGCCCGCCGACACGGACGCCAGCAGGCCCGCCCGGTGCGCCGGCACCGTCACGGCCAGGTCCGCCGCCTGCTTCTGCGCCGTCTGCAAGCTCGTGACCAGGGCCTCTCTCGTCGGGTTCGCGGGGGGTGCCACCGGTGCCGGTGCCGGTGCCGGTGCCGGCGAGGAGGACGTGCCGGGAACCCTCGGAGTCGCCCGGTCCACCTCCGCCTGGAGCTCGTCCGCGTGCCGCGTCCGCGCCGCCGCCGTCTCCGCCGCGCCCGCGGCCGTGGCCAGGGCGGCATCGGCCCGCGCCGCGCGGACCAGGTCCGCCAGCGGGTCCGGCGGGGGTGGCTCGGGGGGAGGTGTGGTGCACGCTACTGCCAGGGGCGCGGTGGTGGCCGCCACCAGGAGTGCGCGCCTGCTGAGCGCCGTTCGTCCCGTCACGTGTTCCGATCCTGCCAGAGCGCCGGTGATCGGCTTGGCGCGTGCGGGGTCTCCGGGACCAGATACTCTGGACGACCAACGGCCGGCGAGTGCAGCGTCGGCCGGGGTTGCCGTGCCCTTCTGCACCTGAAAGGAGTCACCACGTGTCCAGCCCGCCGCGCGGAGAACTCGCCGCGCAGCTAGCACCCGTCGTGCGGGAAGCGGTGGAGGCCATCGGCTTCGACCTCGAAACGCTCGACGTGAACCAGGCTGGGCGTCGCAGGCTGGTGAAGGTGGTCGTGGACGGCGACGACGGGATCGGGCTCGACGAGGTCGCCCAGGCCAGTCGTGCCGTGTCCGCCGCGCTCGACGCGAACGAGCACCTGATCGCAGGTCCGTACACGCTGGAAGTCACCTCGCCCGGTGCCGACCGGCCGCTGACCCTGCCCCGCCACTGGCGGCGCGCCCGGTTGCGGCTGGTGAAGGTCAAGCAGCCCGAGCAGGTCGAGTGGTTCGGTCGCGTCGGGGCCGCCGACGACAGCGGCGTCACGCTGCTGGTCGAGGGCGGGCTCACGCGGGTGGAGTACCGCTCGATCGAGCGGGCCGTGGTCGAGATCGAGTTCAAGCAACCGCCCGTCGAGGAGCTCGCGCTCCTGGAGGGGTCGGGTTCGAATACGGAGGAGGAGTCGGAGTGAACGTCGACATCGCCGCACTGCGGGCGATCGAACGGGACAAGGACATCCCCTTCGACATCGTTCTGGAAGCCATCGAAACCGCCCTGCTGACCGCCTACAAGCACACCGACGGCCACCACTCGCACTCCCGCGTCGAGATCGACCGCAAGACCGGCGTGGTCCGCGTGCTGGCCCAGGACCTCGGGCCGGACGGTGCGGTCACCGAGGAGTGGGACGACACGCCCGAGGGGTTCGGCCGCATCGCCGCGACCACAGCGCGCCAGGTCATCCTCCAGCGCCTGCGCGACGCCGAGCACGAGCGCACCTTCGGCGAGTTCTCGGCCAAGGAGGGCGAGATCGTCGGTGGCGTCGTGCAGCGGGACGCCCGCGCCAACGCCCGCGGCATGGTCGTCGTGCAGATAGGGGACACCGAAGGCGTCCTCCCGCCGGCCGAGCAGGTGCCGGGCGAGGAGTACGAGCACGGGTCGCGCCTCAAGTGCTACGTCGTCGGCGTGTCGCGCGGTTCCCGCGGGCCGCAGATCACGCTGTCCCGCACCCACCCGAACCTCGTGCGCCGGTTGTTCGCGCTGGAGGTCCCGGAGATCGCCGACGGCACCGTGGAGATCCCCGCGGTGGCACGTGAGGCAGGTCACCGTTCGAAGATCGCGGTACGCTCGACGGTGTCCGGGGTGAACGCCAAGGGCGCGTGCATCGGACCGATGGGCGCACGGGTGCGCAACGTCATGAGCGAGCTGGTCGGCGAGAAGATCGACATCATCGACCACTCGGACGACCCGGCCACGTTCGTCGGGAATGCCTTGTCACCGGCCAAGGTCGTGTCGGTGCAGGTGCTCGACGAGCGGGCCAAGACGGCGCGCGTGGTGGTCCCGGACTTCCAGCTCTCCCTCGCCATCGGCAAGGAGGGCCAGAACGCCCGGCTGGCCGCGCGGCTGACCGGGTGGCGCATCGACATCCGGAGCGACGCCGACACCGGGGGCTCCGCGCCGGCGGGCGCGGCGACATCCGGTTCGGCTGATTGAGCGGCAGGAGATAGACTCCTCAGTGGTTCGACGTCGGGGATCGGTTTTCACGCACAACGGCCCGGTTCGCACGTGCATCGGATGCCGCACTCGGACGTTGCCCTCCGAGTTGCTGCGAGTGGTGGTCGTGGACGGGGCTGTTGTCCCGGACACTCGCCGGAGACTGCCCGGTCGGGGTGCTTGGCTGCACCCCGACGAAGGCTGTCTCCGCGACGCCGAGAAGCGCAGGGCGTTCCCCAGGGCCTTCCGGGTCCAGGGGGCGCTCGACGTGGATTCGGTCCGCGAGCACCTCGGACGGCAAGGGGAACAGGTCGTGGGATCGCCTCACGACCCGCACGCAGCAAGGAAGCAGGTCGACCCGTCATGAGTCAGCCGTGAAGCTGAAGACATGAACGCGCGACGTTAAGACGAGGTCGACGGGACTGCCGCCGGCCTCATCATCCAGAGGAGTGCAGTGGCAGGCAAGGCCCGCGTGCACGAGCTCGCGAAAGAGCTCGGTGTCACGAGTAAAGAACTGTTGACGAAGCTCGCCGACCAGGGCGAGTACGTGAAGTCCGCGTCCAGCACCGTCGAGGCACCCGTTGCCCGGCGGCTCCGTGACGCCTACGAGTCGAAGTCCGACGCCAAGTCCAAGTCCTCCGGTGCCCGTCCGGCACCTCCGAAGCCCGCCGCGTCCGCGCCGGCAGGCGACGGGAAGTCCGAGGCCCGTCCGGGTGCGCCCGTCGGCAAGCCCGGCCCGCGTCCGGTGCCCGGCCCCAAGCCGGTCGCCCCGAAGCCCGCGACCCCCGAGCCGAAGGCACCCGCTCCCGCCGCCGCTCCGGCGGCCCCGGTGACCCCCCCGGCTCCCGCGACCCCCGCTCCGGCGGCGGCCTCCGCGGCTCCGGCACCCGCCTCGACCCCGGCTCCGGCTCCGGCCCAGCAGGGTCAGGGCGGCCAGCAGCAGGGTCAGGGTGGCCAGCAGCAGGGTCAGGGTGGCCAGCAGGGCCAGGGTGCTCGGTCGTCCGGTCCCCGGCCCGGCCCGCGCGCACCTCAGCCCCAGCAGCAGCCGGCGGCGGCTGCGCAGCAGACCCCGTCCGTGGTGCCGCCGAGGCCGCAGGCTCCCAAGCCCGCCGGTGCTCGTCCGCCGCGTCCGGGCAACAACCCCTTCGGTGTCGGCGGCGGCGCTCCCGCGCCTCGTCCGCAGGCCCCTCGTCCGCAGACTCCCGGTGGCGGTGACCGTCCCGAGCGCGGTGGCGACCGCGGCGGCTCCACGAAGCCCGGCGACTCGCGTCCGGCCGGTCCGCGTCCCGGCGGCTCCGGTGGTTCCGGCGGCCCGCGTCCCAACCCGGGCAACATGCCCCCGCGTCCGAACCCGGGCATGATGCCCGGTCGTCCGGCCGGTCCCCGGCCCGGCGGCGGTGGCGGCGGTGGCCGTCCCGGCGGCGGTCCCGGTGGCGGCGGTCGTGGTCCCGGTGGCGGCGGTCCCGGTGGCGGCGGTCGTCCCGGTGGCGGCGGCGGTGGCGGCGGCTTCCGCGGCGGTCCCGGCGGTGGCGGTCCCGGCGGTGGCGGCGGCGGTGGCTTCCGCGGCGGTCCCGGTGGCGGCGGTGGCGGCGGTGGCGGTGGCGGTTTCCGCCCCGGTGGCGGCGGCGGTGCCCCGGCCGGTGGCGGTGGCTTCCGCGGTGGCGGCGGTCGTCCCGGTGGCGGTGGCCCCGGTGGTCGCGGTGGCGCGGCCGGCGCGTTCGGCCGTCCTGGTGGTCCGGCGCGGCGCGGGCGCAAGTCCAAGCGCCAGAAGCGCCAGGAGTACATGGACAACATGCAGGCCCCGTCGGTCGGCGGCGTCCGCCTGCCCAAGGGCAGCGGCGAGACGATCCGGCTGCCGCGCGGTGCTTCGCTGACCGACTTCGCCGACAAGATCAACGCCAACCCGGCTTCGCTGGTGCAGGTGCTGTTCCACCTCGGCGAGATGGTCACCGCGACGCAGTCGGTGTCCGACGAGATCCTGGAGCTGCTCGGCTCCGAGATGAACTACGTCGTGCAGGTCGTGTCCCCCGAGGAGGAGGACCGCGAGCTGCTGGAGACGTTCGACATCACCTACGGCGAGGACGCGGGCGACGAGACGGATCTCCAGATCCGGCCGCCGGTCGTGACCGTCATGGGTCACGTCGACCACGGTAAGACGCGCCTGCTGGACACGATCCGCAAGGCGAAGGTCGCCGAGGGCGAAGCGGGCGGCATCACCCAGCACATCGGTGCCTACCAGGTGCAGACCGCGCTGGAGGGCAACCCGCGCCTCGTCACCTTCATCGACACCCCGGGCCACGAGGCGTTCACCGCCATGCGCGCCCGCGGTGCGAACTCGACCGACATCGCGGTCATCGTGGTGGCGGCCGACGACGGCGTCATGCCGCAGACGGTGGAGGCGATCAACCACGCCCAGGCGGCCAACGCGCCGATCGTGGTCGCGGTGAACAAGATCGACAAGGAGGGGGCCAACCCCGCCAAGATCCGCCAGCAGCTCACCGAGTACGGGCTGGTCGCCGAGGAGTATGGCGGCGACACCATGTTCGTCGACATCTCGGCGAAGCAGGGCGTCAACATCGACGGTCTGCTGGAGGCGATCCTGCTGACCGCCGACGCCTCGCTGGACCTGCGGGCCAACCCGGCCATGGAGGCCCAGGGCGTCGCGATCGAGGCGCACCTGGACCGCGGTCGCGGCCCGGTGGCCACGGTGCTGGTGCAGCGCGGCACGCTGCGGGTCGGCGACTCGATCGTCGCCGGCGACGCGTACGGCCGCGTCCGCCGCATGGTGGACGAGCACGGCGACGACGTCACCGAGGCGACCCCGTCTCGTCCGGTGCAGGTCATCGGTCTGACCTCGGTGCCCGGCGCGGGCGACTCGTTCCTCGTCGTGGACGAGGACCGGGTGGCCCGGCAGATCGCCGAGCGCCGCCAGGCCCGCACCCGCAACGCGCTGAACGCGGCGCGCCGCAAGCGGGTCAGCCTGGAGGACCTGGACGCCGCGCTGAAGGAGACCAGCCAGCTCACCCTGATCATCAAGGGCGACAACTCCGGTACCGTCGAGGCACTGGAAGACGCGCTCATGAAGATCGAGGTCGGCGACGACGTCGAGCTGCGGGTCATCCACCGGGGCGTCGGCTCGATCACCGAGGGCGACATCAACCTGGCCGTCGCCGGTAGCGCGATCGTCCTGGGCTTCAACGTCCGGGCCGAGGGCAAGGCGACCGAGCTCGCGAACCGCGAGGGCGTGGACGTCCGCTACTACACGGTGATCTACCAGGCGATCGACGAGATCGAGCAGGCCCTCAAGGGCATGCTCAAGCCGGAGTTCGAAGAGGTCCAGCTCGGGCGCGCGGAGATCCGCGACGTCTTCAAGTCCTCCAAGGTCGGCACGATCGCGGGTTGCATGGTCCTGTCGGGCGAGATCCGCCGCAACGCGCGGGCCCGGCTGCTGCGCGACAACAACGTGGTCCAGGAGAACCTGCCGATCAGCTCGCTGCGGCGGTTCAAGGACGACGCGACCGAGGTCCGCGAGGGCTTCGAGTGCGGTCTGACGCTCGGCAACTACGCGGACCTCAAGGTCGGCGACGTCATCGAGACGTTCGAGATGCGCGAGAAGCCGCGCGCCTGATCGTCTTCAGGACACCGGGGGCCGTCGCTTCGGCGGCGGCCCCCTCTCGACCCCCGTGGTGATGACCTGTGTACGTGGGTGCCCTTGAGTTGGACGTGCTGCTCGGCGACGTCCACTCGTTGAAGCAGAAGCGGTCCGTGGTGAAGCCCGTCGTGGCCGAACTGCGGCGCAGGTTCGAGGTGTCGGCGGCCGAAGCCGGGCACCAGGACCTGCACCGCCGCTCGCTGATCGGAGTGGCGGTCGTGGCCGCCGACGCCGAGCATGTCAGGGACGTGCTGGCCGCCTGCGAGCGGTTGGTGGCCGGACGCCCCGAACTGGAACTGCTCTCCGCCCACCACCGCCTGGTGGGACCGGAGGACGACTGAGCCGCCGTTCACGGCGGCTGTGCACATGGAGGAGGGAGCGCCGTGGCCGACCAGGCTCGGGCGCGCAAGCTGGCCAAGCGGATCTCGCAGATCGTGGCCTCCGCGCTGGAACACGAGGTGAAGGACCCGCGGTTGGCGCGGGTGACGATCACCGACACGCGGGTGACCGGCGACCTGCACGACGCGACGGTCTACTACACCGTGCTCGGCGAGAAGCTGGACTCCGAGCCGGACCTCGCGGGTGTGGCGGCGGCGTTGGAGTCGGCGAAGGGCGTGCTGCGCTCGCGGGTGGGGCAGCAGACCGGGGTCCGGTTCACGCCGACCCTGGCGTTCGTCACCGACACCGTGCCGGACGAGGCGCGCCGGATGGACGAACTGCTGGCCCTGGCCCGCGAGGCGGACGCCGAGGTGGCGCGGATCGCGCACGGTGCCGAACCCGCGGGTGAGCCGGACCCGTACAAGCCGCCGCGTGAAGACGGCGAACCCGACTAGCGTTCTCGCTGTGCCCCACGACCTGAGCGCTCCGCTGGAGTCCGCCGCCGACGTCCTGCGCGCCGCGTCCGACGTGACCTTGCTGGCCCACGTGAACCCGGACGCGGACGCGCTGGGCAGCGCGTTGGCGCTGGGTCTGGTGCTGCACCGGCTCGGCAAGGTGGTGCGGGTGTCGTTCGGCGCGCCGGACACCGTGCCGGAGACGTTGCGGGACCTGGACGTGGCCGGCCTGCTGGTGCCCGCGTCGGCGGTGCCCGCCGCGCCCGAGGTGCTGGTGGCGCTGGACACCGGGTCGGTGGGCCGGCTGGGTCCGCTGGGCGACCGGGTGTCGTCGGCGGGCGCGGTGGTCGTGCTGGACCACCACGTCTCCAACCCCGGTTACGGGACCGTGAACGTGATCGACGCGACGGCCGAGGCCACCGCGCTGGTGGTGCTGCGGCTGCTGGACGTGCTCGGGGTCGAACTGGACGAGCCGGTGGCCCGCTGCGTGTACGCGGGCCTGGTGACCGACACGCGGTCCTTCCGGCACGCGAGCGCGGCGACCCACGAGGTGGCCGCCCGGCTGCTGGCGGCCGGGGTGGACGCCGAGGCCGTCGCCCGGCCGTTGATGGACTCTCACCCGTTCGGGTATCTCACGATGTTGGCCAAGGTGCTGGCGCGGGCCGAGCTCGACGCCGACGCCGCCGGCGGGCGCGGGTTCGTGCACGCCGTGGTCACCCTGGCCGACGCCGCCGGGCTGCGCCCGGAAGAGGTCGAGAGCGTGGTGGACCTGGTGCGCACCACGGCCGAGGCCGAGGTGGCGGCGGTGCTCAAGGAGCTGCGGCCGTCGTCGTGGTCGGTGTCGCTGCGCGCGGTGAGCGCGGTGGACGTGGGCGAGGTCGCGCAGCTCCTCGGCGGCGGCGGCCACCGGCTCGCGGCCGGCTTCACCGCCGAGGGCGGCGCGGCGGACGTGCTGACCCGGCTGCGGACGGCGTTGGAGACCGTCGCGGGCTGACCCCGCTCCCGCTCTCCGGGAATTGTCGGTGGTGCGTGGCACAGTGGGTGCCGGGCCGCGCCGATCGGCCCCGGGGTACCGGAGGGGTGGGTCGTGGACGAGCGGGTGCCCGCGCGGCGGGTGATCGGGTTGGCCGCGCCTGCCCTCGGGGTGCTGGCGGCCGAGCCGCTGTACGTGCTGGTGGACACGGCCGTGGTGGGCCACCTGGGCGCGTTGCCGCTGGCCGGGCTCGCCGTCGGCGGCGTGCTGTTCACCCTGGTCGCGACCCAGTTGACGTTCCTGTCCTACGGCACGACGGCGCGCGCCTCCCGGCTGTTCGGCGCGGGCCGGCGGGGGGACGCGGTCCAGGAGGGCGTGCAGGCGACGTGGCTGGCGCTCGCCGTCGGCCTGCTGGTGATCGGCCTCGGGCAGGTGCTGGCCGCACCGGCGGCCCGGCTGCTGGCCGGTGACGAGGTGGCGGGCGAGGCCGTGGCGTGGCTGCGGATCGCCCTGTTCGGCGCGCCGTTCGTGCTGGTCACGATGGCCGGCAACGGGTGGATGCGCGGCGTGCAGGACACCGTCCGGCCGCTGCGGTACGTGCTGCTGGGCAACGGGCTGTCGGCCGTGCTGTGCCCGGTGCTGGTCTACGGGGCGGGGTGGGGGCTGGAGGGCAGCGCGGTCGCCAACGTGGTCGCGCAGGTCGTCTCGGCCGGTTTCTTCTTCCGCGCGCTGGTCGTCGAGCGGGTGCCGCTGCGGCCCCGGCCGGCGCTGATGAAGACCCAGTTGGGCATGGGTCGTGACCTGGTGCTGCGCAGCCTGGCGTTCCAGGCGTGCTTCCTCTCGGCCGCGTCGGTCGCCGCGCGCACGTCGGTCGGTGCGGTCGGCGCGCACCAGATCGTGCTCCAGCTCTGGACCTTCCTCGCGCTGGTGCTGGACTCCCTGGCGATCGCGGCGCAGGCCATCGTGGGGCAGGCCCTGGGCGCGCACCGGCCCGCGCAGGCCAAGCGGTTCGCCCGGCAGGTCACCGGGTACGGGCTGGTGTTCGGCGTGGTGCTCGGGGTGCTGTTCGCGGCGCTGGCCGGGGTGATCCCGCCGCTGTTCACCTCCGACCCGGCGGTGCTGGACGAGGTACCGCACGCGTGGTGGTTCTTCGTCGGGCTGCAACCGATCGCGGGCGTGGTGTTCGCGCTGGACGGGGTGCTGCTCGGCGCGGGCGACGCCGGGTTCCTGCGCACCGCGACCCTGCTGTCGGCCGGCATCGGGTTCCTGCCGCTGATCTGGGCGTCCCACGCGTACGGCTGGGGGCTGGTCGGCATCTGGACGGGGCTGTCCGCGTTCATGGTCCTGCGCCTCGTGACGCTCCTCGCGCGGACGCGTTCGGGCAGGTGGGCGCGGGTAGGGGTGGTGTGGTGAGCGGCACTGCCCGGAATGGTTAACAGAGGGCAAGTGTTCCCGATAGACGGAGTGCCGCCGCAGGAACACGAGGAGCTTCGCCGTGCCGGTCGACCGTGCCACCAGACAGGCGTGGCTGATCTGGTCGACCGCCGTCGTCGTCTACGTCGCCGCCCTCTTCCACCGCACCTCCCTCGGTGTCGCCGGCCTCGAAGCCGCCGACCGGTTCCACGCCGGACCCGCCGCGCTCGGCACGTTCACCGTGCTCCAGATCGGCCTCTACGCCCTGATGCAGATCCCCACCGGGCTGCTGGTCGACCGGTTCGGCCCGCGCCGGGTGCTGGTCGCCGCCGCCCTGCTGATGGGCCTCGGGCAGGTGATGTTCGCGCTCGCCTCCTCCTACCCGCTCGGCCTGGCCGCGCGCGCCGTGCTCGGCGTCGGCGACGCGATGACGTGGGTGAGCGTCCTGAGGCTGGCCGCCGCGCACTTCCCGCCGCGCAGGTTCACCGTCGTCATGTCGCTGTCCGCCGCGCTCGGCGGCGCGGGCAACCTGGTGGCCACCGTGCCGCTGACCCTGCTGCTGGCGAACACCGGCTGGACCGTGACGTTCCTGGTCGCCGGCCTGGCCACCGCCGCCTACGCGGCCGTCGTCGCGTGGCGCGTCCGCGAGGTGCCGCACGGCGTCGTCCCGCCGCCCGTCGAACCGGTGCCGCTGCGCACGGTCACCAAGCGCGTGGTCGCGGCCTGGTCCGTGCCCGGTACCCGACTCGGTTTCTGGGTGCACTTCGCGTCGATGTCCACCCCCGCGATGCTCGGCCTGCTGTGGGGTTTCCCGTACCTGGTCGAGGCCCAGGGGATGAGCCACCCCGACGCGTCGGCCGTGCTCAGCCTGCTGGTCGTGGTGGGGATCGTGGCCGGACCGGTGATCGGTGCGGTGATCGCGCGCAAGCCGGAGTGGCGGATGCCGATCGTCGGCTGCTACCTCGGCGCGGCGCTGGCCGGCTGGGCCGTGCTGCTCGGGTGGCCGGGCGGGGTGCTGCCGCCGGGCGTGCTCGCCGCCGTGTTCGGCGTGCTGGCCGTCGGCGGCCCGACCTCCGGCGTGGCGTTCGCGCTGGTGCGCGACTACAACCCGTTGCACCGGGTGTCGACGGCCACCGGCGTGGCGAACGTCGGCGGGTTCGCCGCCATCACCTGCACCGCGTTCGCGGTCGGCGTGGTGCTGGACCTGGTCGAGGGGCTGCCGGTCGCGCAGGCGTACCGGATCGCCTTCCTGACCGTGGTTTCCGTGCTGGTGCTGGGCGTGTGGCGGACGGCCGTGTGGTGGCGTCGGGCGCGCGCCGAGGTGTTCGCGGCGGAGGGTCGCGGGGAGCGGGTGCCGGTGCAGTTGCGTCGCCGGCGTTGGGACGTTCTCGCGGAGGCTTAGGATGTGCGGTCGTGTCCGCATCATCTTCCGCTGTGCAGCCAGGTCTGGTCGTCGTCGACAAGCCGGACGGCATGACGTCCCACGACGTGGTGGCCAAGGTCCGCCGCATCCTCGGCACCCGCAAGGTCGGGCACGCGGGCACCCTGGACCCGATGGCGACCGGTGTCCTGGTGCTGGGCGTCGAGCGCGCCACCAAGCTGCTGGGCCACCTGGCGCTGGACAGCAAGGCGTACCTGTCCACGATCCGC
Source organism: Actinosynnema sp. NPDC023587 (assembly GCF_040640215.1). Taxonomy (NCBI): domain Bacteria; kingdom Bacillati; phylum Actinomycetota; class Actinomycetes; order Pseudonocardiales; family Pseudonocardiaceae; genus Actinosynnema; species Actinosynnema sp. NPDC023587. The sequence goes on along the minus strand of NZ_JBFABG010000004.1, from coordinate 327,131 downwards.
CTGGGTTCTTCGACCACGACCGACGACGCCGAAGGGGAAACCCTGTCCACTTCGGACGCTTCCGGCGTCGAGGAGGACGCGATCCGCGCGGGTGTCGCGAAGCTCACGGGCCCGATCCAGCAGGTGCCGAGCGCGGTCAGCGCCGTGAAGATCGACGGCAAGCGCGCGTACGCGAGGGTGCGCGACGGCGAGACCGTCGACATCCCGGCCCGCCCGGTGACCGTGCACCGGTTCGACGTGCTGTCCGTCCGGCGCGAGGGGGAGGCGACCGAGCTGGACGTGATGGTGGAGTGCTCGTCCGGCACGTACGTCCGGGCCCTGGCCCGCGATCTCGGCGCGGACCTGGGGGTGGGCGGCCACCTGGCGGCCCTGCGCCGGACCCGGGTCGGGCCGTTCGACCTGAGGGTCGCGCGCACGCTGGGAGAGCTGGAGGAGACCCCGGGCCTGTCGCTGGACCTGGACCAGGCGGTGGCCAAGGCGTTCCCGCGCCGCGAGATCGCACCGCGCGAGGTGGTCGCCCTGTCGCACGGGCAACGACTCCCGGCGGGCGGCCTGGAGGGGACGTACGGGGTGTTCGGCCCGGACGGTCACGTGGTGGCGCTGGCGAAGGACGAAGGCTCGATCGCCAAGGCGCTGGTGGTCCTGACCCCGGCCGGCTGACCACACGATCGGGTGATCATCCGGGGAAACGGTACGGAAACACCGTTGCCGCTGCTCGGTTTGAATTTCGAGCCGCGAACCCGCCGACCCGCCCAGCCCCGACCGATCCCGCCCAGCCCAGCCCGATCCCTCAGCCGCCCACCACAGCGCCCTCCACACATCACCCGCACCCGCATCACCCGCACCCGTACCCGTACCCGCATCCGCATAGCCCGCATCACCCGACAGAACACCGGAGACCCGCCGACGGAGGTACCACTCCACCCGCACCGCCCCCTACGGTGGATCGCATGGCGAGATGGGTGTGGCCGACCGCCGCCGGCGTGGTGGCCTCGGCGACCGGCATCGTGATCAACCTGGCCACCGACCAGGGTGCCAACCCCTGGACCTGGAGCGCGGTGGCCCTGCTCACGGCGGCGGGGGTGATGGTCGGCCTGGCCGCGCAACGCTCGAACGCCCCGCAACCGCAACCGCCGCCTGGCGACGTGCACAACACCATCACCGGGACCGTCCACGGCAACGCCGTCCAGGCCCGCACGCTCGGAGCGGTCACCCTGAACTCCGGCTCTATAAGCGTCGGTCCCACGATCAACCAGTCCGCGACCGCCCACGACGGCAGCACCATCCACCAGGCCGGCCGCGACATCCGCCACGACCGCAGGCCCTGACGGCCCACGCAAGATCATCACGACGGCGAGCCGCGAGCCCCACGGCCGCCCATGGCTGCGAGCCGCTGTGGCCGCCCATGGCCGCCAGCCGCTGTGATCGCCAGCCGCTGTGATCGCCAGCCGCCGACCCCGTGATTGCCGGAGGCCGGCCGGCAGGCGCGCTGCCCGCCGACCGGCCCCGCACCCCGATCAACCGGGCCACTCAGCCCGATCAACCGAGCCCCCCACCCCCGATCCACCAACCCCCGACCGCCGTTCCACCGGTCCCCGGACCGTCGTTCAACCAACCCCCGACCGCCGTTCCACCAACTCCCGATCGCTGGTCCGCGCAGCGGCCCGGCGGGCCTGGCGGTGGCCGGACCTCCGGCCGGCTCCCGCCGTGGCCGTCCCCGTAGGCTGCTCCCGTGCAACGGTGGCGAGGGTTGGACCACCTGCCCGGCGGGTGGGGTCGGTGTGTCGTGACGATCGGCGTGTTCGACGGGGTGCACCGGGGCCACCAGGCGCTGGTCGGCCGGGCCGTCGAACTGGCTGCGGAGAAGGGTGTTCCGTCCGTCCTGATGACGTTCGACCCGCACCCGTCCGAGGTGGTGCGGCCCGGTAGCCACCCCGCCCAGTTGACCAGTCTGCGGCAGCGCGCCGAGCTCGTGGAGTGCCTCGGCGTGGACGTGTTCTGCGTCGTCCCGTTCACCGTCGAGGTCTCGCGGATGCCGGCGGCCGAGTTCGTGCACGAGATCCTGGTGGACCGGCTGCACGTGGCGTCGGTCGTCGTGGGGCAGAACTTCACGTTCGGCAGCAGGGGGGCCGGCAACGTGGACCTGTTGCGCGCCTTGGGACAGCGGTTCGGATTCGGGACCGAGGGGGCGGATCTGGTGACCGACGACGGGGTCACGTACTCGTCGACCTACATCCGGGCGTGCATCGACGCCGGGGACGTGAAGGCCGCCGCGCAGGCGCTGGGCCGTCCGCACCGGCTCGAAGGGATCGTCGTGCGCGGCGACGGGCGGGGCAAAGAGCTCGGGTTCCCGACCGCGAACCTGTCCACCACCCGCTTCGCCGCCGTGCCCGCCGACGGCGTGTACGCCTGCTGGTTCATCCACTCCAGCGGGCGCAGGCTGCGCGCCGCCGTGTCCGTGGGCACGAACCCGACCTTCTCCGGGCGGGAGCGCCGGGTGGAGGCGTTCGTGCTCGACGTGGACGAGGACTTCTACGGCCAGCGGGTGGGGCTGGACTTCGTGGAACGACTGCGCGCCATGGAGCGATACGAGACCGTCGAGGCGTTGTTGGACCAGATGCACAAGGACGTGGCGGAAACGCGCGACATCCTCCCGGAGGCGGCTGCGTGACCCGTTGAACCACCTGGGTGGATCAGGGCATACGCGCGCCACTTACCTGGCAAGATGCCTGTCACGTCCAAGCCGGTCAGGGGAGAGGCGAAGGTGGAGGACCACAAGATCGTCCAGCGCAATCTCGCGTTGCAGCGGGAGTGGTACGGAGAGCCCCTGGGGGACCGGGTGCGCCGGCTGGTGGTGGCCTTCAACGTCTCCCAGGCCCAGCTCGCGGACGTGCTGGGGATCAGCGCGCCCATGCTCAGCCAGGTGATGAGCGGACGTCGCGCCAAGATCGGCAACCCGTCCGTGCTCGCGCGGATGATCATGTTGGAGCGCAAGGTCCTCACCCCGGACGTGGCGACCGGCGCGCCCGAGGCGCTCCAGCGCGCGCTGGACGAGGTGCGCGACTCCAAACCGACGGTGAGCCGCGACTCGCTGCCGGTGAACGGGACCGACGACGAGGCCACCGTGTTCCCGTTCCTGCGCCGCATCGCCGACCGCCGGGAGCTGTCCCAGGCGGCCGACGTGCTCGGCGAGGACTTCCCGGCGCTGGCCGACCTGCTGCGCCGCGCGGGCAAGGGCCGCGACTCCTGAGGCTGTTCACGGCGGTGTTCCCGCCCGCCGACGTCGTCGCCGAGTTGGACGCCGCCCTGCGCGACGCCCGCGCCGCGCACCCCGGCCTGCGGTGGACCGCGCCGGACCGGTGGCACGTGACGCTCCGCTTCCACGGCGACGACGCCGAGCCCGACGCCGAGCCCGCCGGGCTGCTCGACGGGCTGGGCGGCCTGCCCGCGCCGACCCTGCGCCTCACCTCCTCCGGCACGTTCCCGGGGGTGCTGTGGATGGGTGTGGACGGGCCGCTGCGCCCGCTCGCCGCAGCGGCGGGCCAGGTCGGCGAGTGGCGTCCACATCTGACGGTCGCCCGCGCGCGCCGGCGCGGGGAACCCCTGCCGCACGTCGGGTTCGGGGGTCGCGAGTGGACCGTGACGGAGGTCGCACTGGTGCGCAGCCGCCCGCCGGGTGCCTACGAGGTGGTGGACCGGGTGCCGTTGACCACGCCAAACGGGTAGCGGTCGACGACTACTGGTAACCTCGACAGTTGGGTCTGGCTGCGGTCCGTGGCGGCCATGACCGTCTCCCCCGGCAACGGGGCCGCACGGAACATCGCATCGGGTACAAGGAGTAGCGGAAACGTGGCACTGACCACCGATCAGAAGAAGACCATCCTCACCGAGTACGGCGTCCACGACTCGGACACCGGCTCGGCCGAGGCCCAGGTCGCGCTGCTCAGCAAGCGCATCGCGGACCTGACCGAGCACCTCAAGCAGCACAAGCACGACCACCACTCGCGTCGTGGTCTGCTGCTGCTGGTCGGCCGTCGTCGCCGGCTGCTCAACTACCTCCAGAAGGTGGACATCCAGCGCTACCGGTCGCTGATCCAGCGGCTCGGCCTGCGCCGCTGACCACCGCCGAGGGGGAGTGACCGGTCCGGTCGCTCCCCCTCGGTGCAGTACCGCACGACCGCACGACCGCACGACGAGCAGTACCGCACACACAACGAAACAAAGACGAGGGACGCACGCGCGGCGCACCGGGACGACTTGATCGCCGGTCCTCGGTAGTGGCCCCCTGGCCCGAGACGGCACACCAGGGGACTTCGATCGAAGACCGGCCTCGTCCACCCGCGACCCGCGCCCGTGCGCGCTGCGGCCCGAATGACGAGGAGTTCAGACACACATGACCGACAACGAGGTCCACGAGACTTCAGCCGTGATCGACAACGGTCGGTTCGGCACCCGCACCATCCGCTTCGAGACCGGGCGGCTCGCCCGGCAGGCGGCCGGCTCCGTCGTCGCCTACCTCGACGACGAGACCATGCTGCTCTCGGCGACGACGGCGTCGAAGCACCCGAAGGAGCACTTCGACTTCTTCCCCCTCACGGTGGACGTCGAGGAGCGCATGTACGCCGCGGGCCGCATCCCCGGCTCGTTCTTCCGCCGCGAGGGTCGCCCGTCGACCGACGCGATCCTGACCTGCCGCCTGATCGACCGGCCGCTGCGCCCCTCCTTCGTGGACGGCCTGCGCAACGAGATCCAGGTCGTCATCACGGTGATGAGCCTGAACCCGGCCGACCTGTACGACGTCGTGGCGATCAACGCCGCGTCCGCGTCGACGCAGCTCGCCGGCCTGCCGTTCTCCGGCCCCATCGGCGGCGTCCGGGTGGCGCTGATCGAGGGCCAGTGGGTGGCGTTCCCCACGCACGAGCAGCTTGAGAAGGCCGTGTTCGACATGGTCGTCGCCGGTCGCACGGTGGGTGACGACGTCGCGATCATGATGGTCGAGGCCGAGGCCACCGAGCGCGTGATCGACCTGGTCGCCGAGGGTGCCCAGGCCCCGACCGAAGAGGTCGTGGCGGCGGGCCTGGAGGCGGCCAAGCCGTTCATCAAGGTGCTGTGCGAGGCGCAGGCCGAGCTGGCCCAGGTCGCCGCGAAGGCCACCGGCGAGTTCCCGACGTACCCGGCCTACCAGGCCGACGCGTTCGAGGCCGTCGAGCAGGCCGGTTCCGCCGACCTGGCGCAGGCGCTGGCCATCGGCGGCAAGCAGGAGCGCGAGTCCCGCATCGACGAGATCAAGGCGTCGGTGCTGGAGAAGCTGGCCGCGCAGTTCGAGGGCCGGGAGAAGGAGGTCGGCGCGGCCTTCCGCTCGCTGACCAAGAAGCTGGTGCGCGGTCGCATCCTGCGCGACAAGGTCCGCATCGACGGTCGCGGCCTGACCGAGATCCGGTCGCTGTCCGCCGAGGTCGAGCTGATCCCGAGGGCGCACGGCTCGGCGCTGTTCGAGCGCGGCGAGACCCAGATCCTGGGTGTCACCACGCTGAACATGCTGCGCATGGAGCAGCAGATCGACTCGCTGTCGCCGGAGACGCACAAGCGCTACCTGCACCACTACAACTTCCCGCCGTTCTCCACCGGCGAGACCGGCCGCGTGGGTTCGCCCAAGCGCCGCGAGATCGGCCACGGCGCGCTGGCGGAACGGGCGCTGATGCCCGTGCTGCCCAAGCGCGAGGAGTTCCCCTACGCGATCCGCCAGGTCTCCGAGGCGCTGAGCTCCAACGGCTCCACCTCGATGGGCTCGGTCTGCGCGTCCACCATGTCGCTGCTCAACGCCGGCGTGCCGCTGAAGGCCCCGGTCTCCGGCATCGCGATGGGCCTGGTCTCCGACGAGGTCGACGGCAAGACCGAGTACGTGGCGCTGACCGACATCCTGGGTGCCGAGGACGCGTTCGGCGACATGGACTTCAAGGTCGCCGGCACCACGGAGTTCGTCACCGCGCTCCAGCTCGACACCAAGCTCGACGGCATCCCGTCGGAGGTGCTCGGCGCGGCCCTGAACCAGGCCCGCGACGCGCGCCTGACCATCCTGGAGGTCATGGCCGAGGCCATCGACCGCCCGGACGAGATGAGCCCGTTCGCGCCGCGCGTCACCTCGGTGAAGATCCCGACCGACAAGATCGGCGAGGTGATCGGGCCGAAGGGCAAGATGATCAACTCGATCACCGAGCAGACCGGTGCCGACATCTCGATCGAGGACGACGGCACGATCTACGTCGGCGCGGCGGACGGCCCGTCTGCCGAGGCCGCGATCGACCTGATCAACGCGATCGCCAACCCGCAGCTCCCGAAGGTGGGCGAGCGCTTCCTGGGCACCGTGGTCAAGACCGCGGCGTTCGGCGCGTTCGTCTCGCTGCTGCCGGGCAAGGACGGCCTGATCCACATCTCCAAGCTGGGCAACGGGAAGCGCATCGCGAAGGTGGAGGACGTCGTCAAGGTCGGCGACAAGCTCCGGGTCGAGATCGCCGACATCGACCAGCGCGGCAAGATCAGCCTCGTGCTGGTGAACGAGGACGCGGACGCCTCCGCCCCGGCGCAGGACACCGCTCCCACGCAGGACGCCCCGGCGCAGGACACCGTCCCGGCCGAGTCCTCGGCGCAGTGACCACGAGCGTCAACGGGACGGCCGCGGGTGCCTCGGGCACCCGCGGCCGTCCGCTTCCCCCCAGGCTCGGTCACCTCCAGCGGCCCGGCAGCACCCGCGTGCTGGAGCAGGGCGCGACCGGCGTGACCGTGCGCCGCAGCGTGCTGCCCTCCGGCCTGCGGGTGATCACCGAACAGATCCCCGGCGTGCGCTCGGCGTCGGTGGGGCTGTGGGTGCAGGTCGGTTCCCGCGACGAGCGGACCGAGGTGGCGGGCGCGGCGCACTACCTGGAACACCTGTTGTTCAAGGGCACCGCGACCCGGACGGCGGCGGCGATCGCCGAGGAGATCGACGCGGTCGGCGGCGAGCTCAACGCGTTCACCGCCAAGGAGCACACCTGCTACTACGCGCACGTCCTGGACGAGGACCTGCCGCTGGCGCTGGACCTGGTGTGCGACGTGGTGTTCGAGGCGCTGTGCGAGCCGCGCGACTTCGAGACCGAGCGCGGCGTGGTGCTGGAAGAGATCGCCATGCGCGACGACGACCCGGAAGACCTGCTGCACGACGCGTTCCTGGACGCGCTGCTCGGTGACCACCCGCTGGGCCGGGCGGTGCTGGGCACCGAGCGGTCCATCCAGGACATGGAGCGCTCCGCGCTGTACGGGTTCTACAAGCGCCGCTACACGCTGCCGCGGATGGTGCTCGCGGTGGCCGGCAACGTGGACCACAACCACGTGATGCGCTTGGCGCGCAAGCAGATCGGGCAGCGGCTGGGCCGCACCGGCACGCCCGTGGCACCGCGCGCGGGCCGCGCCCGGCTGCCCGGCGCGCGCAAGCTCGTGCTGCACTCCGACGACACCGAGCAGGCGCACCTGATGCTGGGCGTGCGGGCGGTGGACCGGCACGACGAGCGCCGGTTCACGCTCAACGTGCTCAACGCGGCGCTCGGCGGCGGCATGAGTTCCCGGCTGTTCCAGGAAGTCCGCGAGCGGCGGGGCCTGGCCTACCAGGTGTACTCGTCGGTGGGCCTGTACGCGGACGCCGGCACGTGGTCGGTGTACGCGGGCTGCCAGCCGGACCGGCTGGGCGACGTCGCGGGAGTGGTGCGGGACGTGCTCTCCGTGGTGGCGTCGGAAGGTCTGACCGACGCGGAGGTCGCGCGCGGCAAGGGCCAGCTTCGCGGCGGGCTCGTGCTCGGCCTGGAGGACACCAGTTCCCGGATGTCCCGGATCGGCAAGGGCGAGCTGAACTACGGCGACTACCTGTCGGTGGAGCAGACGTTGGCGCGCATCGACGAGGTGACCGCCGAGGACGTCGCGGCAATGGCCCGGGAGTTGTTGCGACGCCCCGTCGCCGCCGCCGTGGTCGGCCCTTACGCTCACGCCGACGACTTGCCGCCCCAGGTGCACGAGGTGATCTCTTGAGTGAGCGTTCTTCCGACGACCCGATCCGCGTGGGTGTGCTGGGCGCACGTGGCCGCATGGGTGCCGAGGTGGTCCGCGCCGTGGAGGCGGCGGCCGACGCGGTGGTCGTGGCGGCGGTCGACGCGGGTGACGAGCTGTCGGCGCTGACCGACGCGCGCGCGGAGGTCGTGGTCGACTTCACCAGCCCCGACGTCGTGCTGGACAACCTCCGGTTCTGCGTGGAGCACGACCTCCACGCGGTGGTCGGCACGTCCGGGTTCGACGCGGAGCGGCTGGCGGCGGTGGCCGGGTGGCTGGAGCCGAAGCCGGGGCTGGGCGTGCTGGTCGCGCCGAACTTCGCCATCGGCGCGGTGCTGTCCATGCGGTTCGCCGAGCTCGCGGCCCCGTACTACGACTCGGCCGAGGTCATCGAGCTGCACCACCCGCGCAAGGTGGACGCCCCGTCCGGCACCGCCGCGCACACCGCCCGGTTGATCTCCCGGGCGCGCGCGGTGGCCGGCACCGGTCCGATGCCGGACGCCACCACCCAGGAGGTCCCGGGGGCGCGCGGCGCGCTGGTGGACGACGTGCGGGTGCACTCGTTGCGGATCGCCGGGATGATCGCCCACCAAGAGGTCGTGTTCGGCACCGAGGGCGAGACGCTGACGCTGCGGCACGACTCGCTGGACCGCACGTCGTTCATGCCGGGTGTGCTGCTGGCGGTGCGCTCGGTCTTCACGCACCCCGGTCTGTCCGTGGGGCTCGACAAGTTCATGGACCTGTGAAGACCCGTACCACCGCGTTCGTCATCACCGCCGCGCTCGCGGTGTACTTCGTGCTGCTCGGCGGGCGCGCGGTGGTGTTGATCGGCACCGGGGACCCGGTGGGCATCGGGCTCGGCGTCGGGGTGCTGCTGCTGCCGCTGATCGGGGCGTGGATCGCGTGGTCGAACCTGAAGTTCGGGTTCACCACCGAGAAGATGGCCCGGCGGTTGGCGGACGAGGGCGCGTTGCCGGACGTGTCCGGCCTGCCGCGCCGCCCGTCCGGTCGGGTCGACCGGGAGGCGGCAGACGCCTGGTTCGAGGAGCGCCGGGTCGAGGTGGAGGCCGCGCCGGAGGACTGGCGGCGGTGGTTCGCGCTCGCCCAGGCGTACGACCTGGCGGGTGACCGGGGTCGGGCGCGGGAGACCATGCGCAAAGCCATCGAGCTATTCCAGGTTCAAACGAATCAGGCGTAAAGCATTCGAGTGAGACCCAATTCATTCGGTGTTAACGCATTTTTGCCTTTGATTGTCCGGTATCTTCTCGATACCGTGGTCGGGTGACCACTACCTGTCGGAACCTGCGGATCACCATGGCCTGCCTGGTCCTCGTCACCGCGTTCGGGGTGGCCCTCGCCCTCGGCTAGGCCACTGCCCAGGCACTCGGTCGGGCGAACCGCATCACCCGACCGAGTGCATCCGGGTGCGCCCCGGCCCCGGCTCGGGTAGCCGGGTGGATATGGACCGAACAGAGCTGCTCTACGACTGCGACCTCCTCGACCGGCACGGTGAGCGCATCGGGCCGGTCGAGGAGCTGTGGCTCGACGCCGGCCGGCCGCTGTGGGCGGCCGTGCGCACCGACGACGCCACGACCCTGGTGCCCATTCGCGGCGCGCAGGTCCGCGACCGGCGGTTGGTGGTGCCGGTCGAGAAGAGCGAGGTCGAGGACGCGCCCAAGGTCGGCGCGGAACTGTCCGATGTGGAGCACGTCGAGCTGCACGACCACTACGGGCTCTCCGTGCCGCCACAGCGCTTGGTGCGACACGAACGGCATTAGCCGTCACCGAGTGCCAGGCATACGAGTGTCAGGCGTATGAGCGGCTGGTGACGCGTGCGGGGTGCGTCAGTGCAGCAGCCAGCCCGCCATGATTCCCGGCGATGCGGCCAGGACGCTGAACCGTGCGAATCGACCCACCATCCCGGTGGTGATGAACAACCAGGACGACATGCCCGCGAGCCCGGCGAGCACCGTGGTGAACATGAACGGCGGCAGGCCCACGACGGAACTCACCGCGTGGGTGCCGAACATCCAGTGCGGGTGCCGGTGGCAGCGCTCCCGCACCCCCTCCAGCCTGGTCCTCCACCTCGCCCGGAACGGCGACAGCGGCCTGTCCGGCCGCACCGCGCGCCTGAGCCACGACGGCAGGTGCCAGTCGCCGCGCGCGGCCAGGAAGTAGAACATCTTGCCCAGCACCTGGCCCACCGCGACCGCGAGCCCGATCCACCACCACGAGATGTGGGGTTGCTGCGTCACGAGGCCGATGACGAAGACCTCGATGCTGATCAGGGGCAGGATCGCGGACCCGAACGCCACGCCGAACGTCAGGCCGATCCACCCCAGCAGTGACCACACCTCGTCGAGGCTAGCAACGTCTCAGGGTTCGAGAAGTAGGGTCAGCCCCCCGGAAACCCTGATTTCGCGGAGCGGACGCCCGCCGGCGTCGAGCGTGCGCACGGTGCCGTCACCCTCCCAGCCGGCTTTCGCGTAGAAGCCGCCGGACGCCTCGTCCGCCTCGGGAATCCAGGCGATCCCGCGCGTGCACCCGGCCTCCTCCGACGCCCGGCCGGCGGCGGCCAGCAGCCGCCCGCCGTGGCCGCGCCGACCCCAGCGGGGTTCCACCAGCACGCTCACCAGCGCGGTGGTGGCGGCGTCGTCGGGCAGCGTGCCGTCCGCGCGGGTCACCTCGTCGTCGGGCGCGGTCGCCGCCACGCAGAAGCCCACCAGCCAGTCGCCCTCGGCCGCGACGAACACCCGCGCGCGGGCGACCGCCTCGGCCCACGCGCCGGCGGTGTCCTCCAGGCTGTCCAGGACCTCGCCCGGCAGCAGCGACCGGTAGGCGGTGCGCCAGGTCTCGCGGTGGATACGGGCGATCTCCGGGACGTCTTCGGGCTTCGCGGTCCGCACCGCGGCGTCGGCCATGCGGGCACCCTAGTGGCCGAAACTCGCGTGATCCGTGCGGGTGTGGCGTGAAAGCGTGCAGGACATGCGTTGGGCTGCGTTGGGTGTCGTGTATGTGGTGTGGGGTTCGACGTACGTGGGCATCCGGTTCACGATCGAAACGATGCCCCCGCTGCTGTCCGCCGGGACGAGATTCCTCCTCGCCGGGCTCGTGCTCGCGCTGGTGGTGCACCGTCGGCTGCGCATGACGTGGCCGCAGTTCGGCACCGCCGCGCTGCTCGGGTTGCTGCTGCCCGCGTGGGGCAACGGACTGGTGGTCCTGGCGGAGCAGTCGGTGGCGTCGGGGTTGGCGGCGCTGCTGGTGGCCTCCGTGCCCATCTACGTGGTCCTCTTCCGGCGGTTGGGCGGTGAACGGCCGCCTTACGTGACCTACGTGGGTGTCGCCATCGGGTTGGCCGGGCTGGCCGTGCTGCTGCTGCACGACGTGGGCGGCTCGTCGTGGTGGGGGCCGTGGGTGGTGCTGCTGGCGTCGTTCGGCTGGGCGCTCGGGTCGTACCTCAACGGCAGGCTGCCGACCGCCGATCCGTTCGCGATGTCCGCCGTGGAGATGCTCGTCGGCGGTGCGCTGCTGTCGGTGGTCGGTGTGGTCGCCGGAGAGCGGGTCACGCTGTCGGAGGTCTCCACGACGTCGTGGTTCGCGTGGGGCTACCTGGTGGTGTTCGGGTCGTTGCTGGCGTTCAGCTCGTACGTGTACGTGCTGGGCCAGTTGCCCGTGTCGACGGTCGCGACCTACGCGTACGTGAACCCCGTGATCGCCGTGCTGCTCGGCGTGTGGCTGGCCGACGAGCAGTTCGGCCCGTGGCAGTTGGCCGGCGGCCTGCTGGTGGTCGTCGCGGTGGTGCTCGTGGTCCGGGCCGAGCGGAAATGTCGTACCGGGGTGGGAGTATCCGAGACGTGCAGACGATGAGCGCAGACGTCGCCCGCCGGATCGCGTTGGCCGCGCAGGGCTTCGCCGATCCCAGGCCCGCTTCGCCGCCCACGAGGCGGCACCTCCAGCGGGTCCTCTCGCGCGTCCGGCTGCTCCAGCTCGACTCGGTGAACGTCGCCGTGCGCGCGCACTACATGCCGGTGTTCAGCCGCCTGGGCGCGTACGCGCCGGCGCTCCTCGACGAGGCCGCGTGGTCGCACAGCGCGCGCCGGCCGCGCCTGCTGGTCGAGTACTGGGCGCACGAGGCCAGCCTGGTGCCCGTCGAGGACTGGCCGCTGTTCCACTCCGGTGCGAAGAAACGGGGTTGGTGGCACCACCACACGGCCACGGCGGAACGCGAACCGCGTCTGGTGGAGGACATCCTGGCCGTGGTGAAGGAGCTCGGTCCGCTGGGCGCGGGCGCGATCGAGAAGGCCCTCTCCGGCGGTGCCCCGCGCGCGAAGGACCACTGGGGCTGGAACTGGTCGGAGGTCAAGCAGATCTGCGAGTACCTGTTCGGCACCGGAGCCCTCACGACCGGCACGCGCCGGGGTTTCGAGCGCTTGTACGACCTGACCGAGCGCGTGCTGCCGCCCGAGGTGCTGTCCCGCCGGGTGACGGCCGAGGACGGCGCGCGCGAGCTGGTGGCCAAGGCGGCGACCGCGCTGGGCGTGGCCACCGAGACGGACCTGCGCGACTACTACCGCCTGGCCCCCGTGCGCAGCCACCAGGCCGTCCGCGAGCTGGTGGAGGCCGGCGTGCTGGAACCGGTCGCGGTCCGGGGCTGGACGGCCCCCGCCTACCGCCACGTCGAGGCCCGCACGCCCCGCGTCGTCACCGGCCGCGCCCTGCTGTGCCCGTTCGACCCGCTGATCTGGGAACGGGCCCGCACCGAGCGCATCTTCGACTTCCACTACCGCATCGAGATCTACGTGCCGCCGGAAAAGCGGGTGCACGGCTACTACGTCTTCCCGTTCCTGCTCGACGGCCGCCTGGTCGGCCGGGTCGACCTGAAGGCCGACCGGGCGGGCGGCGTCCTGCGCGTCCAGGCCGCCCATGCCGAGCCGTCGGCGGACCACGGCCGGGTGGCGGTGGAGCTGGCGGCGGAACTGCGGCACATGGCCGACTGGCTGGAGCTGGAGAACGTCCAGGTGACCCCGCGCGGCGACCTCGCGCCGGCGCTCAAGGCGGTGGTGCGGTGACGGTGCGGCTCGTCGGCAGGTAGGTGGTCACGAAGGCGGCACGGGTGCTGAGCGCCGGTGCGACGGCGATCGGGGACCCGGTGACCGGTCAGAGCGGTGTGCTCGCGCCCTGACCCGTCCGCGAGAGCGGGTCCGCCCGGTGCGAGGGCGTGCCGGCGGTGTTCGCCGGGTCCGCCGCCGCACCGGGCCGGAGAGCGGCGCGCACGTCCGCAAGACGCGCGCGCCGCGTCGAGTCAACTGGTCGACGTGGTCACGAGTGCGTCGCCGCTGCCCGTGCGCCCCGTCACGACCAGCGTCGGTTCGGTTCGCGGCGGTGTGCGGGACACGTCGAGGTCGCTGCGCGCCGACCCGGAGGTCGACACCAGGTCGACCTTCGCGGCCACCCCGGACCGCACCCCGACCCGCACGTCACCCGACCCGGTGCCGAGCTGGATCCGCCCGGCGGCGGCGTCGGCGACCGTCACGTCGCCGCTGCCGGTGCGCACCTGGACGTCGCTCTGCACCGCGCCCAGCCACACGTCGCCCGTCCCGGTGAACAGCACCGTGCTGCCGCCGACCGACGACACCTCGATGTCCCCGGCCCCGGTCTTCGCCCGCAGCCCGCCCAGCATCGGCCCGAGGCGGACCTTGCCGGACGCCGAGTCGACCTGCGACGGCGAGTCGGCGCGGTCGGCGGTGACGTCACCGGTGCCGGTCTTGACGTCGAGCTTGCCCGCCGTCCCGGTCACCGTGACGTCGGCCGCGCCGGTCTTCGCGGTCACGTGCGTCCCGTTCGGCGCGCGCACGACCACGCTCAGCGGCACCGCGCGCAGTGCCAGGGAGTCCGACGACGCCACCCGCAGCCGCTGCCCGACCAGCTCCACCCGGGCGTCGCGCACCGCCTCGGCGGGACCCGCCGACTGCTCCCCGTTCGACCCGAACTGGTCGTTCACCCAGCTCAGCAGGTTGTTGAGGCCGGCCGTCCAGCTCTCGCCGAGCGACGCCTCGTGCTTGACCTCGACGTGCACGCCGGGCTCGTCCACCAGGTGCACCCGCACCCGGCCGGAGAGGAGCGCCACGTCGATCTCGACCACGCCCCCCACCTCGAAGCTCTGCTGCCGCACGACATCCGGGTCCACGCCGTCCCCCGCCATCAGCCCTGCACCCAACCGGTCACGCGGGAGCCGTCGTCCTTGGGCGGCTTCGGGGCGGATTCCTGCCGCCGGCCCCGGTGCCCGCCCACCGCGCCCTGCACGGCCTGGGCGACGAAGGTGTTCAACGACATGCCCTGGGTGGCGGCGACCTGCTCGGCCCTCGACTTGAGCTCGTCGAGCAGCCGCAGCGTGATGCGCGTGGCCTCGCTGCCGGCGGTGGGCCGGGGAACTTCCCGGGCCTCCGGTTCGTGGTCTTCCTGGGGGACTGACGCGCCGGTGACGGCCACGCGGACGTCCCGGCCGTCCAACCTGACGTCGACGACCGGGCCGGCGAGCGCCACGGTCACCTCGGCGGCCAGGTCCGACAGGGCGTTCATGAGGGCCAGCCGGGCGGCGGGCTCCAGCGCTGCGGACAGCACAGCCGCGGTCCGCCGGGTGTCTTCGTCCCCGGCGGACGCGGCTGTCGCGAGGTCCTCGCGCAACTGTGCGATGTACGGCGACAGATCCATGACACCACTATGGCGTCACTTCTGACATCACGCAACCATCAGGGTGCTGTCACCGCCGCGTAGGCGTCGAACGCGGCCTGGTCGAATAGCACGAACCGCACCACCCCGGCGAACCCGGCCACGCTCGCCACCGCGATGTCCACCGCGATGTCCACCGCGATGTCCGCCGCCGATGCCACCGGCCACCGGTAGACGCCCGTGGAGATCGCCGGGAACGCGACCGTCCGCGCGCCCAGCTCCTCGGCCACGACCTCAGGCCCGCCCGCGCGGTGATGTCGCCGAGCACCAGTTCGATCTGCGTCATACCCGGATTCCTCGGTCGCGAGCCCTCTTCGGCGACGTCGCGCAGCGCTGCGGAACCACCCGTGCACGCACCGCGTCGACGACCGTGGTGCGGCAGGGCCGAACAGCGGATCGGTTAGGGTTTCCGCCATGGCTCAGACGGTGTCGCCGAAGGTGCAGTTGATCGCGAAGACGGAGTTCTTCCCCCCGGACGGCGTCCCGTGGTCCACCGACGCGGACGGCGGCGAGGCCCTCGCCGAGTTCGCGGGCCGTGCCTGCTACCAGTCGTGGACCAAGCCGAATCCGGCCACGGCCACCAACTCCGGCTACCTCAAGCACATCATCGAGGTCGGGCACCTGTCCGTGCTGGAGCACGGCTCGGTCAGCTTCTACCTGACCGGCATCTCCCGGTCGCTGACCCACGAGCTGATCCGCCACCGGCACTTCTCGTACTCGCAGCTCTCCCAGCGGTACGTGCCCGAGCGCAACGCCGCCATGGTCGAGCCGGCCGTCATCGCCGACGACCCCGAGCTGCACGAGATGTTCCTCAAGGCCGCGCAGGCCAGTGTCGAGGCCTACAACGACCTGCTCAAGGGGCTTGAGGAGAAGTTCTCCGACGTGCCGAGCGCCACCCTGCGCCGCAAGCAGGCCCGCCAGGCGGCGCGCGCGATCCTGCCCAACGCCACCGAGACCCGCATCGTGGTGACCGGCAACTACCGCGCGTGGCGGCACTTCATCGCGATGCGCGCCACCGAGGCCGCCGACGTGGAGATCCGCGCGTTGGCGATCGAGTGCCTGCGCCAGCTCCAGAAGGCCGTCGCGAACGCCTTCGCCGACTTCACCATCTCCGCGCTGCCGGACGGTTCCGAGGTCGCGTCCAGCCCGCTCGTCACCGAGGGGTAGAGCACGTGAAGCGGCTGATCGTCGACGTCCGGCCGGGGGAGTACACCGTCGCCCGGCTCGCCGCCGACGCGCCGGTCCCGGCCGGGCTGCTGGACCACGCCCTGGTCTCGGTCACCCGGACGCCCGACGAGCTGTCGATCGTCTGCCCGAGCGAGCACGCCCCGCCGGCCGACCACGTGCAGGCCGGTTGGCGGCTGCTGACCGTGCGCGGACCGCTGGAGTTCACCCTCACGGGCATCATGGCGGCCCTGTCCGGCGAGCTCGCGGCGGCGGGTGTGAGCCTGTTCGCACTGTCCACCTACGACACCGACCACCTGCTCGTGAAGGGCGCGGACCTGGGCCGCGCGGTCACCGCTCTGCGGTCGTCCGGTCACGAGGTGAACCCACCCGCGTGACGAGTCGGACCAACCCGATCACGAATCCGTGAAACCGCGCGGCGTCCTGAGTGGTCTGAAGTAGCGTTCGCCCGTCCAGGGGTTGAGGGAGTAACGAACGGTGACTGGTCCACAAGGCGTGAACACCCAGCCGAGGGTGATCGCGGGCAGGTACGCGCTGCTCGGTGAACTCGGCCGGGGCGGCATGGGCGTCGTGTGGCGCGCCCAGGACAACGTGATCGGGCGGCAGGTCGCGATCAAGGAGCTGCACCTGCCCGACGGCATCGCGCACGAGGAGCGCCGGGTCCTGGAGGAGCGGGTGCTGCGCGAGGCGCGCACCGCGGGCCGGCTCAACGACCCCGGCGTGGTGACCGTGTTCGACGTGGTCGCCGAGCACGGCACGAACTACATCGTCATGGAGCTGGTCGAGGCGGCCACGCTGTCCACGATCGTCGCCCAGGGCGGCCCGCTGCCGCAGGACCGGGTGATCCCGCTCGCCGTGCAGGCGCTGTCCGCGCTGGACACCGCCCACCAGGCGGGGATCGTGCACCGCGACGTGAAGCCCGGCAACCTCATGGTCCAGCCGAACGGCCGGGTAAAGCTGACCGACTTCGGCATCGCCCAGGCCGTGGACGACCCCCGGCTGACCACCAGCGGCAGCCTGATCGGCTCGCCCGCGTACATGTCCCCGGAGCGCATCCACGGCCACGAGGCCTCGCCCGCCTCCGACCTGTGGGCGCTGGGCGCGACGCTCTGCTACGCCGTCGAGGGCGCGAACCCCTACGAGCGGTCCACCACGGCGTCCACGCTGCACGCCATCATGAACGAGATGCCCCGGCTGACCAGGGCGCACGGCGTGCTCGGCGCGGTCATCACCGGCCTGATGATGCCCGACCCGAACGCCCGGCTCAGCGGCCCGCAGGCTCGCGCCATGCTGGAACGCGCGGTGGCCCAGCCGACCCCGCCGCAGGGCTTCACCGGCCCCAACCCGACCATGCAGTACCAGCCGCAACCACCTTCGGGAAACCAGTCGCCGCGCAAGCCGTGGGTGCGCAACCTGATCGCGGTCGCCGCCGGGTTGGCCGCGGTGGTGCTCTTCGTCGGCGGGATCGTGGTCGACCGGTGGCTGTTCGGCGACAACCCGCCCGCCGCGATGGCGGAGACCGTCACGGTCGGCGGCGGTGGCCAACTGCCGGAGTTCACGCTCAGCGTCAACCAGTGCGGCGACAACTTCCTGGCCGACTCGGTCCGGGTCGGCAGCGCGGACTGCGACAGCGAGCACAACATCGAGGTGTACGCGCAGGGCGACCCGTTCGGGTCACTGGCGTCGGTCGCCTACCCGGGTGACGACTACCTGAAGAACTTCGCCGAGGACTACTGCACGCTGGTGTTCGCGTCGGCACGGGTGCCGACGGAGGACAAGGACACCACGCTGCGCTACGCCGCCGTGGTACCCACCGCCGCGGAGTGGAAGGAGTCCTACTCCGCGTCCAAGGGCAGCCGCGACATCACGTGCGTGCTGTGGAGCAAGGACCGCGCACTGCTCAAGGAGCAGGTCTACGCGGAGAAGTAACCTGGGTCCATGGGAGTCGCACAGGACGAACGCAGGCTGCTCAGCGAGCTGTTCGCGGAGGTCGGGCCGGACGCGCCGACCCTGTGCGACCCGTGGCGCACCAGAGACCTCGCCGCGCACCTCGTGCTGCGCGAACGCCGCCCCGACGCGGCGGCGGGCATCCTGGTCAAGCCGCTGGCCGGGCACACCCGCAAGGTGCAGGACGCGTACGCGGCGAAGCCGTGGGACGAGCTGGTCGCGCTGGTGCGCACCGGACCGCCGAAGTGGTCCCCGTACGTGCTGCTGGACGAGCTGGTCAACAGCGTCGAGTACTTCGTGCACCACGAGGACGTGCGGCGCGCGGCGGCCGACTGGCGGCCCCGCTCGCCCGACCCCGTGCGCGACGCCGCGCTGTGGAGCGGGCTGCGCCGGGTCGGGAAGCTCACCTACCGGTCCAGCCCGGTCGGCGTGGTGCTGCGCCGGCCGGACGGGGAGTCGGTCACCGTCAAGGCCGGGTCGAACCCGGTGGTGCTGACCGGGCAGGTCTCGGAACTGGTGCTGCACGCCTTCGGCCGTGAGCGGGTCGAGGTGGAATTCGACGGCGACCCGGACGCCGTCGCGGCCGTCGAGAACGTGAACCGGAGCCTGTGAACCCCGGCCCATCAGGCCCTGCGCGCAGGTCGGGCGGTAGCGTTTGGCCATGACCGGATGCCCTACCGCTTCGCCCGGCCGTCCTTTCGGGCGCGTGCTCACCGCCATGGTGACCCCGTTCGACGCCTCCGGGGCGTTGGACCTGGACAAGGCGCAGCACCTCGCGGAGCACCTGGTCGGGCGCGGCAGCGACGGTCTCGTGGTGAACGGCACGACCGGGGAGAGCCCGACGACGACCGACGCCGAGAAGGCCGACCTGATCCGCGCCGTGGTCGAGGCCGTCGGCGACCGCGCGACCGTGGTCAGCGGGTCCGGCACGTACGACACCGCGCACAGCGCGCACCTCTCGCGGCAGGCGGAAGCCGCCGGCGCGCACGGCCTGCTGCTGGTCACCCCGTACTACTCGCGGCCGTCCCAGGCCGGGGTGGAGGCGCACTTCCGCGCCGTTGCCGACACCGTGGGCCTGCCGGTGATGCTGTACGACATCCCGCCGCGCACGGTCGTCCCGATCGAGGTGGAAACCCTCCTGCGGCTGGCGGACCACCCGCGCATCGTCGCGGTGAAGGACGCCAAGGGCGACCTGCTCGCCGGCAGCAAGGTCATCGCGGCCACCGACCTGGCCTACTACTCCGGCGACGACCCGCTCAACCTGCCCTGGCTGTCGGTGGGCGCGGTCGGTTTCGTCAGCGTCATCTCGCACCTCGCCGGCGAGCGCCTGCGCGGGATGCTGGACGCGTTCGAGGCGGGCCACGTGGCCCGCGCGACCACGATCCACCACGAATTGCTGCCGCTGCTGCGGCCGTTCAACCGGATGCCGGGAGTCGTCTACACGAAGGCCGCGCTGCGCCTCACGGGCCTGGACGTGGGTGAACCGAGGCTGCCCCTGGTACCGGCGTCAACCGAGGACATCGAGGCCGTCACGGCCGAACTGGGAGTCAACGCGTGATCAATCCGAACTCACCCCCGCCCGCACTGCCCGACGGAGGTCTGCGCGTCGTCGCACTGGGGGGGATCGGCGAGGTCGGCCGCAACATGACCGTGTTCGAACACGCCGGCCGCCTGCTGGTCGTGGACTGCGGCGTGCTGTTCCCCGAGGACGACCAACCCGGCGTGGACCTGATCCTGCCGGACTTCCGGGCCATCGAGGACCGGCTGGACGACATCGAGGCGCTGGTCCTGACGCACGGTCACGAGGACCACATCGGCGCGGTGCCGTTCCTGCTCAAGCTGCGCCCGGACCTGCCCGTCGTGGGGTCCCGGTTCACGCTGGCGCTGCTCGCGGCCAAGTGCAAGGAACACCGCCAGCACCCCTCCCTGGTGGAGATCTCGGACGGCGAGCACCGCGCGTTCGGCCCGTACGAGCTGGAGTTCTTCGCGGTCAACCACTCCATCCCGGACGCCGTCGCGGTCGCCATCCGCACCGCCGCCGGCCTGGTGCTGCACACCGGTGACATCAAGCTCGACCAGCTCCCGCTGGACGGCCGGCTGACCGACCTGGCCGGGTTCTCCCGGCTGGGCGACGAGGGCGTGGACCTGTTCCTGGTCGACTCCACCAACGCCGAGGTGCCCGGTTTCGTGGCACCGGAGCGGGAGATCGGCCCGGTGCTGGAGAACGTCATCCGCAAGGCCAACCAGCGGGTCATCGTGGCCTGCTTCGCCTCGCACGTGCACCGCGTGCAGCAGGTGCTCGACGTGGCCGCCCAGTACAACCGGCGGGTCGCGCTGGTCGGCCGGTCCATGGTCCGGAACATGGGCATCGCCGCCGAGTTGGGCTTCCTCAAGGTGCCCGACGGCCTGTTCGTGGACCTCCACGAGGCCATGGACATGCCGGAGAACGAGGTGCTGTTCGTCTCGACCGGGTCGCAGGGCGAGCCGCTGTCGGCGCTGTCCCGGATGGCGCGCGGCGAGCACCGGCAGATCTCGATCCAGGCCGGCGACACCATCGTGCTGGCCAGCTCGCTCATCCCGGGCAACGAGAACGCGGTGTTCGGCGTGGTCAACGGCCTGGCCAGGCTGGGCGCGACGGTCATCCACCAGGGCAACGCCAAGGTGCACGTCTCCGGCCACTCGCCGGCCGGCGAGCTGCTGTTCCTGTACAACGCGGTGCGGCCGTCCAACGTCATGCCGGTGCACGGCGAGTGGCGGCACCTGCGCGCCAACGCCGCGCTCGCGGTCGCCACGGGCGTCGCCGAGGAGCGCGTGGTCATCGCCGAGGACGGCGTGGTCGTGGACATGGTCGACGGCAAGGCCGCCGTCAGCGGCAAGGTCGAGGTCGGCCACGTCTACGTCGACGGCCTGTCGGTCGGCGACGTCGGCGAGTCGACCCTGTCCGACCGCCTGGTGCTCGGCGAGGGCGGTTTCATCGCCATCACGGTCGCGATCGACTCGAACTCCGGTCGCGCGGTCGCCCCGCCCACGGTGTCCGGCCGGGGCTTCTCGGACGACCCGAAGGCGCTGGACCAGGCCATCTCCCTGGTGGAGATGGAACTCTCGCGCACCGAGGCCGAGGGCATCACCGATTCGCACCGCATCGCCCAGGCCGTGCGCCGCGTGGTGGGCCGCTGGGTCGCCGAGACCTACCGCCGCCGCCCGATGATCGTGCCGACGATCATCCCGGTGAACTAGTCACCCGCCTCCGGGCCCGGCCGCACCGGCCGGCCCGGAGGCGTGGCCGGTCTCCGTCCCGGCCACGCACCTCGGCGGTCAGACCGCTCCCGGACGCCAGGGGCTGTGCCCCGTGGTGGGCCGGGTGGGGTCGTGGAACTTCGGCCGGTCCGGCTCGTCCCGCCGCAGCGGCACCAACCCGGCGGTGATCGCGCGCATGATCCGCTCGTGCGCGCGCCGGGCGTCGCCCGGCCGGCCGTCCGCCAGGTCCGCGAGGTCGACGGGCGCGCCGAAGTGCACCCGGAACGCCGGCCGCCGGAACAACCCGGCGACGTAGGACGTGAGGTAGGGCTTGAGGTCCGCCACCCCGCCGAGCCGGGTGGTGCCCCAGTACACGGCCTCGTGCGCGCCCCACTGGCTGACCGGGATCACCGGCACCCCGCCGCTGAGCGCGAGCCGCGCCGCGCCGGTCTTGCCGCGTTCCGGCCACAGGCCGGGTTCCTTGCTGATCCCGCCCTCCGGGTACACCGCGAGGGGATCACCGGTGGCGCGCAAGGCTTCCACGGCCCGGTGGTACGCCTCGCCCACCGAAGCCGACGCGCGGTCCACCCGCAGGTGCCCGGACGCCTTGAGCAGGGGGCCGAGGACCGGTGCGTCGAGCAGCCCGCCGGCGAGCAGGAAGCGCGGCGCGACACCGATCTTGTGGCACGCGGCGATGAGCACGAACGGGTCGAGGTTGCCGATGTGGTTGGACGCGAGCAGCAGCGGACGGCCCCTGAGGTGCGGCGGGATGTCGCCGGTGACCCGGAGACGTCCGCTGAGACCGACGAACCCGCGGTCGACGGTGGTCAGCACGCGCCACAGCAGTGGTGTGGACACAGCGGGGAAGGCTACGGCGTGTCGAGGTGTGCGCGTGGCCGGAACGGGGCAACCATGGGCGGAAGCGCCGCGCGTCACGGTCTCCCGTGAGCGTTGTGGCTGGTGGGGCTCCAGGGACTACCGTATACATCATGGCTGGCCGAACCGGAACCTCGCGCGGCAAGGGCACGACCCGTGGCTCCAGAGCCGGGTCCAAGCCACGTGCCGCTGCGGCCAAACCCAGGTCGCGCGCCACGTCGAAACCCGTGGCGCGGAAGAAGTCCGGCTCGGTGGGCAAGGCGTGGGGCCTGCTCGGCCGGGGCGTGGGCGGGGTGGTCCGCGCGGTCGGGCGGGGCAAGGAGCTGGACCCGGCGCACCGCCGGGACGGCCTCGCGCTGGTGCTGATCGCGCTCGCCGTGATCACCGGCGCGGGCGTGTGGTGGCAGGCGGGCGGCCCGGTGGGGCAGTGGGTCGACGGCGCGGTGCGCAGCTCGGTCGGCACCCCCGCGCTGATCGTCCCGCTGGTGCTGCTGGGCATCGGGGTCGCGCTGATGCGCACCGACCCGAACGCGGAGGCCCGGCCCCGACTGGTGATCGGCGGCGTGCTGGTCGCCGTCGGGTTTCTCGGCATGTTCCACCTCATCGGCGGTCTGCCCGCCGACCCCGCGCAGCGGCGCACGGCCGGCGGCGCGCTCGGCTACCTGGCGGGCGGGTTCCTCGCCCAGGGCCTCACCCCGTGGGTCGCGGGCCCGCTGCTGGTGCTGATCTTCGGCTACGGCTTGCTGGTGCTGGCGCACCTGCCGATCCGCGAGGTGCCCGCGAAACTCGGCTCGCTGCTGCACGGCCGCCGGACCGGGGACCGGCTGGACGGCTTCGACCACGAGGACGAGCCCGTCGAGGAGGAGCCCAAGCCCGCGAAGCTGCGCCGGCCGTCCCGGCGCAGGCAGTCGGCCGCGACCGAGGAGCAGCCCGAGCTGCCCCTGGCCGAGGACGAGGACGAGGAGGAGGTGCCGCCGCCGCCCCCGCCGCGCGCCACCCCGAAGCCGAAGGCCGTCGAACCCGCCGAGAAGGCCAAGCCGGGCACGGCCGTGCGCGCCGTGGAGGGCGACTACAAGCTGCCGCCGCCGACCATCCTCAAGGACGGCGACGCGCCCAAGGCCCGCAGCAAGGCCAACGACCAGATGATCGAGGCCATCACCGGCGTCCTCGACCAGTTCTCGATCGACGCCCAGGTCACCGGTTTCACCCGCGGCCCGACGGTCACCCGGTACGAGGTGGAGCTCGGCCCCGGCGTGAAGGTCGAGAAGATCACCGCGCTGACCAAGAACATCGCCTACGCGGTGGCCACCGACAACGTGCGGCTGCTCGCGCCGATCCCCGGCAAGTCCGCGGTCGGCATCGAGGTGCCCAACAGCGACCGCGAGATGGTGCGGCTGGGCGACGTGCTGCGCGCGCCGACCACGGTGCGGGACAACCACCCGATGGTCATCGGGCTGGGCAAGGACATCGAGGGCCACTTCGTCACCGCGAACCTGACCAAGATGCCGCACCTGCTGGTCGCCGGCTCCACGGGATCGGGCAAGTCGAGCTTCGTGAACTCGATGCTGGTGTCGCTGCTCGCGCGGGCCACGCCGGACGAGGTCCGGATGATCCTGATCGACCCGAAGATGGTCGAGCTCACCCCGTACGAGGGCATCCCGCACCTGATCACGCCCATCATCACCCAGCCGAAGAAGGCCGCCGCCGCGCTGGCCTGGCTGGTCGAGGAGATGGAGCAGCGCTACCAGGACATGCAGGTCAACCGGGTGCGCCACATCGACGACTTCAACCGCAAGGTGAAGTCCGGCGAGATCACCGCGCCGCCCGGCAGCGAGCGCGTGTACCGGCCGTACCCGTACATCATGGCCATCGTCGACGAGCTGGCCGACCTGATGATGACCGCGCCGCGCGACGTCGAGGACGCCATCGTCCGGATCACCCAGAAGGCGCGGGCGGCGGGCATCCACCTGGTGCTGGCCACCCAGCGGCCCTCGGTGGACGTGGTGACCGGTCTGATCAAGACGAACGTGCCGTCGCGGCTGGCGTTCGCCACGTCGTCGCTGACCGACTCGCGGGTCATCCTGGACCAGCCGGGCGCGGAGAAGCTGATCGGCATGGGCGACGGGCTCTACCTGCCGATGGGCGCGTCCAAGCCGGTGCGCGTGCAGGGGGCGTTCGTCGGTGACGAGGAGATCGCCGAGATCGTCGACTTCACCAAGAACCAGGCGCAGCCGGAGTACACCGACAACGTCACCGCGGCGAAGGTGGGCGAGAAGAAGGAGATCGACGCCGACATCGGCGACGACCTGGAGGTGCTGCTCCAGGCCGCGGAGCTGATCGTCACGTCCCAGTTCGGCTCGACGTCGATGTTGCAGCGCAAGCTGCGGGTCGGGTTCGCCAAGGCGGGCCGGTTGATGGACCTGCTGGAGACGCGCGGCGTGGTCGGCCCGTCGGAGGGGTCCAAGGCCCGCGAGGTGCTGATCAAGCCGGACGAGCTGGACTCGGTGGTGTACCTGATCCGGGGCGGCTCGGCCCCCGACGGGGACGAGGGCTGAGCCGCCGCCGGGTGCGGGGTCAGCTCGCGCCGAACTCGCGGACCGCCTTGTAGTACAGGTCGGCGGTCCGGTTGCACGACCAGTTGCCGGCGCACTGGTGGTAGAGGTCGGACTTGAACTTGTTGTCGATCTTGAGCCGGGTGGTCTCGGTGAACCGGCCCTGCTTCTTGTAGTTGCGGTAGCCGAAGTCGTGGCGGTGGCAGGCGGGCAGGAACTTGAAGCCGAACGGGTTGTCGGGCGACCACGAGCAGCCGTCCGACGACCAGTCGAGCTGGCCGGCGTGGGGCGCGGTGGCCCGGATGGAGCTGAACTGCGACAGGGACTTGGAGAACACGTAGTCGTCGGTCACGGCGGGCGCGTTGATCGCGGCCTGGGCGGTGTTCGCACCGACCAGCAGGGCCAGCGACGTGAGGACGACGGCGAACGCGGTGCGCAGGGATTTCACGGTGGTGCCCCCTCGGTCGAACGGGTGTGAGGAGGTTCATACCGACTCGTCGGTGACTTCCGACAGCCCTGATGGGCCCCCGGCGCGGCAACACCCGGTGAACGTCGGAGTACCGCTTCGGGGTCCCGACAAGTCCGCGCGCCCGGCGGACCGCACTCGGCCCGCCGGGCGCGGGCGGCCCGAGGCCGTGACGCGCCCCGGTGGGCGAGCCGTACCCCTCCGCACCGGCTCGACCACCCGGCCGCCGACGGCGTCGGGCACAGCAGACCAGGGCGCTAGGAGTCGTCGCCCTGGTCGAGGAACCGCCGGATCGCGGGCTCATCCGGGATCTCGGTCTCGTTGTCCATGAGACGTTCGGCGATCGGGAGGGGTTCCTCGGCCCACACCGGGTGGAAGTCGCCGCCGGGCAGCAGGCCGTGCCGGCGGGCGAACTCCTCGGCGGCCTCCCGGATCGACTCGCGCAGCGTGCCGACCACGACCGTCTCGGCCGTGTAGGTCAGTTCCACGAGCAGCGCCCGGATCCGGTCGAGCTGGTCCTCCTGGTCGGACTGGTCGGCGAGCTGCGGCCACATCCGGCGCTCGAAGACCTCGACGAAGTCGGCGGCGATCCCGTCCGTGGCGGCGCGCAGGTTCGCGAACTTCGCCAGCACGTCCTCGGCGGGCACGGTCAGCAGCGCCAGCCGGTTGCCGGCTTCCAGCGCCCAGCGCCGGGTGTGCGGCCAGCCGCGCCGCCAGCGGACCAGGCCGAGCTGGATGGCCCGCCGCAGCACCGCCGGGCGGACGTCGCCCATCGGCACGAGCCGGCTGATGTCCCGGACCCGGACGCGCACCCAGTCGTCCGGCCCCTCGGTGTCGCCGACGCCGAGCACGGCGGCAACGCTCGCGCCCCTCTCCCGGGCCTTGACCAGCTCGGCGATCGCGGGCAGCGAGAACCCTCGCGCCTGGAGCCGCTGGACCAGGGTGAGCCGCTCGATGTGGGAGTCGTCGTAGAAGGCCTGCCGCCCCTGCCGCTTGGGCGGGTGCAGCACGCCCTTGGTCTGGTACATGCGGATCGTGCTGCCCGGTACGCCTACGCGGACCGCGAGCTCGTCGACCGTCAACTGCTCCACGCCGCCCATCCTCGTGTGCGGGAGCTCGTGGAGTCAAGACTATTCGAGTTGTGGTTCGAATAGTCAGAGGTGGAGCAGCATCCGCGAGTTCCCCAGGGTGTTCGGCTTGACGTAGGACAGGTCCAGGAACTCCGCGACCCCCTCGTCGGGCGACCGCATGATCTCCTCGTAGACCTCGGGGGAGACCGGGGTCCCGTCGATCTCCACGAACCCGTGCCGGATGAAGAAGGACGTCTCGAAGGTCAGCACGAACACCCGCGACAACTGGAGCTCCCGCGCCGTCTCGACCAACTGCCGCACCAGCCGGTGCCCGATCCCGCGCCCCAGGGCCTGCGGCGACACCGCGACCGTCCGGATCTCCGCCAGGTCCTCCCACAGCACGTGCAGCGCGCCGCACCCCAGCACCACGCCGTCCTGCTCGGCCACCCAGAACTCCTGGATGTCCTCGAACAGCGTGACCAGCGGCTTGGCCAGCAGCACCTTGCCCGCGTAGTGGTCGATGAGGGCCTTCATGGCCCGCACGTCACCGGTCCGGGCACGCCGGACGTTGATCGGGTCGTTCACAGCGTCAAACGTAACCCCGGCTCGACAACACGGCGGTGTCGGGCGTTCATCCGGTGAAATGTGTCCTGGCGGCACCTCCGGCCCGACTCCTGCGGTTTACTGGCGGGGAACGGGTCACAACTCGGCTGTCGGAGGTGTCACGTGCTCCGGAGCTTCAGGATGGGCAACCACCGGTCGTTCCGCGACGAGCAGGAGTTGCTGCTCATACCCGCGTACGCGAAGGACCGCCAGGCGGTGCCGGTGGCGGCGGTCTACGGCGCGAACGCCTCCGGCAAGTCCAACCTGCTCGACGGCCTGAAGTTCATGGCGGACGCGGTCCGCGACTCGTTCGGCAAGTGGTCCCCGGACGGCGGCGTCCCGCGCCGCCCGTTCCGGCCGGCTCCCGGCGCGCGCGACCAACCGTCGGTCTTCGCGGTCGAGTTCGTGGACGGGCGGATCCGGTACGTCTACGGGTTCGAGGTCGACGACGAGCGAGTGCGGACCGAATGGCTGCACAGCTATCCGGAGAAGCGCAAGCGGGTGATCTTCGAGCGCGATCGCGACGAGATCAAGTTCGGTACCACGGTCGGTGAACAGCGCGGGAAGCTCGACGTCCTGGAAGGCTTGCTGAGATCCAACGCGTTGTTCCTCAGCCTGGCGGGGCAGACGAACCTGCCGCTTCTCCAACCGGCGCACCGCTGGTTCACCCAGGGAATGGTCTTCCGGCTGGAAGGTCCGGAGACGGATGAGTCGGAAATACGCCGGTTCCTGCTTGAAAGCGTCTCCGGGAAACGTTTCGCAGAGCTCGCCAAGGTGGCTGATTTCGGCATCGCAAGGCTCTCCCTCGGACTGCCCGTGTCCTCGCGCAGCGACGTGGAATTCTCGGATTCGCGGTTGCGGGTCGGTGTGCCTCTCCTGCTTGAGACCGCGCCCGCATTCATCGACCCTGAATCCCTTGGTGTGCTCAAGCAGATTCTCGTCAAGAACGGCCAGCTCACGCTGGGACACGGCACGGGCGAGGAGTTCGACCTGGAGGACGAGTCGGCGGGCACCCGGGCCTGGCTCGGGCTGCTGCCTGCCGCACTGACGGTGCTGGACCGGGGCGGTCTGCTGGTGGTCGACGAGATCGACGCCAGCCTGCACCCGCAGCTCACCGGACGGCTCGTGGCGCTGTTCCGCGACGAGGAGGCCAATCCCCACCGGGCACAACTCGTCTTCACCACGCACGACGCCAGCCTGCTCAGCCCGTCCCTCGGTGACGAGGTGCTCAAACGGGATGAGATCTGGTTTGTCGAGAAGAAGTCGGACGGCGCGTCCGAGCTCTACCCGCTGACCGATTTCCACCCGCGCAAAGAGGGCGAGAACCTGGAACGGCGCTACCTCGGCGGGAGTTACGGGGCGGTGCCGAGCCTGGTGGCTGAGGACTTCATTGACGCCTTGCGCGGTTCGGGCGGTGCGGATGATCCGGCGTGAGCCCACTGCACGTCGCCGTCCGCCGCACCGGAAACCCGCGAACCGGCTCCTCGTGGTGTGCTGCGGAAACACCGAGAAGCGGTAGCTCGACCGGTTCGACATCGCGAAAGCGATCGTCTCGGCGGGCAAGGCCGGGATCGCGCTCGCCGTCTCGGACCCGTGCTTCGAGCTGTGGCTGATCCCGCACTTCGCGGACCACAACGCGCACATCGCCGACTACCGGGCGGCCCGCGTCCTGTTGGCCAAACACCTGCCCGCGTATGACAAGAAGCTCGACTACACCGCCCTCCACCAGGGCCTCGACGCCGCGATCGCCCGCGCCAAGGCGCTCGGCCCCGACAACCCCGCCACCGCGATGTGGCGGCTGGTCGAGGCCGCTCTGAACCGCTGATGTCAGGTGCCGGCCGGGCAGCCGGTTACGCTGAGCACCGTGTCTTCCCCCACCACGTCCAAGCGCGTCTCCATGCTGACCCTCGGGTGCGCCCGCAACGAGGTCGACTCCGAGGAGTTGGCCGGCCGGCTCACCGCGAGCGGTTGGGAGCTGGTGGACGGCGAGGCGGACGTGATCGTGGTCAACACGTGCGGCTTCGTCGAGTCCGCCAAGAAGGACTCCGTCGACACGCTGCTCGCCGCCGCCGACTCCGGTGCCAAGGTCGTCGCGGTCGGCTGCATGGCCGAGCGGTACGGCACCGAGCTCGCCGACAACCTCCCCGAGGCGAACGCGGTGCTCGGGTTCGACCACTACGAGAACCTCGCCGACCGCCTGGACGACGTGCTGGCGGGCCAGACCGTCGCGTCGCACAAGCCGGTCGACCGCCGCACCCTGCTGCCGCTCACGCCCGTGCAGCGCCCCCAGGCCGCCACCGAGGTCCAGGTGCCCGGCCACGGCTGGGGCCCGCGCGTGCTGCGCACCCGCCTCGAAGACACCCCCGTCGCGCCGTTGAAGATCGCCTCCGGCTGCGACCGCCGCTGCTCGTTCTGCGCCATCCCGAGCTTCCGGGGCGCGTTCGTCTCCCGCCACCCCGACGAGATCGTCGCCGAGGCCAGGTGGCTGGCCGAGCAGGGCGTCCGCGAGGTGTTCCTGGTCAGCGAGAACTCCACCTCGTACGCCAAGGACCTGCCGCGCGAGCTGGGCGGCCTGGAGAACCTGCTGGAGCGCCTGGCCGAGGTCGTGGACCGGGTCCGCGTCTCCTACCTCCAGCCCGCCGAGACCAAGCCCACCCTGGTCACGGCCATCGCGACCACGCCGAACGTCGCCCAGTACTTCGACATGTCCTTCCAGCACTCCAGCGAGCCGGTGCTCCGCCGGATGCGCCGGTTCGGCTCCACCGAGTCGTTCCTGGGGCTGATCGAGCAGATCCGCCGCCTCGCGCCGGAGGCCGGCATCCGCAGCAACGTCATCGTCGGCTTCCCCGGCGAGACCGAGCAGGACGTCGCCGAGCTGGAGAAGTTCCTCACCGGGGCCCGGCTGGACGCGGTCGGCGTGTTCGGCTACTCCGACGAGGACGGCACCGAGGCCGAGGGGCTGGGCGACAAGCTCGACGCCGACACCATCGCCGCGCGCGTCACCCGGATCTCCAACCTGGTCGAGGAGCTCACCTCGCAGCGCGCCGAGGACCGCGTGGGCCAGGAGGTCGTCGTCCTGGTCGAGACCGAGGAGGACGACGAGAGCGACTGCGTCGGCCGGGCCGGGCACCAGGCACCCGAGGTCGACGGCGAGTGCGTGATCACCAACGCCGACGGGCTGACCGTCGGCGACCTGGTGCGCTGCCGGGTCGACGCCGCCGAGGGCGTGGACCTGGTGGTCACCGCGATCGAGGTGCTCCCCAGGTGACAGAACCGCCGCGCGTGCCGGTGCTGAACATCGCCAACGTGCTGACGATGTCCCGGCTGGTGCTCGTGCCGGTGTTCCTCTACCTGCTGCTCGCCGAGGACGGCCACGACCACCGGTGGCGGCTCGCCGCGTTCGCGGTGTTCGCCATCGCGTCGGTCACCGACCACGTGGACGGCAACCTGGCCCGCAAGCACGGCCTGATCACCGACTTCGGCAAGATCGCCGACCCGATCGCGGACAAGGCGCTCACCGGGGCGGCGCTGGTCGGCCTGAGCCTGCTCGGCGAACTGCCGTGGTGGGTCACCGTGGTCATCGCGGTCCGCGAGGTCGGCGTCACCCTGCTGCGGTTCTGGGTGATCCGGCACGGCGTGATCCCGGCCAGTCGCGGCGGCAAGGCCAAGACGCTCGTCCAGATCTTCGCCATCGGCCTCTACCTGCTGCCGCTGCCGCCGGTCCTCCAAGCCGTCGCCCTGATCTCGATGTACGCGGCGGTCGCGCTGACCGTCGTCACCGGTGTCGACTACGTGATCCGCGCGTTCCGGCTGCGGGCGCGCGGCAAGCGCGCGGTGGCCGGGACGTGATGGTGGCCGGGGCGTGACGGCGGCCGAGGTCGTCGCCGGGCTGGCGGGGCGCGGGGAGACCGTCGCCACCGCCGAGTCGCTCACCGCCGGGCTGGTCGCGGTCGAGATCACCACCGTGCCCGGGGCCAGCGCCGTGCTGCGCGGCGGGCTGATCGTCTACGCCACCGACCTGAAGGAATCGCTCGCGGGCGTGGACGCCGCCCTGCTCGCCGAGCACGGCGCGGTGCACCCCGAGGTGGCCCGTCAGCTCGCCGAGGGGGCGCGGGAGCGCTGCGGGGCGACGTGGGGCCTCGGGTTGACCGGTGTGGCCGGGCCGGACCCCCAGGACGGCGTCGCACCCGGCACCGTCCACATCGGTTTGTCCGGTCCGTCCGGTTCCACCGTCCGCACGATCACTGTCCGTGGCGATCGGAGCGCGATCCGACACGCCGCCGCGACCGCCGCTCTCACTCTGCTCCGCGACCACCTCGACATCGCCGCCGGGTGACGTGAACAGGGCGATCAGGCCGCTACACGGGGACCGACGCGGGAACTTACCGGCGGGTTCACTCGTTCGCCCTGGGCGGACGTGTCCGGAAGTCACTGCCCGTCGACGGGACGGGTCGGTAACGTGGTGGCACGGCCGGCCGGAAGGAGGCGCGCGATGACCGTGCTGCTACGCGAGGCGATCGGTGATCGGCTCCGCCATGCCCGCACCACCCAACGCCGCACGCTGCGCGAGGTCTCCAGGACCGCCCGCGTCAGCCTGGGGTACCTGTCCGAGGTGGAGCGTGGCCGCAAGGAGGCGTCCAGCGAACTGCTGGCCGCCATCTGCGAGGCGTTGGACCTGCCCCTGTTCGAACTACTCCACCTGGTCGCCTCGGACATCGGTGCCGTCCAGCGACCGGTGACCAGCCCGGCCGAGCTCACCGAGCGCGCGCAGCCCGCCGCGCCGAGCCTCGAAGGCGGCACGCTCGTGCCCGCCGTCATCGGCAACGACCTGTCCGACCTGCGCATCCAGCCGATGCTCACGCACCGGCTGACCACGACGATCGGCAAACCGCGCGGCACCGTGGTGGCGGCATAACCCGAGCAGCCCACGTCCGAAGCCGAGCCGGTCCGTCCGGCTCGGCTTCCTGGCATGAGCACCCCCGGCCACGCCGCACTGCAACGACTTGGCAACCGCGCGCGGGGTCGCCGCGTCCCCCGGAGCGGCGGACGGGCAGGATTACCCGTGCCGACCGAAGTTTCAGGGGTGACTCAGGGTGAACCCGGATATCTCCCCAGGTCGGTGGAAGAGGCACGGGACAACTGACACGATGGAACCAACACCGGCACCGGGTCGTTGCCAATCACGAGCGCGAGCCAGGGATAGTGCGGAGAAGGCAGGCGTAGGAGATGGCCAACCCTTTCGTGAAGGCATGGAAGTACTTCATGGCGGCTTTTTCGTCCAAGATCGACGAGCACGCCGACCCGAAGGTGCAGATCCAGCAGGCCATCGAGGAGGCGCAGCGGCAGCACCAGGCGCTGTCGCAGCAGGCCGCCGCGGTGATCGGCAACCAGCGCCAACTGGAGATGAAGCTCAACCGGCAGCTCGGTGAGGTCGAGAAGCTCCAGGCGTCCGCACGCCAGGCTCTCGTGCTCGCCGACGAGGCACGGGGCAAGGGCGACGAGGCGCGCGCCCAGGAGTTCGAGAACGCGGCCACGTCGTTCGCGACCCAGCTCGTCACCGCCGAGCAGAGCATCGAGGACCTCAAGACCCTGCACGACCAGTCGCTCCAGGCGGCCACGCAGGCCAAGCAGGCCGTCGAGCGCAACGCGATGGTGCTCCAGCAGAAACTCGCCGAGCGCACCAAGCTGCTCAGCCAGTTGGAGCAGGCCAAGATGCAGGAGCAGGTCTCCGCGTCGCTGCGCCAGATGTCCGAGCTCGCCGCGCCGGCCAACACGCCGTCGCTGGAAGAGGTCCGGGACAAGATCGAGAAGCGGTACACCACCGCCCTCGGCTCGGCGGAACTCGCCCAGAACTCGGTGCAGGGCCGGATGCTGGAGGTCCAGCAGTCGACCACCCAGATGGCCGGTTCGTCCCGCCTGGAGCAGATCCGCGCGTCCATGCGCGGCGGCAGCGTCGCGGGCGAGGTCACGGCCGCCAAGCCCGGCAGCGCCGCGGCGAACATCCAGCAGGAGATCCAGCAGCGCGTCCAGCAGCAGGCGCAGAGCACGCCGCAGAGCGCGCCGCAGCAGACCCAGCAGTTGCCGCAGCAGAACCCGCCCGCGAGCCAGGGCTGAGGGCGTGTCCGCGATGGATCATCCGAGGATGGATCCCCGGCGGAGAGCGGCCGGTGAGATCGCCCACCTGGTCGGCGGCGCGGTCAACCGCCAGCTCCAAGGTCAACTCGCGGACCAGGTGAAACGGCGGTTGACCGCCTGGAACGACCCACGCGCCAAACTCGACCGGCGGTACCGCCGGTCGAGTCGGGTGCTCACGTTCTGGTTGATCGTCCTGGCCATCCTCGCGGTGGTCGGGACCCTCGCCCTGGTCGGAGCGCTGCCCACGGCGGCGGGCGTCGGGGCAGCCATCGCCCTGGCCGGCACCGGCGTCCTCGCGGTGCGCACGAAGTCCAAGATGAAGTCGATCGACACGGCCCGCCAACAGTTGGCGGCGGCACCCACCCCCACCCCGCTGCCCGCGCGGAGCTCGGCGGCCAGGCAGCCGATGGAGCGCCTGGAGGACGCGGAGGACACGCTCCGCGAACTCCTGCGCCAGCTCGACTCGGCGGCCCTGACCTCGGTGCCGGCGGACTCGGTGGTCCAGGCGAGGGTGACGGGAACCGAGGCGTCGAGCGCGATCAGGGCGGTGTCGCACCAGTTGCAGGCGGTGGAACGAGCCCGGGACACCGCACCCCCCTTGGACCGCGCCCCGCTGGTGGAAGGGGTCCAACGCCTGAGGGCACAGCTCGACGAAGGCGTGGACGGCTACTGCGGCCTGGTGGCCGCAGCGGGCCGGGTGCTGGCGGAAAGCACGGCCAACAACCCCCGCCAGGTCCTCGGCGAAGCAACGGACCACCTGGCAGGCCTGGCCTCGGCCCTCCGAGACCTCTCCCGCTGGACCCGCCCGGAAACCCCCTGACCAGCAACTAGCCTGTACAACGCCCCGCCGCGCCCCCGGCTCCAGCCCCTGCCGAGGCCCGACTCCCAGGTTCCGTACAAGATCCGCACAAAGGCGTGAACCAGGAGAAAACGGGCCCACTTCGGGCACTTTCCCGGCCATGATTTCGTTGCCGAGAACGAAGAGGAGGCGCATCGGCGGGCACCACGCAGGCATCTGGCACGCCCTCGTGGCACCAGCCTGCCCACAGCCCGAGCCTGTCCAGGGCCTCAGCCTGCTCACAGCCCCAGCCTGCCCACAGCCCCAGTGCATCAGCTACCACGCCACGAGCTGCTGAGTCAGTCCCGCTGATGTTTCCTGCCGGCCGCTTCCCCGGTTCACCCGAAGCCCGGCGTCCGGTCCGCTGACTGCCCGCTGCACGCTGCCCGCTGTGCGTTGCCCGCTGCCCGCTGCCGGCTGCCGCTGTGCGTTGCCTGTTGGATGCAGGAAGCGTCAGCGTGGACGGCTGAGCCCGCGCCCCGCCCTACTGGCGCGGGCAAGGCGCATACGCCGCCCTGTGGCTTCAGCGTGGCCTCAGCCGCCGATCACTTCACAGGACGCCCTGAGGGCTACCCCTGCCCGCTGGGATGCTCCTGTGCCCCACCAAGCCCCCGGAAGAGCACCCATCAGGCCACAGCCAGCAACCGTCACGCCACTCGCCAGCCGGATCGCGCTCCTGGGTTGAGTTCGTGGAACACCGCCATCGGGCGACACCTCGCCACAAGCGGCCGAACGCATGGGCAGGAGAGGGGCAGGAGCGCCGCAGATAGTGGGAAGTGCCGAGGTGGAGGCATCCGAATGGGCGGTCTGCGCGGCGGATATCCGAACCTCGCCACCCGCCCACGGCCCCCACCGGCCTCCCACCCGCCGTCACCATCACCCGATCGGGCTGCTGTGCAGGGTCGTGCCAGGTCGGACGGGGTCTTGGAGTCGCGGGGCCGGCCTAGGCCACGCCAGGACCATCCGCACGAATGGGGTTTACCTCACGTTGCGTAGTTGAGCTGGGCTGATGTGCTCGGTGGTCTGGTATTCCTTACTGCGATCGTGTGATTATCAGACCGTTATCTGGCCGCGCCCACTACATGGCGTGGCAGGATCTCCGAGTCGGACAGCGGCGTTCGGCTTGGTCGTCGGGGAGGGCATTGAGTGGCGTTGTGGACCGTGCACGGTGATGGCCGCACCACCGACGGTGACGCGGTCAGCCCGCAGGAGCGACTGAGCTGGCCACTCACCATCGGCTTCGGCGCGCAGCACCTGGTCGCGATGGCCGGTGCCGCCATCCTCGTCCCCGCCTCCACCGGCCTGCCGGTCGGCACGACCCTGCTGTTCTCCGGCGTCGGCACGCTGCTCTTCCTGATCATCACGCGCAACCGCGTCCCCAGCTACCTCGGCGCGTCCTTCGCGTTCATCGCCCCGCTCGAAGCCGCCCGCAGCGAGGGCATCGCCGCCCAGCTCGGCGGCATCGTCGCGGCCGGCCTGTTGGTGATCATCATCGGCGTCGCGGTGAAGGCGCTCGGCGTCCGGCTGCTCGAATCGGTGATGCCCCCCGTCGTCACGGGCGCGGTCGTCATCCTCATCGGGCTGAACCTGTCGCACCGCGCGACGACCTCGTTCTCCGAACAACCCCTGCCCGCCGTGGTCACCCTGGGCATCATCCTGCTCTGCGGCGTCCTCGGCAGGCGGCTCTTCTTCCGTTTCTCCGTGCTCTTCGGCGTGGTCGTGGGCTGGGTCCTCGGCTTCGTCCTCGGCGTCGTGGACACCGCCCCGGTCGCGAACGCGGCCTGGCTCGGCCTCCCGCTCCTGCACTCGCCGGAACTCCGCCCGTCAGTCACCCTGCTGATCCTGCCGGTCGTGATCGTGCTGGTCGCGGAGAACGTCGGCCACGTCAAGGCCGTCGCCGGCCTCACCGGCCGCAACCTCGACGGCAGCGTCGGCGACTCGATCATCGCCAACGGACTTTCCACGACGCTCGCGGGTTTCGGCGGCAGTCCCGGCACCACGACCTACTCCGAGAACATCGGCGTGATGGGCGTGACGAAGGTGTACTCCACCGCCGCGTACGCGGTGACCGGGGTGATGGCGATCCTCCTGGCGTTCTCGCCGAAGGCCACCGCCGCCCTCGGCACCATCCCGCCGGGCGTGGTCGGCGGTGCGACGCTGGTCCTGCTCGGCCTGATCACGCTGGTCGGCGTGCGGATCTGGATGGACAACCGGGTCGACCTGGCCAACCCGGGCAACGCGCTGGTCGGCGGCGCGGCGCTGGTCGCGGGCGTCGGCGACCTGACGCTGAAGCTCGGTGACATGGAGCTCGGCGGCCTGGTCTGGGGCTCACTGCTGGTCGTGATCCTGCACCCGGTGATGCGCTGGCTCCGCGCCGTCCGCCACATCTGACGCCCAGCCGGGGGCAAGCGTTTGCGACCCGACCACCTGATGCGTGTAAAGCGCCCTAGACGAGTGACCGGGCGATTCGGCGCACCAACCCGGGTCCCTCGTAGATGAACCCCGTGTAGAGCTGGAGGAGGCTCGCGCCGGCGTCCATCATCCGCTTCGCGTCGTCCACGGACGCGATCCCGCCGACCCCGATGATCGGCAGCTTCCCGTCGGTCTCCCGGCTCACGAACCGCACCACCTCACGCGCCCGCACGGCCAGCGGCCGGCCGCTCAACCCGCCGGCCTCACCCGCCAACGCCTGGTCCGCCGGTGCGAGACCGTCCCTCGACAGGGTGGTGTTGGTGGCGATGAGCCCGGCGACCTGGTGCGCCGCGCACACCTCCAGCAGCTCGCCGATCGCCTCGTCGGTCAGGTCGGGCGCGATCTTCACCAACAACGGCTTGCGCGCGGACGATCCGGCCAGGTCGGCAGACGTCTCGTTCAACGCGGACAGGAGCTCCGCGAGCGCCTTACGGTCCTGCAAGCTCCGCAAGCCCGGCGTGTTGGGCGAGCTGATGTTCACCGCGAAGTAGTCGCCGTGCCGGTAGAGCGCCCGCAGCGACGCCTGGTAGTCCTCCACGGCCTCGTCGACCGGCGTGACCTTCGACTTGCCCAGACTGATCCCCAGCGGCACGGACAACGGCCCCAACCGGTCCAACCGGTTCGCGAGCTCCAGCGCACCGTCGTTGTTGAAGCCCATCCGGTTGATGATCGCCTCGCTGTCCCGCAGCCGGAACAGCCTCGGTCGCGGGTTGCCCGGCTGCGCGTGCCGGGTGACCGTGCCGACCTCCACGAACCCGAACCCCAACGCGCCCCACGTCGGCAGCGCGCGCCCGTTCTTGTCCAGCCCCGCAGCGAGCCCCACCGGGTTCGGGAAACGCACCCCGAACACCGTGCGCCCACCGACGGCCTTACGGCGCACCAACCGCGCTGCCGGGCTCAACGCCGTCATCGCGCGCAAGGTGGTCTCGTGGATGCGCTCCGCGTCCCCACCGTGCATCCGGAACAACGTCTTACGCACCACGCTCTTGTAGACCACGGCGGTAACCCTAAGCGATCGGCCCTGGCTGGCAGCGCGGGCACCAGTAGGAGCTCCGCTCCTGCACCCCCGGACCCTGTCCGGCCATCCTGATTCGCGTCCCGCACCGCAGGCACGGCCGCCCCGACCGCTCGTAGACCCACGACTCGCGTCCGCGTCCGGGCAGTCCGGTGGTGTTCCGCACCGGTCGCAGGGAGTTGGCCAGCAACAACTTCCGCGACAGGGCCACCGCGCGCGCACTGTCCACATCGGACACCGGGGTCCACGGGGACACGCCCAGCAGGAAGCACACCTCGGACTTGTAGACGTTGCCCACGCCGGCCATCACCCGCTGGTCCAGCAGTGCGAGACCAATTTCACGCGCCGGGTCGGCGGTGAGCCGCGCCACGGCCTCCGCTTCGTCGGCCGCCGTCCACGGCCCGAGCAGGTCCGGTCCCAGGTGCCCGACCAGCCGCGACTCTTCGCCGGTCGGCACCAGCTCCAGATCGTGCAGCGCGAACCCGACGGCCAGCCGGTCGGGCACCTCCAGCACCACCCGCACCTGGTGTCCGGGCCGCCGCCACTTGTCACCCGGCCGGTAGAGGTGCCACGAGCCGTCCATCCGCAGGTGGCTGCGCAGCGTGAGGTCCCCGGAGAACCGGGTCAGGATGTGCTTGCCGGCCGTGGCGACTTCGAGGACGTCCCGCCCGGCCAGGTCGACCGTGGCCAGCCTGGGGTGTCGGAAGTCCGTGCGCAGCAACGTCCGCCCGGCCAGCGCGTCATCCAGTCGCCGCCCGGTCAGGAAGACCGTGTCACCCTCGGGCACTGCTGTCGAACGCCATCTTCAGCCCGAACGCGACGAGTACGGACGCGGTAAGACGCTCCGTCCACTCCCTGACGCGCGGTGTCGTCAATACGACGGCGGCACGCCCCGCGAGCCACACCACGATGATCTGCCACACCTGTCCGATGCCCACGTGGATGCCCACGAGCAATGCCGCCCACCCGGTCGACTCGCCCGTAGTGGGCAGGAACTGGGGCAGCAGGCTCAGGTAGAAGACGCCGATCTTGGGGTTGAGCAGGTTAGTGGTGAACCCCACTCGCAACGCCTGCACGGGCGTGATCCGGAGTGCGTCCACGGGCCTGTCCGCACGCACGCCGCGCCACGACTTCCACAACGCCGACCCGCCCAACCACAGCAGGTAGGCCGCGCCCGCGTACCGCACGACGTCGTAGGCGAACCGGGATGCCACCAACAGCGCCGTCAGTCCCGCGATGCTCGCCGCACCCCACGCGAGACAGCCGAGGGTCGTGCCGAAACCGCCCACGAGGCCGGCCTTGCGCCCACCGCCGAGCACCATGCGCAACAGCATCATGGTGTCCAGACCAGGCGTGATGGTCAACAGCAGCGCGGCGACGGTGAATGTCACCAGCGCGGTGGTGCTCACGCGTCCACTGCTTCCTGGATCTCTTCGTCGTCGAAGTCGTCGTGCACCGGACGGCGTCTGCTGCGGCTGATCCGCAGTATCCGCGCCAACACCAGGTTGAACGCCAGCGCCACCTCACGCGCGCCGGGCGTGCCCCACTCGTGGATCGGCATGCAGGCACCTTGCGCCTGCTGCACCGCCAACCGGTCCGGCAGCGCCACGGGCATCACCAGCGGCCCGAAGATGTCGCGCAGCTCCTCGATCCGGAACTGGTGCTCGTGCGACCGTGGCCGCACGCGGTTCACCACCACGCCTAACGGCTGGAGGTCGGCGTTGTGCTCACGCTCGGACTGCACCGCTTCGAACGCCCGCTGCACGCCCGCCACCGCGAACATGGTCGGCTCGGTCACCAGCAGCGCCCGGTCCGACGCCACCAGCGCCGACCTGGTCAACTGCCCCAGCGACGGCGGGCAGTCCAGCAGGACGAGCTGGTAGGGCTCCTCGCTGTCGCCCTCGGCGGCGAGCACCCGCAACGCCTCGCGCAGCCGCCCGAGCCGTGACTCGCCCGGGTCGGGGTGGTTGAGCAGCTCGGCGTCCTCCGACCCGGCCAGCACGTCCACGCCATCGCCCCACGAACTGGGGGCGATGGCCGCCCGCACCGTGTCGCCCGTGGGGTCCTGGAGGACGTCGTAGATGCTCGCCTCGGTGTCGTCGGGTTCCAGCGTGGAGGTGGCGTTGCACTGTGGATCGAGGTCGATGACCAGCGTCCGCACCCCGCGCCGCAACGCCGCCGACGCGAGACCCAACGCGACCGTCGTCTTTCCCACGCCACCCTTAAGGCTGAGCACCGCCACCGTATGCACGAAGTGCAGCCTACGGTCTCTAGGCTCTAGTGCCATGCGACCGGACGCCGTACACAAGGTGCTCGACACCGAGCTGGCCGCCGCGCGGAAGCGCCGGGGAGGGGAACCGCCCAGGGTGTTGGACGTGGGCGGCGGTAGCGGTGTGTGGGCTGTTCCACTCGCTGTGGCCGGCTGTGTGGTGACCGTGGTCGAGCCCAGCCCCAACGCGCTCGCCACGCTGTACAGGCGCGCTACGGAGGCTGGTGTGACCGATCGCATCACGGCCGTGCAAGGCGACACGGACGCGTTGGAGGCCGACTCGTCCGCCGACCTCGTGCTGGGGCACGGGCTGCTGGAGGTCGTGGACGACGCGGCCGTGGCGCTGAACGCGCTGGCCAAGGCCGCCGCACCGGGCGGCGCGGTGTCCGTGCTGGTCGCGAACCGGTACGCGGCCGTGCTGCACCGGGCGATCGCCGGCCGGCTGGTGGACGCGCGACGGCTGCTGGACGACGAGTCGGGGCGGCTCGCCGGGGCCCGCGAGCCGTTGCAGCGCCGGTTCGACGTGGCCGGTCTGGAGGCGCTGGTGCTCGGCGCGGGGTTGGAGCTGGAGGTGCTCCAGGGCCACGGCGTGGTGTCGGACCTGGTACCGGGCTCGGTGCTGGAGTCCAACCCCGGCGCGGCCGAGGCGCTCGCGGAGCTGGAGCTCGCCGCCTCGACCCGGTCGCCGTTGCGCGACGTCGCGGCGCGGTTGCACGTGCTGGCCCGCCGCGCGGGGTGAGATTGCGGTAGAACGGGTCGGCGAACCGCCGTCGACCCACCAGGAGTCCCGCATGGGAGATCCGCACTTACCCGCTCCGGGGTCCCGCGCCGCCGAGGAGTCGCTGTCGGCGGGGGAGCCGCCCGAACCGGAACCTCCGAGACCGGAAGCGCTGGACGACGAGGTGCGCCGGGCCGTCGGCGGCGACCGGCTCGCCATCGCGTCGCTGCTGGCCACGATCCGCCCGCTCGTGGTGCGCTACTGCCGTGCGCGGGTGGGCCGCCAGGAACGCTCGTACACCTCGGCGGACGATGTGGCGCAGGAGGTCTGCCTGGCCGTCCTGACGGCGTTGCCCTCGTATAAGGACCACGGGCGGCCGTTCTTGGCCTTCGTGTACGGCATCGCCGCGCACAAGGTGGCCGACGCGCACCGGTCGGCGCTGCGCAACCGTGCCGAACCGGTGTCCGAGGTGCCCGATGCGCCCTCTGACGAGGACGGCCCGGAGCAGAGCGCGCTGCGGGCCGAACTGTCCCGCCACGTGGCCGCGTTGTTGAAGGTCCTGCCCGACAAGCAACAGGAGATCCTGCTCTTGCGCGTGGTGGTGGGGATGACCGCCGAGCAGACGGCCGCTGTGGTGGGTTCCTCGCCCGGTGCCGTGCGGGTGGCGCAGCACCGGGCGTTGTCCCGCTTGCGCAAGGAGGTCGGGACGCCTCGCCGCGTGTTGAGCGGCTAATGCCGCCACCGGGTGGCGTCTGTGATCTCTTCCGCCGTCGCGCCCGCGAACCGGGCGATCTCGCCGCGACGCACGTCCGCGATCGTGGCCGCGAATTCGACGCCGAACGCCTCCGTGAGCACTTCATCGTCCTCGAACGCCCTGACGGCGTCTTCCAACGACTGGGGGAGCCGTTGCGCGTTGTCGACCTGTACGGGGTTCACCGTGATCTGATCCGGTAGGCGCGCCCCGTCCACGATCCCCGC
Organism: Actinosynnema sp. NPDC023587; assembly: GCF_040640215.1. Lineage (NCBI taxonomy): Bacteria > Bacillati > Actinomycetota > Actinomycetes > Pseudonocardiales > Pseudonocardiaceae > Actinosynnema > Actinosynnema sp. NPDC023587. The sequence goes on along the minus strand of NZ_JBFABG010000004.1, from coordinate 285,968 downwards.
CAGCCCGGCGGCGAGCGTGGCCGCCACCACCAGGTAGGGGTTCGCGGACAGGTCGAAGCACTTGACCTCCAGGTCGCGGCCCTCCACGAGGCGCAGCGCGGTTTCCCGGTTCTCCACGCCCCACGCCGCGTACGCGCCCGCCCAGTGCGACGGGATCAGCCGCAGGTAGCTCGCCACGGACGGGCAGCCGATCGCGCACAGGCCGGGCAGGTGCCGCAGCACGCCCGCCGCGAACGCCTCGGCATCCGGGTGCAGGTGTCCTTCGAACAGGCTCTTCCCGTCCCGCCACAGGCTGACGTGCAGGTGGCCGCCGTTGCCCACGCCGTCCGCCACGACCTTCGGCGAGAACGACGCGCGCAGCCCGTGCCGGATGGTGATCGCCCGGATCGTCTCGCGGACCAGCACGGCGGTGTCCGCCGCGTGCACCGGGTCCTCGGGCGCGGTCGACACCTCGAACTGGCCCGCCGCGTACTCCGGGTGGAACTGGAGGACGTCCACGTCCTGCTCGACCAGCGCGGCGATCAGGTCGGCGCAGTAGTCCGAGAGCTCGACCTGGCGGATGTGGCCGTACGCGGGACCGGTGGTGGCGGGGCGGAAGTCGTCCGTGCCGCCCTGGCCGACCACCCACTCCACCTCGAACCCGGCGCGCACCTCGTAGCCGTGCACCGCCAGCCGGTCGGCCATGGTGCGGGCCAGGCCGCGCTCGTCCTGCGGGTGCGGCTCGCCCCGCTGGTCGTAGCGGTCCGCCGGTGCCCACGCCCACCCCGGCTGACCGGCCAGGACGGTGAGCCGGGCCAGGTCGGGGTGCAGCCGGAGGTCGCCGACCGGACTGCCCGAGTGGCGTCCGGCGACGATGGTGTCGTCGAGCAGGAAGGCGTCGAACACGGGGGAAGCGCCGACGCCGTGCGCGGCGACGCGGGGGAGTTTGTCGAGCGGGATCGACTTCACGCGGGCGATGCCGCTGTGGTCGATCCAGGTGATCGCGACGGCTACGACGTCGCGATCGGCCAGACCGTCCAGCAACGCGGTGGCCTGTGCTTGGCGGTGGTCCCGTTCCGCGGTGTCCATGAGGTGCGTGGTTACACCAGGTCACTAGTGTTCAACAAGTGGAACCGTTGCTGCCCTACGTGGCCGAGTTGAACCTGGTGGACCACCACTGCCACGGGGTGTTGCGCGAGGACCTCGACCGCACCGGGTTCGAGGAGATGCTGACCGAGGCGGACGCGGTGAGCCCGTGGGGGACGTCGCTGTTCGACTCGTCCGTCGGGTTCGCGGTGCGCCGCTGGTGCGCGCCCCTGCTGGACCTCCCGGCGCACGCTCCGCCGGACGAGTACGTGGCGCGTCGGCGGTCGCTGGGAGCCGCGGAGGTGAATCGAGCGTTCCTCGTGGCTTCGGGGATCACGACCTTCCTGGTGGACGGCGGGCTGTGGCCGGAGAGGTTGCACGGACCTTCGGTTTTCACCGGATCTCGTGAACTCGCGGTGCTTCGCTTGGAACGCCTGGCCGAAGAGGTGATCATCGACGGTGCCACGGGATTCCCGGACGGGGTGCGTCGGGCGCTGGAGATCGCACCGGCCGTGGCGGCGAAGTCGATCGCGGCCTACCGCGTGGGCTTGGCGTTGTCCGGGGAGCGGCCGTCGGACGCCGAGGTCGTGGCGGCGTGCGAGCGGTGGTTGGCGGCCGGTGGCGGGCGCTGCGCCGACGAGGTGCTCTCGCGGTTCCTGGTGTGGGAGGCGTTGGACCGCGGGCTGCCCGTCCAGTTCCACGTCGGCTACGGCGACCGGGACCTCGCGCTGCACCGGGCGGACCCGTCGCTGCTGACGGACCTGCTGCGGGCGACCGAGTACCTCGGGGTGCCGATCATGCTGCTGCACAACTACCCGTTCCACCGGTCGGCCGGGTACCTCGCGCAGGTGTTCCCGCACGTGTTCGCCGACCTCGGGCTGGCCACGCACGGCGTGGGGCACCAGGCGAGCCGGGTGCTGGCCGAGGCGCTGGAGATCGTGCCGTTCGGGAAGTTCCTGTTCTCGACCGACGCGTTCGGCCTGGCCGAGCTGTACCACCTGGGCGCGCTGTTCTTCCGGCGCGCGCTGTCGGACTTCCTGCTGGCGGGGATGCGCCGGCAGGCGTTCGGGGAATCGGACGCGGTGCGCATCGCTCACCTGATCGGGTCGGAGAACGCCGGCCGGGCCTACCGGTTGGACTAGACTGTCGAACACGCGTTCGGGCTTGTCGGAGGGGTGGACATGGGCCGCAGTGCGAATCTGCCGGTCGGCCTGGTGGACCGCTTCCGCGCACGGGACGGCCGGTGGCCGGACGACACCGGCTGCCCGATGCTGCACGTCGACATGGACGCCTTCTACGCGTCCGTGGAGATCCGGGACAACCCGGAGCTGGCCGGCAAGCCGGTGATCGTCGGCGGCACGGCGAACCGGGGTGTCGTGGCGGCGGCGAACTACCTGGCCCGCGAGTACGGCGTGCGGTCGGCGATGCCGACGGCCCACGCCCGCCGGCTCGCACCCCACGCGGTGTTCGTGCCGCCCAACTTCGCCCGGTACCAGGAGGTGTCGCAAGGCGTGATGGCGATCTTCCGCGACATCACGCCGCTGGTCGAGCCGCTGAGCCTGGACGAGGCATTCCTGGACGTCAGCGGCGCGCTGCGGCGGTTGCGGGCGACACCGGGCGCGGTGGCCGAGACCGTCCGCGCCCAGGTGGCGGAGGCGCACGGCATCACCTGCTCGGTCGGGGTGGCGTCGACGAAGTTCCTGGCGAAGCTGGCCTCCGGGCTGTGCAAACCGGACGGCATGATGGTCGTGCCGAAGGCGTCGGCGCTGGAGTTCCTGCACCCGCTGCCGGTGTCCGCGCTGTGGGGCGTCGGCAAGCGCACCGCCGAGCAGTTGGACCAGGTCGGGCTGGAGACCGTGGCGGACGTGGCGGCGACACCGCTGCCGAGGCTGCGCCGGGTGCTGGGGGTGGCGCTCGCGGAACACCTGCACGCCCTGTCCCAGGGCCTGGACGACCGGCCGGTCGTGCCGTCGACCCGGGAGAAGTCGATCGGCGCGGAGGAGACCTTCGCGGTCGACCACTTCGACCGCGAGGTGTTGCGCCGGGAGCTGCTGCGGCTCTCCGAGCGGTCCGCCGGCACGTTGCGGCACCGCGGCCTGCGCGGCCGGACGGTGTCGATCAAGGTCAGGTTCGCGGACTTCACCACGATCACCCGCTCCAAGACGCTGCGGGTGGCGACTGACGTGACCCAAGAGGTCTACAAGACCGCGGCGGCGCTGCTGGACGAGCAGGTGCCCGCCGGCGCGGTGCGGCTGATCGGCGTGCGGATCGAGCAACTGGTCGAGGGCGAGGGCGGCGAGCAGTTGATGTTCGACGCGCCGGAACGCGGCTGGCGGGAGGCCGAGCAGGCCGCGGACCAGGCGCGCACCCGGTTCGGCCGGGCTGCGGTGACACCGGCGACGCTGCTCGGCAGCGCCCCGCTCCAGCCGAACCTGCCCCAGCCCAAACCCGACCGTTGACCGGTTCGGGGTTCCGTCGTCCGGGAACGGGCCGATCGGGTGGTCGATCGGCCCGGACCGGACACCCGGGTCGATCACCGGGCACCATCACCACGTGGACCGGTTCTGGGGCTTGCTCACCCCTGCCGAGCACGGCGTGCTCAGCACGACGGGTACGGAACGCGAGTACGCGTCCGGCGCGGTGGTGTGCCACGAGGGTGAGATCACCAGCTACGTGCTGGTCGTGCGCAGAGGACTGCTGCGGGTCACCGCGACCACTGCGGCGGGCGGGGAGAAGGTGCTGGCCGTGCGGGGCGCGGGCGACATCGTCGGCGAGCGGTCCGCGATCGACGGCCTGCCCAGGTCGGCCACGGTCCGCGCGCTCGGCGCGGTCCGGGCGCTGGTGCTGACCGCGCCCGGGTTCGCGTCGCTGTGCCAGCGGCACCCCCGGATCGCGTGGGCCGTGCTGACCGTGATCGTGGCCCGCCAGCGCGACGCCGACCGGCAGCGCGTCCAGATCAGCGGCACCGCGACGCAGCGCGTGGCGGCCGTCCTGATCGACGTGGCGCTGGAGCGCGGCATCGCCGACCAGGGCGAGGTGTCGCTGAGCCAGGAGGAGCTCGCGGGCATCGCCGGCACGTCCCGCGAATCGCTCGTGCGGGTCCTGCGCGCGCTGCGCGAGGAAGGCATCATCAGCACCGGGCGGCGGAAGATCGACATCCTGGAGGTCGAGCGCCTCTACGACTTGACGACGTGATCGGCGTCCGTTCGGGTGCCGGTTCCGACCTGCGTCGAGCTCGTGGCCCGTTGTGCGTCATCTGACGCAGAACATCCGCTCCGTTCCCCCTACAAATGAGGTACGCCGAGCTCAGAGGGGGAGACCATGAACCGCACAGAGGAACCCGCGAGGTCCCGTCGGAGGTTCACCGAGCGCCTCGCCTGCACCCTCGTCTTCACTGTCGTCCAGCTCTGGGCCGCCGCCGTGATCCTCACCCAACTGGACACGACCGGCCCGATCGCGCTGGCCGTGGCGCTGGTGCTGACCGGGGGCCTGGTCGCCGTGCACGACGCGTGGCGCGAGGTGCGGGCCGGCCGGCGCGACCTGAACGCCGAGATCAGGGAGGACCTGGTCCGGCTCTGAATCCACCTGGCGGCCGGCGAGGGGTGGCCGCCGTTCCCAGTGGGGCCTTCCGCGGGCGGTCGGGTCTGCGGAAGGCCCCACTTCTCTCCTGCGCGACCCGACTTGTCCACAACCCGGATTCCTTGTCCACAGATCGCGTCCCGCCAGTCGACGCCCCACCCGGAACCGTCCATCGTGGACCCATGCACACGCACACCGAACACCGGACCACGATCAGCATCGACGCCCTGGCGGGCCTGTTCCCGCACCAGGTGGCGACCGCGACGGAACTCATCGGTTTGGGCCTGCCCGGCGACGAGCTCACCGACCGCTGCCGACCGGGCGGCCAGTGGCAGCACCTGCTGCCCGGGGTCCTGCTGCTGACCCGAAAACCGCCCAACCGCCCGCAGTGGGTGCAGGCCGCCCTGCGCCACGCCGGGGCGGGAGCCCTGCTGACCGGGGTCGACGCCCTCCACCTGCACGGGATGCGGGCCGTTCCGGTGGCGGGCCGGGTGCGGGTCCTGTCCGCGAGACCGGTCGACCCGACCCCGGAGGTCGGGGTGATCCGCGTCCGCGCGCTCCCGCCGCCGGTCCTGCGCAAGGGTTTCCTGACCGCGCCGCTGACCAGGGCCGCCGCCGACGCGGTCCGGGCGCTGCTGCCGGACGTGGAGGCCGTGCGCGCGGTGCTGACGGAGGTCGTGCGCCGGGGTGGCGTGCCGGTCGCCGACCTGGCCAGGGCGTTGGCCAGGGGAGCGGAGCCGGCCCACCGGGTCCTGGCCGACCTGGCGGGCGGGGTGCGCACCGTGCCGCAGGCGTGGGCCAGGGCGCTGCTGTCCGACCTGCCGCTGCCCCCGCCGACGTGGCACGTGGAGCTGGAGACGGCGGCCGGCGTCGCACTGGGCACGGCGGACGCCTGGTGGGGCGAGCAGGGCCTGGCGTGGCAGCTCACCCCGAACCCCGACGACCACCGGCTGACCGCCGCCGGGATCATCGTCGCCCGGACGACACCCCAGGAGCTGCGCCAGTCCCCGACCACCGCCGCGAAGGCCCTCCACAACGCCTACCGGCAGTCCGCCGGGCGACCCGTCCCCGAGGTGAAGGCGACCCGCATGACGACAAGACCGTGACCCGGCCGCCGGCCCGACCGCGCGCCTTCCCGCCGCCGCTCCCACCGGCCGGGGGTGCTCGCCCGTCTGTCCGATGCGGTCATCGTGAGGCCGACTCCGTGCCCGGAGCCTGCCGGCGAGTGCCGCCGCCTTCCGGGTGGGAGCAGGCGGGTGGGAGCAGGGGAGGTGCGAGCAGGGGGTGGGAGCAAGAGGTGCGAGCAGGGGAGGTGGGAGCACGCAGGTAGGAGCGGGGTGGTTCGCGGCGGGGTGGGCGGGGACTCCACCTTCGGGGAACCGAAGCTCGGGGCGATGTGGGCGGTTCGGGGGATTTGAGAGGTGTTGCGAGGATCACACCTGGAGGTTCCAGGGCGACCGGCGGGTTGACAGATGACCTTTCGGGCTGCTTTCGCCGCCTTACGGAGGTCCTACCGTTGACCCGTGAGGATGATGGTGACCGAAGGAACCGCTTAGGAACACGGACTGGGTAGTCGCCAAGGCCCGCGAATCGTATCCTGGTTGTGACGCCCCCTGGGCGGGGCGTCCGCCGGGACCGGCGGCAACCGTGAACACCCGGCGCCCGCGACCGCTGTGCCGGAGGAGGAGCCATGCCACTCTCCGAGCACGAGCAGCGACTGCTCGACCAGATCGAGCGCGCGCTCTACGCCGAGGACCCGAAGTTCGCATCCACTGTGCGCGGTGCCAAGCTGCGCAAACCGTCGCGACGGCGTCGTATCCAGGGCATCGCTTTGTTCGCCGTGGGTGTGGCGTTGCTGGTGACGGGTGTGATGTTGCCGAAGCTCGCTGGTATCCCGGTGGTGAGCGTGGTCGGCTTCCTGTTGATGTTCTTCGGCGTGCTGCTGACCGTGACGACACTCCGTCGTGGTGATCAGGTCGCCGAGGAGCCCAGCGAAGAGGGAAGTCGGCCCAGCCGCAGCTCGTTCTCCCAGAAGATGGAAGAGCGTTTCCGTCGTCGCCTTGAGGACGAGTAGACGCCCCTACCCGACGCACCCGGCCCGCACCCGCCCGATCATCCTCCCGACTCCGGTCGGACGTGATCACTAGGGGGCGGGCTGTGCGTATGCCCAAAAGTGCGTGGACCCCGGCTCCCGGACCGCCCGGACTGCTCCGACCAGGCGTGTGGCGAGCCGCCGCTGATCCCCCGGCGCAGGCTTCGGCCCTCTCGACGCTGCTGGAATCGGCCGCTGCTGCGCTGCCCGCCGTCCCGCCGAGCTGCTGCGCGGTCCGCCGTCCCGCCGAGCTGCGTCTCGTCGGCAGCTCTGCTGGGCGGGTTTCGGCCTGCCCGGACGCGGTCGTCGGGTGGCGGGCCGGGTGTGGGGTGCGGCCGGCGGGTCAGTCGTCGGACTCCGGCGGGATGTTGGGCTGGAGGACCGACCTGGGCAGCATCTTCGCGCGCAGCGCGAGGGGTGCGTTGCGGCTGAGGCTTTGGCGGACGTTGTCGACCGCTCCCGGGAGGGTCGGGTCCGTCTCGCCGTTCGCGCTGTACCAGGAGCGCTCGACCGCTCCGACCACCGTGCGCAAACCGTCGCGGCCTTGCTCGTCCAGGTTGTGCGCGCGCGCCATCCGTCGTGCCGCCACCCGCACGGTCTCGGTCGTCGGCACCCTCGTGCCACGGTCCACCGACTCGGCCAGCAGCTCCTGCCACGCGGCTCCGGCGGCGTTCGGGCCCAGGTCGGCGACGGCTTGCAGCCTCGACCGGCGTCGTACCGCCCGCACGCCGGCCGGCACCAGCGCCAGTTGCACGATCAACACCGGCACGGCCAGCCACCACGACACCAGCGCGATGGCCAGGGTCACCGTGGCGACCCCCGTCGCCACCGCGCCCCCGACGAGCACCGGCAGCAGCCACGGCCACTTCGGTCGCCACGTCGTCCCGTCGTCCCGGCGCTTGCCCAGCGCGCGGAACAGCATCGCCAGCAGCACCCCGATCACCAGCAACAACCCGGTGGCGACCAGCAGCGAGACCACGTGCCACGTGGGCGTCGGCGTCGCTTCCTGCGAGCCGCCCTCCTGGTCCGGCGTGCCCTGCGCGGCCGACGCGCTGGTGGTGGGGGCGGCGGTGGTCTCGGTGGTCGTCGTGGTGGGGACGTCGGTCGGGTCGGTCTCCTCGCCGTCCGGGCTCTGGCCCGAGATGTACGGCGGCACGATGGCGCGACCGTCCGACAGCGGCGTGGGGTCGAAGACCATCCAGCCGTGGCCGGGGAAGTAGATCTCCACCCACGCGTGCGCGTCCTGCGTGGTGATGGTCTGGGCGTCGCCGGTCGGGAACCCGGCCGTGAAGCCCATCGCGACCCGGGCGGGCAGGCCGACCGACCTGGCCATGATCGCCATCGCCGACGCGTACTGCTCGCAGAAGCCCTTCTTGCCGGTGAACACGAAGTCGCGCAACGCGTCGCTGGTCTGCTTGCTCGCGGTCTCCGTCGTGTAGGTGAAGCCGTTCGTGCCGTCCGTGAAGTACTTGTACAGCGCGGTGGCCTTGTCGAACGTGTTGTTCTCGCCCCGGGTGATCTCCTGGGCCAGGTCCCGCACCTCGGGGGCCACGCCGGGGGCGTCCAGGTAGATGTCCTCGACGTCGAGCGCGCCGTCCGCCTTGCGCAGCGCCTCGGCGGGCGGGGTCTTCAGGACCGTGTGCAGCTTGTACGGACCCGCCTCGCGCGCCCGGACGCTGTAGACCATCCCGCGCACCGGGTCGTAGCGCCAGTTGTCCTCGACGTCCTGCAACCGGCGCGGCCTGCCGTACACGGGCAGCCAGTTGTCCAGCCAGCCCACCGGCTCGATGGTCACCTGGCTGATCTCGCCGCCGCCGGGGTCGCCGGGCTGCTCGGGCAGCTCGCCGTTGGCCTCGACGCCGGTCGGCAGGTCGTCGCCCATCTTCCAGCCCTGGTCGGGCACGTACTCGCGCAGCGTCATCGCCCGCAGGTACGCCGACTCGGTCAGCCCGCGCACCCGGAACAGCTCCTTGGTGCTGCCCCTGTCGAGCATCCCGCGCAACTGGGTCATCGGGTCCAGGCCGAGCCGGTCCGCGCCGCCGCCCACCGAGTCACCGGTGCCGGGGAGCCTGCCGACCGTGCCGACGAGGGTGATGGCCCCGCCCGCGAGCAGCGCGACCACCACCGCCAGGCCGGCCACGGCGGTCGCCGCCGGACCGGAACCGCCGACCCCGCGACCGGGCAGCCGGCCGCGCCACGCCTGGTGCCGGTGCTGGCCGTCGACGGCCAGCAGCAGCGCGAACGCCGCCGCGCCGAACACGAACGTCCACAGCGGCAGCATCTCGTCGGCCAGCGACGCGGGCACCGCGAACACGCACAGCAGCACCAGGCCGGAGGCCGCGGGTGCCGCCGCGCCGACCGCGAGCAGGTCCACCAGGACCGCGACCAGGCCGATGGACACCATCACCAGGCAGCGCATGGCGTCGCTGTCATCCACCGGCGGCACGCCGGTCTGCACCTCGGCGAACGCGTCGCCGAGCACCGAACCCAGGTCGGTGAGCGCCTGCGGGCTGGGGAACACCACCAGGAACCCCGTCCGGGTGAAGATCGTCACCAGCAGGCACGTCAGCGCGAACACCTGCCCGAGGCCGACCAGCACGATGGGCAGCCGGGTCGCGCGCAGCAGCACGCCGGTGCCGACCACGACGATGATCGCCACGGCCAGGTTCACCAGCCACAGCACACCGCCGATCACGCTGGACAGCGCGGTCGCCGCGCACAGCGTCGCGAGACCCGCCACCGCCGGCGTCGCGCCGACCACCCGGTTGCCCCCTGGGGCGGTCCTGCCGATCACCTCTAGCCCACCTCCGTGCGCACCACGGGTCCGCGGTTGCCCGCGCTGTGGCACAGCTCCTGCCAAACCTGCCCCATCGGGCCCGACGGCCGTGCCACGACGGCACCCCAGCCGGCCGCGCCGAGCAGGCCACGCGCTTCTTCGGGATCGGGGGCGGGGTCCTCGGAGACCGCCGCCCACGCCCGCACGTCCATCACCACGGCCAGGCTGCGCATCCCGCGCGGCCGGTTGCGCACCAGCGCGTCGACCACGGCGGGCGTGGAGCCGCCGAGGATCGCGATGACCTCCTGGCCCGCGCCGGGGTCCAGGCCGGCGGCCGGTTCGCGCCGGTGCGACGGCTGCAACCCGGCCAGCGCGTCCAGCACGACCGAGTCGCTGTGCCCGCCGTCGCCGGACCCGCCCGCGAGCACCCGGCCGTCGTCGCCGATCAGCCGCACCTGGTGCCCGAACCGGTGCAGGTGCAGGCACACCGAGGCGGCGAAGGACACCGCCCACTCCAGCGACGAACCGGGGCCCGCGCCGCGGTGCGCGGTCAGCCGGTGGTCCAGCAGCACGGTCGTGCCGCCGCGCCAGGGCCGCTCCTCGACGCGGACCATCAGCTCGTCCCGCCGTGCGGTGGACTTCCAGTGCACCTTGCGCAGGTCGTCGCCGTGCCGGTACTGCCGCACGATGGCGTCGTCCTCGCCCTGGCCGGTGCGCAGCCGGATCGAGCCGTCGTCGCCGGAACCCATGCCGGAACCGCTGGGCAGGCCCGCCAGGCCCACGACCTGGGGCACCACGACCAACTGGGACCGCCCGGCGAGCTCGCGGTCGTACTCGGCGAGCCCGAACGGGTCGGTGACCCGGGCCATCAGCGGCCCGACCTGCTGGATGCCGCGCATGACCGGCTTGAGCGGGTAGCGCAGCGCGGTCACGGTGTTGCGCGGGAGGCGCTCGACCACGAACCGGGGCCGCGAGCCGAGCGCGTAGGGCACGGCGTCCTCCAGCAGCAGGCCGCCGGTGGGCAGCCGGCCGGTGGAGCGCAGCTCCACCCGCACGTCGGTCGCCGATCCGACCTGCACCCGGCTGGGGAACAGGAACCGGGCGGCGTGCAGCCCGACCCGGGCCCGCTGCGCCAGCCACGCCGCGAGCAGCGGCAGCGCCACCACGAACGCGGCGACGCGCAGCAGGTCACGTTCGTTGAGCACGATCGCGCACAGACCGGCGGCGATCCCGGCGGCGAGCAGGCAGCGGCCCCTGGTGGTCAACCCGGACAGGGCTCCGCGCATGTCAGCGGTGGGGGTTCGGGTTGTGCGCGAACTGGCCCGACTGGTCCGGTGCGCCGTGCGGCACCGGTATCCGCTGGAGCAGGTTGCGCACCAGGTCGACGGACGACCGGCGGGCGGCCTGCGCCTCGGCGGTCAGCACCAGCCGGTGCGCCAGCACGTGCACCGCGATGGCGTGGACGTCGTCGGGTACCACGAAGTCGCGCCCGGCCAGCGCCGCCTGCGCCCGCGCGGCCCGCACGAGCTGGAGGGTGGACCGCGGCGACGCGCCCAGCCGCAGCTCGGGCAGCCGGCGGGTCGCGCCGACCAGCTCCACGGCGTACCGGCGGATCTCCTGCGACAGGTGCACCCGGCGCACCGCGTGCACGAGTTTGAGCACCTGGTCCGCGTCGGACACCGGCCGCAGCTCGGCCAGCGGGTCGTGGCCCGCGTGCTCGTCCACCATCGCCAGCTCGGCCTGCGGGTCCGGGTACCCGATGGACACCCGGGCGGTGAACCGGTCGCGCTGCGCCTCGGGCAGCGCGTAGGTGCCTTCCATCTCGATCGGGTTCTGGGTGGCGATCACCATGAACGGCGCGCCCAGCGGGTAGGTGTGCCCGTCCACCGTGACCTGGTGCTCTTCCATGCACTCCAGCAGCGCCGACTGGGTCTTGGGCGACGCGCGGTTGATCTCGTCGCCGACCACGATGTTGGCGAACACCGGGCCGGGGCGGAACTCGAAGTCGTTGTCCTGCCGGTTGTAGATCGACACACCGGTGATGTCGCTGGGCAGCAGGTCCGGCGTGAACTGGATGCGGCTCACCGAGCAGTCGATCGACCGGGCCAGCGCCTTGGCCAGCGACGTCTTGCCGACCCCGGGCACGTCCTCGACCAGCAGGTGGCCTTCGGCGAGCAGGGTGACCAGGGCGACCCGGACCACGTCGGGCTTGCCGACGATGACCCGCTCGACGTTCGCGGCGATCCGCCCGACCACGGTGTGCAGTTCCGCGAGCACCTCGTCCTGCCGCGCCTGCGGGGTGGCCGCCGGGTTCGGGTGGGCCGAGGGGTTCACGTGGTTGAGCCCACTGCCGCCGTACGAGTGCTCGGGCAGTGCGGCTGGCTGGGTACTCGGAGTCACTCGTCCTCCCGAAGACCACCGCGACCGGTTCGCGGTGGCGGTGAGCGTTTCACGCAGTGTGTCAAACCATGGCGAAGCGCCACACACCGATTGAACAGTTTCGCGGGCGTGGTTTCCACGCCCGCCGCCGCACCCCGGTCGACCCGTCCCTGCCACGATTCCCCACCAGGGGCCGCATCGAACCTGTTTTGCCCGTTTTCACTGCTCCGTTCGGGTGAGATTCGGGCCTGTTCACCTCACTCGCGGAGGTGGAGGTGGCTTCCGTCCCCCACCGTGCCCCATGCCGGTCATAAGCTCTCTACCAGCGCAAACGTTGGTCCGGGTGTGGTGCGACCACCCGTTTCAGCGTTGACTGTGGTGAAAAGTGGGGTACTGTGGCGGCCGGTGGGGCAGAACGGGGCCCCACTGCCGGTTCACCGTTCGGTGGCGGGAGGTGGGTTGCCGTGTTCCTGGGCACGCACCACCCCAGGCTGGACGACAAGGGCCGGCTGACGCTGCCTGCGAAGTTCCGGGACGCGCTAGCGGGGGGTCTCATGGTCACCAAGGGCCAGGACCACTGCCTCTACGTGTTCCCGCGGGCGGAGTTCGAGCAGATGGCGCGCAAGGTCGCGGACGCCCCTTTCACCAACGAGGCGGTCCGCGCCTACCAGCGCTACCTGTTCGCCGGGACCGACGAGCAGCGGCCGGACGGCCAGGGCCGGGTGTCGATCGCACCGGAACTGCGCCGGTACGCGGGGTTGACCAAGGAGTGCGTGGTCATCGGCGCGATCAACCGGCTGGAGATCTGGGACGCGCAGGCGTGGCAGCGCTACCTGGACGAGCACGAGGACAGCTACGCGGAGGCTCGCGAGGAGGTGCTTCCGGGCGTCTTCTGAGGCGGGCTGCGAACGCTTGAGGTTTCGGGTGCCGTGAGGCCTCGGTCCGCTCGGCTTTCGGCCCTGGCGCACCTTCCCCGGTGCCAGGTCCGACGGGCGGGCGGGGACCTGACGACACCCGATTTTTCTTTGCCAGGGCGGGGGGATGTGCGTGGGAGAGGACATGGTGGAGCGAGCGCGGCACGTGCCGGTGCTGCTCGACCGCGTTCTGGACCTGCTCGCGCCCGCGCTGGCCGACCGCGACGCGGTGTTCGTGGACTGCACGCTCGGGCTCGGCGGCCACTCGGAAGCCGTGCTGCGGGCGCACCCGCAGGTCCGGCTGATCGGTCTGGACCGGGACCCGCAGGCGATCGCCCTGTCCCGCGAGCGGCTCGCGCCGCACGCGGACCGGGTCACGTTCGTGCAGACCACCTACGACGGCATCGCGGACGTGGTCGACGGCCCGGTGGACGGAATCCTGATGGACCTGGGCGTCTCGTCGCTCCAGCTCGACGCCGAGGAGCGCGGTTTCGCGTACTCCCGGGACTCCCCGCTGGACATGCGGATGAGCGCCGGGACCGGGATGACCGCCGCGGACGTGCTCAACGAGTACCCGGTGGACGACCTCACCCGCATCCTGCGCGACTACGGCGAGGAGCGGTTCGCCCGCAAGATCGCCGGCGCGGTGGTGCGGGAGCGCGCGCGCGAGCCGTTCACCACCAGCGGCCGGCTGGTCGAACTGCTCTACGCGGCGGTGCCGGCGGCGACCAGGCGGACCGGCGGCCACCCGGCCAAGCGCACGTTCCAGGCGTTGCGGATCGAGGTCAACGGCGAGCTGGAGTCGCTGCGGCTGGCGCTGCCGGCCGCGCTGTCCGTGCTGGCCGTGGGCGGTCGGCTGGTCGTGGAGTCCTACCAGTCGCTGGAGGACCGGATGGTCAAGCGCGCGTTCGCGCCGCTGGCCGTCTCGCGCACCCCGCAGGACCTGCCGGTGGAGCTGCCCGGCCACGGGCCGGAGCTGAAGCTGGTGACCCGGGGTGCCGAGGTCGCGAACGAGCAGGAGATCGAGGACAACCCCAGGGCCGCGTCGGTTCGGCTGCGCGCGGCGGAACGCATCCGGGAGGCGACGTGACCGCGCCCGCACGGTCCAACGGCGTGCCGTCCCCGGCGAAGCCCCGCGAGCGCGCGCTGAAGTCGGTCCCCGCCAAGTCCCGGTCCCGGTCGGCCGCGGCGGACCGGGCCTACGCCCGCCGGGCGCAGCGGACCAAGCCCTCGACCCGGGGCCCGGCGGTCACCCGCCGGCCCGTGGTCACGCCCCGGGCCCCGTTCGTGGTCATGGTGATGGTGGTGCTGGCCGTGGGCATCGCCGCGATCATGTGGCTGTCGACCCAGGCCACGGCGGACTCCTACCGGTTGCAGGACGCGCAGGCCGAGCAGACCAGGCTGGCCCGGCAGGTCGAGCAGCTCCGCCAGGAGGTCGCGCTGTCCGAATCGCCGCTCAAGCTGGCCGAGGCGGCGGCGAAGCTCGGGCTGGTGCCGGCCGGCGACCCGGCGCGGCTCAAGCAGCTACCGGACGGCTCGGTCGAGGTGTACGGCAAGCCGTCGGAGGCCAAGGCCCCCGAACCGCCGCCCTCCGAGACGCCGACACCGTCGCCGAACCCGCCGGCGCAACCCGATCCGAACGCGCAGAACGGTCAGGCCGACCCGAACGCGCAGCAGCCGCCGGCCCGCGACGGCCAACCCGACCCGAACGCGCAGCAGCCCGGCCAGAACGGGCAGCAGGCGGCCGGGGGGCAGTGATGCCGGTGCGGTCCGGCGGGTGGACGCCCACGCGATCCGTGGGCCGACGTGCGGTTATTGCTGGAGGTTTGTGATGGCAGGGCCCAGTCGGGGCAGGCCCGCGCGGCGACCGCTGTCGGTGCGGGCCCCGGCCAAGCGACGGCGCGGCGGCAACGCCCGGGTGCGCATGGCGGTCGGCCGGCTGCTGCTGGTCGGCGCGCTGGTGATGGCCGGGCTGAAGCTCGTCCAGGTGCAGGGCTTCCAGGCGGAGGCGCTGTCCGCGCAGGCGGAGAAGCAGCGCGCCACCTTCATCGACATCCCGGCGGCGCGCGGCTCGATCACCGACCGCAACGGCAACCAGCTCGCGTTCAGCATCGAGGCGAGCGCCCTCTACGCGGTGCCGCAGATGACCCGGGAGAAGTGGGACAAGGCGTACCAGGCCAAGCCCGAGATCGGCACCTACGAGGAGTGGGCCGGGAAGGTCGCCAAGTTCATCCAGGACACCCTGGGCACCGAGGTCGACGGTCAGAAGACCGACGAGCGGACCGTCTACGCGATGCTCACCAAGGACACCACCTACATCGAGCTGGTGGAGAACATCGACCCCGGCAAGGCCGCGGCGATCACCGGGAAGTACGACGACATCGGCTCGGAGTACCGGGCGGTGCGGGTCTACCCGAACGGCGGGCTCGCGTCGCACATCGTGGGCGCGGCGAACTGGCGCAAGGACCAGGACCCGCCCGCGACGCACGGCCTGCTCGGCCTGGAGAACGCGAAGGACAACCTGCTCGCCGGGCGCAACGGCCGGCGCGTGGTGGACACCATGCAGGGCAACAACGTGGTGATCCCCGGCCCGAACCGGTCCCGCGAGCTGGCCGCCGCGACGCCGGGCCGCAGCCTGGAGCTGACCCTGGACGTCGACACCCAGTACGCGGTGCAGCGGATGGTCACCGACTACACCGCCAAGTCGGGCGCGAAGACCGGCTCGGCGGTGGTGCTCGACGTGCGCACCGGCGAGATCCTGGCGATGGCGAACGACAAGACGTTCGACCCGCTGACCTTCGGCAAGGCCACCGAGGAGCAGACCCGCAACACGGCCGTCTCGTCGTCGTTCGAGCCCGGCTCGGTGAACAAGATCATCACCGCCGCCACGGCGGTCGAGGACGGCATCGCCAAGCCGGACGACGTGCTCAGCGTGCCGTACACGATCAAGTTCGCCGACCGGACCATCAGGGACGCCGTCGAGCACCCCACCCAGGACATGACCTTCACCGGCGTGTTCGCCAAGTCCTCCAACGTCGGCACGCTGATGACCGCGCAGAAGATCGGCGAGGACCGGTACGCGGACATGCTGCGCAACTTCGGCCTCGGCAAGCGCACCCAGTCGGGCGTGCCGGGCGAGGAGGCGGGGTCGGTCCCGCCGCGCAACCAGTGGTCCGGTTCGACGTTCGGCAACCTGCCGATCGGGCAGGGCCTGAGCATGACCCTGCTCCAGATGACCGGCATGTACCAGACGATCGCGAACGACGGCGTGCGCGTGCCGCCGAGGATCATCCGGGCCGAGGTGGACGCGAACGGCGCGCGCAAGGAGACGCCGAAGCCGGAGCAGATCCGCGTGGTGAGCCCGCAGACCGCGAAGACGGTCCGCGACATGTTCCGCGCGGTCGTCCAGAAGTCGCCGGGCGATCCGGACCAGACCGGCACCGGGCCGTCGGCGGCGCTGCCGGGCTACCAGATCTCGGGGAAGACGGGCACCGCGCAGCAGATCGACAAGAACTGCGGCTGCTACAGCCAGTCCGAGTACTGGATCACCTTCGCCGGCATCTTCCCGGCGGACAACCCGAGGTTCGTCGTCGGCCTCATGCTCGACGCCCCCACCGGCAGCCCCCAGTACAGCCACTCCGCCGCGCCGCTGTTCCACGACATCGCGTCCTACCTGTCCCAGCGCTACCAGGTGCCGCTGTCGGCGGAGCAGAGCCCGGTCGTCCCGCTGGTCCTCTGACCTGCCCGGGAGCGGTGCCCGCCGGCTTGCCCGGACCACGGTCGCGGGGGTCGCGCGGTGCCGCCCGGAACGTCTCCGGCCGGGCGGCCGGGCGGCTCGGCCACTGCTCCGCGCCGACCACCGGACCACCGGGAAACCGGTGGTCGGCGCTCGTTGCGAGCGCGGTCCGGGGTGGTGCGCGCGGGTCCACCGGGGATGGTCCCGGGGTCTGGGGTGGACGTGGTGGGTGGCGACTCTCCGTGCGCCGGTAGCCTTCCGCGCGTGCCTGCCAAGCTTGAGGGCAAGGTCGCGACCGCCCCGCCTCGCCCTTCCCGCGTCCAGCCCGTTCCCGTGTCCGAGCTCGCCTCCACAGTGGACGCGCACCTCACCGCGCCCGACCGGGCGCACGTGCTCGTCGGCGGGGTGACGCTGCGGGCCCAGCACGTGCGGCCCGGCGACCTGTTCGCCGCGCTGCCCGGTGCGCGGGCGCACGGCGCGGACTTCGCCGACCAGGCCCTGTCCCGGGGTGCCGTCGCGGTGCTGACCGACGAGGTGGGTGCCGCGAAGATCGCCGCCGACGTGCCCGTCCTGGTCCACCCCGACCCGCGCGCGGTGCTGGGCCTGCTCGCCTCGCGGGTCTACGGCGACCCGTCCACCCGCCTGGCCCTGCTCGGGATCACCGGGACGTCCGGCAAGACCACCACGAGCTACATGGTCGAGTCCGCGCTGAAGGCGGCCGGGCGCACGACCGGCCTGATCGGCACGGTCGAGACCCGGATCGCCGGGGAGCGCCTGGACAGCGCCCTGACCACGCCCGAAGCGCCGGACCTGCACGCGCTGCTCGCGGTGATGGAGGAGCGCGGTGTCACCGACGTGACCATGGAGGTCTCCAGCCACGCGCTGCGGCTCGGCCGGGTCGGCGGCGTCGGGTTCGCGGTCGGCGCGTTCACCAACCTGTCGCAGGACCACCTGGACTTCCACCCGGACATGGAGGACTACTTCCGCACCAAGGCGCAGCTCTTCGACGGGCGCGCGGCGGTGGAGGTGGTCGTCGTGGACGGCGAGTGGGGTCCGCGCCTGGTCACGCCCGCGACCATCACCGTGTCGACCGCCGGCGCTGCCGCGTGGACCGCGTCGGACGTGCGGGTGTCGCCGACCGGCGAGCAGACCTTCACCGCTCGCGGCCCCGGCCTGGAGTTCCCGGTCGAGCTGCGGTTGCCGGGCGCGTTCAACGTCGCCAACGCGCTGCTCGCGATCGCCTGCCTGCACGTCCGGGGCGTCGAGGTGGACGCGATCCGGCGCGGCCTGGCCGACGTCCACGTGCCGGGCCGGATGCAGCGGGTGGACGAGGGCCAGGACTTCACCGCCGTCGTGGACTACTCGCACAAGCCGCAGGCCGTGGCGCTGGCGCTGGACGCGGTCCGCGCCCGCTCCACCGGCCGGATCATCGTGGTCCTGGGCTGCGGCGGGGACCGCGACACCGCCAAGCGCCCGCTGATGGGGGAGGAGGCGGCGCGGCGCGGCGACGTGCTCGTCGTCACCGACGACAACCCCCGCAGCGAGGACCCGGCGGCCATCCGCGCCGCGATGCTGGGGGGCGCGCTGGCGCTGCCCGCCTCCGAGCGCGGCGACGTGCTGGAGATCGGCGACCGGCGCGACGCGATCCGGCACGCCGTGTCGCTGGCCCGCAGCGGGGACGTGGTCGTGATCGCGGGCAAGGGTCACGAGACCGGGCAGGAGGTCGCCGGCGTCGTGCACCCGTTCTCCGACGTCGAGACCCTCGCCGAGGCCATCAGAGAGGTGCAAGGGTGATTCCGCTCAGCCTGGCCGAGATCGCCGAGATCGTCGGCGGCACGCTGCACAACACGGACGGTTCGCCGGTCGTGACCGGCTCCGTCGAGTTCGACTCCCGCGAGGTCACCGAGGGCGCGCTGTACCTGGCGCTGCCCGGGGCGCGGGTCGACGGCCACGACTTCGCGGCGCGGGTCGTCGCGCAGGGCGCGGCGGGCGTGCTGGCCGGTCGCCCGGTCGACGCGCCGGCGGTGATCGCGCCGCCGGTGGACACCGGCCACGGCAACTCTTACGTGCTCGCCGAGGACTCCGACGGCGCGGGCGCGGCCGTCCTGGCGGCCCTGGCCAAGCTGGCCCGGCACCTGGTCGACCGCCTGCCGGACCTCACGGTCGTGGGCGTCACCGGTTCCTCCGGCAAGACCACCACCAAGGACCTGATCGCGGCGACGCTCGCCCCGCTGGGCCGGACGATCGCGCCGCCCGGGTCGTTCAACAACGAGCTGGGCCACCCCTGGACCGTGCTGCGCGCCGACGCCGACACCCGGTTCCTGGTGCTGGAGCTGTCCGCGCGCGGTCCCGGCCACATCGCCGAGCTGTGCCGGGTCGCGCCGCCGAAGGTGGGCGCGGTGCTCAACGTCGGCAGCGCGCACCTGGGCGAGTTCGGCTCCCGCGAGGGCATCGCGCGGGCGAAGGGCGAGCTGGTGGAGGCGCTGCCCGCCGACGGCGTGGCGGTCCTGAACGCCGACGACCCGCTGGTGGCCGGCATGGCCCCGCGCACGGCGGCGAAGGTCGTGCTGGTCGGCGAGAACAGCGCCGCGCGGGTCCGCGCGGTGGACGTCGAGCTCGACGACCGGGCCCGCGCGGGCTTCCGCCTGGTCACCCCCGCCGGCGAGGCCGACGTGCGGCTCGCCGTGCACGGGCCGCACCAGGTCGGCAACGCCCTGACCGCCGCCGCGGTCGCCCTGGAGCTGGGTGCGACGCCGCAGCAGGTCGCGACCGCCCTGGGCAACGCCCAGCGGGTGTCCGAGCACCGGATGGCCCTCACCGAACGTCCTGACGGCGTGACCGTCGTCAACGACGCCTACAACGCGAACCCGGAGTCGGTTCGCGCGGCGCTGAAGTCGCTCGCCGCCATCTCCCGCGCCACCACGCCCGCCCGACGTAGCTGGGCCGTGCTGGGCGCGATGGCGGAACTCGGTGCGGACCACGTCCGCGCGCACGACGAGATCGGCCGGCTCGTGGTCCGCCTGGACATCAACAAGCTGGTGGTGGTCGGACCCGATGCCCGCCCGCTGCACCAGGGCGCGCACCTGGAAGGATCATGGGGCGAGGAAGCGGTACTGGTACCGGATGTGACGGCGGCCGTGGAACTGCTCCGCGACGAGGTGCGTCCCGGTGACGTCGTGCTGGTGAAGGCATCCAAAACTTACGGCCTGTGGCGGGTTGCCGAGGCCCTTCTGGAGGCGGTCGGCAAGTGAAGAGCATCCTCATCGCGGCGGCCATCGCGCTGATCGCGTCGATCATGCTGACGCCGTACCTGATCAAGATCTTCTCGCGGCAGGGGTTCGGTCAGGAGATCCGCGAAGAGGGTCCGCAGAGCCACAAGACCAAGCGCGGCACGCCCACCATGGGCGGCGTGGCGATCCTGGTCGCGATGTGGCTGGGCTACCTCGGCGCGCACCTGGTGAACTCCATGTCGGCGTCCGCGCAGGAGCAGACGCCCACCGCGTCCGGCCTGCTGGTGCTGATGCTCACCACGTCGCTGGGCATCGTGGGCTTCCTGGACGACTTCATCAAGATCCGCAAGCAGCGCAACCTGGGCCTGAACAAGACCGCCAAGCTGGTCGGCCAGTTCGTCGCCACGATCATCTTCGCGGTCCTGGTCATGCAGTTCCCGAACAAGGACGGCCTCACCCCGGCGTCGGTGAACCTGTCGTTCGTGCGCGACATCGCGGTGGTGTCCTTCGGCGTCGTCGGGTTCGTGGTGTTCTGCTACGCCGCGATCAGCGCGTGGTCCAACGCGGTGAACCTGACCGACGGCCTGGACGGCCTGGCCGGCGGCACCTCGGCGATGGTGCTCGGCACCTACGTGGTGATCAGCTTCTGGCAGTTCCGCTACAACTGCTCGAACCTGCTGGTGGCCGGCTGCTACGACGTGCGCGACCCGCTGGACCTGGCGCTGGTGGCCGCCGCCGCGATGGCCGGCTGCATCGGCTTCCTCTGGTGGAACGCGGCACCCGCCAAGATCTTCATGGGCGACACGGGCTCGCTGGCGCTGGGCGGCCTGGTGGCCGGCCTGTCCATCGCGACCCGCACCGAGCTGCTGATGGTCGTCATCGGCGGCATCTTCGTGGTCGAGGCGCTGTCGGTGGTGTTGCAGGTCGCGGTCTTCCGCACGTCCCGGCGACGGCTGTTCCGGATGGCACCGTTCCACCACCACTTCGAACTCGCCGGGTGGGCGGAAACCACGGTGATCATCAGATTCTGGTTGATGGCCGGCATGTGCTGCATGTTGGGCCTGGGCCTGTTCTACAGCGAGTGGCTGACGGCGGCGGGGAGCTGAGCGTGGGATTCCTGGCCGGTCGCACCGTCCTGGTCGCCGGTGCCGGGGTGACCGGCCGGTCGGCCGCCGAGGCGCTGCTGGCGGCGGGCGCGTCGGTGCTGGTCACCGACGGCAGCGCCGACCGGCTGGAGGCACTGGAACCGCTGCTGCCGGGGGTGGCGCTGGTGCCGGGCCTGGTCGCGCCGCCGCCCGAGGTGGAGCTGGTGGTCACCAGCCCCGGCTGGCGGCCGGACAGCCCGTTGCTGCTGGCCGCCGGTGCGGCGGGCGTCGAGGTGATCGGCGAGGTCGAGCTGGCCTGGCGGATGGGTGCGGAGCTGGCCGACCCGCCGGCGTGGCTGGCGGTGACCGGGACCAACGGCAAGACGACCACGGTCGGGATGCTGGAGTCGATCCTGCGGGCCGCCGGGATCGACGCGGTGGCGTGCGGGAACGTCGGCCTGCCGGTGGTGGACGCCCTGCTGGCCGGGCACCGGGCGCTGGCCGTCGAGCTGTCCAGCTTCCAGCTCCACTGGTCGCCCTCGGTGCGGCCGGCGGCAGGGGTGCTGCTGAACCTCGCCGAGGACCACCTGGACTGGCACGGCTCGGTCGAGGAGTACGCGGCGGCCAAGGCCGGCGTGCTGACCGGCGAGATCGCCGTGGCCGGCGTGGACGACCCGTACGTCGCCGGGTTGTTGACCGGCTCGGCCGCTCCCGTGCACGTCGGCTTCACGCTGGGCGCGCCCGAGGAGGGTCAGCTCGGCGTGCTGGACGGGCGGTTGGTGGACCGGGCCTTCGGGCCGGACACCGTGCTGGCCGACGTCGCGGACGTGCGGCCGGGCGGACCGCCCGGGATCTCGGACGCGCTGGCGGCGGCGGCGTTGGCACGGGCCCACGGCGTGTCGGCGGAAGCCGTGCGGCAGGGGTTGCGGGACTTCCGGCCCGGCGCGCACCGGGCCGAGTTCGTGACCGAGGTCGACGGCGTGCGGTACGTGAACGACTCGAAGGCCACGAACCCGCACGCCGCCGAAGCGTCGTTGCGGTCGTACGACAACGTGGTGTGGATCGCGGGCGGGTTGTTGAAGGGCGCGTCGGTGGACGAGCTGGTGCGCGCCGAGGCCCACCGGCTGCGGGGCGCGGTGGTGATCGGCGCGGACCGGGAGGTCGTCGCGGCGGCGCTGGCCCGGCACGCGCCGGCGGTGCCCGTGGTGGTGCTGGACGACGCGACCATGCCGGACGCGGTGCGCGCGGCGCGGTCCATGGCCCGTGCCGGGGACGCGGTGCTGCTGGCCCCGGCGGCGGCGTCGATGGACATGTTCAGCGACTACGCGCACCGGGGCAAGGCGTTCGCGGAAGCGGTTCTGGAGCTCACCGGTCAGACGCGCGCGTAAGGCTGCGCGCGCTCCCTCTCGTGCGGTACGGCGTCGTAGATGCTGTCCGGGTTCTTGAGGAATTTCTGGGCGCGTTCGATCGTCGGGCACGGCCAGGGCTCGCGCCCGAGGCGGCCCTCGATCCACGTGGTCGGGCAGCCCAGGCACAGGCCGTGGTGGTCGGCCCGGTGGGCGGCCACGGTGCCGCGCAGGGCGGCGATCAGGCGCGGGACCTCGGTGCGGGCGATGGTCAGGACGGTGTCGTCGTCGGTGTCGTTCTCGCTGGTCAACAGCTCGACGGTGTCCAGGTAGCCCAGCATGTCCTGCTGGAGCAGGTGGTGGGCGTGCGCGAGCGCGGAATTGATCGGTGGCATGGGCACGACTGTGGTCCTGTGGACAGTACGATGCAACACAGCAGAAGGCCGTGTTGCGAATGTTCACCCGTTCGGTGGGGCGTTTTGTCGCTAATGTCGTAGTCATGCCGCAGAACCAAGGACCCGGGGTCCGGCGACGCGTACTCGCCAGCGCGCTGACCCAGTTGCGGGAAGACGCCGGGCTCGGATTCGACGACGTGATCGCGGAGCTGGGCTATTCCAAGTCCAAGATCAGTCGCATCGAGTCCGCCGTGACCGGGGTGTCCATTGTGGATACCAAGGCCCTGGCGGAACTGTACCGGGCCGAACCCGAGCAGCGGAACTGGCTGCTGAAGTTGGCGAAGGTCGCGAAGAAGCGCGGCTGGTGGCACGTCTACGGCGACGTCCTGTTCGACTGGTTCTCGGAGTACGTGGTCCTGGAGTCGGAAGCCGTCGCGGTCGACACCTTCGACATCGACTTGGTGCCGGGCTTGTTCCAGACACCCGACTACGCCCGGCAGGTAATGCGGGCCTTCGACCCGATGGCGACGGGAGACGTTGTCGAGAAACGCGTCGAGTTGCGCCAGAAGCGGCAGAAGCGGCTTGAGGACGGCTCGCTGTCGGCTTGGGCGATCATCGACGAGGCGGCCCTGCGTCGGGTGGTGGGCAGCGCGGAACAGCATGAGGCGCAACTCCTGCACCTGCTGGCGTTGGCGGGTTGGCCCAATGTGACTCTGCAAGTGTTGCCCTTCGCCAAAGGGCCGCACATCGCGATGGGTACTGCGTTCCACCTGCTGAAGTTCGAGGACTTCCCCAGTGTGGTCTACATCGAGAACCTGTCCGGAGGGCTCTACTTGGATGATGACACCGAGAACGAGTGGTATAGCCTGGCGATGGATCACCTGCGTGCGGCGGCTTTGGACCCCAAGGAGTCCATTGCGTTGGTCAAGCGGGTGATGGCCGATAGCTGAGGAGCGCTACATGTGGTCTGAGTGGCGGACGAGCAGCCGTAGCAACGGTGGCGGCGCTTGTGTGGAGCTTGCGCGTTCTGTTGAGGTGGTTCGGGTGCGGGACAGCAAGAACGCCGGTGGGCCCGTGCTCGGGTTCAGCGCGCACGCCGCCTCGGCGTTCTTCTCCTCGCTCAAGCGCGGCTAGCCAGGACCTCTTCCACGACGTGCCGGGAGTTGGCGGCCAACGTCGGGTTGCTGTCCCAGTAGTACTGCAACTGGACCAACGCGATCGACAGCGCCAACGCCCGTCCCCGCTGCCAGGTCGCGTCGTCGTCGCCCAGCGCTTCGCGGAACGCGGCGCGAGCCGTCGGGGGCAGCAGGTTCCACGCCACCGGCAGGTCCGCCGCCGGGTCGCCGACGCCCACCGCCGAGAAGTCGATGGCCGCGCTCAGCTTCCCGTTCCGCACCAGGACGTTCCCCGGCGACAGGTCCGCGTGCACCCACACCGGCCCGCCATTCCATCGCGGCAGCGCCAGAGCCGATTCCCACACCTCCACCACGGCTTTCGCGTCCACCCGGTCGCCCAATCCGGCGATGGCCTCGCGGGTCATCGCGTCCCGCGTCGCCAGAGGTCTGCCGCGACCGGTCTCGGGCGCGTTCGCGAGTCGGATTCCGCGCAGTGCCGCGACCAGTGCCGCGACGTCCTCGCCGAACCCGCGCGGGTCCTCGATCGTGGTCGGGTTCGCGCCCGCCAACCAGCGGTACACGGCCCACGGCCACGGAAAGCCGGCGGTGGGCCGGCCCAGTCCCAGGGGTTCGGGCGTCGCGATCGGGAGGTGCGGGGCCAGTTTCGGAATCCACTCGTGCTCGTGGCGGATGCCGTCGACGGCCCAGCCGATCCTCGGCAGTCGCACCACCATGTCCTCGCCCAGCCGGTACAGGGCGTTGTCCGTGCCCGCCGAGGCGACGCGGGTCAGTCCGAGCGCGGCCCAGGCCGGGAAGGAATCGACCAGCAGGGCGCGGACCAGGGTTTCGGGAATCGGCCGTTCGTCGGGGTGCACGGCAAGATCGGATCGCGATCCCGAAGCAACCGTCAACCGGATTCGCGCGTCCACTGGTCACGGCGGGGCGGGGTCTGTTCGCCGCGTCTGGGCGACACGCGGCGGATTTTCACCTTTCCCCGCACGAAGCGGGAGACGATGCACGCATGACAGCGGTGGACAGAGTCGCGGAACGGCCCCCCAAGCCCGCCCGCGCGAAAAAGGCGGTCGCGGTGCGCAGCACGCTCACCGCGTGGCTCAGCCGACCACTGGCCGACTTCCACCTGCTGCTCGCGGTGTTCGGCCTGCTGACCGCCATCGGCTTGATCATGGTCCTGTCCGCGTCCGCGCCCGGCGAGGTCGCCGTGGGCGCGTCCGCCTACAGCGTGTTCCAGAAGCAGTTGCTCTACGTCGTCGTGGGCGCGGTGCTGTTCCTGATCGTGCTGCGCATCCCGCTGCGCACGATCCGGTACGGCAGCACCATGGCGATGCTGGTCTGCGTGATCATGCTCGGCCTGGTGCTGACTCCACTGGGGACCGTCGCGGGCGGCGCGCAGTCGTGGTTCACCGTCGGGCCGGTGTCGTTCCAGCCGATCGAGGCCGCGAAGCTGGCCCTGGCGCTGTGGGGCGCGCACGTCCTGGTCACCAAGCGCGCCCTGCTCAACCAGTACCGCCACCTGCTGGTCCCGGTGGTGCCGGTGGCCCTGGTCGTGTTCGCGCTCGTCATGCTCCAGCCCGACCTCGGCGGCACGATCACGCTCGGCGTCGTGCTGGTCAGCCTGCTCTGGTTCGTCGGCGCGCCGATGCGGCTGTTCGGCGTGATCGCGATCGGCGCGGTGTCCGGCGCGGTCGTGCTGGCGATCGGCGCGACCTACCGGCTTCAGCGCGTGCTCACCTACCTCGACCCGGACAAGGACCCGCTGGGCGCGGGGCTCCAGGCGCGGCAGGCGCTGTTCGCGCTGGCCGAGGGCGGGTTCTTCGGCAAGGGCCTGACCAACGGCAGCTCGAAGTGGCGCTACCTGCCCAACGTGCACAGCGACTTCATCTTCGCGGTCATCGGCGAGGAGCTCGGCTTCATCGGGTGCCTGCTGGTGCTCGGGCTGTTCGGGCTGCTGGCGGTGGTCGGACTGCGGATCGCCGCGCGCAACACCGACCCGTGGATCAGGATGGTGTCCGCGACGCTGACCGTGTGGCTGGTCGCGCAGGCCGCGATCAACATCGGGTACGTCGTGCAGCTCCTGCCGGTCACCGGCATCACGCTGCCGATGATCTCCTCCGGCGGCACGTCGATCGTCACCACGATGGTGGTGTTCGGCATCCTCGCCAACTGCGCCCGGCACGAGCCGGCGGCCGTGTCCGCGCTGCGCTCGATCGGGCCCGGCCGGGTCGGCGGAATCCTCCGGCTGCCCGCGCCCGAGGCGTACAAGCCGCCGCCCAAGCGCAAGCCCGTGCGACCGTCCACCCCGCCGCGCGGTCGCAAGGCCGCGCCACCGCCGGTGGACGAGCGGAGGATGGCCGGCCGGCAAGCGCCGCCTTCGGAGTACCGTCGGCGCGACTCCCGCAGAGCGACCCAGGATCGGTCCCGGCGTCGCGACGGGCGATAGTGGTTCCACCCAATCAAGGAGGAAGTGCGTGACCGGGGTTCCCCAGCAGGTCGGACCGTGCGTGGTGGTCGCCGGAGGCGGCACCGCCGGGCACATCGAGCCCGCCCTGGCCCTGGCCGACGCCGTCATGCGGCTGCGGCCCGACGCGCGCGTGGTCGCGCTCGGCACCGAACGCGGGTTGGAGAGCAAGCTCGTGCCCGCTCGCGGCTACCCGCTGGAGCTGATCCCGCCGGTGCCGATGCCCCGCAAGCCGTCGCCCGACCTGCTCAAGCTCCCGCTGCGGGTGCGCGAGTCGGTCAAGCGCACCCGCGAGGTCTTCGAGCGGGTCGGCGCGGACGTCGTGGTCGGGTTCGGCGGCTACGTGGCGCTGCCCGCCTACCTCGCCGCGCGCGGCCGGCTGCCGATCGTGGTGCACGAGGCCAACGCCAAGGCCGGCCTGGCGAACAAGGTCGGCGCGAAGTTCGCCGAGCGGATCGCCGCCGCCGTGCCCGACTCGGGGCTGAACAACGCCGAGATCATCGGCATCCCGCTGCGGCACTCCATCACCTCGCTGGACCGCGCCGCGCTGCGCGCCCAGGCCCGCGCCCACTTCGGGCTCGACCCGAACGCGCCCACGCTGCTGGTGTTCGGCGGCTCGCAGGGCGCGCGCTCGATCAACAACGCCGTGTCCGGTGCGGCGGCGGCGTTCGCGCAGGCCGGTATCGGCGTGCTGCACGCCCACGGCCCGAAGAACTCGGTCGCGGTGCAGGCGGTCCGGCCGCCTTACGTGCCGGTGCCGTACCTGGAGCGGATGGACCTCGCCTACGCCGCCGCCGACGCCGTGCTCTGCCGGTCCGGCGCGATGACCGTGGCCGAGGTGTCCGCCGTGGGGCTGCCGGCGGTGTTCGTGCCGCTGCCGATCGGCAACGGCGAGCAGTCCCTCAACGCCGGCCCCGTGGTGCGGGCGGGCGGCGGCATCCTGGTGCCCGACGAGCAGCTCACCCCGCAGTGGATCGCCGAGAACGTGGTGCCGCTGGTGGCCGACCGGGCGCGGCTCGCCGCGATGTCCGCCGCCACCCTGGGCACCGGCCGCCGCGAGGCCGACGAGGTGCTGGCCCGGATCGTGCTGGAGGTGATCGGGAAGTGACGACCTCACCGCCGCAGCCGGCCCCGGCCGGTCCGCACCGCGAGGACGCGGACGAGATCCCGGAGCCGCTGAACCCGGCACCGCCGAACCCCGTGCCCGACGACGAGGCCGGCGTGCTCGACCGGGTGCACCTGGTCGGCATCGGCGGCGCGGGCATGAGCGGCATCGCCCGAATCCTGCTGGCGCGCGGCGCGCAGGTGTCCGGCTCGGACGCCAAGGACTCGCGCACCGTGCTGGCCCTGCGCGCGCAGGGCGCGGCCATCGCGGTCGGCCACCACGGCTCCCACCTCGACCAGCTCATCGGCGGGCCCACGGCGGTCGTGGTGTCCACCGCGATCCGCGAGGACAACCCGGAGCTGGTCGCGGCCCGCGAGCGCGACGTCGTCGTGCTGCGGCGGGCCGAGGCGCTGGCCGCGCTGATGCTCGACCACCGGGTGGCCTGCGTCGCCGGCACGCACGGCAAGACCTCCACCACCTCGATGCTGACCGTGGTCCTCCAGCACTGCCGGATGGACCCCTCCTTCGCGATCGGCGGCGACCTCAACGAGTCCGGCGCGAACGCCCACCAGGGCGCGGGCGGCGTGTTCGTGGCCGAGGCCGACGAGAGCGACGGGTCGTTCCTGTACTTCGCGCCGTCCGTGGCGGTGGTGACCAACGTCGAGGCCGACCACCTCGACCACCACGGCACCGTCGAGGCGTACGTGGCCGTGTTCGACTCGTTCCTGGAGCGGATCGACCCCGACGGCGTGCTGGTCGTCTGCGTGGACGACCCGGGCGCGGCGGCGCTGGCCGGGCGCGCGGCGGCGCGGGGCCTGCGGGTCCGGCCCTACGGCCGCACCGCCACCGGTCCCGGCGCGGCGAAGCTGGTCGACTACCGGGCCGAGGACGGCGGCGGCCTGGCCGTGGTCGAGGTCGACGGGCAGACCCTGGACGTGCGGGTGTCGGTGCCCGGCGAGCACATGGCCGACAACGCGATCGCCGCCCTGGTCGCCGCGCTGGAGCTGGGTGCCGGTCTGGAGTGCGTGCTGGAGGGCCTGGCCGCGTTCGGCGGGGTGCGCCGGCGGTTCGAGTTCAAGGGCCGCTCCGGCGGCGTGCGGGTCTACGACGACTACGCCCACCACCCGACCGAGGTCGCCGCGCAGCTCACCGCCGCGCGGCCGGTCGCCGGGGAGGGCAAGCTCCTCGTCGTGTTCCAGCCCCACCTGTACTCGCGGACCAGGCTGTTCGCCGACGAGTTCGGCACCGCCCTCGCGCTCGCGGACCAGGTCGTGGTGCTGGACGTGTACGGCGCGCGGGAGGACCCCGAGCCGGGCGTCACCGGCGCGCTGGTCGCCGGCAAGGTGCCGCTGGACCCGGCGCGGGTGCACTACGAGCCGTCGTTCGACCGGGTGCCGGCGCTGGTCGCCGGGCTGGTCGGCGAGGGTGACGTGGTGGTGACCATGGGTGCCGGCGACGTGACGATGCTCGGTCCGGAGATCGTCGGGGAGCTGCACCGGCCATGAGCACCCAGACGGCCCGCCGCCGCCCCGCCACCGCGCAGCGGCGGCGGCCGTCCCGGCGTGGACCTGCCCGCAGCGTCGTGGTCCGCCGCCGGGTGGTGGCGGTCCTGATCCTGGTGGCGGTGACCGCCGTGGTGGTCGCGGTGTGGTTCACGCCGGTGCTGGGCGTGCGGCAGGTGGAGGTGCTGGGCACCACCGAGCTGACCGCCGACCAGGTCCGCGAGGCCGCCGCGATCGAGGAGGGCACGCCGTTGGCGCGCCTGGAGGTCGACGCGGTGGTCGAGCGGGTGCGCGGGCTGTCCCGGGTCGCGGGCGTGCGGGTCGAACGGGAGCTGCCCGGCACCGTGCGGCTGACCGTCGACGAGCGCACGCCGGTCGCGGTCCTGAAGCTGCCCGACGGCGCGCACCTGGTCGACGCCACCGGCAAGGACTACGCCACGCTGGCGCAGCCGCCGATCGGCCTGCCCGAGGTCGAGGCGGGTGCCGCGGGTCTGCCGGCCGCCGTCGCCGTGCTGACCGGGCTGCCCGCCGAGCTGCTGCGGGAGGTGCAACTGGTCACCGCGACGACCGGGGCGGACGTGAAGCTGGCCCTGACCGCCGGCCGGGAGATCCGGTGGGGCTCGCCCGCCGACACGCCCCGCAAAGCGGCCGTCGTGCAGGTGCTGATGACCCGGGACGGGACCGTGTTCGACGTGTCCAGCCCGGAGCTGCCGACCGTCTCCGAGGGGTGATGCTCGCCACCCCGGGTGCGCCGGCCCGGCCGCCCGGGGCGGAAAATCGGGTTCGGTCCGCCGGGTCCGGCGGTGATACTGCGCGCCATGACTGTGACGAAGATCGTGATCGAGCCGGCGGACCGCGTCGACCTGCCGTTCACCGGCGACGAGCGCGCGTTGCTCGGCGGTTTCCTGGACTACCTGCGCGGCACGGTCGAGCTCAAGGTGGCCGGACTGTCCGATGAGGACGCCGCCCGCGCGGTGCTCCCATCAGCCCTGACCACGGCCGCCGGCGTGGTCAAACACCTGCGCTGGGTGGAGAACCACTGGTTCCGGGTGGCGCTGCTCGGAGAGCCCGACGAAGCCCCCTACAGCCGGGAGGACCCCGACGCGGACTGGCGGGTCGAGCCGGGCGAGACGATCGCCGGTCTGGTGGGCGACTACGCTGCGCAGTGCGCGGTGAGCCGGGAGGTGCTCGCGGGGCTCGACCTCGACCACGAGGTCGCGTTCCGGGGGGACAAGCGGCTTTCGGCGCGCTGGGTGCTGATCCACCTGATCGAGGAAACGGGTCGGCACGCGGGGCACCTGGACGTGGTGCGCGAACTGCTCGACGGGGTGACCGGCGAGTAGAGCTCGCTCACCCGGTCAGGACACAACACGGCGTGGCTGCTGGACCGACGCATTCCCGGTGCATAACGTCTTCCAAGAACATACGGGGTTGACATAACTCTTGACCCCTGGTCGAGGGTTTCAATCCGGGTGGAGTTCCGTCCGGGTGTGACACCGGTGGTCATCCACTCCAGCACATGAGCACGGACACGATCAGGAAGGCGGATCCGATGACGCCCCCGCACAACTACCTCGCGGTGATAAAGGTCGTCGGCATCGGCGGCGGCGGTGTCAACGCCGTGAACCGGATGATCGAGGTCGGGCTCAAGGGCGTCGAGTTCATCGCGGTGAACACCGACGCGCAGGCGCTGTTGATGTCCGACGCCGACGTCAAGCTCGACATCGGTCGTGAACTGACCCGCGGCCTCGGCGCGGGCGCGAACCCCGAGGTGGGCCACAAGGCCGCCGAGGACCACCGCGAAGAGATCGAGGAAGTCCTCAAGGGCGCGGACATGGTCTTCGTGACCGCCGGCGAGGGTGGCGGCACGGGCACCGGCGGCGCGCCGGTGGTGGCCTCCATCGCCCGCAAGCTCGGCGCGCTCACCATCGGCGTCGTGACCCGGCCGTTCTCGTTCGAGGGCAAGCGCCGGGCCAAGCAGGCCGAAGAGGGCATCCAGGCCCTGCGCAACGAGTGCGACACGCTCATCGTCATCCCGAACGACCGGCTGCTTCAGCTCGGCGACATCGGCGTCAGCCTGATGGACGCGTTCCGCTCCGCGGACGAGGTGCTGCTGTCCGGTGTCCAGGGCATAACCGATCTCATCACCACCCCCGGTCTGATCAACCTGGACTTCGCCGACGTGAAGTCGGTCATGTCCGGGGCGGGCTCGGCGCTGATGGGCATCGGCTCGGCGCGCGGCGAGGGCAGAGCGGTCCAGGCCGCCCAGAAGGCGATCAACTCGCCACTGCTGGAGGCCTCCATGGAGGGCGCGCACGGCGTGCTGCTCTCCATCGCGGGCGGCTCCGACCTGGGGCTGTTCGAGATCAACGAGTCCGCGTCGCTGGTCCAGGAGGCCGCGCACCCGGACGCCAACATCATCTTCGGCACGGTGATCGACGACTCGCTCGGCGACGAGGTCCGGGTGACGGTGATCGCGGCCGGCTTCGACAGCGGCGGACCCACGCACAAGAAGCTGGAGCCCCAGGCGCTGGCCGGGGTGCAGCGCGCCGGGGCGGTGGCACCCGGTGACGCCGGCCTGGTGCAGCGCCCGCAGCAACCGGTCCAGCCCGTCCAGGCGGTCCAGCAGGTGCACCAGCCCACGCAGTTCAGCGGGCAGGTGGAGCAGCCGGTCCAGCACCAGCCGGTCCAGCACCAGCAGCAAGCGGTCCAGCAGCAGCACCAGCAGCACCAGCAGCAGCCGGTCGAGCAGCGGCCCAGCGTGCCGCAGCAGCCGAACCAGGCCAACGGCACGTCCTCGCAGCAGACCTACCAGCCGCCGCAGCCGCCCACCTCCCACCGGCCGCTCGCGCAGAGCGGCACGCTGCCCAGCCGGGCGGTGCCGGTGACCGACGACCCGGACGACGAGGTGGACGTGCCGCCGTTCATGCGGCGCTGACCACCGGGTGCCGGTGATCGGGCCTGACGACCGGGCACTGACGACCGGATACTGATCCATCGCACGTCACAGGGGGGACCCGCCGAGTTGTCGGCGGGTCCCCCCTGTGCGCATGGCAGGCTGTGCCCGTGCGCATCCGTCGTGTCGTGACCACCCGCCAGGGCGGGGTTTCCCGAGCCCCGTACGAGTCCTTCAACCTCGGCGACCACGTCGGGGACGACCCGGCGGCGGTCACCGCGAACCGCCGCCGGCTCGCCGAGGGGCTCGGTCTCGCCCCGGACCGGCTGGTCTGGCTGGAGCAGGTGCACGGCCGCACGGTGCAGGTCGTGGACGGCCCGCAGGCCGAGCCGCTGGAGGCCACCGACGCGGTCGTCACCGCGACCGGGAACCTCGCCCTGGTCGTGCTGACCGCCGACTGCGTGCCGGTGCTGCTCGGCGACCCCGAGGCGGGCGTCATCGCCGCTGTGCACGCGGGGCGGGTCGGCGCGCGGGTCGGCGTGGTGCCGGCGGCGCTGGAGGCCATGCGGTCGCTGGGCGCGGAACCCGCGCGGGTGGAGGTGCTGCTGGGGCCGGCGGTCTGCGGGCAGTGCTACGAGGTGCCCGCCGCCATGCGCGACGACGTGGAGAAGCACCTGCCGGGCAGCGCGGCGAAGAGCCGGGCCGGCCGGCCCGCGCTCGACCTGCGGGCCGGGATCTGGCAGCAGCTCGCCGACGCCGGCGTCGGCCGGATCGGGGTCGACCCGCGCTGCACGGTCGAGGAGAAGGACCTGTTCAGCCACCGCCGCGATCCCGGCACGGGCCGGCTCGCCGGGGCGATCTGGATCGACGCGTGAACCGGCGGGACGAGCTGGCCGCGAACCTGGCGGACGTGCGGGCGCGGATCGACCGGGCGTGCGCGGCGGCGGGGCGGGACCCCGCCGGGGTGGCCCTGCTCGCGGTGACCAAGACCTTCCCGGCCTCGGACGTGGCGCTGCTGGCCGACCTGGGGCTGACCGCGTTCGCGGAGAACCGGGACCAGGAGGCCGGCGCGAAGACCGCCGAGCTCGCCGAGCTGCGGCCCGGCGCGGCGGTCCGCTGGCACATGGTCGGCCGCCTCCAGCGGAACAAGGCCAGGTCCGTCGTCGAGTGGGCGGACCAGGTCGACACGGTCGACTCCGGGCGGCTGGCCGACGCGCTGGCCAAGGCGGCGGGCGCGCGCGGCGGCCCGCTGGACGTGTTGATCCAGGTCAGCATCGACGGAGACCCGGCCCGGGGTGGCTGCCCGCTGCCCGAGCTCCCGCAACTGGCCGACCATGTCGCCCAAAAGAGTGAACTTTCGCTGCGAGGTGTGATGACTGTCGCACCCCTCGAAATGTCTCCAGCGCAGGCGTTTGACGCTCTACAAGGTGCGGTAACCCGCTTGCGTGACGATCATCCCGTTGCCCACGTGATCTCGGCGGGGATGTCCGGTGACCTGGAAGATGCGATCGCGTGCGGATCGACGTGCGTGCGTGTCGGAACAGCGTTGCTGGGCAGCCGGAGGCTAGCCTCGCCGTAACTGTCTGGAACTTCTGGGACGACCGCGACGTCCTTGCGGGTAGGGAGATCGGCGGAGAGAGGGCTCGACCATGAGCGGGTTGCACAAGCTGAAGGCCTATTTCGGGATGGTTCCCGCCGAGTACGCCGACGACCCCGAGTACGACACCGACCGTCCGGGGCGCTACGACTACCGGTCGGAGTACGCCGAGTCCGAGGACTACGACTCCTACCCCGAACAGCGCAACGGCCGCCGCCCGGCGGCTGCCCGCTACCGCACCGAGCTGGACGAGGCCGAGGAGTTCGAGCCCGACGCCCGCCCCCGCACGTCCCGGAGGTCGTGGAACGCCGAGCCCACCCACGGAGCGCTGGCCGTGGAGCCGACCCGCGAGCCGGTCGCCCGGCCCCGCCCGGCCCCCGAGCCCGCCCGCAACCAGCTCGGCCGCATCACCACGCTCAACCCGCGCAGCTACAACGAGGCGCGGACCATCGGCGAGCACTACCGCGACGGCACCCCGGTGATCATGAACCTCACCGACATGGACGACGCGGACGCCAAGCGCCTGGTGGACTTCGCGGCCGGTCTGGCCTTCGCGCTGCGCGGCTCGATCGACAAGGTCACCAACAAGGTGTTCCTCCTCTCACCCCCGAACATCGACGTCACGGCGGAAGATCGCCGGCGACTCGCTGAGGGCGGGTTCCTCAACCACGGGTGAGTGATGGCACAGTTGGGGGTGTGTTCGCACTCGCGCTGGTCCTCTACTACGTGCTGTTCGCGTTCTGGCTGCTGCTCACGGCACGTGTCGTGGTGGAGCTGGTCAGGTCTTTTGCCAGGGAGTGGCGCCCGGCGGGCGGCGTCGCGGTGGCCCTGGAGACTGTCTACACGGTGACCGATCCCCCCGTCCGTCTGCTCCGCAGGTTGATCCCCACCGTGCGGATCGGGGGCATCGGACTGGACTTGTCCATTATTGTGCTGTTGCTGGTCGTTATCATTCTGATGCGAGTAGCCGATCCCAGGTGAGGGGACCAGGGATGTCCACAGCCCAGGAGTGCGTGAGGTGATCTGATGCCGTTGACCCCCGCGGACGTGCACAACGTCGCGTTCAGCAAGCCGCCGATTGGCAAGCGGGGCTACAACGAGGACGAGGTGGACGCGTTCCTCGACCTGGTTGAGGGCGAGCTCGCTCGCCTGATCGAGGAGAACAACGACCTGCGCCAGCAGGTCGAGCAGCTCGACCAGCAGGTCGAGACCGCGCGTGCCGACCTCGAAGACGCCCGTACCAAGGTCGCCGCGGGCGTCGGCCCCAGCCGGGTCGTCGACGAGCCCCGCAGGCTCGCGCCGGTGCCACCTCCCTCGGCCCTGGAGCAGACTTCACCCGGCGGTGGTGGTGACCACCACGTGCAGGCCGCCAAGGTGCTCGGTCTGGCCCAGGAGATGGCGGACCGGCTCACCGGCGAGGCCAAGGCCGAGGCCGACGGGATGCTCTCGGAGGCCCGGACGAAGTCCGAGCAGCTCCTCTCCGAAGCCCGAGCCAAGTCCGACACGATGGTCAACGAGGCGCGCACGCGTGCCGAGACCATGCTGAACGACGCGCGAACCCGCGCCGAGACGCTGGAGCGGCAGGCCCGTGAGAAGGCCAGTGCGCTCGACCGCGACGCTCAGCGCAAGCACGCCGAGGTGATGGGCAACATCACCCAGGAGAAGAACACCCTGGAGAAGCAGATCGACAAGCTCCAGACGTTCGAGCGCGAGTACCGGACCCGGCTCAAGACCATGCTGGAATCCTCGCTGCGCGACCTCCAGGACCGCGGCCCGGCCGCACCGTCCGACGGTCGTCAGCAGGGCTACTCGTTCGGCGCGCGCGCCGAGGCGGGCTGACCGGTCGTCTTGATCTAGTCCGCGCGCGTGCTCCACGTCGTTCTGCTGTTGGTGCTGGCGGCCCTGGGGCTGCTCGTGCCCGCGCTGGCCACGGACCAGACGTACTGGGCGTGGTCGTCCGTGGGCACGAGCGCGGCAGCGGCCCTGGTCCTGATCTGGGACTGGACGCTGCGTCGCGGGTCGGGAACCGCCCCGGCCGCCGGCACCACCGCGGAACAGGATGATCACCAGGCTAGCGCTGATGATCATCCTGTCCGCGGGCAGGGCGGTGACCACACCTCCGGTTCACCCGATCAAGTGATCGAGCCGGACGAGGAGGACACGGACGCCGCCGACCTGCTGACCGTCGTGGACCTGGCGGACGAGATCCGGGTCCTGGACGAACGACCCCGCTACCACCTGGCCGCGTGCGCGTGGCTGGCCGGGCGGGCGTCGCTGGGTCTGCCGATCTCCGAAGCGCGGCAGTTGGGCTTCACCCCGTGCGCGGTGTGCGAGCCGGACTCCACCGTCGCCGCGAAGAAACGCGCCTCCTAGCCCCGCAGGTGCACCCGCGCCCGCAGCGCCGGCCCGTCCGGCGAACCGCAGCGCTGGTCGACCGTCACGTCGATCGGCACCTCACCGGCCGCCGCCGGCTCGATCGCGGTGTGGCCGCGCTCGCGACAGGTGGCGCGAGTTCTCACCGATCACGAGCTCCTGGTCGGGCGGGAGCCAGCGCCCTTGGGCCGATGCGACCGGTGCGCACCCTTGGTAGCGCCAGAGCCAACGCGAGCACCGGCCTGGTGGCGGGTCCGGGGACGTGCGTCCGAACCGGGTTGCGCTCCCGGCTACGCTGGAGGGACACGGCGTTGATCCGGCCATCACCGGGGAGCTTCCGGAAGAACGGGCGCGAGCCTCAGTAGAACCGGACGGGTGCGGCCCGTCACAGCCGTCGACGAGAGGCCGTCGCGGAGTTCGCGTCGGCAAGCGGGGTGGTACCGCGGTGCGCCGGAACCAAGGCGTGTCGTCCCCGCGTGCCGGATGACGCAGCACGCGAGGAGCAGCACGATGGCCTACCCGAAGGCAGGCGAGGGCTCGGTGCCCTCCCAGCCGTCTTTTCCCGCCCTGGAACAGGACGTTCTCGACTTCTGGAAGTCCGACCGGACGTTCCAGGGCTCGATCGACGCCCGGCCGGCGGGGGACCGGGGTGCCAACGAGTTCGTCTTCTACGACGGCCCGCCGTTCGCCAACGGCCTCCCGCACTACGGGCACCTGCTGACCGGGTACGTCAAGGACGTCGTGCCGCGCTACCAGACCATGCGCGGCAAGCACGTCGAGCGCCGGTTCGGCTGGGACACGCACGGCCTGCCCGCCGAGGTGGAGGCGGAGAAGCAGCTCGGGTTCTCGTCGAAGTCCGAGATCGAGGCGTTCGGGATCGAGAAGTTCAACGAGGCGTGCCGCGCCTCGGTGCTCCAGTACGCCGACCAGTGGCGCGACTACGTCACCCGCCAGGCGCGCTGGGTCGACTTCGACAACGACTACAAGACCCTCGACCTGGACTACATGGAAAGCGTCATGTGGGCCTTCAAGTCCCTGTGGGACAAGGGCCTGGTCTACGAGGGCTTCCGGGTGCTCTGGTACTGCTGGCGCTGCGAGACGCCGCTGTCCAACACCGAGACCAAGATGGACGACACCTACCGCGACCGGCAGGACCCGGCGGTCACCGTGGGCCTGCGGCTGGAGTCCGGCGAGCTCGCCCTGGTGTGGACGACCACGCCGTGGACGCTGCCGTCGAACCTGGCCGCCGCGGTGCACCCGGACGTCGACTACGTGGTGGTCGAGGCGAACGGCGAGCGCTACCTGCTCGCCGAGGCGCGCGTGCCCGCCTACGCCCGCGAGCTGGGCGAGGAGCCGCCGGTGGTGGCCCGGTACACCGGGGCCGAGCTGGTCGGCCGCCGCTACGCGCCGCCGTTCGACTTCTTCGTCGGCCGGGAGAACGCGCACCAGGTGCTCGCGGCGGACTACGTCACCACCGAGGACGGCACGGGCATCGTGCACATCGCCCCCGCCTTCGGTGAGGAGGACAAGCTCGTCACGGACGCCGCCGGCATCGAGGTGGTCGTGCCGGTCGACCCGCACGGCCGGTTCACCGCCGAGGTCCCGCCGTACGAGGGGCAGCACGTCTTCGACGCGAACAAGCCGATCATCCGCGACCTCAAGGACGCGGGCCTGCTGCTGCGCCACGAGACCTACGACCACCCGTACCCGCACTGCTGGCGCTGCGACAACCCGCTGATCCAGCGGGCCGTGTCGTCGTGGTTCGTCGCGGTGAGCAAGTTCAAGGACCGGATGGTCGAGCTCAACCAGCAGATCAACTGGGTGCCCGAGCACATCAAAGACGGCCAGTTCGGCAAGTGGCTGGAGAACGCGCGGGACTGGAACATCTCCCGCAACCGGTTCTGGGGCTCGCCGATCCCGGTGTGGGTGTCCGACGACCCCGAATACCCGCGAGTGGACGTGTACGGCTCGCTGGACGAGCTGGCGCGCGACTTCGGCGCGCGCCCGACCGACCTGCACCGGCCGCACGTCGACCAGCTCACCCGGCCCAACCCGGACGACCCGACCGGGCGGTCGACCATGCGCCGGGTGCCCGAGGTGCTCGACTGCTGGTTCGAGTCGGGCTCGATGTCCTTCGCCCAGGTGCACTACCCGTTCGAGAACGCGGACTGGTTCGACGACCACTACCCGGGCGACTTCATCGTCGAGTACAACGGCCAGACCCGAGGCTGGTTCTACACCATGCACGTGCTGGCCACGGCGCTGTTCGACCGGCCGGCGTTCGAGAACTGCGTGGCGCACGGCATCGTGCTGGGCGACGACGGCCAGAAGATGTCCAAGTCCCGCAAGAACTACCCGGACGTCAACGAGGTGTTCGACCGCGACGGCTCGGACGCCATGCGGTGGTTCCTGATGGCCTCGCCCATCCTGCGCGGCGGCGACCTGGTGGTCACCGAGCGGGGCATCCGGGACGCCGTGCGCCAGGCCGTGCTGCCGCTGTGGAACTCGTGGTACTTCCTCGCGCTGTACGCCAACGCCGAGGGCGTCGAGGGCACCTGGCGGACCGGTTCGCCGCACGTGCTGGACCGGTACGCGCTGGCCAAGACGCACGACCTGGTCGCGGACGTGACGGCGCGGCTGGACGGCTACGACATCTCGGGGGCGTGCGCGTCCATCCGGGAGTTCCTGGAGGTGCTGACGAACTGGTACGTCCGCCGGTCCCGCGACCGGTTCTGGGCGGGCGACCAGGACGCCGTCGACACGCTGCACACCGTGCTGGAGGTGGTGAGCCGGGTGGCCGCGCCGCTGCTGCCGCTGACCACCGAGGTGGTGTGGCGCGGGCTGACCGGCGGGCGCTCGGTGCACCTGGCCGACTACCCGTGCGCGGCGGACCTGCCGGCCGACCCCGGGCTGGTGGCCGCGATGGACCAGGTGCGGCAGGTGGCGTCCACGGCGC
Source organism: Actinosynnema sp. NPDC023587 (assembly GCF_040640215.1). Lineage (NCBI taxonomy): Bacteria > Bacillati > Actinomycetota > Actinomycetes > Pseudonocardiales > Pseudonocardiaceae > Actinosynnema > Actinosynnema sp. NPDC023587. Next base: position 247,351 of record NZ_JBFABG010000004.1, on the reverse strand, counting down.
TGTCGCTGCGCAAGGCCAACCGGCTGCGCGTGCGGCTGCCGCTGGCCAGGCTGGTGATCGCGGCGCGCGACGCCGAGCGGCTGACGGCGTTCCGCGAGATCCTGCGGGACGAGGTGAACGTGAAGGAGGTCGAGCTGACCTCCGACGTGGACGCGCACGGGCACTTCCAGCTCGCGGTGAACGCGCGGGCGGCCGGGCCGCGCCTCGGGCCGGAGGTGCAGAAGGTGATCAAGGCGGTGAAGGCGGGCGACTGGTCCGAGGTCGACGGCAAGGTCGTCGCGGCGGGCGTCGAGCTGCTGCCGGAGGAGTACGAGCAGCGTCTGGTGGCCACCGACCAGGGGGCCACGGCGGCGCTGCCGGCCAACAGCGGGCTGGTCGTGCTGGACACCGCCGTGACACCGGAGCTCGCGGCCGAGGGCATCGCGCGGGACCTGGTGCGCGTGGTGCAGCAGGCGCGCAAGGACGCCGACCTGGACGTGTCGGACCGGGTCGCGCTGGTCGTGCACCTGCCCGGCGGTGAGGTGGCGGACGCGGTCCGGCGGTTCGAGGCGTTCGTCGCGGCCGAGGTGCTGGCCGACTCGGTGACCTACGGCGAGGTGGCCGGGGGCGCGTCGGGTTCGGTCGGCGACGGGGTCGAGGTGGCGGTGGCGGTCACGCGGGTCTGACCGGTGTCCGGGAGGGGCTCGGCCTGACCCGGCCGGGCCCCTCCCGGCGTCCGGGCACCCGGTGCCGGCCGGGTCAGGCCGCGCGGAGCGCGAGGGCGATCGTCAGCAGCACCCCCACGTGGTCCGCCAGGTGGGGTGGCGGCGGGTCGAGCACGTCCACCAGGTGGTCGAGCCGGGTGGTCAGGTCGTCGGGCATGGTCAAGCACCTCCCTCGCGCTCCAGCAGGGTGCGCAGGGCCGCCAGGCAGCGCCCCCGGGTCGGGCCGATGCTGCCGCGCGGCATGGACAGGGCCTCGGCCACCGCGCGGTACTCGGCGCGGCCGGCCAGGACGGTCAGCCGGAGCAGTTCCTGGCAGCGCCTGGGCAGCTCGGCGTACGCCGACCACAGCCGCCGGTCGCGGTCGTCGCGCAGGGCCTCGGTCTCGGGCAGCCAGCGGGTGTCGGCGACGTCGACCGCCGAGTCCGTCGAGAGCGCGGCCCGGCCGTTCGCCTCGCGCCACGCGCGCCGGGCCTCGCGCCGGGTGGTGACGATCAGCCAGCCCGCCAGGGCGCGCGGCTCGGCGATCCGGTCCAGGTGGCGCAGCAGGTTCAGCCACACCGTCTGCACCACGTCCTCGGCCACGCCCTGGTCCAGCCCGTTGCCCCGCGCCACGTGCCACACCAGCGGGGTCAGCTCGACGACCAGCGCGTTCAGCGCGGCGCGGTCGCCGTCGCGCGCGGCGTGCAGCAGGGCCGCGTGGCGTTCCGGCGCGGTCGGCTCCGGCGTCCCCTGCGCGATGATCGCGGCCACGCCCAGGTCGTCGGACGCCGGGTCGTCGGGGATCGCCTCGGTCAGCTCGTCGCGCAGCTCCTCCAGCAGCGGGTCGAGCCGCCCGTCCGAGGTGGACAGGACGGGACGGGAGTCGCGGCGCGCGTCGTCGTCCGTCATGTGGTCCCCTTCCCGCGCCGGGAGCCCCGCACCCGCCGCTCGGAGTTGCCGACCTCCGCGCTGATCCTGGCCCGCGCTTCGGACACGTACCTCCGGACGGAGTCCCGCCCGCATCCCAGCACGTCGGCGATCTCGTCGTCGTCGAAGTCCCAGAACCGCAGCACCAGGGCGGTGCGGAGCTGGTCGGGCAGGCGCGCGATGGCGGCGAGCGTGCTGTTGAGCTCGTGCCACGCCTCGGCCTCGCGGTGCCGCTGCACGAGGATGCGGGACCGGGCCACCACCTCGTCGGTCACCTCGCTGGGCCGTTCCCGCCGGCGGGACTGGTCGACCAGCAGGTTGCGGATCGTCTTGACCAGCCACGCCCGGCGCGCGTCCGGGTTGATCGACGGCCAGTGCCGCCAGGCGCTGACGAACGCCTCCTGCACCGCCGACTCGTGGTCGAGGTGCGGGGACATGACGGCGGCGAACCGGAAGAGCCGGGTGCGCTCCCGGTGGTAGAAGTCGCCGAAGGTGGCCGCGTGGGCATCGGGGGTTCCCGGTGTCACGAACCCTCCCTCTGGTCGGCGTCCGGTACCCGGAAGACGGACGGCGGGGCGGGTTGTGGAGGCCGGAGGTTCAGCCCAGTCGACGCGCCGCTGCCCGCAGCACCCGGACCCACCACGACCACCGCGCCGGCTCGGTGGCCTGACCTGCGGCGATGCTCATGTTGTCGAACAAGTCCTCGATCAGGGCGTCGTGCAGCCACCGCACGGCCACCGGCCACCCGAGCGACATCCACCCGTTCGGGCGACCGGTGAGGGTGTGCCGGACGCCACCCGGGACCGCCTCGAACACGTGCGTGCCGACCAGGCCCAGGCCGGGGGAGAACGTGAACACCACCCGCTCGCCGGGTTCGTGAGCGGTGCACCGGTAGCGCACGAACCCGTGCCCGCCGTCCGCGCCGACGCCCAGCGGCCGGTCCAGGACGAGGGGCGGCCACCGCCGTGGCCACAGCTCCACCACGCGGTCCACCCACCCGTCGCCGGGCAGGCCGCGCTGGTGCACGTTCTTGATCATGAATCCTCCATACGGTCCCGTATGGACCTCACCATACGGTAGCGTACGGATTTGTGAGGGCACGCCGGACCAAAGACGACTGGACCGCGGTGGCGCTGGCCGCGCTGGCCGAGGGCGGGGTGGCGGCCGTGGCCGTGGAACCGCTCGCGGCCAGGCTCGGCGCGACGAAGGGCAGCGCCTACTGGCACTTCCCGAACCGCGAAGCCCTGCTCAGGGCCACCCTCGAACGGTGGGAGCGGGAGCACACCGAGGCGGTGATCGACCTCGTGGAGGCCGAGGCCGCCCCGCGCGACCGGCTGCGCCGGCTGTTCGGGTTCGTGCTGGAGGACGCCCGGTCCAGCGCGGTCGAACTGGCCCTGCTCGCGGCCAAGGACGACCCGGCGGTCGCGCCCGTGCTGCTCCGGGTCACCGACCGGCGGGTCGACTACCTGGTCGAGCTGTTCGAGGCCATCGGGTTCCCGGCCGACGACGCGCGCCACCGGGCCGTCCTCGCCTACTCGGTCTACCTCGGCCAGGCGCAGTTGATGACCGCCGCGCCGCACGTCGTGCGGGCCCGCCGAGCGCTGCTGGAGCACACGCTGGCGGCGGTGACCGCCCGTGCCTGACCCGTTCCGGCTGGGCGTCCGGGTCAAGCCGGGCGCGAGGCGCGACGTTGTGGGCGGCCGGTGGGACGGCGCGAACCTGGTGGTCGCCGTCGCCGCGCCCGCCGTGGAGGGCAAGGCGAACGACGCCGTGCGCCGTGCGCTGGCCGAGGCGTTCGGCGTGCGGCGGCAGGACGTGCGGATCGTGCGCGGGGAGCGCGGCCGGGACAAGCTCGTCGAACTCGACCCCGCCCCGGTCGACGCCCGCGAGCGCTTGGAGCGGCTCCTCGGCGGGTGACGCGGCCTCGCGCGGGTGGGCGCGCGTCCCGTGGTCCGAACGGCCGCCCGCACAGGTCGTTCCGGTGGACAGGACGTCCGCTGTGGACGGTGGATTCACGGATCTCCCGCCGGGGGCGCGGGGTCTCGTCCACCGTGGACCCGGTCTCGTCCCGTTGACGGGGCACCGCGCCCGATCGGATCATCTTCCCCGGTGCTCCGGCCCCGCGCACCGGCGTGCCGGGCGGGGTCCCGTCCGGAGTGGTGGCGGTGTGGTGATTGCCGGATTAGTCCAAATCGGCGTCAGCAGGGGAGAATGACCACCACCGGGTGAACAACTGGAGGTCGAGTGGGTGGTGTGACGGCCTTCCTCGGCGTCGGTGCCGCGGTTTTGCTGATCTCCGTCATCGCGGTGCGGGTGTCGATCAAGCTCGGTCTGCCCTCGCTCCTGCTGTACCTGGGCATCGGTGTGCTGCTCGGCGAGGCCGTGCTGGGAATCCAGTTCGAGGACGCCGACCTGACGCGCTCGCTGGGCACCGTGGCGCTGGTGCTGATCCTCACCGAGGGCGGGTTGACGACCCGCTGGACGGCGGTGAAACCCGCGCTGGGGCTGGGCATCGCACTGTCCACAGTGTCCGTCGCGGTCAGCGTCGGCTTGACCGGCGTCGGCCTGCACTACCTGCTGGGCCTGGACTGGCGCACCGCCCTGCTGTGGGGTGCGGTGCTGTCCTCCACGGACGCGGCGGCGGTGTTCAGCGTGCTGCGCGGCGTGGGGGTCGGCAAACGGCTGATCGGTGCGCTGGAACTGGAGTCCGGGCTCAACGACGCCCCGGTCTACATCGCCGTGGTGCTGCTCGCCTCGCCCGACCCGGTGACCTGGGCCGCGCCCGCCCTGATGGCCTACGAGCTCCTCGCGGGCGGCGCGATCGGCGTGGCGATGGGCTGGCTGGGCGGGTTCGCGCTTCGGCGTGCCGCACTCCCGTCGACCGGTCTCTACCCGCTGGCCACGGTCGCCGTGTGCCTGCTCGCCTACACCGTCGGCGACCTGGCCCACGCGTCCGGGTTCCTCGCGGTCTACACGGCGGCGCTCGTGCTGGGCAACGCCCGCCTGCCGCACCGGGCCGACACGCTGTCGTTCGCCGAGGGCCTGGGCTGGCTCGCCCAGATCGGGCTGTTCGTGCTGCTGGGCCTGTACGCCTCACCCGGCCGGCTGCTCGAATCCCTGATCCCCGCGCTGGTCGCGGGCGGGGTGCTGGTCCTGCTGGCCCGGCCGGTGTCGGTGCTGTGCGCGGCGCTGCCGTTCAAGGTGCCCTGGCGCGAACAGGTGTTCATCTCGTGGTCCGGGCTGCGCGGCGCGGTCCCGATCGTGTTCGCCCTGATCCCGCTGATCCAGGGGTTCGAGGGCGCGCAGCAGCTCGTCGACGTGGTGTTCGTGCTGGTCATCCTGCTGACCCTGGTGCAGGGCTCCTCGCTGCCGTGGATGGCCAAGTGGCTCGGCCTGGTGAAGTCCGGCGAGGCCGAGGAGGTGCAGGTCGACTCGTCGGTGCTGGACGAGCTGGGCGCGGAGCTGCTCCAGGTGCGCATCCAGACCGGCTCCAAGCTGCACGGCGTCTACCTCAGCGAGCTCCGGCTCCCGCCGGGCGCGACGGTGAGCCTGGTGGTGCGCGGCGACGACGGGTTCACCCCGCAGTCCACGACCCGCCTCCAGGTGCACGACCAGATGCTCGTGGTCTGCACGGACGCCGCCCGCACCGCGACCGAGCGCCGCATCCGCGCCGTCGACCGCGCCGGCCGCTTCGCCCGCTGGAAGGGCGATTCGGGCCTGCCGTGACCCCGCGCCGCCCGGGGTGGCCGTCCCCCGGCCACCCCGGGCGGCGCGGCCGGCGGGCGGGTGGTCCGCGGTGTGATCCCGATCGCGGTCAGGGGGTCCGGCCCGCCCCGGCGACCGTTGCCGTGATCGTCGCGGTGACCTGCGGGAGGCCGGTCGGTCCTGGTCGTTCCCGCACGGCGGGCGGTCGTGTTGGACGACCTCCCATGATGTGAACCGGCCTCGACTCGACGCCGGGTCGTGGGCTAACTTCGGTCACGAGGTCATGAGTGCCAGCGCGAAGCTCGGGCTAGCTGGCCGGCAACCCTCCTACCGCGGTGGGGTGCCCCCGATGAGGACCTGGCCTGGCGCGCAGGGCGTCGGGCAAGCGCGGGCCTCCCATGCCACGGAGTCCGCCGGACCCGTCGGAGGTTGTCATGACCGTCGCAGTTCCCGGAGCCATCGCCGCCCTGCCCCGCGTCGTCGGTGCCGCGTTGCGCGTGCCGCTGGTGACCGGTGAGCGGGTGGAGTACGCCAACCTCGACCACGCGGCCAGCGCGCCCTGCCTGGAGCAGGTCCGCGACGCCGTCGACGAGCTGCTGCCCTGGTACGCCAGCGTGCACCGGGGCGCGGGGTTCGCCTCCCAGGTGTCCACCCGCGTCTACGAGCAGGCCCGCGACTCGGTCCGCCGGTTCCTCGGCGCGCGCCCCCAGGACACGGTGGTGTTCACCCGCAACACCACCGACTCGCTGAACCTGCTGGCCCGCAGCCTGCCCCGGCACACGTCCGTGGTGCTGTTCGACACCGAGCACCACGCCGCGCTGCTGCCGTGGCGCGGCCCGAACGTGCGCCGGCTGACCACCCCGGCGACGCCCGCCGAGGCCGTGCTGGAGCTGGACCGCGCGCTGCGCGCCACCCCCGAGGGCCCCCGGCTGGTCGTGGTGACCGGCGCGTCCAACGTCACCGGCGAGCTGTGGCCGGTGGCCGAGCTCGCCGCGGTGGCCCGCCGGCACGGCGCGCGCGTCGCGCTGGACGCCGCGCAGCTCGCCCCGCACCGCCCGGTGGACCTGCGCGCGCTCGACGTGGACTACGCGGTGCTGTCCGGCCACAAGGTCTACGCCCCGTTCGGCACCGGTGTGCTGGTCGGCCGGGCCGACTGGCTCCAGGCCGCCGATCCCTACCTGGTCGGCGGCGGCGCGACCACGCGGGTCACCGACCACGGGGACCGGCTGGGCGTGGCCTGGTCGGCGGTGCCGGAGCGGCACGAGGCCGGCTCGCCGAACGTGGTGGGCGTGCACGCCCTCGCGGTGGCCTGCGACGTGCTGGGCCGGCACTGGGAGCAGACCACCGCGCACGAGCAGGAGCTCCTGGCGCGGTTGCGCGCCGGCCTGGCGACCGTGCCCGGCGTGCACGAGCTGTCCCTGTTCGGGCCCGGCCAGGACCGGGTGGGCGTGGTGAGCTTCGTGGTGGCCGGGCAGGACGTCGGCTTCCTGGCCGCCGCGCTGTCCGCCGAGCACGGCATCGGCGTGCGCGACGGCGCGTTCTGCGCGCACATCGCCGTGCACCGGCTGACCGACGGCAAGCGGGCGCTGCGCGCGTCGCTGGGCCTGGGCAGCACCGCCGAGCACGTGGACCGGTTCGTCGCGGCGCTGCGGTCCCTCGTGGTCGAGGGCTCGCGGTGGCCGTACCGGATCGTCGACGGCCGGTGGGTGCCGGAGAACGACGAGCGGGCGCTCCCGCCGTTCCTGCGCTGAGGGGATGCTGGACAATGGCCCGGTGAGCACCGATCCCAACACCGAGCCGGAGCACCGGGACGTCCCCGCTGATCCGGACACCGGCACCGCCGAGCCGCCACCGAAGAGCCGGGTGGCGCTGCTCGCGGTGATCGCGCCGGTGGTGCTGGCGCTGGACATCGCGACCAAGGTGATCGCGGTCGCGGAGCTGGAGGGTCGGGAACCGGTCGAGCTGCTCGGCGGGCTGGTCCACCTCTCGTTCCTGCGCAACGCGGGCGCGGCCTTCGGCCTGGCCGAGGGCTGGACGGTGGTGCTCGCCCTGATCGCGTGCGTCGTGGTCGGGTTCATCCTGTGGATCGCCCGCAAGCTGCGCTCGGTGGGCTGGGCGGTCGGTCTCGGGCTGGTGCTCGGCGGCGCGCTGGGCAACCTGGTCGACCGGCTGTTCCGGTCGCCGGGCCCGCTGCGCGGCCACGTCGTGGACTTCATCTCGGTGATCGAGCCCCACGGCACCTTCTTCCCGGTGTTCAACATCGCCGACTCCGCCATCTCCGCGGGCGGCGCGATCATCGTGGTCCTGGCCGCGATGCAGCGCGACTACGACGGAACCCGCCACGTGAAGCCGGTGAAGAACGCATGAGCGACTACCGCACGCTGCCCGTCCCCGACGGGCTGGACGGGATGCGCGTCGACGCGGGCCTGGCCAAGCTGCTCGGCCTGTCCCGCACGGTCGTCGCCGGGCTCACCGAGTCCGGGGGCGTGGTGCTCGACGGGCAGCCCGCCGGCAAGTCCGACCGGCTGATCGCCGGCTCGTGGCTGGAGGTGACCCTCCCCGAACCGGAACGCCCGGTGGTGGTGCAGGCGATCGCCGTGGAGGGCCTGGCGGTCCTGCACGAGGACGACGACATCATCGTGGTGGACAAGCCGGTCGGCGTGGCCGTGCACCCGAGTCCCGGCTGGACCGGTCCGACCGTGGTCGGCGGGCTCGCCGCCGCCGGGGTGCGGATCGCCACGTCCGGCGCGGCCGAGCGGCAGGGCGTGGTGCACCGGCTGGACGTCGGCACGACCGGCGTGATGGTGGTCGCGAAGAGCGAGAACGCGTACTCGGTGCTCAAGCAGGCGTTCAAGGACCGGACGGTCGACAAGCTGTACCACGCGCTGGTGCAGGGCCACCCCGACCCGATCAAGGGCACCATCGACGCGCCGATCGACCGGCACCCCAAGCACGACTACAAGTTCGCGGTGATGGCGAACGGCAGGCCGAGCATCACCCACTACGAGGTGGTGGAGGCGTTCCGGGCGGCGTCGCTGCTGGACGTGCATCTGGAAACCGGGCGCACCCACCAGATCCGGGTGCACTTCTCCGCGCTGCGCCACCCGTGCGTCGGCGACCTGACCTACGGCGCGGACCCGTCGCTGGCCAAGCGGCTGGGCGTGACCCGGCAGTGGCTGCACGCCCGCACGCTGGGCTTCCACCACCCGGCCGACGGCCGGTGGGTGGACTACACCAGCGAGTACCCGGCCGACCTGACGGACGCGCTGGAGCTGCTGCGCGCCGAGGGCTGACGCTCCGGCCGGGTCGGCGTGGTCCCGGTGGCTGCGGCCCGGTCGGGTCCGGCACCGGGCGAGTCCTCCCGTTCCGAGGTCGCGATCGCGTAACGTTGCGTCGTCGGTCCGCTCGTATGGGGAGGTACGCGTGGTGTCAGCGCACTACGACGACCCGGATCGCACGCCGCCGCGAGGCATCCCGGCAGCCGGAACCGGCGGGGGGCGTTACCGCGCCGCCCCGGCGGGCCCGGCCACCGGCTCGCCCGACGCGTGGGCGGCGGCCGAGGCGCAGCACCGGGCGCGGCGGCACGCGCCGCCGGAGGAGCGCCGGGTCCGCCCGGCGGCACCCCGGCCGGACGACGGGGCGGTCGCGCACCAGCCGTTCGGCGCGCCGCTCGACCAGGCCCACGGTTCGCCGGTCGCGGAGGACGGGACGGCGTACGGCGGCCGGTTCGCCCCGCCGTCGGTCGACCCGGACGGCTGGAGCGTCGCGCCGGCGGTGATCGGCGGCGACCTGCCCGAGGCCGTGCCGGCGAGCGCACCGCCCCCGCCCCCGCCCGCCGCGCCACCGGAGCCCGAGGCCGCTCCGGCGAAGCGCTCGTTCCTCGGGAAGCTGTTCCGCCGCAACGACTGAGGCGGTTCCGGGCGGGCTGGATCGCCGTCCTCGCGGACCTGGGCGGACCCCACCGGCCGGGGCACGTCCGGGCGAGGCCGTGCCCGCCGCGCGAAGCGGGTCGACTAACGTCGGTGGTGTGTCGAGGACCAGCGTGAGCAACGAGACCGAAGGTCTGCTCTGCCTGTGGGTCGAACCGGGGGGCACCGACCACTGGTTGCGGCCGGGGGAGGAGTTCACCGTGGCGACCTCGGCGGTGGAAGAGTCGCCGTTCAACGTCGTGGTCCACGACGAGGGCGTCACCGTGTGGGTGAACTCGGGCGCGGACGCCGAGGTGGTCGACCGGACCGGTGCGCCGGTGCCGTGCGGCCACCAGCGCCCGGCGGAGGCCGGCGAGTAGGGCGCACCGGGCCCGAGGGCGGTGCGGCTAGTCGTCGACCGTCCAGACCAGGGTGTTCAGGTCGGTCTCGGGGCGGGAGCTCCACCGGACCGAGGTGACGGCGGTGTTCTCCGGCAGCACGTAGACGGTGTGCCCGCCCGCCGTCTCACCGGGCTGCACGCCGATCTTGTGCGGCGGCCGGGACGACAGCGACACCGGTGCCTTGCCGATCGTCTCGCCCGCGTTCGTCATCAGCACCAGGTACATGTCGGGCAGCGCGTTGAACGTCACCGCTCCGGTGTTCGCCAGCTCGGTGTGCACGACGACCGCGCGCTCACCGTCGGCCAGCTTGTAACCGGCCGCGGTGAACAGGAAGTCGGCCGGGTCCACGACCTCCACCAACTGGATGGTGAACCGCGCGCCCTCCAGGCCCTCGGTCTCCAGGGTCGAGCCGACCTTGCCGGTCCGGGGCTTGGGCGCGGGCGCGTGGTCGCCTCGGGCCCAGCCCGAGGACTGCGGCGGGCCCCACGTGGTCATCGGTTCGTGCGCCGAGGGTGGCTGCGGCGGCTGCTGCGCGGGGAACGGGGCGCTGGGCGGGCCCGGCCGGTAGGAGCCCGAGGGCGTGCCGCGAACCGTGCCGGGCGCGGGCGGGTAGGGCCCGGCCGGGGTCGCGCGCGCCGCCTGCCCCGGCCCGGCCTGCGCCGGTCCGGTGTAGTTGCCCCACGCCACGCTGTTCGCCAACGCCTTGCGGATGCCGTTCGGGTCGCACTCCACGCCCACCAGCAGCGGCAGTCCGCTGCCGGACAGGGTGATCAGCCGGGTCGCCGCCTCGCGCGGGTCCATGCCCAGCCGCGCGGCGAGCTCGTGCACGGCGGCCCGGCCCATCTCGGCGAGCATGGCCAGGAGACGGGCGTCGACGGGATCCGGCGCTACCACCCCTCGAACGCTACCCCCTGGGCGGATCTTCCTGCGCTCGCCCCGCCGGGTGACGCCGTCGCGACCCCGTGTGTCGACTGGGCCGGACGGGGCCCGCCGGGGCAGAATCGGAGGCGTCCGGGCGGTGCCCCCGGCGGCGGCCGCGCGACGCGGGCAACTAGGCTCGCGGGCGTCTTGCCCGCGCGACGATCCGGGCCCACTTCGATCCTCCGGGGGGTAGGGTGTCCGACTCGTTTGTGCACCTCCACGTGCACACCGAGTACTCGATGCTGGACGGCGCGGCGAAGCTGAAGGACATGTTCGCCGAGTGCGAGCGCCTCGGCATGGGTGCCGCCGCGATCACCGACCACGGCAACATGTACGGCGCGTACGACTTCTACCGGCAGGCGACGGCGGCCGGGATCAAGCCCGTGGTGGGCATCGAGGCGTACCTGGCACCCGAGTCCCGGTTCAACAAGAAGCGCGTGCTGTGGGGCGACCCCGGCCAGAAGTCCGACGACGTCTCGGCGTCCGGCGCGTACACCCACCAGACGATCTGGGCGCGCACCAACGAGGGCCTGCACAACCTGATGAAGCTGTCCAGCCGCGCCTCCACCGAGGGCCAGTTGGGCAAGTGGGCGCGGATGGACGCCGAGCTGATCGCCGAGCACTCGGCGGGGCTGATGGCGACGACCGGCTGCCCGTCGGGCGAGGTGCAGACCCGGCTGCGGCTGGGCCACGAGAAGGAGGCCCTGGAGGCCGCCGCCAAGTGGCGCGACATCTACGGCGCGGACAACTTCTTCGTCGAGCTGATGGACCACGGCATCGAGATCGAGAGCCGGGTGCGCGGCGGGCTGATGGAGGTCGCCCGCAAGCTCGCGATCCCGTTCGTGGTGACCAACGACTCGCACTACACCTACGCCGAGGACCGCGAGGCGCACGACGCGCTGCTGTGCGTGCAGACCGGCAAGACGTTGCAGGACCCGAGCCGGTTCAAGTTCGACGGCTCCGGCTACTACCTGAAGTCGCCGGAGGAGATGCGCGCGATCGACTCGTCCGACGCCTGGCAGGAGGGGTGCCGCAACACCCTGCTGGTGGCCGAGAAGGTCGACACCACCGGCATGTTCGCGTTCCAGAACCTGATGCCGCGCTACCCGACGCCGGACGGCCTGACCGAGGCCGACTACTTCCGGGAAGAGGTGTGGGCCGGCATGAAGCGCCGGTTCCCGGGCGGCGTGGACGAGGTCCACGCGAAGCAGGTCGAGTTCGAGATCGACGTCATCCTCCAGATGGGCTTCCCGTCCTACTTCCTGGTGGTGGCGGACTTCATCAACTGGGCCAAGGAGAACGGCATCCGGGTCGGCCCCGGCCGGGGCTCCGCGGCGGGCGCGCTGATCGCCTACGCGATGGGCATCACCGACCTGGACCCGCTGGCGCACGGCCTGATCTTCGAGCGGTTCCTCAACCCGGACCGGGTCAGCCCGCCCGACATCGACATCGACTTCGACGAGCGCCGGCGCGGTGACGTGATCCGGTACGTGACGGAGAAGTGGGGCTCGGACAAGGTCGCCCAGGTGATCACGTTCGGCACCATCAAGGCCAAGGCCGCGATCAAGGACTCCGCCCGCGTGCTCTACGGCCAGCCCGGCTACGCGGTGGCCGACCGCATCTCCAAGGCGATGCCGCCCGCCGTGATGGGCAAGGACATCCCGCTGGCGGGCGTGTTCGACGCGTCGCACAAGCGGTACTCGGAAGCCGCCGAGGTGCGCGCCCTCTACGACACCGACCCGCAGGTCAAGGAGATCATCGACACCGGCCGGGGCCTGGAGGGCCTGATCCGCAACGCGGGCGTGCACGCCTGCGCGGTGATCATGTCCGCGGAACCGCTGATGGACCACATCCCGGTGTGGCGGCGGCCCCAGGACGGCTCGATCATCACCCAGTTCGACTACCCGACCTGCGAGACGCTCGGCCTGCTCAAGATGGACTTCCTGGGCCTGAGCAACCTGACCACGATCGACGACGCGCTCAAGAACATCGCCCTCAACGGCAAGGGCGACGTCGACATCACCACGGTCCCGCTGGAGGACAAGAAGACCTACGAGCTCCTCGGCCGTGGCGACACGCTGGGCGTGTTCCAGCTCGACGGCGGCGCGCTGCGCGACCTGCTGCGGCTGATGCGCCCGGACAACTTCGAGGACGTCTCGGCGGTCATCGCGCTCTACCGGCCCGGTCCGATGGGCGCGAACTCGCACACGAACTACGCGCTGCGCAAGAACAAGCAGCAGGACATCGTGCCGATCCACGAGGAGCTCAAGGACTCGCTCGCGGAGATCCTGGACACCACCTACGGGCTGATCGTGTACCAGGAGCAGGTGATGGCGATCGCGCGGAAGGTGGCCGGCTACTCGCTGGCCCAGGCGGACCTGCTGCGCCGCGCGATGGGCAAGAAGAAGAAGGAGATCCTCGACAAGGAGTTCGAGGGCTTCGAGAGGGGCATGGTGGCCGGCGGCTACTCCGCCGCGGCCATCAAGACCCTGTGGGACATCCTGGTCCCGTTCGCCGACTACGCGTTCAACAAGGCGCACTCCGCCGCGTACGGCCTGATCGCGTACTGGACCGCGTACCTCAAGGCGAACTACCCGGGCGAGTACATGGCGGCGCTGCTGACCACGAACTCGGACAACAAGGACAAGTCCGCGATCTACCTGGCCGAGTGCCGGCGCATGGGCATCACCGTGCTGCCGCCGGACGTCAACGAGTCCGAGCGCGAGTTCGTCGCGGTCGGCGACGACATCCGGTTCGGCCTGGGCGCGATCCGCAACGTCGGCGCGAACGTGGTCGAGGGGATCATCAAGTCCCGCAAGGAGAAGGGGAAGTTCGTCGACTTCTCCGACTTCCTGCGCAAGGTCGACGCCACGGTGTGCAACAAGAAGGTCGTGGAATCGCTGATCAAGGCGGGCGCGTTCGACTCGCTCGGCCACCCGCGCAAGGGCCTGCACATGGTCCACGTCGAGGCGGTCGACGCGGTCATGCTGACCAAGAAGGAAGAGGCGCGCGGCCAGTTCGACCTGTTCGGCGACGGCGGCGGCGACGACGGCGCGGGCAGCGTCTTCGACGTGAAGATCCCCGACGAGTACTGGGAGCCCAAGCACCAGTTGACGCTGGAGCGGGAGATGCTCGGCCTGTACGTGTCCGGGCACCCGCTCAACGGCGTGGAACAGGTGCTGGAGTCCTATTCGGACGCTTCCATCGCGCGCATCCTGGAAGGCGACGTGCCGGACGGCACGCAGGTCACGCTCGGCGGCATCCTCGCGTCGGTGACCAGGCGGGTCAACAAGAACGGCGAGCCGTGGGCGTCCGCGCAACTGGAGGACCTGGCCGGCGGCATCGAGGTGCTGTTCTTCCCCAAGAGCTACACGGTGCACGGCATGTCGGTGGCCGAGGACGCGATCGTGCTGGTCAAGGCGCGGGTCGCCAAGCGCGAGGACCGGATCTCGCTGATCGCCAACGACCTGGTGGTGCCCGACCTGTCGGAACTGGGCGCGCAGGCGCTGAAGCTGAAGGTGTCGGCGTCGCGCTGCGACCCGAAGCTGGTGACCTCGTTGAAGGAAGTGCTCAAGGCGCACCCCGGCACCACCGAGGTGCACCTGAACCTGATCATCAACGCGAGCCGGAACACCCTGCTCAAGCTCGACGACGCGCTGCGGGTCCGCCCGACGCCGTCGTTGATGGGTGACCTGAAGGCGTTGCTCGGCCCGGGATGCCTCGGCTGATCCCCCTGCGCCGCCCTTTCGGGAGTGGTCGGACAGGCCGGCTGGTCCAATCGGGTGGCGTTGGCCCGGTCGAGGCACGCGGGCACCCCTCCGGTCGTTGAGTGAACAGGGTTAACTCGACTACCGGAGGGGTTCCCATGGGGGAGAACACCGACCACGCCACCGCCCTCGCCGAACTCGGCGAGGAGTACTTCCAGGACCCGCACGCCTTCCACGCCCACCTGCGCGAGGAATCCGCCGCCCGGCCGGTCCTGCTGCCGCGCGGCCTCAAGGTCTGGCTCGTCAGCCGCTACGACGAAGGCCGGCTCGCCCTCGCCGACCCGAGGTTCAGCAAGGACTTCGCGGGCTTTCAGCCGCTGTTCGAACGGCACTTCACCGGCACCGAACCCACCCAGTTCGAGCAGTCGCTGGTCAAGCACATGCTCAACAGCGACCCGCCCACCCACACCCGGATGCGCAAGCTCGTCACCAAGGCGTTCACCGCCCGCCGCGTCGAACAGCTCCGCCCGCGCGTCCAACAGATCACGGACGAGCTCCTCGACGCCGTCGCCGGCCGGCGCGAGACCGACCTCGTCGAGGCCCTCGCCCTCCCGCTGCCCATCACCGTCATCTGCGAGATGCTCGGCATCCCGCCGGAGGACCGCGACGACTTCCGCCGCTGGTCCACCATCCTGGTGGCGGGCAACGAACCGCACCTCGTCGAAGCCGCCGGCCCCGCCATGGCCGGCTACCTGAACGGCCTCGTCGACGCCAAGCGCGCCGACCCCGGCGACGACATCTTCAGCGCCCTCGTCCACGCCACCGACGAGAACGACCGGCTCGACCAGGTCGAGCTGATCTCCATGGCGTTCCTGCTGCTCGTCGCGGGCCACGAGACGACCGTCAACCTGATCGCCACCGGCGTCCACAGCCTCCTGCTCCACCCCGAGCAGCTCGACAAGCTGCGCGCCGACCGGACGCTGCTGCCCGGCGCGGTCGAGGAGTTCCTCCGCTACGAGGGCCCGATCAACCAGGCCACCTTCCGGTTCACCACCGAGGAGGTGACCCTCGGCGACGTGACCATCCCGGCGGGCGAATTCGTGCTCGTGTCGCTGCTGTCCGCCAACCGCGACGAGAACCGGTTCCCCGACGCCGGGACCTTCGACATCACCCGGCCCGCCGGCGGGCACCTCGCGTTCGGCCACGGCGTCCACCACTGCCTGGGCGCACCGCTGGCCCGGCTCGAAGGCGAGATCGCCGTCGGCACCCTGCTCGACCGGTACGACATCGAGCTCGCCGCCCCGCCCGAGACGCTCCGCTGGCGCGCCAGCACGCTCATGCGCGGGCTGCACACGCTGCCGGTTAGCCTGTCGCCCCGTGGACCGCGATGAGCTGCTGACACTGGACCAGGCCCACGTCTGGCACCCGTACGGCCCGATGCCGGGCACCCACCAGCCGCTGGTCGTCACCTCGGCCCGGGGTGTCCGGCTCCGGCTGGACGACGGCCGCGAACTCGTCGACGGCATGTCCTCCTGGTGGGCCGCCATCCACGGCTACCGCCACCCCGTCCTCGACGCCGCCGTCCGCGACCAGCTCGGCCGGATGAGCCACGTCATGTTCGGCGGCCTCACCCACGAACCGGCCGTGGCGCTGTGCGCCGCGCTCGTCGACATCACCCCCGAACCACTGCGACACGTGTTCCTGTGCGACTCCGGGTCGGTGTCGGTCGAGGTCGCCGTCAAGATGGCCCTCCAGCACTGGCGCTCCCAGGGGCGGCCGGCGAAGCGGCGGCTGCTCACCTGGCGCGGCGGCTACCACGGCGACACCTTCCAGCCGATGTCCGTGTGCGACCCCGAGGGCGGGATGCACTCGCTGTGGCGCGGGGTCCTGCCCGAGCAGGTGTTCGCCGGCCCACCGCCGCGCCACCTGGAAACCGCGTACGTCGAAGAGCTCGCGCGGCTCGTCGAAGAGCACGCCGACGAACTCGCCGCCGTCATCGTGGAACCCGTCGTGCAGGGGGCGGGCGGCATGAGGTTCCACGACCCCCGCTACCTGCACGTGCTGCGGGAGCTCACGCTGACCCACGACGTGCTGCTGATCTTCGACGAGATCGCCACCGGGTTCGGCCGCACCGGCGAGCTGTTCGCCGCCGACCACGCCGCGATCAGCCCGGACATCATGTGCGTGGGCAAGGCGTTGACCGGCGGCTACCTCTCCCTGGCCGCCACCCTGTGCACGTCGCGGGTCGCCGAGGGGATCTCGCGCGGCGAAGTGCCCGTGCTGGCGCACGGCCCGACGTTCATGGGCAACCCGCTCGCGTGCGCCGTCGCGCTGGCGTCCGTCGAACTGCTGCTGTCCCAGGACTGGCGGTCGTCCGTCGCGCGCATCTCCGCCGGCCTCCGCGCGGGACTCGCCGACGCGCCCGGCGACGTGCGCGTGCTGGGCGCGATCGGCGTCGTGCAACTGGATCACCAGGTCGACCTGGCGGCGGCCACCGCGGCGGCCGTGGAGCACGGCGTGTGGCTGCGCCCGTTCCGGGACTTGATCTACACCATGCCGCCGTTCGTGAGCACCGACGCCGACGTCGCCGCGATCTGCAAAGCGGTGGTCGCCGCCGCCCGGGTCTGAGTACGTTGGGGCGCATGCGAAAACTCGGAGTTCTCGTAGCGGCGTGCGTCCTGCTCGGCCTGACGGCGACACCCGCCGGCGCGGCCCCGTTCACCTCGGGGAGGTACACGGCCTGGGGCGATGGGCGGCTGGAGCTGCGGGGGACCGGGCTGTGCCTGGACGCCGCGCTGGAGGAGATCGACGTCGAGGGCGGCCGGGTGCAGTTGTGGACCTGCGGTCTCGGCGGCGACGAGCAGAAGTGGACCCCGGTGTCCCACGGGCGCGGGACCCTCCTGGTGAACCGGCTCAACGGCAAGTGCCTGGACGCCGCGCTGGAGGAGATCGACCTCGAAGGCGGCCGGGTCCAGATGTGGACCTGCGGCCTCGGCGGCGACGAGCAGTTGTGGACGTTCGACTCCCACCAGGGCGACGTCTTCATCGACAGCCGGGCCACCAACGGCAAGCTCGGCGTGGGCAGGCTCGACGACCTGCACAGCGGCGCGCCCGTGGGGGTCTGGCACAAGCGCTGACCCCGCCGCCTCCGGAGGTGGGGCGTCCGCCCCGCCCCCGGACGCGGGCGCGGCCCGCCTCACATCCGGAGCAGGCTCGACCCCCACACCAGCAGCAACGCCCCGTAGGCGACCAGCACCCACCCCGTCGACCGGTGCGTGGGCTCGCGGTCCTTGATCCGCAGCACCTTCACCGCGAGAGCCCACAGCAGCAGCGCGGCGGTGAGCGTCAGCGGCACGGCGGCCACCCCGTACGCGCCGGCGTAGACACCGGCCCAGTAGTCGGAGGGCAGCACGACGTCGTTCGCGTAGCCGGTGGGGATGCACAGCACACCGACCGCCGCCCAGACGATCGCGATGATCTTCAACCGGCGACGCGTCGCCGGTTCGGCGGAATCGTGGTTGATGCCGAGCACGCCCAGCGCGACGAACGCCCCGCCGCCGAACAACCAGCCCACGACGGTCGACAGCACCGGAACCCGCCCCACGACCGAGCCGACCGCCGGGATCACCGCGCCCCAGAGCAGGAGGTGCGCGCCGACCGCGGCGACCAGGCCGGCGAGGACCAGGCCGGTCTGCCCCCACCCGGACAACCTGGTGAACCAGTTGTCGGCCTTGGCTTTCCGAGCCGCCCTGCCCTTCCCGCCCGCACCGGCCCGATCACCCCGTCCGGCCCTGCCCCGCCCGGCCTTCCGCCGCGCCACGGCAGCGCCGGCCCTCTTCCGCCCCTTCTGCTTCCCGGCCAACGACTTCAGCCCTCGATGGCGGCGGCGAGCTGCACGTTCGTGGGCTCGACGAGCACGGTGCCGTCGGCGAGGACGACCACCGGGATGTTCTTCCGCCCGCCCGCGAGCTCGACGGCCTCGTCCCGGGCCGCGTCGTCGTGCTCCACGTCGACGTCCCGGAACGCCACTTCGTGCTCCCGCAGCCAGGTCTTGGCCCGTCGGCAATCGCCACACCAGTCCGCACCGTAGAGAACGACTTCACCCATGCGCGTGATGCTAGAACGTGGCCGGCAACCACGCTCCGTGTAGTCGTAGGGTGAGTGCCCGTGAGCGTCCTCGTGATCACCGGTACGGGAACCGAGGTCGGCAAAACCGTGGTGGTCGCCGCCCTGGCCGCCCTGGCAGCCGCCGACGGCCGCCGGGTGGCCGTACTCAAGCCCGCGCAGACCGGCATCGCCCCGGGCGAGCCGGGAGACCTGGCCGAGGTGGTCCGCCTGGCGGGCCGGGTGACCACCCGTGAGCTGCGCAGGTACCCCGACCCCCTGGCCCCCGCCACCGCCGCCAGGAGGGTGGGGGCCCCGACCCTCCGCCCGAGCGAGATGGCGGCGGCGGCCGTGGAGCTGCACGCCACCCACGACCTGGTCCTGGTCGAAGGCGCGGGCGGCCTGCTGGTCCGGTTCGACGACAACGGCACCACCATCGCCGACGCGGCCTGGGCCCTGAACGCCCCGGTGCTGGTGGTGGCCCACGCGGGCCTGGGCACCCTCAACACGACGGCCCTGACCACCGAAGCCCTCCTGCACCGGGGCCTGGAGTCGGCGGGGGTGATCATCGGCCGCTGGCCCGCCCACCCGGACCTGGCCGCCCTCTGCAACCTCCACGACCTCCCGGAAGCCGCCGGCGGCCCCCTCCTGGGCGTCCTCCCCGACGGCGCGGCCACCCTGGGCCGACCGGACTTCCTGGACCTGGCCCGGACCTCCCTGTCCCCGTGGTTCGGCGGCACCTTCGACCCGGACAAGTTCGCCGCCCCCCACACCTGCTGATCTCCCACGCCGACCCCACCCCCTGACGGTGCGGCGGCCTCCGCCGCCACGGGGCAGAGGCCCGAAGGGGCAGTGACGTACGTCGCTCAGTGGTGCCCCGGGCGGTGCGGCAGACTGGCCGGCGGACTACCGCCGGACAACCCCTGGAGAAGTCGTGACCGCAGCCCCCGAACAGGTCGATGTCCTGGGCGTTGCCCGTGAACAGGTGCTGGAGCGCGGCGTCGGTCTGTCCGAGGAGCAGGTGCTCGAAGTGCTCCGGCTGCCCGACGACCGCATCCCCGAGCTCCTCGAACTCGCCCACCGGGTGCGGGTGCGCTGGTGCGGCCCCGAGGTCGAGGTCGAGGGGATCGTGTCGCTCAAGACCGGGGGCTGTCCCGAGGACTGCCACTTCTGCTCGCAGTCCGGCCAGTTCCCCTCGCCGGTCCGGTCGGCGTGGCTCGACGTCCCCGGGCTGGTGCGCGCCGCCCGGCAGACCGCCGACACCGGTGCCACCGAGTTCTGCATCGTGGCCGCCGTGCGCGGGCCGGACAAGCGGTTGCTCTCCCAGGTCCGCGACGGGATCAAGGCGATCCGGGACGACGGCAACGACATCCAGATCGCCTGCTCCCTCGGCATGCTGACCCAGGAGCAGGTCGACGAGCTGGTCGCGATGGGCGTCCACCGCTACAACCACAACCTCGAAACGGCCCGCTCGCACTTCCCGCAGGTCGTCACCACCCACTCGTGGGAAGAGCGCCGGGACACCCTCCGCATGGTCCGCGAGGCCGGCATGGAGGTCTGCTGCGGCGGGATCATCGGGATGGGGGAGACGCTCGCCCAGCGCGCCGAGTTCGCGGGCCAGCTCGCCTCGCTCGAACCGGACGAGGTGCCGTTGAACTTCCTGATCCCCAACCCCGGCACGCCCTACGAGAACTTCCCGGTCGTGGCGGGGCCGGAGGCGTTGCGGGTGGTGGGCGCGTTCCGGCTCGCGCTGCCGCGCACGATCCTGCGGTTCGCGGGCGGGCGGGAGCTCACCTTCGGCGACCTCGGGGCGAAGCGGGGGATGCTCGGCGGCATCAACGCGATCATCGTCGGCAACTACCTCACCAACCTGGGCCGCCCCGCCCAGGACGACCTGGACATGCTCCAGGAGCTCGCCATGCCGATCAAGGAACTGGGCCGGAGCCTGTGACCGGACCCGCCGTCCACTGCGGCTACTGCGGCGTGGACCTCGCGGCCCGGGACCACTCCGCGTGCGCGGTGCGCCTCCGGGTGCTCGACCCGCCGAGGTTCTGCTCGGCCTGCGCGCGCCGGATGGTGGTCCAGGTGACGCCGGCGGGCTGGACGGCCACGTGCAGCCGCCACGGGGAGATCACCTCCGCGCGGTAACCTCCCCTGGTCGGGTTCGGGCAGGGGAGGTCGTGCGTGGCGGATCAACCGGTGGACGAGCGGGCCGCGCCCGTTCGCGTGCCGCCCGTCTTCATCTACCGCTACGAGCCGCCGCGCCCCCGGGTGGTGGTGAAGCCCGACCTGCTGCCGGCGTTCGCGGTGCTGTCGACGATCGCGCTGTTCGGGTTGCCCGCCGGGTGGTTGTGGGCGTGGCTGGCACCGCCGCAGAACAAGGTGATCGCGCAGGACTCCTCACTCGTCCCGGTCCTCGGGGAGAGCTACCACCGGCTCGACGGGTTGATGCTGTTCGTGCTGATCGGGCTCGGCGCGGGCCTGCTGACCGGTATCGCGGTGTGGATGCTGCGGGAACGGCGGGGACCGGTCGTGCTGATCGCGGCGACGCTGGGCGGCGGGGTGGCCGCCTACCTCGCGCAGCGCACCGGGATCGGGTCGGCGGCCGGCAGGTACCCGCTGCCGGACGCGCCCGAGGTGGGTGACGTCATCGCCGTCGCGCCGGTGCTCGAAGTCTGGTGGGGCGTGCTGGCGTGGCCCTTGGGCGCGGCGCTGGCCTACGGGTGCCTCGCCGCCTGGAACGGGCTGGACGACCTGGGCCGCCGGCTCGGCTGATCACCGAGCCGGGGCCGCTGGAACGCGGTCAGACGCGGTAGTCGGTGTCGCGGACGTCGGTGACGAACATGTACCCCGGCGCGTGCGTGATGGCGAACGGTGGTGCGGATGCCACCAGCGCCGCCTGCGGAGTGACGCCGCACGCCCAGAACACCGGCACGTCCCCGTCGTGCGGGGTGCACGGGTCGCCGAAGTCGGGCCGGTCGAGGTCGCGCACGCCCAAGGCGGACGGGTCGCCCGCGTGCACGGGAGCGCCGTGCACGGCGGGCATCCGGGCGGTGATCTCGCGGGCCCGCTCGACCAGGTCCGCCGGGACGTACCGCATGCTGACCACCACCGGACCGTGCAGGCGGCCTGCCGGGCGGCATTCGCGGTCGGTCACGTACATCGGGACGTTGCGGCCCTGTTCGAGGTGGCGCAGGGGGATGCCGGCCCGGGTGAGGGCGTGCTCGAACGTGAAGCTGCACCCGATCAGGAACGACACCAGGTCGTCGCGCCAGTACTCGGTCGCGTCGGTGGGTTCGGTGGTCGGCTCGCCGTGCTCCCACACCCGGTAGCGGGGCAGGTCGCGGCGCAGGTCGGCGGTCGGGGCGAGGGCGGTGCGCGGCGAACCCGGGTCCGTCACGTCCAGCACCGGGCACGGCTTGGGGTTGCGCTGGGCGAACAGCAGCATCTCGTACGCCCAGTCCCGGGGCACGGCGATGAGGTTGGTCTGCGCGTACCCGTCGGCCAGGCCGGCGGTCGGGCCGGTGGCGGTGCGGCGGACGTCCGCCGGGGTGTCGAGTCCTGTGCTCACAGCAGTTCCCGTCCTCTCGTCTCGGGCAGCCCCACCAGTGCCACGACCGCGACCCCGTACGCGATCGAGCCGACGATCAACGCGCCGCCGACGCCCATCCGGTCGGCCGTGAACCCGACCAGGGCGGGGAACAGCGCGCCGACCGCACGGCCGAAGTTGTAGGTGAAGCCCTGGCCGGTGCCGCGCAGCGCGGTCGGGTAGAGCTCGGCGAGGAACGACCCGAAACCGCTGAAGATCGCCGACGTGCAGAACCCGAGCGGGAAGCCGAGGAGCAGGATCGTGGTGTTCGCACCGTCCGGGACCCGGGTGTAGAGCACGATCAGCCCCGACGACAGGACGGCGAACAGCGCGAACGTCTTCTTGCGCCCCAGCCGATCGGTGACGTACCCGCCGCAGACGTAGCCGGTGAACGCGCCGGTGATCACCAGCGCCAGGTACCCGCCGGTGTCCATGAAGGTCAGGCCGCGCTCGGTCTTCAGGTGCGTCGGGAGCCAGGACGCGAGCGTGTAGTAGCCGCCTTGGACGCCGGTGGCCAGCAGGGAGGCAAACAGGGTGGTGCGGGTCAGGTCGCCCGTGAAGATGGCCCTGATCGAGCCCTTCTCCGCGCTGTCGGCGCGGCGTCGGGTGGCGTCGGGGGAATCCTGGACCGTGCGGCGCAGGTAGATGAGCAGGACGGCGGGCAGCGCGCCGGTCCAGAACAGCACCCGCCACGCGAAGTCCTGCGGGAGCAGGGTGAACACCACCGTGGAGACCACCACGGACAGGCCCCAGCCGACCGCCCACGAGCTCTGGATGAACGCCACGGTCCGGCCTCGGTACCGGGGCTTGCAGTACTCGGCGACGAGGATCGCGCCGGCCGCCCACTCGCCGCCGAAGCCCAGTCCTTGCAGGGCGCGGAAGACCAGCAGGGTTTCGTAGCTGGTGGCGAAGCCGCACAGGACGGTGAAGACCGCGTACGTGACGACCGTGATCATGAGGGTGCGGACCCGGCCGATCCGGTCGGCCAGGATGCCGGCGATCACGCCGCCGATGGCGCTGACCACCAGGGTGACCGTGGTGAGCAGGCCGGCCTGGCCCTGGGTGAGGTCGAAGAAGGCGGTGATCGCGACGAGTCCGAGGGGGAGGACCTGGAAGTCGTACGAGTCCAGTCCGAAGCCGCCGAAAGCGCCGATGAACGCCCTTTTCCCGTTGCGGCCGAGAGCGTGGAACCAGGCCAGTGGGCCGTCTTTCTCGACGCTCTCCGTCGTGCTGCTGCTCATGGTGCTCACCTCGCAAGAGTGGGAGTGTGTGCCGCACCACGGTAGAGGATTGTTGAACAATCCCAACAGCCAACAATAGGGCGAATCAACACTCGAACACGCGAACGAGTACGACGGTGTGCGCGGGTGGGTGGGTACCACCCGGTCATCGGACCTTCGGGCGCACCTGCGCTTCGGTGACCTTCTTTTAGGAAGGCTTCCTGAAAGAAGGCGGAAGGGCGGGAGCGGCGAGGGTCGGCCGGGTGGGAGGAGCGGGGGGAGGCGGAGCTAGTTGCGGTGGGGGAGGTGGCCCAGGTCGGCGAGCGGGGCGGGTACGGCGTGCAGGGCGGCGACGATTCCCGCTTCGCGGTGCATCACCTTGCGCACCAGGCGGAGGCGGCGGGCTTCGGAGCGCTCTTCCAGCAGGTGCTGCCTGTCCTCCAGGGTGAGGAGGCAGTCGTTGGCCAGCGCGTACGCCAGGCCCTCCGTCACCGGGACCGCCGGGTCGTCCTCGAAAGCCGCCTCCCGGTACCGCCGGAACGCCGCCACCGCTCCTTCCACCAGCAACGGCAGCACCTCCGCGACCTCGGCGGGCACGGCGACGTCCTCCAGCCACTCCACCTCGCCCAGCAGGTAGGGCGCGCTCTCCTCGTCCACCGCCACCAGGCGGAACCGTCGCCCGCCGGTCGTGGCCAGGTCGAATCGCCCGTCCGGCAACGGTTTGGCGTCGTGCAGGAGTGCTTCGCAGCCGACCTCGTGCAGCGCGGTCGCGTTGCCCGTGCCGACCTCCCACCCCTGCCGGATGGCGACCACGCCGAAGCTGCGGTCGGGCAGCTTCCCGGTCACCAGGTCCACGGCGAGCTGCCGGTAGCGGGGCTCGAAGACGTGCAGCGGCAGCGACGTTCCCGGCAGCAGCACGGTACCCAGGGGGAACAGCGGGAGCGTCGTGGTCACGTCCCCAAATTACGGCTGCTCGGGGGCCTCAGCACGGCGAACGGATCGGTGATCCGCAGTCGACCCGCCACGAACCGGAACAACGCGGCCGGTCGGCCCCCGGACGGGCCCACCGGAGCGACCGCGCCGGTGGGTTCCAGCAGTCCCCGGCGGGACAGGACGCGTTGCAGGTTCGTCGCCGAGACCTCGTACCCCAGCGCCGCCGAGTACAGCGACCGCAGCGCGGAGATGGTGAACTCCGGCGGGGCCAGGGCGAAGCCCAGGTTCGTGTACGACAGCTTGGACGCCAGCCGGCTGCGCGCGCGGCGGCAGATGGCCTCGTGGTCGAACGCCGTCGCGGGCAGGGCGTCCACCGGGTGCCACGTGGTGTCCGACGGCACCACCGGATCGGTGTCGGACGGGACCAGGCCGACGAACGCGGTCGCCACCACGCGCGGTCCGGGCACGCGGTCGGGCGCGCTGAAGACGGCGAGCTGCTCGACGTGTGACAGTTGTCGCACATCGACTTTCTCGGCCAGTTGACGCCGGATCGATGCCTCGACGTCCTCTTCGGGACCCAGCCCGCCGCCGGGCAGTGACCAGCGGTGAGCGTGCGGTTCCCGCGCGCGCTGCCACAACATGACCTGGAGTGATCCGGCTCTCACCTGGAGCACTGCGGCCACTACCTCATGTTCCGCGACACCCACTCGGCTGATACTATCGGCCACGTTTTCGACCGAAAGGCGAAAACCTGGGCTGAAGGAGGAGACCATGGTCGCTACCGCCTATGTGGAGCGAACCTCTGACGGTGCGTACGACGGCATCGCGCCGGACGCCGCGTGGCGGGACGAGGTGCTGGAGCTGGCCCGCAGGCAGGACGCGGTCATCCTCGCGCACAACTACCAGCTCCCGGAGATCCAGGACATCGCCCACCACACCGGCGACTCGTTGGCGCTGAGCCGCATCGCGGCGGCGAGCGACGCGTCGACCATCGTGTTCTGCGGCGTGCACTTCATGGCCGAGACCGCGAAGATCCTGGCTCCCCACAAGACCGTGCTGATCCCGGACGAGCGGGCGGGCTGCTCGCTGGCCGACTCGATCACCGGTGAGCAGCTCCGGGCGTGGAAGGCCGAGCACCCCGGCGCGGTCGTGGTGTCCTACGTGAACACCACCGCCGAGGTGAAGGCGGAGACGGACATCTGCTGCACGTCGTCGAACGCCGTGGACGTGGTCGCCTCCGTCCCCGCCGACCGCGAGGTGCTGTTCCTGCCCGACCAGTTCCTCGGCGCGCACGTGAAGCGCGAGACCGGCCGGGAGAACCTGCACATCTGGGCGGGGGAGTGCCACGTCCACGCGGGCATCAACGGTCCGGAGCTGGCCGCGCGCGCGGCGGCGAACCCGGAGGCCGACCTGTTCATCCACCCCGAGTGCGGGTGCGCCACCTCGGCGCTCTACCTCGCGGGCGAGGGCACCGTCCCGGCGGAGAAGGTCAAGATCCTCTCGACCGGCGACATGATCACCGCCGCCCGCAGCACCAGCGCCAAGTCGGTCCTGGTGGCCACCGAGATCGGGATGCTGCACCAGTTGCGCCGGGCCGCGCCGGAGATCGACTTCCGCGCGGTGAACGACCGGGCGTCGTGCCGGTACATGAAGATGATCACCCCGACCGCCCTGCTGCGCTGCCTGCGCGAGGGGCGCGACGAGGTGCACGTCGACCTCGACACCGCCCGCCGCGCGCGGGGTGCGGTCCAGCGGATGATCGAGATCGGTCAGCCCGGCGGCGGCGAGTGAACACCCCGTTGTGGGAGGCCCGCGCCGACCTGGTGGTGGTCGGCACGGGCGTCGCCGGGCTGACGGCGGCGCTGCGCGCGCGTGAGCTCGGACTCCGGGTCCTGGTCGTGACCAAGGGCGACCAGCCCGACGGCAACACCCGGTGGGCGCAGGGCGGGGTGGCCGTCGTGCTGCCCGGCGAGCACGACGAGGGCGACACGGTCGACGCGCACGTCCGCGACACGCTCACCGCCGGGGCCGGCCTGTGCGACGAGACCGCGGTGAACGCGATCATCGCCGGCGGACCCGCTGCCGTGCAACGGTTGCGGGAGCGCGGCGCGGTGTTCGACGCGGCCCGGGGCGGCCGGTTGGCGCGCACCCGCGAGGGTGGGCACAGCGCGTTCCGGGTGGTGCACGCCGGCGGCGACGCCACCGGCGCGGAGGTGGAGCGGGCGTTGCTCGCGGCGGCCTCCGACGGCCGGGTCCCGGTGCTGGAGCGGCACATCGCGGTGGACGCCGTGCGCACGGCGCTCGGTCAGGTGTGCGGGCTGCTGGTGCTGGACCCGCACGGCGTGCCCGGCGTGCTGACCGCGCCCGCCGTGCTGCTGGCCAGCGGCGGGCTGGGCCAGCTCTACCAGGCGACGTCCAACCCGGAGGTGGCCACCGGCGACGGCCTGGCGCTCGCGCTGCGGGCCGGTGCGGTCGCGGCGGACGTCGAATTCGTGCAGTTCCACCCGACCGTGCTCTACACCGGCCGGGGCGCGCGCGGCCGGTGCCCGCTGGTCACCGAAGCGGTGCGCGGCGAGGGCGCGGTGCTGGTGGACGCGAACGGCGCGCGGGTCATGCGCGGCGTGCACCCGCTGGAGGACCTCGCGCCGCGCGACGTCGTGGCGGCGGCGATCACCCGGCACATGGCGGGCGCGCCCGGCGGCGTGGACGACCACGTCTTCCTCGACGCCACGGGCATCTCCGACTTCGCGCGGCGGTTCCCGACGGTCCACGCGGCGTGCGCCGCGGCCGGCGTCGACCCGTCCGCGCGGCCCATCCCGGTCGCACCGGCCGCGCACTTCGCGTGCGGCGGCGTGGTGTCCGATGTGGACGGTCGCACGGGGGTGACCGGCCTGTACGCGGCGGGCGAGGTGGCGCGCACCGGCCTGCACGGCGCGAACCGCCTGGCCTCCAACAGTTTGCTCGAAGGTCTGGTGGTCGGCACGCGGGCCGCCGAGGCGGTGGCGAGCGACCTCGCGCTGGGTGTGCTGACCCGGTGCACGGGCACGGCGGAACTGCCGGTCGCCCCGGTCGCGGACCGGGACTCGTTGCAGCGCGTCATGTCCCGGTACGGGGCGATCGGCCGTGACGCCGAAGGGCTGGCCGTGATCGGCTCGGTGCTCGACCTGTCCACCGCGGACCGCAGGCTGGACACCCGGGAACTGGTGGAGGACGCGGCGCTCACCGTGGCGGCGCGGGCGTTGATCGCGGCGGCGGCCGAGCGCACGGAGTCGCGCGGGTGCCACGTGCGCACCGATCACACCGCGCGCGACGACGCGGGGTGGCGGCGCAGCCAGGTGGTCCGGCTCACCCCGTCGGGTCAGCCGGTGCTGGCCGACGCGGCGACGGCTTCGAGGGGAGTGGCATGACGCTCGACGTGGACGACGTGCGCCGGGTCATCGGCACCGCGCTCGCCGAGGACCTCCGGTACGGACCGGACGCGACGACCGAGGCCACCGTGCCCGCCGACGCGGTCGCGGTGGCCGAGCTGACCCCGCGCGCGGCCGGCGTGCTGGCCGGGGTGCCGGTGGCGCTGGCGGTGTTCGAGGAGGTGCTGGAGTTCGAGGTGCTGGACCGCCGCGAGGACGGCGACAAGGCCGTGCCCGGCGAGCCCGCGCTGGTGCTGCGCGGTCCGGTGCGCGGGCTGCTCACCGCCGAGCGCACCGCGCTGAACCTGCTGTGCCACCTGTCCGGCATCGCCACGCTGACCGCCGCGTGGGTCGACGAGATCGCCGGGACCCGGGCCCGGGTGCGGGATTCCCGCAAGACGCTGCCCGGTCTGCGGCTGCTGGAGAAGTACGCCGTGCGCTGCGGCGGCGGGGTCAACCACCGGCTGGGGCTCGGTGATGCCGTGCTGATCAAGGACAACCACGTCCAGGCCGCCGGTTCGGTGGCCGCCGCGCTGCGGGCCGTCCGGGAGCACGCGCCGGACCTGCCGTGCGAGGTGGAGGTGGATTCCCTGGCGCAGCTCGACGAAGCCGTCGCCGAGGGCGCGGACCTGGTGCTGCTGGACAACTTCACCGTCGCCGAGTGCGCCGAGGCGGTCCGCCGCGTCGGTGGCGTGCGTCCCGGTGGGGTGCGGCTGGAGGCGTCCGGTGGGTTGACGCTGGACGTGGCCCGCGCGTACGCCGAGACCGGCGTGGACTTCCTGGCGGTGGGCGGGCTCACCCACTCCGCGCCCGCGCTCGACCTGGGGATGGACCTGCGCTGACCGGTGGTGGCCGAGCGCCGGGCCGCGCCCCCCGCGAGGAGGGCGCGGCCCCTCGGCTCACGCCCGGTCGTCCTTCTTCGTGCGCGCCCGGCCGGCGTCGTCGCGTTCGACGTCGACCTGCTCGCGGCGCACGCTGTCGGCGACTTCCCGCTGCTCGGTCACGGTCTCCTTGTCGAGTCGGACCTTCTCCACGGCCTCGGCCCGCTTGTTGACCACGGCCTCCTGCCGGCGCAACGTCACCTCGGCCTCCTCCTCGGTGAACGCCCCGCCCCCGCCCTTGCCGTCGGCGGGCTCGCGCACCACGCGGACCTCTTCGTGCGACACCGGGACGGTGACCGTCTTCTGCTCGGTGACCACGTGCTTGACCAGGCGGACCCGGCCGGCCTCGACGTCGCGCGTGCCGACGTCCAGCTTCTCCTCGTACCGGGTGACCGAGGGCTCGCCCCGCTTGCCGGCGACGTCCGCGTCCGCCGTCCGGCGCTGGTCGGCGGCGCGCGGGTCGGTCGGGCGCTGGACGGTTCCGCGCTGGTCGGCCGCGTTGCCGCGCACCGAGCGCTCCTCGGTCCGGGTGTCCTTGCCCCCGCGCGGCAGCCGGTCGTGCTGGCCGGTGTTCGCGGTCGGGATCAACCCGTAGTAGGAGTACAGCTCCTCCTGCTGCTTGTCGCTCATGTGCTCGTCGTTCACGTCGATCCGGGGAGCGTCCTTGACCTGCTGCTTCTCCACCGGCACGGTGATGTGCCCGGAGGCGATCTGCGCGTCCTGGATCGGGACGAACGACTCCTTGATGCCGAACAGGCCGGTGTGCACGGACGCCCAGATCGGACGACCGTCGCGGTCGTCCAGCCACACCTGTTTCACCGACCCGATCCGCTCACCGTGCGAGTCGATCACGTCGCAGTCGTACAACCGGTCGACTTCGGCCTGGTTGATCATGGCTTCCCCTTCGCCGCTCGGATTTCCTGCGAAGGCGGACTACCCGGTCCCCTGAACGGACCCAAACCGGGTCTCACCCGGGCGTGTGACAACCGTCCCACGAAGGAGATTCGGGTCTGCTGCCGGTCGGTGCTCACAGCCGCCGGTTGGCCAGCACGGGCAGCGCGCGCCGGGCCTCGTCGACAGCCACCACGTCCACGTCCGCGACCAGCACGCCCGGTTCCGCGCCCAGCGAGCCGACCACCTCGCCCCACGGCGACGCCACCGCGCTGAACCCGATCCCCGTCGGCGCGCCGCCGTGGTCGACCGCCGGGTCGGCCTGCCCGCACGCCAGCACCCACGAGGTGCTGTCCAGCGCCCGCGCCCGCACCAGCAACTCCCACTGCTCCCGCTTGCCCGGCCCCGCGCCCCACGACGCGCCCAGCAGCACGGCCGACGCGCCCCGGTCGGCCAGTGCCCGGAACAGCTCCGGGAACCGGACGTCGTAGCAGGTGGCCAGGCCGAACACCACGCCGTCGACCTCGAACACGACGGGCTCCGCGCCCGGCGCGACCGTCCTGGACTCGGTGAACCCGAACGCGTCGAACAGGTGGATCTTGTCGTAGCCCAGGTGCCGGCCACCGCCGGTGACCAGCAGCGTGTTGGCCACCCGCCCGTCCGGCGCGGGCGTGAACATGCCCGCGACGACCACCACGCCGTGCTCGTCGGCGATCTCGCGCACGGCCGTCGCCCACGGCCCGTCCAGCGGCTCGGCGACCGGGCCGAGCGGCACGCCGAACCGGCACATCGCGGCTTCCGGGAACAGCACCACCCGGGCCCCCCGGGCACGGGCCACCTGGCCGCGCAGCAGGTCGAGGTTGGCCGCCGGGTCGGCGGAGGAGGCGATCTGGCAGAGCGCGACACGCATGCCACCCACCATAGGTAGTGTCAGGTCCCGTGCGCTCCCCGCTGACCCCGCTCGTCCTGGCCGCCGTCCTCGCCGTGGCGGGTTGCACGGGAACCACGACACCCAACGCCGAGGGGTCGGCGGACGGCAGCGCGATCGTGCTGGCGGACGGCGCGGAACCCGCGACGCTCAACCCGCTGCTCGGCTACGGCCGGGACGGCGTGTCGAAGGTCTACGACGGCCTGTTCGAGCACCGCGCGGACCGCTCGCTGCGCCCGCAGCTCGCCGAGGACCCGCCGAAGCCCGCCGCCGACGGCCTGTCCTGGACGGTCCGGCTGCGCGGCGACGTGAAGTTCTCCGACGGCTCGGCGTTCGGGCCGGAAGACGTCGTGGCCACGTACCGCGCGCTGCTGGACCCGGCGGCGGGCGCGACCGAGCGCCCCCGGTACGAGGGGCTGACCGGCGTCGAGCAGCTCGACGTCCGCACGGTGCGGTTCACCCTGACCAAGCCGTGGGCCGCGTTCCCGCACCTGCTCACGCTGGGCGTGCTGTCCAGCGAGTCGTTCAGCGTGCCGCTGGAGGACATGCTCCCGGTCGGCACCGGCCCGTTCAAGGTCGTGGAGTGGCGCAAGGGCGACCGGCTGATCCTGGAGGCGAACCCGGCGCACTTCGCGGGCGAGCCGAAGATCAGCAAGGTGACGGCGGTGTTCGTGCCCGACGACAACACCCGCGCCCGGCGGATGCAGGAGGGTGAGTTCGACGGCGCGGAACTGCCGCCGCGCCTGGCGCAGCCGTTCACGAACGCCGGCGGGATGCGCGTGGTCACCCACCGCACCGCCGACCTGCGCGCCGTGACGCTGCCCACCGGCCCGGTGACCGGTGACCCGGCGATGCGGTCGGCGCTCAACCACGCGGTGAACCGCAGGGGGCTGGTGGACAACCTGCTCGGCGGCAAGGGCTCTCCGGCGGCCACGCCGGTCCCGGACACCATGCCGGAGTTCTACGACCCGACCACCGCGTTCGCCTTCGACAAGCTGCACGCGGAAGCGCTGCTCGACCAGGCGGGCTGGGTGCGCGGCGCGGACGGCGTGCGCGTCCACGACGGCGTGCCCGCCCGGTTCACCCTGATGTACCCGATCGGCGACGTGGTGCGCGCCGACCTGGCCACGGCGTTCGCGGCCGAGGCGAGGGCGATCGGCGTGGACGTGCAGCTCGCGGGCCTGAGCTGGGAGGCCATCACGCCCCGGCTGGGCGCGGACGCCCTGCTCTACGGCGGCGGCGCGCCGTTCGACCCGGACCTCACCGCGTACCAGCCGCTGCACACCGGAAACCCGTGGGGCTACACGAACCCGCAGGTCGACGCCGCCCTCGACGCGGGCCGCACGCTGCTGGACCCGGCGCAGCGGGCCGCGGCGTACCGGCAGTTCCAGCAGGCGTACGTGACGTCGCCGGCGATGGTGGTGCTGGCCGTGGTGCAGCACACGTACGTCCTGCGCGACAACTGGACCGGCTACCAGGAGGTCGTGGACCCGCACGCGCACGGCCCGCTGTCCTGGGGGCCGTGGTGGAACCTGGAGAAGTGGGCGGCGCGCTGACGACGTCGCCGGCGCGCGAATGGCCCTCGGCACGGCGGGGGTCGATGGTGTAGACGGGAGGGGTGCGCCGGCTGGTGGCCGGCACCGGACACCGGGGGCCCCGTGATCGACCTGAACGCCGTCCGCGCCGACACGCCCGCCGCGACCAGGCGCGTCTTCCTCGACTCGGCGGGCTCGTCCCTGCCGCCCCGGCCGGTGCTGGACGTGGTGATCGGCCACCTGGAGCGCGAGGCCGAGATCGGCGGGTACGGCGCGGGCCGGGAGCGCGCCGACGACCTGGAAGCCGGCTACCGGGTGTTCGCCGACCTGCTCGGCGCGGAACCCGACGAGATCGCGTTCACCGACAGCGCGACCCGGTCGTGGCTGGCCGCGTTCGACGCCGTCCCGCTGGCCGCCGGCGACCGGGTCCTGATCACCGAGGTCGAGTACGCGGGCAATGCCGTGCCGATCCTGCACCGCGCCCGGGAGGTCGGCGCGTCGGTGGAGACCGTGCCGTCCGACGCGCGCGACCAGGTCGACGTGGCGGCGCTGCGGGAGATGGCGGACGAGCGGGTCAAACTGGTCTCGCTGGTGCACGTGCCCACCAACAGCGGCCTGGTGAACCCGGTGGAGGAGGTCGTCGCGGCGGCGCACGAGGTGGGCGCGCTGGTGCTGCTGGACGCCTGCCAGTCGATCGGCCAGTTCCCGGTCCGGGCCGACGAGCTCGGCGCGGACCTGATCTCCGGCACCGGCCGCAAGTGGTTGCGCGGGCCGCGCGGCACGGGCGTGCTGGTGGTGCGCCGGCGGGCGCGCGAGGTGCTGCGGCCCCGGCTGGTCGACCTGCACAGCGGCGAGTGGGTCGCGCCGCAGCGGGTCCGGCTGCGCGAGGACGCGCGGGTGTTCGAGCTGTGGGAGTCCAGCGTCGCCGACCGGCTCGGGTTGATCGCCGCCGCCCGGTACGCCCTGGACCTCGGGCTGGACGAGATCCAGCGGGAGGTGACCGGCCTGGCGGACCGGCTGCGGCGCGGCCTGGCGGACATCCCGGGCGTGGAGCTGCGGGACATCGGCGAGCGGCGGTCGGGCATCGTGACGTTCACCGTCGCCGGCCGGCCCGCCGTGGAGCTGCGGGACGAGCTCGCCCGGCAGGGCGTGGTGGTCAGCACCAGCCACGTCGGCTCGACGCTGCTGGACATGACCAGGCGCGGGCTCGACGAGGTGATGCGGGCATCACCCCACTACTTCGTCGAGCCCGCGCAGGTCGACCAGGCGGTGGAGGCTGTCAGCAGGTGCGCCCGATGATGCGCGGCACGCAGTCCGAGTAGGTCAGGAACAGCTCCACGGCGCTGTCGTTCCGTGCCGTCTGCGGCGCGATCTGGGTGTCGCGCGGGTAGAACCCGGACGTGCCGCCGGCGGACCTGGGGTACATCTCGAAGGTGTAGCTCCAGATCTTGTGCTGGAACCACATCCAGTCGTTCACGCTGCCGTCGGTGATGTAGAGGTCGCTGGACTGCTCGGGCGTGTAGCCGTTCAGCGACGCCATCCGGCGGCCGAGGGTGGAGAACGCGCTGGCCTGGGTGGCGTCCAGGCCGGGAGCGGTGTCGGCGGTCGTGTAGCCGTAGGGCCACAGGATCAACTCCGAGTACGTGTGCCAGTCGATGTGCGACTTGATCTGCTGCACACCGCCGACGACGCGGCCGTTCACGAAGTCCCGCACCCGCTGGGTCTCCGGCGCGGAGAACGCCGAAGGACCGCGATAGGTCTCGCTGGAGGGGCTGGAGCTGGAACCGCCGCAGCAGCCCCACTTGTAGCCCCAGTTGCGGTTCGGGTCGGTGCCGCTGCCCTGGCGGTTCTTCCGCCACGCGCGGAACGAGCCCGACGCGATGTCGTACTCGGCACCGTCCGGGTTGACGCTGGTGACGATCCAGATCTCGCGGGAGTCCACCAGGTCCTTGATGGCCGGGCTGGTGGCGTAGCCGTCGGTGTACTGCTTGATGATGCGCAGGCACATCTCGACGGTGAGGTGCTCGCGGGCGTGCTGGTTGCAGGTGAACAGCACCTCGGGTTCGCTCTCGTCCACGCCCGGGTTGTCGCTGATCTTCAGCAGCCACAGGTCGCGGCCCTCGTACGACTTGCCGATGCTGCTGAGCTTGACCAGGTTCGCGTGGTCGCGAACGGTCTGGTTCAGCTCGGCGACCATCTCCTGGTAGTTGTGGTACCCGGTGTAGCCGGACGGGAAGTCCTCGGTGCCGACGTCGCCGGTCCGGTCGGTGAAGTCGGCCTTGCCCAGCGCCGCGAGCTGGGCGTCCGCGTCGCCCAGGTCCTTCAGGGGGAGACCGGTGGCGCGCAGTCGCCACTGCTGCCGGGGTTCGGCGATCACGGTGAGCTTCGACCCGTCCAGGCCGAGCACGTCGACACCGGTCCGGGCCACCTCGGTCCGGGCTTCCGGAGTCGCCGCGGTGACCTCGAACATGGTCCGCTCGGGTGAGCTGGTCGTGCTCGGCTGCGCGGTCACGGTGTTGAAGGGCAGCACCAGGGACAGACACACGCCGAGCGCGGCGGCCACGAGGCCGCGCCGCTTGAAGGACATTGCGCCTCCATCATCAGCAGGGTTTGCGACGGAGTTGTGCCTACGCAGCGTGGCCCGTTGGTCACAGGTCGGCATAGCCGCCGTTTGTCGGGTTCCCGCCGCTTTGCGCGGCTGACAGTTAACAGACCAATCCGGTTACCGGCCGGTACACCCGTCCGCAGAAATGCGGCCGTTTGGATTAACAATGTGTCCGGTGTTCGGAGTAGTCGACTGGACTGATTGACTGCGTGCTGCCGATCGGCGGGCCGCTGTCTTTAGCAGTGGCCAATCGGGGTCTACCGGGGCGGGGTGGGGCTGTGGAACGGCGCAGCGAGGACGTGCGGGAGGACGTGCGGGAGGAGAAGGGGGAGGTGCCCCGGGTCGTGCAGGACGCGGTGGCCGAGCAGGGGTCGACCATCGTCCAGGTGGTGGGGGACCTGATCGTCTGGATCCAGGAGTCGCCGCGATTCCGGTGGGGGACGGCGGGGGTGGTGCTGGTGGTGGCGGCCTGGTTCCTGTGGTGGCCGGACGGGGCCCGGCAGAGTTACGCGCAGTCACCGCCCTGGTTCGAGCCGCCGGCGTCCACCTCTCCCGCGACGACCCCGTCCGCCACCGTGACGACGACTGCGGAGGTCACCCCCCCACCCGCGCCGCCACCCGTGCCACAGCCCGCGCCGCAACCCGAAGTGGCACCGGCGGAGGCCAAGGCGGCGGTTCCGCCGGAGACGACGTCGGCGGCTCCGGCGGTGCCCCGGATCGTGATCGGGGTGGGCGAGCCCACCAGCAGTTCCCGCTGCGAGAAGGGGAAGTGCCACTGGATCGACACCCGGCTCACGGGGTTCGCCGCGCACACCCGGGTCAGCGTGGAACCCATCGGCAACGGGCGCAGCTTCAGCCGGCCCTGCGTGGCGGTGACGGACGCGTCCGGAGCGACCGACTGCGACGACACCCGGTACGACGTGCCTGGTGCCCAGGTGTTCGTGTACGTGGACACGCCACAGGGGCGGGTGGAGTCGAATCGGATCACCTGGCCGTCCTGATCCGGATCGTGGGCGTCTCGGGGCGGGCTGCGGGGAGTTGGTCCGGACGGCTTACCCTTGGGCTCATGCTCAACCGCATCGACCTGCGAGGTCGGGTCCCGTCTCCGGCTGAACTGCGCGCCGCTCTGCCGCGCGCCGAGGTGGACGTGGACGCGGTGCTGCATCATGTGCGGCCCATCGTGGAGGCGGTGCGGGAGCGCGGGGTCGACGCGGTCCTGGAGTTCGGCGAGGAGTTCGACCACGTCCGGCCGGAGTCGGTGCGCGTGCCGCAGGTCGAACTGGACCGCGCGCTGGCCGACTTGGACCCGGCCGTGCGGGAGGCGCTGGAGGAGTCCATCGCGCGCGCCCGCAAGGTGCACGCCGACCAGCGGCGCACGGACACCACGACGCAGGTCGTGCCCGGCGGGACGGTCACCGAGCGCTGGGTGCCGGTGTCCCGGGTCGGGCTCTACGCGCCCGGCGGGCTCGCCGTGTACCCGTCCAGCGTGGTGATGAACGTGGTGCCGGCGCAGACCGCCGGTGTCGAGTCCCTGGTGGTGTGCTCGCCGCCGCAGGCCGAGTTCGGCGGGCGACCGCACCCGACGATCCTGGCCGCCGCCGCGCTGCTGGACGTGCCCGAGGTGTGGGCGGTCGGCGGCGCGCAGGCCGTGGCGCTGCTGGCGTACGGCGGGGTGGACACCGACGGTGCCGCGCTCGACCCCGTGGACCTGGTCACCGGGCCCGGGAACATCTACCTGACCGCCGCGAAGCGGCTCCTGCGCGGGGTGATCGGCATCGACTCCGAGGCCGGTCCCACCGAGATCGCGGTGCTGGCGGACGCCACCGCCGACCCGGTGCACGTGGCCGCCGACCTGATCAGCCAGGCCGAGCACGACACGCTGGCGGCGAGCGTGCTGGTGACGACCTCGGTCGAGCTGGCCGACGCGGTCGACGTGGAGCTGGCGCGGCAGGTCGCGGTCACCAGGCACTCGTCGCGCGTGCGGACGGCGTTGACCGGACGCCAGTCCGGCGTCGTCCTGGTGTCCACCGTGGACGACGGCCTGCGGGTGGTGGACGTCTACGCCGCCGAGCACCTGGAGATCCAGACGGCCTCGGCCCGGGAGGTCGCGGCCCGGGTGCGCGCCGCCGGTGCGGTCTTCGTCGGGGCGCACTCGCCGGTGTCGTTGGGCGACTACTGCGCCGGGTCCAACCACGTGCTGCCCACCGGGGGGTGCGCGCGGCACTCCTCGGGGCTGTCGGTGCAGACCTTCCTGCGCGGCATCCACGTCGTGGACTACAGCGAGGACGCGTTGCGCGAGGTGGTGTCGAAGGTCGTGGCGCTGGCCGAGGCCGAGGACCTGCCGGCGCACGGGCAGGCCGTGACGGCGCGGTTCCCCGAGGCCGGGCGCGACGAGGCCCGTGGGGGCGGGCGGTGAAGCCGGTCGGCGAGCGGGTGGAGTTGGCGGACCTGCCCCTGCGGGAGGACCTGCGCGGGCGCACGCCCTACGGCGCGCCGCAGTTGGACGTGCCGGTTCGGCTCAACACCAACGAGAACCCGTACCCGCCCTCGCCCGAACTGGTCGCGGAGGTGGTCGCCGAGGTCGCGGAGGTGGCCGGCGAGCTGCACCGGTACCCCGACCGGGACGCCGTGGCGTTGCGGGAGGACCTGGCCGAGTACCTGTCGTCGTCGACCGGTGTGCCGCTGACGGCGGCGAACCTGTGGGCCGCCAACGGGTCCAACGAGATCCTCCAGCAGATTTTGCAGGCGTTCGGCGGACCCGGTCGTTCGGCGCTGGGCTTCGAGCCGTCCTACTCGATGCACCCGATCATCGCGGCGGGCACCCGGACGGAGTGGACGCCCGCGCCCCGGCGGGACGACTTCTCGCTGGACGTCGACCGGGCGGCGCAGGTCGTGGCCGCGCGGCGGCCCGACGTCGTGTTCGTGACCAGTCCGAACAACCCGACCGGCCAGAGCATCCCGGTGG
Organism: Actinosynnema sp. NPDC023587; assembly: GCF_040640215.1. Classification (NCBI taxonomy): domain Bacteria; kingdom Bacillati; phylum Actinomycetota; class Actinomycetes; order Pseudonocardiales; family Pseudonocardiaceae; genus Actinosynnema; species Actinosynnema sp. NPDC023587. Next base: position 210,041 of record NZ_JBFABG010000004.1, on the reverse strand, counting down.
ACGACCTGCGCGTGCTGATCGCCGCCGCGCCCGGCGTGGTCGTGGTGGACGAGGCGTACGTGGAGTTCTCGTCGCGGGACAGCGCGGTGACGCTGCTGGAGGAGTTCCCGCACAAGCTGATCGTCAGCCGCACGATGAGCAAGGCGTTCGCGTTCGCGGGCGGCCGGCTGGGGTACCTGGCCGCCGCGCCGGCGGTGGTCGACGCGCTGCTGCTGGTGCGCCTGCCCTACCACCTGTCGACGCTGACCCAGGCCGCCGCGCGGGCCTCGCTGCGGCACGCGGCGGACACGCTCGGGTCGGTGGCACTGCTCGCGGCCGAGCGCGACCGGGTGGCCGGAGCGCTGGCGGGACTGGGTTTCGACGTGGTGCCGAGCGACGCGAACTTCGTGCTCTTCGGGCGGTTCGCGGACGTGCGCGCGGCGTGGCGGTCCTACCTGGACCAAGGCGTGCTGATCAGGGATGTCGGCATCGAGGGCCATCTGCGGGTGACGGTCGGTACTCCGGAGGAGAACGACGCGTTCCTCGCGGCGAGCAAGGAGGTTGGCCGGTGAGCCGGGTCGGCAAGGTGGAGCGGACCACCAGGGAATCATCGGTGTACGTCGAGGTGGACCTCGACGGCACCGGTCGCGTGGAGATCAGCACCGGGGTCCCGTTCTACGACCACATGCTGACCGCGCTGGGCGTGCACGGGTCGCTGGACCTCGTGGTGCGCGCCACCGGGGACGTCGAGATCGACGCCCACCACACGGTCGAGGACGTGGCGATCGTGCTGGGGCAGGCGTTGCGGGAAGCGCTGGGCGACAAGGCGGGCATCCGCCGGTTCGGCGACGCGTGGATCCCGATGGACGAAACGCTGGCGCACGCGGCGGTGGACGTCTCCGGGCGGCCCTACTGCGTGCACGTGGGCGAGCCGGAGCAGTTCAACACCTTCACGATCGGGGGCAACTACCCGTTCGTGCTGAACCGGCACGTGTTCGACTCGTTGGCGTTCCACGCGGGGATCGCGTTGCACGTGCGGGTGGAGTACGGTCGCGACCCGCACCACATCACCGAGGCGGAGTTCAAGGCCGTGGCGCGGGCGCTGCGGGCGGCGGTGGAGCCGGACCCGAGGGTGGGTGGCGTGCCGTCGACCAAGGGCGTGCTGTAGTGCCGAAGGAGTACGTCGTCATCGGGTTGCTCGCCTTGGCGGGCTTCCTGATCGGCGGCGTGTACAGCACCTGGAAGACCGCGCGCGGGTTGGCGGTCGTGCTGGCGGTGCTGGTCGTGGTCGCCGTGGGCGGTGCGATCGCCTGGTTGGTGTGAGACCCGGGCCCCGTCAGCGCCGCCGCACGTCGAGGTAGGCGGGCGGCACGGCCGGGGCCAGCCACACGCCGTTGGCGCTCACCCGGAACTCGTACCCGTCCGCGCGCATCCGGTGGGCGGCGACTTCGAGGATCACCGGCTTGCCCCGGCGTGCGCCCACGCGGAGCGCGGTGTCGACGGTGGCCGACAGGTGCACGTCGTGGCGGGACATCGGGCGCAGGCCCTCGTCGAGGATGTCGGGCAGGGCCTTCGCGATCGTGCCGTGGTAGAGGACGGCGGGCGGCTCGGCGACCGGCAGGTCCAGGTCCACCTCGACGGTGTGGCCCTGGTTGGCGCGGATTCGGCCGTCCTCGATCGTGAAGCGCTGCTTGTCGTTGGTCGTGACGACCCGCCGGACGTCGTCGTGGGTGGTGCGCAGGGCCCGGACGAACGCGTCCAGGTCGACCCAGCCGGCCGGGTCGAGGGTCAGGCCGGCGGCCTCGGGGCTGTGGCGCAGGTGTTTCGACATCCGCTTGGAGAGGCGGGTCGGTTCTCGTTCTCGCACGACGGACAGTGCAGCACGGCTGGTCGGTGTGGGGCCAGCCGGTTTGCGGCGTGCGTTGCCCGGCGTGCGTTGCCCGGTGTGCGCGTTCGGTGCGGTGTTCGGTCAGGTGCCCCCTTCGCTGGCGGGTTTGAGCTTGGGTGCGCCCGGACCGTCCACGGCTTGTTCGTCCTCGAAGTTGTGCAGGGAGCAGCTCCGCAGGGAGAGGCAGCCGCAGCCGATGCACGACGTCAGCCGGTCGCGCAGCCGGATCAGGGCGTCGATCCGGGCGTCCAGCTCGGTCTGCCAGGTCGCGGAGAGCCTGCTCCAGTCGGACTTGGTGGGTGTCCGGCTGTCGGGCAGCGTGGCGAGTGCGTCGTGCACGTCCTCCAGGCTGAGCCCCACGCGTTGCGCCGTCCGGATGAACGCCAGCCTGCGCAGCACCGAGCGCGGGTAGCGGCGCTGGTTGCCGGCGGTGCGCTCGGACGCGATCAACCCCCGTTCCTCGTAGAACCGCAGCGCGGTGTGCGGCACACCGCTCCGCTCGGCGACCTGGCCGATGGTCAACATCTCCGGCAGCTTGCTCACCCGCCCATCCTAGGGCTTGACCTCGACCTAAGTCGAAGTTGTTGGGTGAGGTCATGGCAGTGACGAGCGAATGGGGCTTCGCGGACATCCCCGCCTTGTTCGAGCGGATGTCCGGGGACGAGAAGCACGAGTGGGCCGCCGCGTCCACGCTGCACGTGCTGTGGGTGCTCTACGACCGGGTGCTGAACGTGTCGCCGGAGCGGGTCGACGACCCGGACCGGGACCGGTTCCTGCTGTCGAAGGGGCACGGGCCGATGGCGTACTACGCCGTCCTGGCGGCCAAGGGCTACCTCGATCCCTCCACTTTGGACACCTGGACGCGGTGGGACTCGCCGTTGGGGCAGCACCCGGACCGGGTGCTGGTGCCGGGCGTCGAGATCAGCAGCGGGTCGCTGGGCCACGGGTTGCCGATCGCGGTCGGAATGGCGGTCGGACTGCGGGCGCAGGGGCGGACGTCGCGGGTGGTGGCGCTGGTCGGGGACGCGGAACTGGAGGAGGGCAGCAACCACGAGGCGATCGCCCTGGCCGGGCGGTGGGGGTTGGCGAACCTCACGGTCGTGGTGGTGGACAACGAGTCCGGGACGTACGGGTGGCCCGGAGGGGTGGCCACCCGGTTCGAGGTGGAGGGGTGGTCGTCGTCCACAGTGGATGGTCGCAACCAGGACGCGCTGCACGCGGCGCTCGGGGGAGTGGAGGCCGGGCGGCCGAAGGTCGTCGTGGCGCGGGTAGTGAAGGGGAGCGAGGGGCCGTGACGGGGTGGGTTCGATGAGCGGGGCGATGCGGCAGGCGTTCGTCGAGGCGGTGGAGGAGGTGATGGCGTCCGACCCGAGGGTGGCCGTGGTGCTGGCGGAGATCTCCCGGGACGCCTTCCGGCCGTCGCCGAGGGTGGTGAACGTGGGGATTCGCGAGCAGGCGATGGTGGGGGTCGGCAGCGGCCTCGCGCTGAGCGGGATGCGGCCCGTGGTGCACACGTACGCGCCGTTCCTGGTCGAGCGGCCGTTCGAGCAGATCAAGTTGGATTTCGGCCACCAGGACGTGGGCGGGGTGTTCGTCGGCATCGGTGGTTCCTACGACGACCCGGCGTGGGGGAGGACCCACCAGGCACCCGGGGATGTCGCGCTCTTCGACACGTTGCCCGGGTGGCGGATCGTGGTTCCCGGGCACGGTGGGGAAGTCGGCCCGGTGGTGCGGGAGGCATTGGCGGGAGACGACCGGGTCTACCTCCGGTTGTCATTGCGGGAGAATTCCCGGGCTTATCCGGTGAATGCGGGTTTCACCGAGATCCGGCGCGGGAGTGGCGGGGTGGTGGTGGCGGTCGGGCCGATGCTGGACCCGGTGCTCGCGGCCACGGAGGGGGTGGACGTGACGGTGTTGTACGCGACCTCGGTCCGACCGTTCGACGGAGCGGGGTTGCGGGCGGCGGTCGCCGCTGCCCGCGCTGACGTGTTGGTGGTGGAGCCTTACCTGGCCGGTACCTCGGCGCACGTGGTGGCCGAGGCGTTGGCGGACGTGCCGCACCGGTCGCGTGCTCTGGGCGTGCGGCGGGAATCCGAGTTGCGGGCCTACGGAACCGCCGAGGATCACGATTCCGCCCATGATCTGGATGTGGTGGGGATTTCGGCGGCGGTGCGGCAGTTGTTCGGGCATCCGGTGTGAGGGTGGTGGAAAACGGACGCTCGTCGCTGGGCGACCTCCGGGGGGAACATCCGTCGTGTTATTCCGGTATGGCCTGATCTGAAGGCGGTCGACCTTTGTCGGGGGAGGCAAGCGAAAAGCGCGTTGTCCTTTCCGGACGAAGTGCGGTGCGCTGCGCGCAGGTCATGCGGGGGGAACACGACCGGGGGAGGGGGTGTGACCTTTGTGGGCGGTCGTGAGGGGTGCCGGTGTGTCGTCGGTGTGTCGTCCGTGCGTCGGATGTCCGGGTGGGGTTGGTCTGGGGCATGATCTCTCGTCGTGAGCGTGCCAAGAACCCTGATCTGGACACACGCGCCGGCCGCTGAGTTGCAGTTGGCCCTGCACCGGGCCGAGGCCGGGCCTGCCGCGCTGGTGCCGGTCGAGTCCGGGACGGTGTTGTTGCCTCCCTTGGGTATCCGGTTCGCCGCCGCCGAGCGGTTCGCCGCGCGGGTGCGGGAGGTGTCCGGCGGGTCCGGGTTGTTGGTCCGGTGGGACGACCTGCGGGGCGGGGTGGTCTGGTCGGACGGGTCGGCCAGCGGGTTCAGCGGGTCCGCTCGGCGGTTGGTGGGGGTTGTCGGGTGGTGCCGGCTGAAGGCGGTGGCCGGGGAACCGCCGCTGCCGGCCGACGCGGCCGAGGTCCGGACCCTGGTGTCCCAGGGGCGGGCGGACACCTGGGTCCGGGCGTTGCCCGACCGGGCCGGTCTGGCGATCAACACCGTGCTGCCCGTGGTGCCGGTGACGCAGGGTGGGGCTCCGTTGGCCTAGCCTGGTGGCGTGGCACCACGAGTCGTCGTACTGGACTACGGATCCGGCAACCTGCGCTCCGCCGAGCGCGCCCTCCAGCGGGTGGGGGCCTCGGTCGAGGTCACCTCCGATCGGCGGGCCGCCTTGGCCGCCGACGGGCTGGTGGTGCCGGGGGTCGGTGCCTACGCCGCGTGCATGGACGGCCTCAATTCGGTCAAGGGCGGCCGGATCGTCGGGGAACGGCTGGCCGGCGGGCGGCCGGTGCTGGGGATCTGCGTGGGGATGCAGATCCTGTTCGACCGGGGCATCGAGCACGGGGTGCTGACCGAGGGCTGCGGCGAGTGGCCGGGCACCGTCGAGCGGCTCGAAGCCCCGGTCGTGCCGCACATGGGGTGGAACACGGTTCGCACGCCCCCCGGCTCCCGGCTGTTCGCCGGGCTGGCCGAGGACACCCGCTTCTACTTCGTGCACTCCTACGCGGTTCGCCGTTGGGAGCTGGAGGCGTCCGAGGTGATCCGGCCCCCGCTGGTGACCTGGGCCACGCACGGTGGCGACGACTTCGTGGCCGCTGTGGAGAACGGGCCGCTGTGGGCGACCCAGTTCCACCCGGAGAAGTCCGGGGACGCGGGCGCGCGCCTGCTGGAGAACTGGCTGAACAGCTTCCGGTGACGGGGGTGTGCGTGACCCCGCGTCCGGACAACTAGGCTGGTCGCGTGACTTTCACGCTGCTTCCGGCCGTTGATGTGGCCGCCGGCCAAGCCGTCCGACTCGTGCAGGGCGAAGCCGGCACCGAGACCTCCTACGGCTCCCCCGTGGACGCCGCCCTGGTGTGGCAGCGCGACGGCGCGGAGTGGGTGCACCTGGTGGACCTCGACGCCGCGTTCGGGCGGGGGAGCAACCGCGAGCTCGTCGCACGCGTCGTGGGCGAGCTCGACGTGCTGGTGGAGCTGTCCGGGGGGATCAGGGACGACGCTTCGCTGGCCGCCGCGCTCGCGACCGGGTGCGCCCGGGTGAACCTCGGCACCGCCGCGCTGGAGGACCCGGTCTGGTGCGCCAAGGTCGTCGCCGAGTACGGGGAACGGGTCGCGGTCGGGCTGGACGTGCGGATCACGGACTCCGGGCACCGGCTCGCGGCGCGCGGGTGGACCCAGGACGGCGGCGACCTGTGGGAGGTGCTCGACCGGCTGGACCGGGACGGGTGCGCCCGCTACGTGGTCACCGACGTCGGCAAGGACGGGACGTTGCAGGGGCCGAACGTGGACCTGCTGCGCGAGGTGTGCGCCCGCACCGACGCGCCGGTCGTCGCCTCGGGTGGCGTGTCCAGTGTGGACGACCTGGTGGCGCTGGCCGCGCTGTCCCGGGACGGGGTCGAGGGCGCGATCGTCGGCAAGGCCCTCTACGCGGGGGCGTTCACGCTCGCGGAAGCCCTCGCCGCGGTGCGTTGATCGCCTTGGTGAACTCCGCGGTGATGTGAGCTTCGGCCGCGGTCCTGGTGATGCCCGTGGTGGCCATCACCTTGGCCGCGGTGCCGTCCCCCTCGGCGAGCAGCCCCAGGAGGATGTGCTCGGTGCCCACGAACGTGTGCCCCAGCCGGAGGGCTTCGCGGGTGGTGAGTTCGAGGGCCTTCTTGCAGTGCGTGCTGAACGGGTGCGGGTCCGGGCGCTGCCGGCTGGTGTTGTCCAGGGCGTTGAGCACGGCGAGCCGGGTGGTCCCCTCCGCGCCCTCCAGCGCGGCGATCGTCTTGGCGGCCATCCCGCCGGACTCGTCCATCAGCCCGAGCAGCAGGTGTTCGGTGCCGATCCGCTCGCTGAACCGCGCGTGGTGCCGGGCCAGGACGACGACCCGGCGGGCCCGGTCGGTGTAGCGGTCGAAGCTCGGCTTGAGGTCGGCTGACTCCCTGGGCACGAACCGCTTCTGCGCGGCCTGCTTGGTGACGCCGATGCTCTCGCCGATGTCGGTCCAGCTCGCGCCCGCCCGGCGGGCCTCGTCGACGAAGTGGCCGATCAGGTGGTCGCCCAGCTCGTGGAGCTGTCCGCTGAGCTCGACCGCCGCGGTGAGCCGGCCCAGGACGTCCGCGTGCTCGTGGGCGACGGTGACGATGAGATCGGTCAGTTGGACCGGCGCGGTGACCACCCGTCAACTGTAGGTTGACGTGCTGGGCCGGTCAACCTGAGGTTGACGGCACGATCTCGATGCCGACGGAACCGGTCCGGCCGCGCCGGAGGCGGCTGCCGAGGAGGGTCAGGCGGCCCAGCAGACCGTACTTGCGGGCGATGAGGGTGCGCGTCTCGTCACTGGCCCGCTGGTCGAGGAGGACCGCCTTGGCGTTGGTGGTGTCACCGGTCCGGTTGCCGCGGAAGTCGCACGGCGCGATCGTGACGTCGCCGTTGTTGCGGATGCGCTTGACCTTGCCCGCGTCGGCGGCGGACCAGACGTGGACGACCTCGCCCTTCCGGACCGCCCAGACGGGCGTGGGGACGGGGGTGCCGTTCCTGCGGAAGGTCGTGAGGAGGAGGTACTTCTCGTCGCCGAGGCTCATGCGGTCACACGCTAGTGCCGGGGGGTGCGTGCGGTGAGCCGGGAGGGGGTGGTGCCGGCGGCTGCGCCGAGGGGCGGCCTGGGTGACGCCTGGGGGGACTGCCGTGGCGGGGATGCCTGCGACGGAGGGGGATCTCGCCTGGTGAGGGGATCGCGCCGGTCCGGAGGTGTTCTCCGCGCCTGGAGGTGGGGTGGAGCCCTGCGGTGGTGCTGGGGAGTGTGGGTGGGGCCACCCGATCCAGTGGATCGGGTGGCCCCGTTCGCACTAGAGCGGCGTGACGTTGGTGGCCTGGGGGCCCTTGGCACCCTGGCCGACGTCGAAGCTCACGCGCTGGTTCTCTTCCAGGCTACGGTAGCCGTTGCTCTGGATCTCCGAGTAGTGCACGAACACGTCCGCGCCGCCGTCCTCGGGGGAGATGAAGCCGAAGCCCTTCTCCGAGTTGAACCACTTCACAGTGCCCTGAGCCATCTTTTCCCACTTCGTATAGATGCCGGCGGCGCTGGTGCGTCGCCGTGGCTACTTCTAAGCGGGAGATCTTCCCTCACGGGAGGATTCACACACTCGAAATGCGGTTCGCGAGCGTGGATGACACGGACACAAAACCTCAAAGCCACGACTAGTGAACCACGAGTTGGCGGCTGAGTCGAACCGGGGGCCGAACCGGGTGTCGGACCGGGGGCCCGGACGGGGGTCCGGCGGGCGGTCCCCGGGCCCCCGTAGGCTGCCCGCCATGTCAGTCGCGGTGCGCGTGATCCCCTGCTTGGACGTCGATCGGGGACGGGTGGTGAAGGGGGTCAACTTCACCGATCTGGTGGATGCCGGCGACCCCGTCGAGCTGGCCCGCGCCTACGACGCCGAGGGCGCGGACGAGCTGACCTTCCTGGACGTCACGGCGTCCTCGTCGGAGCGCGAGACGACGTTCGACGTGGTCCGCCGCACCGCCGAGCAGGTGTTCATCCCGCTGACCGTGGGCGGGGGCGTGCGCGCGCCCGAGGACGTGGACAGGCTGCTCCGCGCCGGTGCGGACAAGGTGGGCGTGAACACCGCCGCGATCGCGCGGCCCGAGCTGCTCGGGGAGTTGTCCCGGCGGTTCGGCGCGCAGTGCATCGTGCTGTCGGTGGACGCCCGGCGCGTGCCCGAGGGCGAGCGGCCGACCGCGTCCGGCTTCGAGGTGACCACGCACGGCGGGCGCAGGGGCACCGGGCTCGACGCGGTCGAGTGGGCCGCGCGCGGGCAGGAGCTGGGCGTGGGCGAGGTCCTGCTGAACTCGATGGACGCGGACGGCACCAAGGCCGGGTTCGACCTGGAGCTGATCAGGCTGGTGCGCGCGGTGGTGGACGTCCCGCTGATCGCGAGCGGCGGCGCGGGGACCGTCGAGGACTTCCCGCCCGCCGTGGAGGCCGGTGCGGACGCGGTGCTGGCGGCCAGCGTGTTCCACTTCGGCGCGTTGCGGATCGCCGAGGTCAAGAAGGGCCTGCGGGACGCGGGCGTGGAGGTTCGCTGACGATGCGTGGTTCACCCGTCGAGGTGCGGCTGGCCGTCCTGATAGGTGCGGTCGGCGGTCTGCTGTTCGTGGTGGAGGGGCTGGTCCGCTGGCAGGGCGACGGCGACCCGGCGTGGATCAAGTTCCCGATCATCGTTTTGGTGCTGGAACTGCTGGTCGCGGGCGGTCTGCTGGCCGGTCTGCGGCTGGTCCGGCCGGCGGGCGCGGTGCTCTACGCGCTGATCGGCCTGATCCACCTGCTGGCCGTGCTCGGCGACGGGCCGGTCTGGGTGCGGGTGCTCTCCGGCGTGCTGTCCGCCCTGCACGTCTTCGGCGTCGTGCTGCTGAACACGCGGCCGTCCCGACTGCACTTCGGAGGCGAGCGGTGACCGGCGCGCTGGACCCGACGATCGCCGCCCGGCTCAAGCGCAACCCGGACGGGCTGGTGTGCGCGGTGGCGCAGCGGCGGGGCACCAACGAGGTGCTGATGGTCGCGTGGATGGACGACGAGGCGTTGCACCGCACGCTGACCACGCGCCGCGCCACGTACTACTCGCGCAGCCGCCGGCGGTTGTGGGTCAAGGGCGAGACCTCCGGGCACACCCAGTACGTGCACGAGGTGCGGCTGGACTGCGACGGGGACGCGCTACTGCTGGTGGTCGACCAGGTGGACGGGGCTTGCCACACCGGGGACCGGACGTGCTTCGACGCGACGGTGCTGCTCGCCGCCGAGTAGGCACCCGGCTCAGTCGATGTCGCCGGTGAGGTAGCGCTGGATGGTCGGCGCGACGGCCTTGACCACGGTGTCCACGTCGGCGCTCGTCAGCGGTTCGAACCGGACCACGTAGCGCACGACGCCCATGCCGAAGATCTGGCTCGCGGCCAGCGTGGCGCGCAGCTCGGGGCGGTCGGTGACGTCGACGCCGGCCAGGACGCGGCGCAGCAGGTGGTGCACGAAGAACTCGCGGAGCACCTCGGCGACCCGGTCGTGCGACGTGACGCTGCGCATCAGCGCGGCGAAGTGGCCGCCGCCGGTGGCGTCCCAGACGCCGAGGAAGTTGCGCACGATCCGTTCGCCGATCTCCTCGGGCGGACCCGCGAGCAGCCGTTCGACGAGGGTGATCGGGTCGATCGGGACCTGGAGGACGGCCTTGGCGAAGAGGCCCTCCTTGCCGCCGAACCAGTGGTTCACCATCGCCGCGTCGACCCCGGCGCGGGCCGCGATGGAGCGCACGGTCGCGCCCTCGTAGCCGCGCTCGACGAACGTCTCGCGGGCCGCGGCCAGCAGTGCGGCCTTGGTGTCCTCCCCGCCTGACCTGCGGCCACGGCGTTTCGGCTCGGTCTGCTGCGTGCCTTCGTCCACTTCTCCATGATGGGTCACGCCGGACCTTTTTCCAACGTGCGTTGAAAGGGTGTCGCGGTCCGGCACCGGCGGACGCCGGGTGCGGGGACCCGTGGCCGGCGCGCCCGGGAGGCCGTGCCGGGAGCGGTATAGGGGGACACGGCACAATGACGGCATGGTGAGCGTCATCGGTGCAGGTGCGGGTCTGGGCGAGGTCAGCCCGACGCGCGAGGAGTTCCGCGAACTCGCCGCGCAGCGGCGGGTCATCCCGGTGGTGCGCAGGCTGCTCGCGGACGCGGAGACCCCCGTGGGGCTCTACCGCAAGCTCGCGGCCGACCGGCCCGGCACGTTCCTGTTCGAGTCGGCCGAGAATGGGCGCTCGTGGTCGCGCTGGTCGTTCGTCGGCGCGCGGAGCGCGGGCGCGCTCACCGCGACCGGTGGCGAGGCGTACTGGCTCGGCCCGCACCCGGTGGGCCTGCCCGAGGGCGGCGACCCGCTGGTCGCGCTGCGCGAGACGATCGAGGTGCTGCGCACCGACCCGCTGCCCGGCCTGCCCCCGCTGACCGGCGGCATGGTCGGCTACATCGGCTACGACGCGGTGCGCCGGCTGGAGAAGCTGCCCACCCTGGCCGAGGACGACCTGAAGGTCCCCGAGCTGGTGATGCTGCTGGCCACCGACCTGGCCGCGCTGGACCACCACGAGGGCACCGTCACGCTCATCGCGAACGCGATCAACTGGGACGACTCGGCGGCCGGCGTCGACGCCGCCTACGACGACGCGGTGGCCCGGCTGGACCGGATGACCGAGGACCTCCAGAGCGCCGCGCCGCCCACCGTCGCGGTGTTCTCCCGGCCCAAGCCCGAGTTCACCCGCCGGCGCTCCCAGCAGGAGCACCACGCGGTCGTGGAGCGCGCCAAGGAGGCCATCCGCGCGGGCGAGGCGTTCCAGGTCGTGCTCTCGCAGCGGTTCGAGATGCGCACCACGGCCGACGCGCTGGACATCTACCGGGTGCTGCGCACGTCCAACCCCAGCCCGTACATGTACCTGCTGCGGCTGGACGACTTCGACATCGTCGGGTGCAGCCCGGAGTCGCTGGTCACGGTGCGCGACGGCAAGGCGACCACGCACCCGATCGCGGGCACCCGCTGGCGGGGCGTGGACGAGGAGGAGGACGCCCTCCTGGAGAAGGACCTGCTCGCCGACCACAAGGAGCGCGCCGAGCACCTGATGCTGGTCGACCTGGGCCGCAACGACCTGGGCCGGGTGTGCAAGCCGGGCTCGGTGACCGTGGTCGACTTCTTCAAGGTCGAGCGGTACAGCCACGTGATGCACATCGTGTCCACGGTCAGCGGCGAGCTGGCCGAGGGGCGCACGGCGTTCGACGCGGTCGCGGCGTGCTTCCCGGCCGGGACGCTGTCCGGCGCGCCGAAGCCGCGCGCGATGGAGCTCATCGAGGAGCTGGAGCCGACCCGGCGCGGCCTGTACGGCGGCGTGGTGGGCTACCTGGACTTCGCGGGCGACGCGGACACCGCGATCGCGATCCGGACCGCGCTGGTCCGCGACGGCGTGGCGTACGTGCAGGCGGGCGGCGGGATCGTGGCCGACTCGGACCCGGTGGCCGAGGACAACGAGTGCCTGAACAAGGCCGGCGCGGTCCTCTCGGCGATCGCGACCGCGCAGACCATGGCCCCGGCGGTGGACCCGGCCCGTGTCTGACGGCGCGCCGACCGGCGTCGCACGGCGTCCACTGTGGATCGCGGTGCTGCTGCTCCTGGCCGGGGCGGCGGCGCTGTGGGGGTCCTCGAAGCTGGTCTGGGACGCTTCGGCGGACCGAAGGGGCGAGGACGTGGTGCCCGCCCTGCCGCCGCTGGCCCTGCTGTGCCTGGCCGCGATCGCCGCCGTGGTGGCGTTGGGCGGCTGGGCGCGGCGCGCGCTGGGCGTCGTCGTGCTCGCGGCCGGCGGTGCGGCGGTGTGGCTCGCGGTGGCGGATGCCGGCGCGCTCCCCGGTCGGGGCGCGGCCCTGCTGGGCGGGGTCCTCGTGCTCGGCGCGGGCGCGGTCCTGGTGGTGCGGGGATCGGCGATGCCGCGCCTGGGCGGCGGCTACCAGACGCCGGGCGCGGCCCGGCGCGGCGCTGATCCCGAGCGGGAGCTGTGGAACGCGCTGGAGCGCGGCGACGATCCCACGGAACGGGACTGACCGGGCGCTGACGCCCGGCTGACGCCGGGGTGGCGCACGTTCGCGCACGTGGACCCGGAAGGGCCCTGGTCATCTGCGCGAATGGGCCCACCCGGTGGCCGGACCGGGCCCCGGCCGGGGTTAGCATCCTCGTGGCGGGAAGGGGAGCATGACGTGCGGGAGCTGGCGAGCGGAACGGGTGGACTGACGGACACGGGCGAGGTGCGCGGATGACCGTCCTGGAGTCGATCATCGAAGGCGTCCGCGAGGACTTGGCCGCGCGCGAGGCGGAACTGCCCTTCGACGCGCTCAGGGCGAAGGCCGCCAAGGTGGCACCTCCGCTGGACGTGATGGCGATCCTGCGGTCGCCGGGCGTGGGCGTGATCGCGGAGGTCAAGCGGCGCAGCCCGTCCAAGGGCGCGCTGGCGGAGATCCCGGAGCCCGCGGAACTGGCCGCGCAGTACGAGTTGGGCGGCGCGCGGGCGATCAGCGTGCTGACCGAGCAGCGGCGGTTCGGCGGGTCGCTGGCGGACTTCGACGCGGTGCGGGCCGCGGTCGACGTCCCGTTGCTGCGCAAGGACTTCATCGTGAGCCCGTACCAGGTGCACGAAGCGCGCCTGCACGGCGCGGACCTGGTGCTGCTGATCGTGGCGGCGCTGGAGCAGAACGCCCTGGTGTCGCTGTTGGACCGGGTCGAGTCGCTGGGGATGACGGCGCTGGTCGAGGTGCACACCGCCGAGGAGGCCGACCGCGCCCTGGAAGCCGGTTCGAGCGTGATCGGGGTGAACGCGCGCAACCTGCACACGTTGGAAGTGGACAAGGACGTGTTCGGGCGGATCGCGCCCGGCCTGCCCTTCGAGACGATCAAGATCGCCGAGTCCGGCGTGACCGGACCGGGTGACCTGATGTCGTACGCGGGGGCGGGTGCCGACGCGGTGCTGGTCGGCGAGTCCCTCGTGACGAGCGGCGACCCCAAGGTCGCGGTCAACAAGCTGGTGACGGCGGGGTCGCACCCCGCGTGTCCCCGGCCGAGCCGGTAAAGGAGCAGCGCATGGCGCGCGGTCAGTTGGCACCGACACCCCACGACCCCGACGAGCGCGGCCACTTCGGGCGGTGGGGTGGTCGGTACATGCCGGAAGCGCTCATCGCGGCGGTGGACGAGCTGGCGGCCTTCTACGAGAAGGCCCGCATCGACCCGGAGTTCCTCGACGAGTTCTTCCGGCTGCTGCGCGACTACGCCGGGCGGCCGTCGCTGCTCACCGAGGCGTCGAAGTTCGCCGTGCACGCCGGTGGGGCGCGGATCTTCCTCAAGCGCGAGGACCTGAACCACACCGGCTCGCACAAGATCAACAACGTGCTGGGCCAGGCGCTGCTCACCAAGCGGATGGGCAAGCAGCGGGTCATCGCGGAGACCGGGGCGGGCCAGCACGGCGTCGCCACGGCCACCGCGTGCGCGCTGATGGGCCTGGACTGCGTCATCTACATGGGCGAGGTCGACACCGAGCGGCAGGCGCTCAACGTGGCCCGGATGCGGCTGCTCGGTGCCGAGGTCATCCCGGTCAAGACCGGCTCGCGGACGCTGAAGGACGCGATCAACGAGGCCCTCCGCGACTGGGTGGCCAACGTGGACGACACCCACTACCTGCTCGGCACGGCGGCGGGACCGCACCCGTTCCCCGTGCTGGTGCGCGACTTCCACCGGGTGATCGGCATCGAGGCCCGCGCGCAGGTCCTGGAGCAGGCGGGCCGGCTGCCCGACGCGGTCGCGGCGTGCGTGGGCGGCGGGTCCAACGCGATCGGCATCTTCCACGGCTTCATCGACGACCCGTCGGTCCGGCTGGTGGGCCTGGAGCCCGGCGGCGACGGCATCGACACCGACCGGCACGGCGCGACGCTGACCGTGGGCACGCCCGGGTCGCTGCACGGCGCGATGTCGTACGTGATGCAGGACGAGGACGGCCAGATCACCGAGGCGCACTCCATCTCGGCCGGGCTGGACTACCCCGGCGTCGGCCCGGAGCACGCGCACCTCAAGGACACCGGCCGCGCCGAGTACCGCCCGGTGACCGACGCGCAGGCCATGGAGGCGTTCGCGCTGCTGTCCCGGACCGAGGGCATCATCCCGGCCATCGAGTCGGCGCACGCGCTGTACGGCGCGCTGCTCCTGGGCCGCGAGCTGGGCCCGGACGGGTTGATCGTGGTGAACCTCTCCGGTCGGGGCGACAAGGACATGGACACCGCGATCAAGTGGTTCGGGCTGGGAGTGGAGTCATGAGCGGGCTGGCCGGGATGTTCGAGTCGTGCCGGGCGGAGTCGCGCGCGGCGCTGATCGGCTACCTGCCCGCCGGGTTCCCCACGGTGCAGGGGTCCCGGGACGTCCTGCGGACCATGGTCGAGTCCGGGTGCGACCTGGTCGAAGTCGGCCTGCCGTACTCCGACCCGGTGATGGACGGGACGACCATCCAGCGCGCCTCGGAGGAGGCGTTGCGCGGCGGGTTCCGGGTGCGCGACCTGTTCGGCGTGGTCGAGTCGGTGGCGGCGACCGGCGGCCGGGCCGTGGTGATGACCTACTGGAACCCGGTGCTCAAGTACGGGGTGGACGCGTTCGCGCGCGACCTCGCGGCGGCCGGCGGGCTCGGCCTGATCACCCCCGACCTGGTGCCGGACGAGGCCGAGGAGTGGCTGGCGGCGGCCGAGGCGCACGACCTGGACCGGATCTTCCTGGTCGCGCCGTCCTCCACGGAGGAGCGGATCGACCTGACCGCGCGGTCGTCGCGGGGGTTCCTGTACGCGACGTCGGTGATGGGGGTGACCGGGGCCCGCGACGTCGTGTCGACGGCCGCCCCGGCGCTGGTGGCACGGGTGCGGGAGCACACCTCGATGCCGGTCGCGGTGGGCCTGGGCGTGCGGTCCGGGCCGCAGGCGGCCGAGCTGGCGGCGTTCGCGGACGGGGTCATCGTCGGGTCGGCGTTCGTGTCCGCCGTGCGGGACGACGCGGTGGCGGAACTGACGCGGGAGCTCGCCGAAGGCGTCCGGGCGGTCCCCACTCCGGCCTGAAGTGCACACCATCGTGTGAACCGGGTTCCGGGGCCCTGATCAGGCCCCGGAATTGTCGGTGGGCGTCGGGATGCTGGTCCCATGAACGAGCCGACTCCCGATCCGGCGTGCGACACTGGCGTGCGTCGGGCTGTAACCGGAGGTGATGCACCGTGGCGGCACCGGCCGACTTCGAGCACCGGGATCCCGTCCTCGGCCACGACGGCCCCTGGACGGTGGACGACGTGCTCAGGCTGCCGGACATGTCGCAACGGGTCGAAGTCGTCGACGGGTCGCTGCTGGTGAGCCCCCTCGGCGTGTACCGGCACCAGCGGTTGCTGTTCCGGATCGCGATGGCCCTGGAGTCCGCGTGCCCGTCCGGTCTGGAGGCGACCACCGGGATCAACACCCACCTGGCTGATGACTGCATGTTCATCCCGGACTTCACGGTGAACGCACCGGGCCCGTACGGGCTCACGGTGCCGGCCGGGCAACTGGTGCTGGTCGGTGAAGTGGTGTCGCCGAGCACGCGGTTCAAGGACCTCGAGATCAAGCGGCAGCGGTACGCCGAGGCCGGGGTGCCGTTCTACCTGGTCGTGGATCCCAAGGACGACGTGGCGGTCGCTACGTTGTTCGAGCTCGCGGCGGGGGAGTACGTCGAGGTCGCGCGGAGCGAGGCGGGCGTGCTCAAGCTCGACCGGCCCTTCCCGGTAACAATCGAGCTGTCCGCGTAGGCGGGTTTCGGCCACCGGCTACGGTGGGGAACGTGGTGACGACTTTCCTCGCGACGATCCCCAGCCCGGACCGGGGTGTGTGGCAGCTCGGGCCGATCCCGCTCCGCGCCTACGCCCTGTGCATCATCGCCGGCATCATCGTGGCCATCTACTGGGGCGAGCGGCGGTGGGTGGCGCGCGGCGGGGTGAAGGGCGAGGTCACCGACATCGCGGTGTTCGCGGTGCCGTTCGGCCTGGTCGGCGGGCGGATCTACCACGTCGCGACGGACTGGCCCAAGTACTTCGGCGAGGGCAAGAACCCGTGGGAGGCCTTCGCCATCTGGAACGGCGGCCTCGGCATCTGGGGTGCCATCGCGCTGGGTGGCGTCGGGGCCTGGATCGCGTGCCGGCGGCGGGGCATCCCGCTGCCCGCCATGGCCGACGCGCTCGCGCCCGGCATCGTGGTCGCGCAGGCCATCGGCCGACTGGGCAACTACTTCAACCAGGAGCTCTACGGCGGTCCCACCACGCTGCCGTGGGGGCTGGAGATCTACCAGCGGATCGACCCGGCGACCGGCTTCAAGGACGAGCTGGCCGGCATCGCGGTCGACCACACGCCGACCATGGTCGTGCACCCGACGTTCCTCTACGAACTGCTGTGGAACCTGGGCGTGGCCCTGCTGATCGTATGGGCCGACCGGAAGTTCCGGCTGGGCCACGGCCGGGTCTTCGCGCTGTACGTCGCCGGCTACACGGCGGGCCGGTTCTGGATCGAGATCATGCGGACCGACCTGGCGACCGAGGTGTACGGGCTGCGGATCAACGTCGTCACGTCGGTGGTCGTGTTCCTCGGTGCGGTCGTCTACCTCGTGCTGACCGCGAAGAAGGGCGGTCGCGAGGTCATCGTGCGCGGTGACGCGGCCGAGGCAGACGGGGACGCGGTGGCGGGCACCGACCCGGACGACGGGAACGCGTCCGAGGCCGAGGTCGAGTCCAACGCCGACACCAAGGTCGAGGCCCGCACCAAGACCGAGGCCCACGCCGGAACCGAGTCCAAGACCGACGTCAAGACCGAGGCGACCAAGGTCCCGGGCATCGAGCCGGCGGCCAAGTCGGATGAGTAGCACGTCGTGCGCATCCTCGTCGTGGAGGACGACGACCGGGTCGCCCGAGGTCTGCTGACCGCTCTCCGGCACGCCGGCTACGAGGTGCACCGCGCGGCCACGGCCGCCGCCGCGCTGACCGCGCCGCCCGCCGACGTGGTGCTGCTCGACCTGGGCCTGCCCGACCGGGACGGCCTGGACGTGCTGCGCGAGCTGCGCCACCGGCCCGGCACGGCCGTGATCACGGTGACCGCGCGCGGCGAGGAGCACGACCGCGTGCTGGGGTTGCGCGCGGGCGCGGACGACTACGTGGTCAAGCCGTTCGGCACGGCGGAACTGCTGGCGCGGATCGAGGCGGTGCTCCGCCGCACCCGGTCCGCCCGCGCGGCCGAGGACCACGGCGACCGGCTCACCCTCGGTGCGCTCACCCTGGACCCGGCGACCCGGGAGGCGGTGGTCGGCGGTGCGCCGGTGTCGTTGACCCGCAAGGAATTCGACCTGCTCGCCCTGCTGGTCGGCCGGGCGGGCACGGTGGTCAGCCGCGACCTGATCGTCGACCAGGTGTGGCAGGCGCACTGGGAAGCCCCGTCGCGCACCCTGGACACGCACATCGCCGCGCTGCGCGGCAAGGTCGGCCACGCGGTCCGCATCGAGACCGTCCGGGGGGTGGGCTACCGGGCGGCGGCCCACCCCTGACGGTCACGTCACCACTGGTGGGCGACGTCCAGGACGAGCCGACCCGGCAGCGTGAACACCCGGAACGGCAGTCGCGCCCGCACGCCGAGGCCGACCGTGGACATCCCCTCGAACGAGTTCGCCCACGCCACCTGCCGGAATGTCGCGTACCCGGACACGTTCACCAGCTCGGTCCGGTCGGCGAAGGTGTAGGTGGCGTCGCCGTTCGAGTCGTAGGCGGGCGAGTACACGACCACCTGCAACTTGCCCGCGCCGCGCAGGGGCACGGGCTTGCCGGACCCGTCTTCGTGCACCTCGTCCACGTACTGCACGCCGTACCCGTCGTTGTCGCCCCTGAAGTCGAGCACCAACCGGTCGTAGCACTCGTGCTGACCGCCTCTGATGTCGGTCAGGTACCCCCCGGTGGTGGGCCACGCCTGCTTGGGCTGCGAACCCCAGTCGACGCCGCACGCGCCCGGCGCGGCCGATGCCGCCGGCACCGCCACCACGGCCAGCGCCGAGACCACTGCGGCGACCATCAACGCCATTCGACGAAACACTGTCACCATCCCCCTCTTGCTCCACTGTCGGTTGTTCCGACCCTTAAGGATGACGTGGGTCACACCGGGTGGTTGCGTTGGTTGAACCGAACTTCACCCGAACGAGTCGCAGTCACCTGGACGGTCCTGTTTCGGCGACTGGTCGCGGCAGGATGGCGGGGCCGAATCCCGGACGAGGTGTGATGCTCCGCCGACTGCTCGTGCTCATCGTGCCGCTGCTGGTGGCCCTGGTCGCCGCGCTCGGCGTGCCGCTCGCGTTCGCGGTCGTGCAGCGGGAGAGCCGGGAGACCTACCTGGACCGGCTGGGCGACGCGGGCCGGTTCGCCTCGCTGGCCGAGAACGCGCTGTCGTCCGGGCGGCGCACCGCCCTGCGCGAGGAGCTCGACCGCTACGACCGCCTCTACGGCATCGCCGCCGCCCTGGTCGGCACCGACCGCTCGGTCGTGGAGAGCTCCCGGCTGCCGTTCCCGCTGACCGACCCGCACGTCGAGGCGGGCCTCGACGCGGCGTTCAGCGGCTACCGGGGGGATGCGGACCAGTCGGTCTGGCCGTGGGAGGACGTCGACCTGGTCGTGGTGGAACCGGTGGGCCGGGACAGCGGGGTGGTCGCCGCCGTGGTCGTGGTCTCGCCCACGACCGGCCTGCGGCACGCGGTCCTGCGCCAGTGGGGCCTGCTCGCGCTGGTCGGCCTGGTGCCGGTGCTGGGCGTGGTCGCGGTGGCGTGGCCGATGTCGCGGTGGGTGCTGCGGCCGGTGCGCAGGCTGGACGAGGCGACGGCGGCGGTGGCGGGCGGGCGGTGGGACGCGCGGGCCGACGAGGTCGGCGGTCCGCCCGAGCTGCGCAGACTGGCCGCGTCGTTCAACGTGATGGTCGACGTCGTGGGGCGTGCGCTGCGCCGTCAGCGGGCGTTCGTGTCCGACGCCTCCCACCAACTGCGCAACCCGTTGGCGAGCCTGCGGCTGGCGGTGGACAACCTCGCTCCGCACGTGTCGGACGAGGCCGGGCGCGAGGCGCGGCGGATCGCCGTCGACGAGGCCGAGGAGATGGGCCGCGTGCTGGACGCGCTGCTCGCGGCCACCCGCCTGGACAGCGCGTCCGCCGCCGAGCCCGTGGAGGTGGACGCGCTGCTGAGCACCCGCGTGCCCGGCTGGCGGGCGTTGGCGGGGGACGTCGCGCTGCACGTGGACGTCCCGCCGGGCCTGCGGGTGCTGGAGCCGCCCGGTGGGCTGGGCGGCGTGCTGGACGAACTGGTCGGCAACGCGATCCGGCTGTCCGGCGCGACCGCGATCCGGGTGTGGGGCGTCCCGGTCGGCGACTGGGTGGAGCTGCACGTGACCGACGACGGCGCGGGCCTGTCGGCGGAGGAGCGGGCGCTGGCGGTGCGACGGTTCTGGCGCGCGCCGAAGCACCAGAACACCGCCGGCACCGGGCTCGGCCTGGCGATCTGCGCGGAACTCGTCGCGGGCGCGGGCGGTGAACTGCACCTGCGGCCCGTCGAACCGCACGGCCTGGACGCCGTGGTCACGCTCAGCGCGTGACGGGGGGCGCGTCCGCCGGTGGCCGCCTAGCGCTTCACCGAGCGGAACCACCGCGCCGCGCCGGGGTGCAGCGGGACCAGGCCGGTGGCGATGCCGGTGCGGACGTTGATCCGGCCGGCCTCGGGGTGGCCGGCGGCGATGCGGGCGGACTCGGTGAACACGGTGCGGGTCACGACCTCGACCACGGAGGCGTCGAGCGCCGTGCGGGCGAGCAGCAGGTTGGGCACCGCGAACGTCCGGCACGGCCCGAGCCCGCGGTAGGTGGTGGCGGGGATCGTGACGGGGACGTACGGACCGGGGTGGGTCTCGGCGAGCCGCACCGCCTCGTCGGGCAGGTCCAGCAGGCGGATCGGGAAGGTCGCGGGCAGGCCGCCGATCGCCGGGGTGGGGATGCCGGTCAGCGCGAGCAGCGCCTCGATCGACCCGTCGACGAGCTGCCGGGCGGCTTCGGCGTGGGCCATGCGCCGGGCGTCGACGCGGAGGCCGAGCAGGTCCAGCAGGCGGGTGGCGGTGAACTCGGTGCCGGATTCGCGCGGGCCGAAGGACACCCGCCGGCCGGCCAGGTCGACCAGCCGGGTGACGGGGGAGCCGGCGGGGACCACGACCTGGAGGAAGCTGTCGTAGAGCCGGCCGACGGCGCTGATCCCGTCCGGGTGGGCGTCGCCCAGCGGCACGTCGACGATGGGGTCTAAAGAGGACAGTCCCAGGTGGACCCGGCCTTCCCGGAGGAGCCGGACGTTCTCGACCGACGCGGCGGTGTGGCGGGCGACCACGCGGGTGTCCGGGAACCGGTCGGCCAGCGCGCGGGCGAGCGCGCCGCCGATTTCCCGGAACACCGCGCCGTCGGGGCCGGTGGCGAGGACGAGCTCGGCGGGCGTGGGCGGGTCGGCCGGCGCGCACGCGGGCACCCCCGCCGCCAGGGCGGCGAGCAGCACCGAACGCCGCGACACGCGCACGTCGAGCAGCCTAGGCCGCCGACGAGGCCGAGTGGCCGTGATTGTCGGGGGTGCGCAGTACGGTCCCGCCATGGCAGTTCGCATCGATTTGACCCTCGACTGCGCGGACGCGCGGCTCCTCGCCGAGTTCTGGAAGACGGCGCTGGGGTACGTCGACGAGCCGCCGCCGGCTCCCTTCACCACCCGCGAGGAGTGGCTCGCGCACCTGGGCGTGCCGGAGGACGACTCCGCGGACGACGGTGCGTGGCTCTGCGACCCGGACGGCGTCGGCCCCGGGCTCTCCATCCTCAAGGTCCCCGAGCCCAAGACGGCGAAGAACCGGCTGCACCTCGACATCCGGGTGTCGGGCCACGGCGGTCCCGAGGAGCGCTGGGAGCGGATCAGGGCGGAGTCCGAGCGGTTGGTGGCGGCGGGCGGGAAGGTCCTGGTGGAGGTCGACGGGCACCACGTCGTGATGGCCGACCCGGAGGGCAACGAGTTCTGCGTCGCCGCGACCTCCCCCTGAGCGCCGGCGGGCGCGGTGCCGGCCGCCGGCCGCGTGCGGTCGACCAGGTGGATCGTCGGCGCGCCCGGAGGCGGTCGCTGGGCCTGTCGGCGCAGCGGGCGGCCGGTTACGTCAGAGGGACCTGAAGTTTCCGGCGGGTGCCTTGTCGCAGGTCGGTGGTGTGCCCAGGATCACCACCGCGCCCTGCCGCACCGGCACCCCTGGAGGAGACGTGGCCACCGCGCGAACCCGTGAGCGCAAACCGGTCCACCGGCACCTGTACTTCTGGGTGCTGGTGTCGATCGTGCTCGGCGTGATCGTCGGCTACGCGTTCCCCGCCCAGGCCGCCGGCCTGAAGTGGCTCGCGGACCTCTTCGTGGCGCTGGTGAAGGTCGTCATCGCGCCGACGATCTTCTGCACCGTCGTGGTCGGCATCGCGGGCCTGGGCAACCTCGCCAAGGCGGGCGGGCTGGCGCTGCGGACGATCCTCTACTTCACCGCGATGACCACGGTCGCGCTGGTGATCGGCCTGCTGGTGGTCAACGTCGTGCAGCCCGGCCACCACGGCCCGGCCATCCCGATCAACGACGAGGCCGCGTCCACGACGCTGGCCGAGGCGAAGACCGCCGAGACGGGCGTGACCGGGTTCGTCCTGTCCCTGGTGCCGAAGTCGTTCGTCGGCGCGTTCACCGACGGCCAGCTCATCCAGGTGCTCCTGGTCGCGATCCTCGTCGCGGTCGCGGTGGCGGGCCTGGGCAAGCGCGGTGAGAAGGTGGTAACCGCGCTGGACACCGTCGCCAAGGTGATGTTCGGCGTCATCCGGATCGTCATGTACGCCGCGCCGATCGGCGCGTTCGGCGGGATCGCCTACACCATCGGCAAGTTCGGCGGCTCGATCCTGGGCAAGCTCGCCTGGCTGATGGGCTCGTTCTACGCGACGTGCCTGCTGTTCGTGGTCGTGGTGCTCGGCGGGGTCGCGTGGTGCGCCGGCTTCTCGATCGTGAAGTTCCTGCGCTACCTCAAGGACGAACTGCTGATCGTGCTGGGCACCAGCTCGTCGGAATCGGTGCTGCCCCGGATGCTGGTCAAGCTGGAGGCAGCCGGCGCGGACAAGTCGGTGGTGGGGTTGACGATCCCGACCGGCTACTCGTTCAACCTCGACGGCACCTGCATCTACCTCACCACTGGCGCGATCTTCATCGCCCAGGCGACCGGCCACGACGTGGGTCTGGGCACCCAGGTCGGTCTGCTGCTGTTCATGCTGCTGGCGTCCAAGGGCGCGGCGGGCGTGTCGGGCGCGGGCCTGGTCACGCTGGCGGCCTCGCTGAGCGCGTTCGAGGCCGACAGCGCCATCCCGGCCGTGGGCATCGCGCTGATCGTGGGCATCGACCGGTTCATGTCCGAGGCGCGGGCCATCACCAACGTCATCGGCAACGGCGTGGGCACGCTCGTGGTGGCGCGCTGGCAGGGGCAGCTCGACCGGGACCGGCTCAGGGAGGTCCTGGACAACCCGTCCGATGTGGACGTCGACGACCTGATGAACCGGCAGCACGCCGACGACGAGGAGACCCGCGAACCGGTGGGGGCGGGCTCCCGCTAGACCGCCTGGCCAGCGGGTCCCGCAGCTCCGTCACCGCGCCGGTGGAGCTGCGGGACCCGCCGCGTGCGCGCTGCTCGCCGGTGCGCGTCTCCGAAGCGTGACGCGGCGGCTACGGGCGCTGTCCACAGCCGAAGGCGGACCGTGGTGCGCGGCCGGTCCGCTCTTCGGGTCAGGCTCGTCACACGACCTAGTGAACTTGCTCCGACCTGGGGTGACAGGGGAGACCGGTGGTGCGTGTCGCCAAGCTCTCCCGGGCGGGCGCGTGGGTCCCCGGTCGGATATGCTCGACAGCGCGTGACAAGGTCGGCTCCACCGTCGCTACGCCCACCTTGATCGTTACGCGTCAACGTCCAGGATCACCCGATGGATGGTGTCACCTGGTTTCGCGGCTGTTAAGGTCGCGTCAACACGCGGGCCACCGTCGTCCCGTGCCCAGCAACCGGATTCCCCGGAACTGGACACGAGGACTCGTCTTCCGGCAGGACGACGAAGGAGGTCTGCGCAGTGATCTTCTCCGCCATCCCCACCGCCCGGGGTCTCTACGACCCCCGCGCGGAGCGTGACGCCTGTGGTGTGGCGATGGTCGCCGACATCAAGGGGCGGCGGTCGCACGGCATCGTGGTCGACGCGCTGACCGCGCTGGCCAACCTGGAGCACCGGGGCGCGGCCGGGGCCGAGCCGACGAGCGGCGACGGCGCGGGCATCCTCGTCCAGCTACCCGACGAGTTCCTCCGGTCCGTCGTGGACTTCGCGCTGCCCGGCCTCGGCGAGTACGCCGCCGGGATCGCGTTCCTGCCCGCCGACGAGAAGGAGCGGGCCAAGGCGCAAGCGCTTGCGGAGCGGATCGCGGAGGACGAGGGCCTGCACGTCCTCGGCTGGCGCGACGTGCCGGTCGACCCGGACGCGGCCGACGTCGGACCCACCGCCCGGTCGGTCATGCCGCACTTCGCGATGCTCTTCGTGCGCTCCGCGACCGGCGGGCGGTCGGGAGTGGACCTCGACCGGCTCACCTTCGCGCTGCGCAAGCGGGTCGAGCATGAGACAGTCGCCGCGCAGGTCGGCACGTACTTCCCGTCGCTGTCCGCGCGCACCCTGGTCTACAAGGGGATGCTGACCACCGGCCAGCTCCCGGCGTTCTTCCCGGACCTGCGCGACGAGCGGCTGGCCAGCGCGATCGCCCTGGTGCACTCGCGCTTCTCCACCAACACCTTCCCGTCGTGGCCGCTGGCCCACCCGTTCCGCTACGTCGCGCACAACGGCGAGATCAACACCGTGCGCGGCAACCGGAACCGGATGCGCGCCCGCGAGGCGCTGCTGGCCGGCGACCTGATCCCGGGCGACCTGACCCGGCTGTTCCCGATCTGCCACCCCGAGGGCTCGGACTCCGCGTCGTTCGACGAGGTGCTGGAGCTGCTGCACCTGGGCGGCCGGTCGCTGCCGCACGCGGTGCTGATGATGATCCCCGAGGCGTGGGAGAACCACGCCTCGATGGACCCGAAGCGGCGCGCCTTCTACGAGTTCCACGCGTCCCTGATGGAGCCGTGGGACGGCCCGGCCTGCGTCACGTTCACCGACGGCACGCTGGTCGGCGCGGTGCTCGACCGCAACGGCCTGCGCCCGGCCCGCTGGTGGCAGACCGCCGACGGCCGCGTGGTGCTGGCCTCCGAGACCGGTGTGCTCGACGTCGCGCCGGACCGGGTGGTGGCCAAGGGCCGCCTCCAGCCCGGCCGGATGTTCCTGGTGGACACCGCCGAGGGCCGCCTGGTGGACGACGACGAGGTCAAGTCCGGCCTGGCCGACGCCCTGCCCTACGACGAGTGGCTGCACGCGGGCCTGCTGGACCTGGCCGACCTGGCCGACCGCGAGCACGTGGTGCAGAGCCACGAGTCCGTGGTGCGCCGCCAGCTCACCTTCGGCTACACCGAGGAGGAGTTGCGCATCCTGCTCGGCCCGATGGCGGTCGGCGGAATGGAGCCGCTCGGCTCGATGGGCACCGACACCCCGGTCGCCGCGCTGTCCCAGCGCTCCCGGCTGCTCTACGACTACTTCGCGCAGACCTTCGCCCAGGTCACCAACCCGCCGCTGGACGCGATCCGGGAGGAGATCGTCACCTCGGTCTCGCGGGTGATGGGCCCGGAGCAGAACCTGCTGGAGCCCGGCCCGGTGAGCTGCCGGCACATCAAGCTGGCCTGCCCGGTGATCGACAACGACGAGCTGGCCAAGCTCATCCACATCAACGACGACGGGGACCTGCCCGGCTTCGCCTGCACCGTCCTGAGTGGACTGTACGAGGTGGGCGGTGGCGGCGCGGCGCTGCGGGAGGCGGTGGAACGGGTCCGCCGCGAGGCGTCCGAGGCGATCGCGGCCGGCGCGCGCACCCTCGTGCTGTCGGACCGCGACTCGGACCACCGGCTGGCCCCGATCCCGTCCCTGCTGCTGGTCTCCGCCGTGCACCACCACCTGGTGCGCACCAAGGAACGGCTGCGCGTCGCGCTGGTCGTGGAAACCGGCGACGCCCGCGAGGTGCACCACATCGCGGCGCTGCTGGGCTACGGCGCGGCGGCGGTCAACCCGTACCTGGCGTTCGAGACCATCGAGGACCTGATCTCGCAGGGCGCGATCACCGGCATCGAGCCCCGCAAGGCGATCCGCAACTACGTCTCGGCGCTGGTCAAGGGCACCCTGAAGATCATGTCCAAGATGGGCATCTCGACGGTCGGCGCGTACACCGCGGCCCAGGTCTTCGAAGCCGTCGGCCTGTCCCACGAGCTGCTGGACGAGTACTTCACCGGCACGGTGTCCAAGCTCGGCGGCGCGGGGCTGGACGTGCTGGCCGAGGAGGTCGCGCTCCGCCACCGCCGCGCGCACCCGGACAACCCGACCGACCGCGTGCACCGCCGGCTGGAGGTCGGCGGCGAGTACTCCTACCGCCGCGAGGGCGAGTTGCACCTGTTCTCGCCGGAAACGGTCTTCCTGTTGCAGCACGCGACGAAGACCGGCCGGCAGGACGTCTACCGCGCCTACACCGACGAGGTCGAGCGCCTGGCCCGCCAGGGCGGCACGCTGCGCGGCCTGTTCTCGTTCAAGACCGACCGCGAGCCGGTGCCGATCGACGAGGTCGAGCCGGTGAGCGCGATCGTCAAGCGGTTCAACACCGGCGCGATGTCCTACGGCTCGATCTCCGCCGAGGCGCACGAGACCCTGGCCATCGCGATGAACCGGCTCGGCGGCCGGTCCAACAGCGGCGAGGGCGGCGAGGACCCGGAGCGCCTCTACGACGCCGAGCGCCGCTCGGCGGTGAAGCAGGTGGCGTCCGGCCGGTTCGGGGTCACCAGCGAGTACCTGGTCAACGCCACCGACATCCAGATCAAGATGGCGCAGGGCGCGAAGCCCGGCGAGGGCGGCCAGCTCCCCGCCTACAAGGTGTACCCGTGGATCGCGCGGACCCGGCACTCGACGCCGGGCGTGGGCCTGATCTCCCCGCCGCCGCACCACGACATCTACTCCATCGAGGACCTGGCCCAACTGATCCACGACCTGAAGAACGCCAACGAGCGGGCCCGCGTGCACGTCAAGCTGGTCAGCGAGGTCGGCGTCGGCACGGTCGCGGCGGGCGTGGCCAAGGCGCACGCGGACGTCGTGCTGATCTCCGGCCACGACGGCGGCACCGGCGCGTCGCCGCTGAACTCGCTCAAGCACGCCGGCACGCCGTGGGAGATCGGCCTGGCCGAGACCCAGCAGACGTTGCTGCTCAACGGGTTGCGCGACCGGATCACGGTGCAGGTGGACGGCGCGATGCGCACCGGCCGCGACGTCGTGGTGGCCGCGCTGCTCGGCGCGGAGGAGTTCGGCTTCGCCACCGCGCCGCTGATCGTCGCGGGCTGCGTGATGATGCGGGTCTGCCACCTGGACACCTGCCCGGTCGGCGTGGCCACCCAGAACCCGGAGCTGCGCGCGCGGTTCACCGGGCAGGCCGACCACGTGGTGAACTTCTTCGAGTTCCTCGCCCAGGAGGTCCGGGAACACCTGGCGGCCCTGGGTTTCCGCACCATCGACGAGGCCGTCGGCCACGCCGAGCTGCTGGAGACCGACGCCGCGATCGAGCACTGGAAGGCCGGCGGCCTGGACCTGACGCCGGTGTTCGAGGTGCCCGAGACCCCGTACCGGACGGCGAAGCGCCGGGTCCGCGAGCAGGACCACGGCCTGGCGCGGGCGCTGGACCGCACGCTCATCCAGCTCTCCGAGGCGGCGCTGGAGGACGCGCACCCGGTGCGGCTGGAACTGCCGCTGCGCAACGTCAACCGCACGGTCGGCACGCTGCTCGGCGCGGAGGTGACCCGCCGGTTCGGCGGTGACGGCCTGCCCGACGACACGATCCACGTGACGTTCACCGGGTCCGCCGGCCAGTCGCTGGGCGCGTTCCTGCCGCGCGGCATCACGCTGGAGATGGTCGGCGACGCGAACGACTACGTGGGCAAGGGCCTGTCCGGCGGGCGGATCGTCGTGCGACCGCACCCGGACGCGCCCTTCGCCGCCGAGCGGCAGGTGATCGCCGGCAACGTGATCGCCTACGGCGCGACCAGCGGCGAGATCTTCTTGCGCGGACGCGTCGGGGAGCGGTTCTGCGTGCGGAACTCCGGTGCGCTCGCGGTGGCCGAGGGCGTGGGCGACCACGCGTTCGAGTACATGACCGGCGGCCGGGCCGTGGTGCTCGGGCCGACCGGGCGCAACCTGGCGGCCGGCATGTCCGGCGGCATCGCCTACGTGCTGGACCTCGACCCGGCGTCGGTCAACCAGGCGATGGTGGAGTTGCAGCGGCCGGACGGGGAGGACCTCCGCCGGCTGCGCGACGTCGTGGAGCGGCACCACCAGCTCACCGGATCGGCCGTGGCCGCGTCGCTGCTCGGCGACTGGCCCCGGCGGTCCGCGTCGTTCACCAAGGTCATGCCCGGTGACTACCAGCGCGTGCTGGAGGCGATGAGGCTCGCCCGCGCGGAAGGCAGGGACGTCGACCAGGCGATCATGGAGGCATCTCGTGGCTGACCCGTACGGTTTTCTCAAGCACACCCGCGCCGACGCCGCGAAGCGCCCGGCGGCCGAGCGGTCGGACGACTGGCACGAGGTCTACCTCGACCTCGGCGGCGAGACCCGCGACAAGCAGGTCAGGGCGCAGGCGTCGCGCTGCATGGACTGCGGCGTCCCGTTCTGCCACTCCGGTTCCGCGGGCTGCCCGCTGGGCAACCTGATCCCGGAGTGGAACGACCTGGTGCGCCGCGGCGACTGGGGGCAGGCGTCGGACCGGTTGCACGCCACCAACAACTTCCCCGAGTTCACCGGCCGGCTGTGCCCCGCGCCGTGCGAGGCGGCCTGCGTGCTGGCGATCAGCCACGACGCGGGCGGCGCGGTCGCGATCAAGCGGGTCGAGCAGGCCATCGCGGACGTGTCGTGGGACCAGGGCCTGGTCCAGCCGACCCAGGCGCAGGTCACGTCCGGCAAGCGGGTCGCCGTGGTGGGTTCCGGGCCGGCCGGGCTCGCGGCGGCGCAGCAGCTCACCCGGGCCGGCCACGAGGTGACCGTCTACGAGCGCGACGACCGCCTGGGCGGTCTGCTCCGGTACGGCATCCCCGAGTTCAAGATGGAGAAGAAGGTCCTCGACCGGCGGCTGGGGCAACTCCGCAAGGAGGGCACGAAGTTCGTCACCGGCTGCGAGGTCGGCGTGGACCTGGCGGTGGAGGAGCTGCGCGAGCGGTTCGACGCCGTGGTGCTCGCGGTGGGCGCGCTGCGCGGCCGGGACGACACCACGACGCCCGGCCGCGCGCTGGCCGGCGTCCACCTGGCGATGGACCACCTGGTGCCCGCCAACCGCGCGTGCGAGGGCGACGGCCCGCCGGTGGTCGACGCGGCGGGCAAGCACGTGGTGATCATCGGCGGCGGCGACACGGGCGCGGACTGCTACGGCACCGCGACCCGGCAGGGTGCGGCGTCGGTGCTGCAACTCGACCAGTACCCGCAGCCGCCGTCCCGGCGCGACGACGAGCGCTCGCCGTGGCCGGTGTGGCCGTGGATCCTGCGCAGCTACCCGGCGCACGAGGAGGCCGGCGAGCGGAAGTTCGCGGTGGCGGTGGAGGAGTTCGTCGGCGACGAGCACGGCCGCGTGAAGCAGATCCGGCTGCGCAAGGTGCGGGTGGAGAAGGACGCGTCCGGCCGGCGCGCGGTGGTGCCGACGTCGGAGGAGGTCGAGGTGCTGCCGGCGGACCTGGTCCTGCTGGCGATCGGCTTCGAGGGCGTCGAGCACCTGCCGCTGCTGGGCGGGCTGGGCATCGAGCTCACTTCGCGCGGCACGATCTCGTGCGGTTCGGACTGGCAGACGCAGGCCCCGGGCGTGTTCGTCTGCGGTGACGCGCACCGCGGCGCGTCGCTGGTGGTGTGGGCGATCGCGGAGGGCCGCTCGGTGGCCAACGCGGTGGACCGGTTCCTGACCGGCTCGTCGGACCTGCCGTCCCCGGTGATCCCCAACCAACTGCCGCTCGCGGTCGTCTGACACCCCGGCGGCACGGGCTTCGGTCATCGCCGGGTACGGGCGCGCAGCGCCTGTCCGGAAAACCAGGCGGAATTCCGCTACCTGGACGAGAAGTCGTCGGTCGCGGTGTTCGAACGGGTGTGGGCCAGGCTGACCGGGGTGGCGCTCGGGTTCGAGGAGAGCCGGCGGTTCCTGACCGCTGCCAAAGCAGACGCGCTCGGCCCGTCGGCGGGCTGAACGCACGCGGCCCCGCAGCCGCACGGGACAGCCGCCGCGCACGGCAGCAGCGCACGGCCGCCTCAGCCCGAGCGCAGCGGGGGCACTCCCCGCGAGGTGGCGGGGAAGCGCGGCGACCGGACCGAGCGGATGTGGCTGACCGGGAACTCGTGCACGCCCCCGGTCTGGTCCTCCGCGGTGAGGTTGCCCGCCGCGTGGTCGACCGGGGTGATCACGTGCCGGTTCGTCGCGCGCGGGCCGTACGCCACGTCGATCTCCACGCTCGTCCCGGTGACCAGCGCCTCGGCCAGCAACGTCACCTCGGCGTCGCGCAGCACCAGCGACTGGTCGCGCAGCAGGCGGACCGCGCCCGGCCGGTGCGACCGCACCAGGGGCGGCACGGACCTCGGCCGGGGGCGCTCCCGCTCGACCAGGGCCAGCGCCAACCGGGTGAGCTCCTGGTCGGTCAGCGGCGCGCGCCACGGCCGCCACGACCCGATCTTGCGGCCCGGCGGCTCGACCCGGCGGCGCGGCACCCGTTCCAGCACCGAACGGCCGTCCGGCGCGGCCGTGGTGGGCGCGTAGCCGGCGGCGCGCAGCAGCGCCAGCGTCTCGCCGGCGGGCTTCGCCGAGGCCAGCACGGTCGGGCCCAGCAGGTGCAGGTCCAGCGGGCCCAGCGACCGGTGGCGGGTGATCTCGTCGAGCAACTGCGGGTCGTCGGCGCGCACGCAGCAGGCCACCGGGGTCACCGTGAGCGGCCCGTGCCGCCGCGCCACCTCGCGGACCAGCCGCTCCAGGGTCGGCGGCACGCCGTGCTCGGCCACCCCGGCCAGCCGCGCCAGCACCTCGTCAGGGGTGTGCCCGGCGTCCAGCGCCCGCCGCACGCCGGGCCCGGTGAACCGCCAGCCGCCCTCGACCGGGTCGGCCACCAGCTCCAGCACCGCGCTCAGCTCCCGACCGGGCAGACCCGCCGCCACGGCCGTGAGATCGGGTCTCAGGTGGGCCTTGACGGCGGCGGGCGGCACGAACCCGGCCGCCACCTCCTCACCGGCCAGCACGGCCCGGCCCAGCGCGGTCAGCGCGCCCAGCGCCACCAGCCCGACCGTCTCCGCCTCGACCAGCGCCGCCTCGGTGGTCGACGGGTCGTGCGCGGCCGGCCGGGTCCACACCAGGTCCGCCACCACCTCGTGGCGGTGCTCGAACGCCTCGCCCCCGGTCAGCGCCGCGTACCGCTCCAGCACGCCCCGCCGGGTCGCGTCGCCGCACTCGGACGCCTGCCCGGCCAGCGCCGGGCGGGGTTTCCCGGGCGTCCACGCCATTCGCGGCCAGGCCGCCGCCAGGTCCGCCAGCCGGTCCGCGGGCGACCCGCCGCGCCAGCCGTCCGACCTGGTCGTCGGCAGCACCCGCCGCTCCTGGTCGGCGACGGCGAGCAACCGCGCCTCCACGGCCAGTTCCAGCCACAGCCGGGCGCGCGTCTCGTCGGTCCGCAGCGCGCCCGCGATCCGCCGCAGCTCCCGCACGCCGACCCCGCCGCGAAGGGGGACGACATCGTCGTCGCAGAGCTCGACCAGCCTGGTCACCCCGTCCACAGTGGACGTCGCGGGCACGATCGCCGCGCGGTCCGCGAACTCCGCGCGCTGCCCGGTCCGGCGCGGCGCGCGCGGTGGCGGGGTGATCCGGCGGGGCGGGTCGCCGTCGGCGGCGCGCAGTCCCGCCGCCGCGCGCAACCCGTCGTCGACGGGCCACACCAGGGCGAGCGCGCGCAGCCGCCCCAACGCCCGCTTGAGTTCCGCGCGCGACGATTTCCCGTTGCAGCGCAAGCTTTCCGCCACGGTGTCGAAGCTCGCCGCCGCGCCCGACCGGAGCACCGCGTCCAGCACGTCGCGGCAGGCGCGGTCGAGGCCGTCCACGGCGCGCTTGAGCGAGGCCGGAGCGGTCAGCTCGTCGGCCAGCCCGCGCAGCGAGTGGGGATGGGTGTCCGCCGCGTCCTTGCGCAGCGCGAGGATGTCCTTGATGTCCTGAGCGTCGAGTTCGTGCAGCCAACTGGCCAGCGCCGATTTCCTACCCACGCGCCGATTATGCACCGCCCGACACCGGGCGGTTACTCCACGCCACGTCCGCCCCGCCGGGCGGACGTAAACTGACCGCCGTGGAATTCACCGGCTTCGGCGAGTACGCCATCGACTTCTTCGACGGGCTGGAGAGCGACAACTCCAAGGCTTACTGGGACGACCACAAGCACACCTACCAGTCCGACGTGCGCGCGCCGATGGAGGCGCTGCTCGCCGCGCTGGAACCGGAATTCGGCAAGGGCAAGGTGTTCCGGCCCTACCGCGACGTCCGGTTCAGCAAGGACAAGACGCCGTACAAGAACTACTGCGGCGGGGTGGTCGAACCGGGGCGGGGCAGCGGCGCGCACTACGTCCAGATCAGCCCCGAGGGGTTGTTCGTCGGCGGCGGGTCGTTCGCGATGGCCTCCGACCAGTTGGCGCGGTTCCGCGAGTCGGTCCTGGACGACGTGCGCGGGCGGGCCCTGGAGGAGTTGCTGGCGGAGTTGACCGGGGACGGGTGGGAGGTGCGCGGGGCCCGGCTCAAGCGCGCGCCGCGCGGGATCGACGTCGAGCACCCCCGGATCGAGCTGCTCAAGCGCAAGCGGCTGTACCTGGTGCGCATCTGGCCCCCGGACGACGTGCTGCACGAGCCGGGGTGCCTGGACCGGGTGCGCCGGTCGTGGCACGAGGTGACCCCGTTCGTGGAGTGGTGCGCCGACCACATCGGGATCAGCGAGGTCGGCTACCGCCGGACATGAGGTGCGCCACCAGCCACCCCGCGCCGATGCCCACCACGTCCACCAGGCCGTCCACCACGTCCCCGCCGCGCCCCAGCGGGGTGATCAGCCACTGGAGCACCTCGGACAGCGCGGCGTAGGCGACCAGGCCCGCGAGCAGCGGGACCCGGGGCAGGCGCGACCACAACCCGGTGGCCGCGAGCAGCGCGAACAGCAGGACGTGGACCACCTTGTCGGTGCCGGCCGGTGAGTCCGGCACACCTGACTGGGGGGTGAACAGGATGATGACGCTGAGCGACAACGCGATCACGAACGGAAGGATTCTGCGGCCCACGGGGTCGATTGTGCCTGTTCGGGGAGATTACTTCCCGGTACATCCTGATCGGTCCAGTGAAGGGGGCTAGGCTCTCCGAACGTGAGTCGACGCGCGAAGATCGTCTGTACGATGGGCCCCGCCACCGCGACCGAGGACAAGGTCAACGAGTTGGTGGCGGCCGGTATGGACGTGGCCCGGATGAATTTCAGCCACGGCAGCCATGCCGACCACAAGCAGGTCTACGACCTCGTCCGCGCCGCATCGGACGAGTCCGGCCGCTCGGTGGGCATCCTCGCCGACCTCCAGGGCCCCAAGATCCGGCTCGGCAGGTTCGCCCACGGCCCCGTCGAGTGGCGCACCGGTGACGTCGTCCGGGTGACCGTCGAGGACGTCGAGGGCACCCACGACCGGGTGTCCACCACCTACCGGGAGCTCTCGAAGGACGCCAAGGTCGGCGACCGCCTGCTGGTGGACGACGGCAAGGTCGGCCTGGTCGTCACCGACATCGAGGGCCCCGACGTGGTGTGCGAGGTCACCGAGGGCGGCCAGGTCAGCAACAACAAGGGCCTCTCGCTGCCGGGCATG
The DNA here is from genome assembly GCF_040640215.1 of Actinosynnema sp. NPDC023587. Lineage (NCBI taxonomy): Bacteria > Bacillati > Actinomycetota > Actinomycetes > Pseudonocardiales > Pseudonocardiaceae > Actinosynnema > Actinosynnema sp. NPDC023587. The sequence continues at coordinate 176,582 of NZ_JBFABG010000004.1, read as the reverse complement.
GACGTGTCCGTGCCGGCGCTGTCCGAGAAGGACATCCACGACCTGGAGTTCGCCCTCGACCTGGGTGTGGACTTCATCGCGCTGTCCTTCGTGCGCTCGCCCGCCGACATCGACCTCGTGCACCAGGTGATGGACCGGGTCGGCCAAGGCCGCCGGCCGGTGATCGCCAAGATCGAGAAGCCCGAGGCCGTGGACAACCTCGAAGCCATCGTGCTGGCGTTCGACGGTGTCATGGTCGCGCGCGGCGACCTGGGCGTCGAGTTGCCGCTGGAGCACGTGCCGCTGGTGCAGAAGCGGGCGATCCAGATCGCCCGCGAGAACGCCAAGCCGGTCATCGTGGCCACCCAGATGCTCGACTCGATGATCCAGAACTCGCGCCCGACCCGCGCCGAGACCTCGGACGTCGCCAACGCCGTGCTGGACGGCGCGGACGCGCTGATGCTGTCCGGGGAGACCTCGGTCGGCCGGTACGCGATCGAGTCGGTCAAGACCATGGGCCGGATCATCGAGGCCGTCGAGACCGAGTCCGTGCAGGTCCCCCCGCTGACCCACGTGCCGCGCACCAAGCGGGGCGTCATCTCCTACGCGGCCCGCGACATCGGCGAGCGGCTGAACGCCAAGGCCCTCGTCGCCTTCACCCAGTCCGGTGACACGGTGCGCCGGCTGGCCCGCCTGCACACGCACCTGCCGCTGCTGGCGTTCACGCCCGAGCAGAGCGTGCGCAGTCAGCTTGCTCTCACGTGGGGCACCGAGACGTTCCTCGTGCCTAAGGTGGACTCGACGGACGAGATGGTCCGCCAGGTGGACATGTCGATGCTGCACATCGGCCGGTACCAGCCCGGTGACCTGGTCGTCGTCGTGGCGGGCTCCCCGCCCGGCACCATCGGCTCGACCAACCTCATCCGGGTCCACCGGCTCGGAGAGGACGACCACGCTTAGGGGTAGGACGTGACAGAGGTCGCCCGCGCCGCCGCTGCCGCCGGATACGCGGACCTCCCGCTGGACACCGACGGCGTCCCGCACGGGCAACCCGTGCTGGACCGCCTGGTGGCGCTGCTGGACCTGGAGCGCATCGAGGAGAACATCTTCCGGGGCGTGTCGCCCGCCGAGTCCCCGATGAGGGTGTTCGGCGGCCAGGTGGCGGGCCAGGCCCTGGTCGCGGCCGGCCGGACGGTCCCGCCGGAGCGCCGGGTGCACTCGCTGCACTCGTACTTCATCCGGGGCGGCGACCCGACGGTCCCGATCGTGTACGAGGTGGACCGGGTCCGGGACGGGCGGTCGTTCACCACCCGTCGCGTGGTGGCCGTGCAGCACGGCAAGGCGATCTTCACGCTGTCCGCGTCGTTCCAGCTCGACGAACCGGGCATGGACCACTTCGAGGCGATGCCCGACGTGCCCGGCCCCGAGGAGCTGCCGACCTACGCCGAGTCGGCGGCCGGGTACCTGGAGAAGGTCGGCATGGCCCGGCTGCCCCGGCCGATCGACATCCGGTACGTGACCGAGCCGCCGTGGCGGGCGCGCGAGGACGGGCCGGGCGAGGCGCGCAGTCAGGTGTGGATGCGGGCGGGCGGCAAGCTCCCGGACGACGACCTGCTGCACGTGTGCGTGCTGGCGTACGCGTCGGACCTGACGCTGCTGGATTCGGTGCTCGTGCGCCACGGCGTGTACTGGGGCACGGACAAGGTGCTGGGGGCGAGCCTGGACCACGCGCTGTGGTTCCACCGCCGCTTCCGGGCCGACGAGTGGTTCCTGTACGACTGCGAGTCGCCGTCGGCGTCCGGGGCGCGCGGGCTGGCCACCGGGAAGTTCTACGCCCAGGACGGACGTCTGGTGGCGACGGTGGTGCAGGAAGGGCTGTTGCGCGTCCTGCCGTAGAGGTGCTCGTGGGGAGTCTCGTGCAGTGGTCGGATCACCTCCTGACGTTGGCCGAGTGGGACGCGCTGCCCGAGGTCGGGACGCACCACGTCGAGCTGGTGGAGGGCGTGCTGTGCGCGGTGCCGCTGCCCGCGCCGGCGCACCGGGCGGCGGTCGAGCGGCTCGGTGACCGGTTGGGCGCGCAGTTGCCCGGTGGTGTCGTCGTGGTGCCGGCGCGGCAGGTCGAGCTGGACCCGGTCCACCCGGCCACCGTGCGGGTGCCCGACCTCGTGGTGGTCGCGGCCGAGCGGGCGGCGGCGGGGCCGGCGCGGCTCGACGTCGCGGACGTGCTGGTGGCGATCGAGGTCGTCGCGCCCGGCACCGGTCGGCTGGACCGGATCGTGAAGCCGGTCGAGTACGCCGAAGCGGGCATCCCGCACTACTGGCTGCTCGAACTGGACGACCCGGTCGCGCTGACCGCGTTCACCCTGGCCGACGGCTTCTACGACTACGTCGCCGGGGGCACCGGGAAGATCGAGGTCCGGAGTCCGTTCCCGCTGGCGCTCGACCTTCCCGCCCTGCTGACCCGCTAGGCGAGCAAGGCGCGAGCCGGGCTGGTGGTCGTCGACCTCGACCCGGAGTGCGGTGCGAAGGGTGTCCGGGTCGGTCCTCACGAACTGATCTTGAACACCCTTCGTCCGTCTCCGGCCACCGCCCCGACCTGCGCGGACCGACGCCGGGGGACTACGCGCTGCGGAGCGCCTCCCACATCGCGCGCACGTGGTGCTCCTGGGTCGCTTCCGCGCCGATCGCCACGCGCACCGCGAACCGGCCGTTCACCACCGTGTGGGTCAGGAACGCGCTGCCCTCCGCGTTGACCGCGTCCATCGCCGCCCGGGTGGCGTCGTCGCCGTCGCGGTGGGCGAGGGTGACCAGGGACAGCGAGCGCGGCACGACCAGTTCCCACCGCTCGTCCGCCGAGACCCACGACTCCAGCAGCCCGGCCAGTTCGACGTGGCCGCGCAGGTGCGCCCGCACGCCCTCCCAGCCGTACCACCGCAGCACCGACCACAGCTTCAACGCGCGGAACCGCCGTCCCAGCGGGATCTGCCAGTCCCGGTAGTCGACCACCGCGCCCGATTCGGTCGCGCTGTTGCGCAGGTACTCCGGCAGGATGGTCAGCGCGTCCACCAGCACTTCCGGGTGCGCGGTCCAGAACAGCGACAGGTCGAACGCGGTCAGCATCCACTTGTGCGCGTTGGCGCAGAACGAGTCCGCGTGCTCCAGGCCGTCGAACAGGTGCCGCTGCTCGGGGCACAGCGCCGCCGGCCCGGCCCACGCCGCGTCGACGTGCAGCCAGATCCCGTACCTGGCGCAGACCTCCGCGATCTCCCGCACCGGGTCGACCGCGCCGGTGCCCGTGGTGCCGATGGTGGCGCACACCAGGACCGGTCGGCGTCCGTTGTCCACATCGGACTGGATCTGCGCGGCCAGCGCCCGGACGTCCATCGACAGCGCGTCCGGCGACACGCCGATCGCCCGGACCGCCTCCTCGCCGAGCCCGGCCAGGCGCGCGGCGCGCTCGATCGACGAGTGCGTCTGGGACGACACGTACACCGTCTCGTCACCGTCCACACCGGACTGACGCCAGCGGGCGGAACCCCGGTGCAGCGCGGCGAGCATCGCCACCAGCGCGGCGCTGGACGCGGTGTCCTGGATGACCCCGCCGCCGGTGAACCGCTCCGGCAGGCCCATCGCGCCCACCAGCTCGTCCATCAGGTGTTGCTCCACCTCGGTGCAGGCGGGGGAGGTGGACCACAGCATCCCCTGCACGCCGAGACCGGACGACAGCAGGTCGCCGAGCACCGACGGCAGGGAGGAGTTGGACGGGAAGTACGCGTAGAAACCGGGGTGCTGCCAGTGGGTCGTGCCCGGCACCACCACCCGGTCCAGGTCGTCGAGCAGGCCGGCGAAGCCCTCGCCCCGCTCGGGGATCGGGGCGAGCTGTGACCTCACCCAGCCGGGCTCGACCTGGGAACGCACCGGCAGGTCGCCGACCCGTTCGCGGTAGTCGGCGATCCAGTCGATCACCTCGTGGCCGATCCGGCGGAACTCGTCAGGCTGCATACCCGCACGCTAACCGGCGCTCCGCCGGGCCGGCTCGCCCGTCCGGGCATGATCGCGCTGCGCACGGCCCGCGCGCCGTGCGCGACGGAAGTTCGCTCGCGGTGGAACAATTCACCCCCCGCGCGCGTCCCAGCCCGAGAGGTCGCGCTCGGGTCCGCCGACCTCGACGAACGAGGACATGGGGTGGGGATGGGGAACGGGCGTCGCGCGCCGTGGGTGTTCGGGTGTCTGGTGGCGCTGCTCGCGGGGTGCTCCGGCGGCGTGATCGAGGAGCCGAGCCGGGCCGAAGTCCTCCGGGGGCAGCGGATCAACGAGTTCCACCAGGAGTTGAAGCGGGAGGGGTTCCGGGGGGTCGTGGACGTCCGCCGCCACGGCGAGCGGCTGCTGTCCGAGGCGTACGGGATGGCCGACACCGCCACGTCGCGCGCGAACACCCCGCGCACCCGCTTCCGGGCCGGGGCGATGACCGAGCAGGTCACCGCCTTCGCGGTGCTCGAGTTCCAGTCCACCCGCCGGCTGACGCTGACCGACCCGGTGTGCCGCCACTTGCCGACCTGCGTGCCCGGGTGGCAGGCGATCACCGTGGACAACCTGCTGCTGCACACCTCGGGACTGCCCGACTACCTCGTCTCCGGTCTCGCCGCGCCGGACGGGAACGGGCTGTCGCACCTGGCGTTCGTCGAGCGGTTGCAGCGCGCGCCGGTCGAGCGGGCACCCGGGAAGTGGAAGTACAGCGCCAGCGACTACGTCGTGCTGGGCGCGCTGATCGAGGCCCTCGCGGCACAGCCGTACGGGCAGTACGTGCGGTCCACCATCCTGGAGCCGCTGGGGATGGGCGCGACCACGGCCACCGGGGGCCAGGACGACCCGGAGAGCCGGGCCGTGGGGCACGCCGACGCGCAGCGCCCCGTCGCCCCGTCGCCCGCGCCCCGGTTCGCGGACCTCGCCCTGTCCACCACCGCCGCGGACCTGGGGGTCTGGAACAACCACCTGGTGGCCGGGACGGCCCCGGGCACCTGGGCCGAGTCGTGGGACAGGCTGAGGAGCCCGTCGTACGTGAGCGTGGGCGTGGGCCGGGGAGGCAAGCAGGGGTACGGCGTGGTCTTCCGCGACGTCTCCTCGGTGCGGGGAATCCACGCGTCCGGCGCGTTACCGGGGTTCGAAGCGTGGAGCGGGGTGAACATCGAGGCCAAGGTCACGGTCGCCGTGCTGGCGAACGCCGACGGGGCGAAGGTGGACGACCTGGGCGAGCGGTTGCTCGCCCTCGCCTCCGGGTGATGCCGCGCTCAGGGCACGCGGCGGCGGCGGTGGGTGGGGCGCTGGTCGTGGGGCGGGGTGAGGGCGCGGGTCTCCACGCGTTCCAGGACGACGGAGCTGGTCAGGTTCCGGACCTCGGTGCGGGACGCGATCTTGTCCACCAGGAACGCCTGGAGGTGCGTGCTGTCCGCGACCGCGATGTGCACCAGGAAGTCCGCCTGGCCGCTGACGTGGAACAGCGAGCGGGTTTCCGGCTGGGCCATCACGTACGCCCGGAAGGCGGCCACCACGGGCCGGGTGTGCGGGCGGACGTTGACCGACACCACCGCCTCCAGCGGCAGGCCGGTCAGGCTCGGGTCGACCACCGCGTGGAACCCCGTGATCACGCCGAGTCCACGCAGCCGGCGCACCCGTTGCAGGCACGTCGAGGGCGCGAGCCCGACCAGTTCGGCCAGGGTCCGGTTGGGCAGCGTGGCGTCGTTCTGCAACTCCTCCAGAATGCGCCAGTCAACCGAATCCAGTTCGGCTACGTCCGTCACAACCGAACATCCTATCGAAGTGCTGGTACCGCACCGAACTTCGACCGGAAGATCCCGCCGTGCACATCGCCTGGACCTCCTTCCTGCTGGCGCTCGTGGTGATCACGATCGTCCCCGGCCCGGACTTCGTCCTGGTCACCGGAAACGCCGTGCGCAGCGTGCGGCTGGGCGCGCTGACCGCGCTGGGCGTGATGACCGGCCTGATCGTGCACGGGACCCTCGCCACGCTCGGCCTGTCCGCGCTCGTGGCCGCCGCGCCGCCGGCGCTGTGGGCGGTGAAGGCGGTCGGCGCGGTCTACCTGCTGTACCTGGGCGTGATGACGCTGCGGTCCCGCCGGACGGCCCACGCGGTCGCCGCGCCGTCGCACAAGTCGGTGTTCCTGCGCGGCGTGCTGTGCGACCTGTTGAACCCCAAGGTGATGTTGACCTTCCTGAGCCTCATCCCGCAGGCGATGGACCCGACCGCGCCGCCGCTGCCCCAGGCGGCCCTGCTGTCCGCCGTCACGGTCGGCGTGTTCGCCGCGTTCTGGACGTGCGTGGTGCCGCTGGCGGGCCGGCTGGCCCGGCTGTTGAGCCGGCCGAGGGTGCGGCCGGTGTTCGAGCGGCTCTGCGGCACGGCGCTGATCGGCATGGCGGCGTCCGTCCTCGCGGCCTGAGGCCCGACCGGGACGGGCGGGCCGCGCTCGGCGGGAGTTCGGCGGTGGGGGCACGATGGTCCGGTCCGGGGGGCACGTGACCGTCGTGTTTCCGCCAGACCCGGGTGGGGGCCGGCTGGTGGGCTGACCGCCGTGCCCACCACCACCCGGAACCGGTCCTGGCCCGCCGTCGGCGCGGTCACCGCCGGGATCTTCTCCGTCGTGACCACCGAGATCCTGCCGATCGGCCTGCTCAACCCGATGGCCGCCGAGTTCGGCGTGTCCGCCGGTACGGCCGGGCTGATGATGACGACGCCGGGGATCGTGGCGGCCGTCGCCGCGCCGGCGGTCACCGCCACCACCGGGCGGCTGGACCGGCGGGCGGTGCTCTGCGGCCTGACCCTGCTGCTCGCGGTGGCGGACTTCCTCGCCGCGCTCGCGCCCGCGTTCTGGGTGGTGGTGGTGTCGCGCGTGCTGGTGGGGCTGGTGATCGGCGGGTTCTGGTCGATCGCGGCCGGGCTCGCGGGCCGGCTGGTCCCGCCCGAGCGGGTCGGCACGGCCACCGCCGCGGTGTTCTCGGCGGTGCCGCTGGGCTCGGTGCTGGGCGTGCCCGCCGGGACCTTCCTCGGCGACCTGTGGGGGTGGCGGGCGGCGTTCACGGCGATGGGCGTGGTGACCCTGGGGGTGCTCGCGGCGCTGCCGGCGTTCCTGCCGCCGCTGCCCGCGCGGAACGTGACGAGACCGGCCGTGTTGTGGGGACTGGTGCGGCGCAAGGGGGTCCGCGTCGGACTGCTGGTCACCTTCCCGGTGGTACTCGCGCACTTCGCGACCTACACCTACGTCACGCCGTTCCTGCGCGAGGTCACCGGCGCGAGCCCGGCCGCGATCACCTCGTTCCTGCTCGTCTACGGCGTGGCCGGGACGGTCGGGAACTTCGTGGCGGGCACGCGCGCGCACCGGCGCGGCACGTTCCCGGCGGCGATCGGGCTGCTGGCGGCGGCGACGACGTCGCTGCCCGTCGTCGGCGGGTCGGGGCCGGGGGCGGTGGTGCTGCTCGTGGTGTGGGGGTTGGCTTACGGCGCGGTCCCGGTGTGCTCGCAGACCTGGTTCGCGCGGGCCGCGCCGGACGCGCCGGAGGCGGCCTCGGTGGTGTTCACCTCGTCGTTCCAGGCCACGTTGTCGTTGGGCGCGTTGGCAGGTGGCGTGGTGGTGGACGCGACGTCGCCCGCCACCGTGATGGTGCTCGGCGGGTCGGTCGCCGCGCTGACCGCCGTGGTGCTGTGCTGCCGACCGTCCACTCCCGAATGAGCGGTGCGGTCCTTCACGGCCCACTACGCCGATTCCGGCGCGTTGGCGAGCGCCACGGGTGAGGGGGTGCGCACACGTGCGCGCTCGGCCGGCATTGGGCAGGCTGTGCCCATGACCACCTCCGAGGCACCCGCGCGGATCGCCGTCACCGGGCTCGCCGTCATGGGCAGCAACCTGGCGCGCAACCTCGCCCGGCACGGCTTCCGCGTAGCCGTCCACAACCGCACCTCCGCCCGCACCCGGGCGCTGGTCGAGGAGCACGGGCACGAAGGCGACTTCGTGCCCGCCGAGACCCTGGAGGAGCTCGTCGCGAGTCTCCGGACGCCGCGCCAGATCATCATCATGGTCAAGGCCGGCGCGCCCACCGACGCCGTGATCGACGACCTGGTCCCGCTGCTCGAACCCGGCGACATGGTGATCGACGGCGGCAACGCGCACTACGCCGACACCCGCCGCCGCGAGGCCGCGCTGCGCGACGCGGGCCTGCACTTCGTCGGCACCGGCATCTCCGGCGGCGAGGAGGGCGCGCTCAACGGGCCGTCGATCATGCCCGGCGGGTCCGCCGAGTCCTACGCGCACGTCGGGCCGGTGCTGGAGGCCATCTCCGCCGAGGTGGACGGCGTGCCGTGCTGCGTGCACGTCGGACCGGACGGCGCGGGGCACTTCGTGAAGATGGTGCACAACGGCATCGAGTACGCCGACATGCAGCTCATCGCCGAGGCGTACGACCTGCTGCACCGGGTCGGCGGCCGGACCGCCGCCGAGATCGCCGAGGTGTTCCGGAGCTGGAACTCCGGCGACCTGGAGTCCTACCTGGTGGAGATCACCACCGAGGTGCTCGGCCACACCGACCCGGACACCGGCGCGGCGCTGGTCGACGTGATCGCGGACGAGGCCGAGCAGAAGGGCACCGGCCGCTGGACCGTGCAGGAGGCGCTGGAGCTGGGCGTCCCGGTGACCGGCATCGCCGAGGCGGTGTTCGCCCGCTCGCTGTCCGGCCGGGTCGACCAGCGCACCGCCGTGCGGGCCGCGCTCGGCGCGTCCGAGGTGACCCCCGCGCCGGACGACTCGCTGGAGGACGACGTGCGGCAGGCGTTGTACGCGTCCAAGGTGGTCGCCTACGCGCAGGGCTTCGACCAGATGCGCGCGGCGAGCGCCGAGTACGGCTGGGACCTCGACCTGGGCGCGATGGCCACCATCTGGCGCGGCGGCTGCATCATCCGGGCCCGGTTCCTCGACCGGATTCGGGAAGCCTACGACAAGGCACCGGAACTGGCGTCGCTGCTGGTGGACGACTACTTCCGGGACGCCGTGGCGCACGCCGAGGCGGCCTGGCGGCGGGTCGTGGTCAAGGCCGTGACGGCCGGCGTGCCGGCACCGGGCTTCGTGTCCGCGCTGTCCTACTACGACGGTCTGCGCGCGGAGCGGCTGCCCGCGTCGTTGATCCAAGGCCTGCGGGACTTCTTCGGAGCACACACCTACCGCCGTGTCGACCGGCCGGGCTCTTTTCACACCCGCTGGTCAGGTGACCGGTCCCAGGTGGACGCCTGACCCCACCGGTCCGACCATGGCCTGGTGCGCGATCGATTCCGGCGCAACCCCGTCGCGGCGGGCTACCTGCTCGCCGTGGCGGGGCTCGCCCTGCTGATGCGGTTCGTCTTCGCCGACGGGATGTCGGCGCAGGTCCGGGCGTCGCTGAGCACGAACCCGGCGAACCTGGCGGACCACCCGGTGAACGCCCTGCTGGGCAGCGCGTTCGTGCTGGACCCGGGGGACGGCGTGCCGCTCACCCTGGCCGCGCTGGTCGCCGTGGCGCTGTGCCTGGGCGGTTTCGAGCGCGAGGTCGGCCCGTGGCGCGCGGCGGCCGTGGCGCTGGCCGGCCACGTCGGCGCGACCCTGGTGAGCGCCGCCGTGATCGGCTCCGGCGCGTACCCCCTCGACCTGACCCGGGGCACCGACCTGGGGGTCACCTACGTCGCCTTCGCCGCCGCCGGCGCGGTGACCGCGCTGCTGCCGCCGGTGCTGCGCGGGCCGTGGCTCGCGGCGCTGGTCGCCTACCCGCTGCTGACCGCCGGGTGGTTCGGCGCGGTCCCGGAGTTCGGCGCGGTCGGTCACGTCGCCGCCGTGTTCATCGGATCGGGTTGCGGCGCGTTCGCCGTCCACCGGGTCTACGCGGCAACCGGGCGCTGCCCCCGTCACCTGGGGTGACGTTCGGGGGAAAGATCAACACGACCGGGTGGAACCGCTGTCGGGCGCGCGACCTTCCCCCCATGATGGTGGGGACGCGAGCTGTGCGACGCGGGCTGTGCCGACACGTCCCCTGTGCCGACACGGAGGTGCCACCGTGGCAACCCCCTACCACCGCGCCGAGGCCGAGCCGGAACTCGACGCCTCCAGGCCGCGCCTCCTGCTGCCCTTAGGGCCCTAGCCCGGCCGCACCCCCGTTCCACCACGACCCGCACCCCGCGCCCGACCGCGCGGGGCGGTGCCCCGTGGCCCGAGGAGAAACCGTGGCGAGCCCACGGCCAGCGAAGGGAAGTCCGATGAACCGCCCCCGCCCCAACAAGTCCCACGCCGGCGAGCACACCACGGCCGGGCCCCCGGGCGGTCTGGCGTCCGTGCTGCGCTTCGACCTGCCCGCGTCGATCGTGGTGTTCCTGATCGCCGTCCCGCTGTCCCTGGGCTTCGCCGCCGCGAGCGGCGCGCCGCTGCTGGCCGGGCTCGTCTCGGCGGTCGTCGGCGGGGTCGTGGTCGGCCTGCTGGGCGGGGCTCCGCTCCTGGTCAGCGGGCCTGCGGCGGGCATGGTGCTGATCGTCGGCGGGCTGGTCGCCGAATACGGCTGGGCCGCCACCGCGATGATCACCGTCGGGGCCGGCCTGGTGCAGGTGCTGGCGGGTCTGGCGAAGGTCGGCCGGGTGGCGCTGTCGCTGTCGCCGGCCGTGGTGCACGGCCTGCTGGCGGGCATCGGCGTGACCATCGCCGTCGGGCAGCTCGTGGTCGTGCTGGGCGGTCTGCCGGGGTCGGCGGTGATCACCAACCTGGGGCGGCTGCTCGGTCCCCCGGACCTCGCCGCGCTGCTGGTCGGCGCGGTCGCCGTGGCGGCGATGCTGCTGTGGCCGCGCGTGCCGCGCTCGTCCCGCGTCCCCGCGCCGCTGGTCGCGGTGCTGGTCGCGACGCTGGCGGGCAGCGGGCTGGACGTGGCCCGGGTCGACCTGCCCGCCGGGTCGCTGGGCTCGATCGTGCTGCCGAGGATGCCGGAGGGGACCGTCCTGGGCATCGCGTTCGCCGTGCTGACCGTGGCCGTGGTGACGGCCGTCGAGTCCCTGCTGTCCGCGGTGGCCGTGGACAAGCTGCACGACGGGCCGCGCGCCGACCTCGACCGCGAGCTGGTCGCGCAGGGCATCGCCAACACCGTCGCCGGGGCGCTCGGCGGGCTGCCGGTCAACGGCGGCATCGCGCGCGGGTCGACCAACGTGGCCGCCGGGGCGCGGTCGCGGGCGTCGACCGTGCTGCACGGCGTGTGGATCGCGGTGTTCGTGCTGGCCCTGGGCTCGCTGCTGGAGCGCATCCCGCTGGCCGCGCTGGCCGGGGTGCTGCTCGTGGTGGGCGTGCGGCTGGTGAGCGCGCGGCGGATGAAGACCCTGTGGCGGCACGGCGAGTTCACCGCCTACGCGGTCACCGCGACGGGCGTGGTGGCGCTGGGCCTGGTCGAAGGCGTGCTGCTGGGCGTCGCGGCGGCGGCGCTGCGGTCGCTGTGCCGGCTGACGCACAGCACGGTGCGCGTCGCCGAGGAGCCGGACGGCTGGCGGGTGGTGATCCGGGGTTCGCTGGTGTTCCTCGGCGTCGGCCGGCTGGTGCGCGACCTGCGGGCGATCCCGCCCGGCCGGCGGGTGGTGCTGGAGCTGCACATCGACTTCCTCGACCACGGGGCGTTCGAGGCGATCGACGACTGGCGGACCGGGTACGTCCGGCTGGGCGGGCAGGTCGAGGTGGACGAGGTGCACGACACGTGGTTCTCCAAGGCGGCCCGCGGCATCCCGGCGTTGAGCAAGACCCCGCTGTCGCCCCTGCCCCGCTGGTTCGCGCCGTGGTCGCACTGGCAGCAGCGGCGGGCCGTGGCGCTGCCCCGGCCGCGCGAGGACGCCGACCCGATGCTGCGCGGCATGCACGAGTTCGAGCGCTCGGCCGCGCCGCTGGTCCGGCCGTTCCTGGCGGAGCTGGCGGTGCGCGGGCAGAGCCCCCGCCAGCTCTTCATCACCTGCGCGGACTCCCGGGTGGTGCCGAACCTGATCACCACCAGCGGGCCGGGGGACCTGTTCTGCGTGCGCAACATCGGCAACCTGGTGCCGGTGGGCGGCGACGACTCGGTGGGCGCGGCGGTCGAGTACGCGGTGGAGGTGCTCGCCGTGGACACCATCGCGGTGTGCGGGCACTCCGACTGCGGCGCGATGAAGGCCCTGGTCAACGGGTCGGCGCGGCCCGGGTCGCATCTGCGGTCATGGCTGCGCGCGGCCGAGTCGAGCCTGATCCGGTTCCACGCGCCGGGCGCGACCGGGCTGCCGGTGGTGGAGCGGCTGGCGGTGGCGAACGTCGCCCAGCAGCTCGACAACCTGCTGGCGCACCGGAGCGTGCGCGAGGCGGTGGCGGCGGGTTCGCTGCGGCTGGTGGGGATGTACTTCGACATCTCCGCGGCCCGCGTCTACCTGGTCGACCCGGAACGCGACGGCCTGGAACCGGTGCGGGCCTGAGCCCGGTGGGGGTCCGCGGCGGAACCGGCCCCGGTCGGGGGGTTCGAGGTCGGTTCCGCCGCGGGTGCGGACGGGCGGCGCGGATGGGGTCTTGATCATCGGGGGGAGACGCGCCGCCCGGCGCGGAGCGGGGGGTGACCCGCTCGTCCGTGGGCCGGCTAGACCGCGCTGCGCAGGTGCTTGCGCCGGCCGGGCGTTTCCGCCGCCACGGTCAGCGCGAGCTGCGCGCCCAGGTACGCCCGGCAGGGCGCGGGCAGCCGGCGGGTCCAACGGCTCGTCCGGCAGGTCGGGCACCGGCCGTGCTCGTCGGGGCGGTGCCCGTCCAGCAACGCCCTCAGCGCCGCCACCAGGCGGGGCAGTTCGGAGCGGGCGAGCTCCACCGCGGTCTCGTCGTCGCCGGCGGACGCCAGGCGGACCAGCGTCCCCAAACGTTCGCGCAGCGACTTGTCGAGCTGGCTGAAGACCGTGACGGCCATCTTCAGCGCTCCTTCCCGAAACCCTCGGCGGTTGTGCCCCAGCAGCCTGCGACCGCCTACCGGCCGACTGCAAGTTGCAGTACACGAATGGATGACGGCTCTTTGCCCGTTCAGCGGACGCCAACAGACTCTGTTAATCCACCCACGAGGAGGTACCGATGCCCCGCGCCACCAGTCCGACGCTGAGCAGGCGTCGGCTCGTCGGCGAGCTGCGCCGGCTGCGCGAAGCCGCCGGGCTCACCATCGAGGAGGTCGGCGCACGGCTGGAGTGCTCCGCGTCCAAGATCAGCCGCATCGAGACGGGCCGGGTCGGGGTCACCCCGCGCGACGTCCGGGACATGCTCTCCGCGTACGGCGCGGACGAGCGGATCGCGGGCGAGCTGGTCCAGCTCGCCCGGGAGGCCCGCCGCAAGGGGTGGTGGGACGAGTTCGGCGACCTGGTGCCCAGCCGGTACGTCGGGTTCGAGGCCGACGCCGGGTCGGTGCGCACCTACCAGGGCCTGATGATCCCCGGCCTGCTCCAGCACGAGGGCTACACCCGGGCGCTGATCGCCGACGTCCTGCCCGGCGCGCCGCCCGACGAGGTCGACCGCCGGGTCCGGCTGCGCACCGCGCGCCAGGCGCTGCTCGCCGAGGAGGACCCGCTCGCGCTGCACGTGGTGATCGACGAAGCCGCGCTGCGCCGGCGCGTCGGCGGGACGGCCGTGATGCGCGAGCAGCTCACGCGACTGAATGAAGTCGGAAAACTCGACAATGTCACTCTTCAGGTCACCCCATTCACCCGTGGCGGTCATTCGGCGATGGACGGGCCGTTTGTCGTCCTCAATTTCCCCGAGAAGTTCGACGCGGACCTGGTATACCTCGAAAGCGTGCGTGGTGACGTCTACCTGGAAGAGCCGTCCGACGTCGCCAGGTATACCGACATGTTCGCGCGGTTGGCCGCGTCGTCCTTGGACCCGGCCGCGTCGGCGGTGCTGATCGAGCAGGTCGCGCGCGAACTTCTCGCCGACGGGGAGTGAACAGCCGATGCAGCAGGAGTGGCGCAAGAGCAGGCGTTCGTCCGCCTCCGGGCCGGATTGCGTGGAGGTCGCGCTGATCCGCTCGGGCGCGGCGGTGCGGGATTCGAAGAACCTGACCGGCGGTGCGCTCGACTTCGACGCCGGCCAGTGGACCCGATTCCTCGGGTTCGCCAAGAAGGGCGTCTACGACGACTGCTGAGCCGGCCGCCGGCCGACCCCGACGGGGTGGGTCGGGGTCTCGGGGGCGGACCACCGGGGTCCGCCCCTGACTTTTGCCGGTCCCCGGTACGACCAAGGTCTGACCGCCGTGAGACCTCGGTCCGATGCGCGTGCGCGGCACTTTCCGGTGAACTCGTCGCCGGAAGGTGGTGGTGGCGGATGTCCGAAACCCGGAGAGCGGCGGCGGCGTCGGTCGCCGCCCGCCGCGCGGCCCGTCGCCGCCCGCGCGGCAGGCGTGCGCCGCGACACCCCGCCGGACCCGGCCCGCGCGCCGGGCGCGCCGGAGCCGGTGGCACCATCCCGCACGATCACGGCGGCACCCGGCCCGGTGCCGTCCGCCGTGCTCGTCGGCGACCGCGCGAGCGCGGTCGGACTTCGGAGAGCCGCCCGGCCCGGCGCGGCCTCGATCTTCACCTGGGGGAGACGACATGGCGTTCCTGACCGACGCGCTGGAGGGGCTGGCCGGTCTGCCGCAGCCCGCGGTGCTGGCGGTGACCGGCGGGCTGACGCTGGCGGAGTGCACGCTCGGCGTGGGCTTCATCGCGCCGGGGGAGAGCGCGCTGCTGCTCGCCGCGACCACCGCGACCACCGCGCCGCGCTTCCTGGTCATGTGGCTGGTCGTCTCGGTGTGCGCGGTCGCGGGCGACAGCATCGGCTACTTCCTGGGCCGCCGGTTCGGCGACCGGATGCGGGAGAGCAAGGTGGTGCGCAAACTCGGGCAGCAGCACTGGGACAGCGCGGGCGACCTGCTGCGCCGGCGTGGCGCGTGGGCGGTGTTCGCGGCCCGGTTCATGCCCGTCGTGCGGACCCTGGTGCCCGCGTCGGCCGGCGCGTCGAAGCTGGAGTACCGGCGGTTCCTGCCGGCGTCGATCGCGGGCGCGGTGTGCTGGTCGGCGCTGCACATCGGGATCGGCTCGGCCGCCGGGGCGTCGGCGAAGTACATCGAGTCGGTGTTCAACGGCGCGATGTGGGGCGTGATGGGCGTCGCGGTGGTCGTCGGCCTGGTGGTCTTCCTGCGCCGGCGCAGGAAGAACGCGGCAGCCGTCACGCGGGAGCCGGTCGAAGAGGTCGTGTGAGCGCGTCGCCCGGCCGCTGAGCGCGCGCCACCCCCTCAGGGCGCGCACAGCCGAAGGGGCCGTGTTCGGGGGTTCGGGTCCCGAGCACGGCCCCTTCGACGGGGGGAGGGCAGAGGAGAAGGGCCATCCCCTACCGGATGACCCTTCCCCGTGGAGCTGGGGACGAGGGCGGGCCGGCGTTCCGCCGCCGCGGGCTGGATGCCCCTTGCACGCCGGCCCGCCCTCGTCGATCAGGGAGCAGCGGGTGTTCCGCCGCCTGGTCCAACCTCCCCCACCGGGGTTCGCCCTGTGTGGTTGGTCGGACACGCTTAGCGTAAGAATGCGGCTACAGCGCGACTGGAGCCGCACTGGAGTGATCTCCCCGGCCCGGTTGCCGGGTCGGGTAGTTTCGGGTGCTCAATGCCCTTCGGCGAAGGATCAGTCGGTGGAGTACGACGGCGGGGAGCCCCTGCGGTTCGAGGTGCTCGGCCTTCTCCGGGTGCGGCGCGGCGACCGGGAGGTCGATCTCGGTGCCGCCAAGCAGCGCGCGGTCCTGGCGGTGCTGCTGCTGGCCCGCAACACCCCGGTGAGCCGGGGGCACATCATCGAGGCGGTGTGGGGCGACGCGGCCCCCAGCAGCGCCGTCAACCTCGTGCAGACCTACGTGGCGGGTCTGCGGCGCGCCCTGGAACCCAGCCGGGCCCGCCGCGCGCCGGCCGAACTGCTCACCTCGGTGGGGGACGGCTACCTGCTGCGGCTGGACCCGACGGCGGTCGACCTGGACGCGTTCGAGCGCGGCGTGGTCGCCGCCGGCCGGCTGAGGGCCGCCGGTGACCTGGAATCCGCCGCCGGCGCGCTGGACGAGGCGCTGGCGCTGTGGCGGGGCGAGCCCCTGGGCGGCGTGGCCGGGCTGTTCGCCGAGGTCGAACGCGGCCGGTTGGCCGAGCGGCGGCTGGCCGTGCTGGAGGAGCGGGCCGAACTGCTGCTGCTGATCGGGCGCGGCGCGGAACTGGTCCAGGTGCTGACCGCGCTGGCCGGCGAGCACCCGTTGCGGGAGCGCGGGCACGGCCTGCTGATGCGCGCGCTGTGCCAGGCGGGCCGGCAGGCCGAGGCGCTGGGCGCGTACCGGGAGGCCCGGCGGGTGCTGGTCGAGGAGCTCGGCGTCGAGCCCGGCCCCGAGCTGCGCCGGCTCCAGCAGGCCGTGCTGGCCGGGGAGGACCCCGAGCCCGAACGGCCGACGCGGCCCATCGCGATCCCCGTGCCGCCGCCCGAACCGGCCCTGCCGACGACTCCCGCGCAGCTACCCCGGGCCCCGGCCGCGCTGATCGGCCGGGACGCCGAGGTGGCCCGGCTGGACGGCCTGCTCGACTCGGACCCGTCCGGCGGACTGGTGCTGGTGGTCACCGGCCCGGCCGGCGTCGGCAAGACCGCGCTGGCCCTGCACTGGGCGCACCGGGTGCGCGAGGAGTTCACCGACGGCCAGCTCTACGTCGACCTGCACGGCTACGACCCGAACCAGGAGCCGCTGGGCGCGGGCGAGGTGCTCAACCGGTTCCTGCGCACGCTGGGCGTGCCGTCGGGGGACATCCCGGTGACCGTGGAGGAGCGCTCGGCGCTGTTCCGGACGCTGGTCGCGGACCGGCGGATGGTCGTGGTGCTGGACAACGCGCGCGGCTCGACCGAGCTGATGCCGCTGCTGCCCGGCTCGCCGTCGTGCGTGGTCGTGACGTCCCGGCGGCGGCTGGTCGGGCTGGTCGCGCACGCTGAGGCCCGGATGGTCGAGCTGGACATGCTCGACACCGACGCGGCCGTCGAGGTGCTGGGCCGGGTCGCCGGGCGCGACGGCAGCGAGGTCGGCGCGATGCGGCGGCTGGCCGTGCTGTGCGACGGGCTGCCGCTGGCCCTGCGGATCGCCGCCGCCCGGCTCGCGGTGTCGCCCTCGTTGCAGGTGGCCGAGCTGGTGGCGGAACTCGACGACGAGCACGGCCGGCTGGCCGCGCTGGGCCTGGAGGACGAGGACTCCACCGTGCGGGCGGCGCTGGACGCCTCCCGGCGCGCGCTGTCGCCGTTGCCGGCGCGGTTGCTGGCGCTGCTGGGGTTGCACCCCGGCGCGGACGTGACCGCGTACGTCGTCGCGGCGATGGCGAAGGTCCGGGTGTCCGAGGCCCAGCGCGCGCTCGGCGCGCTGACGGCCGCGAACCTGCTGTCGGTCGGCGAGCTCGGCCGGTACGGGGCGCACGACCTGGTGCGCGTCTACACCCGGACGCTGGCCGGCGAGCTGGGACCGGAGGAGCGGCACGAGGCGACCAGCCGGATGCTGGACTTCTACCTGCACTGCGCGGACCTGGCCGACGGCCTGCTGCCGGTCGGCCGGGGCAGCGTCCGGGTCGCGCCGGAGCTGGTGCCCGAGGAGGTGCCGAAGCTGACCGGTGCCGGCGACGCCACCGCGTGGCTGGACGCCGAGCAGGGCAACCTGATCGCCGCCGCCGAGCTCGCGGGCGAGGGGGCCGAGCGGGCGTGGCTGGTGCACGCGTGGCAACTGCCGTACACGCTGTCCCGGTTCTTCTGGCTGCGGACCGACCGGGCGACCTGGCTGCGTTCCACGGAGTTGGCGATGCGCGCGGCGACGTCGTTGGGCGACCCCGAGGCGCGGTTCGTGACGTTGTTCAACCTCGGCGTGGCGCTGGCCCAGTTCGACCGGTGGGACGAGGCGCTGGTGCGGATGCGCGAGGCGCTGGAGGTCGCGCGGACCGGTGGGGACGTGAACGCGCAGGCGCGGGCGTTGACCACGGTGGCGGACATGTTGCAGACGCTGGGCCGGATGGAGGAAGCCGAGAAGTTCTACCGCGAGGCGCTGGAGGTCAGCCGCGCCGCCGGGTCCCGCTGGGCCGAGGCGGCGGCGCACCACAACCTGGGGCCGCTGTACCTGGCGATGCGCCGGTACGAGGACGCGAAGACGTGGCTGCGGGCGGCGGTGCGGATCTACCAGGAGGTGGGGGAGCAGTGCGGGGAATCCACCTGCCACACCGACCTCGCGGCGGTGTTGCTGGAGGCGGGCGAGTGGTCGGAGGCGGTAGCCTCGGCGCGCACGGCGCTGTCGGTGGCGGCGGCGGCGATGAGCCCGTACCACCAGGCCCTGGCGCACGACCGGTTGGCCACGGTGTTCGACCGGCAGGGCATGGCCGGTGCGATCGCGCACTGGCAGCGGGCGCTGGCCCTGTTCATCGAGCTGAACTCGGCGGAGGCGGATGCCGTCCGGGCGCGGCTGGCCCGTGCGCGGTCGGCGTCGTTGAGCTGATCGCCCCGGGGCCGGCCGGCCCCGGGGCGGGGGACCGCCGCTAGGAAGCCAGGCGCTCGCTGCCGACGGCGGCCTCGACCCCGGGTTCGTCCAGGGGCGCGGGCCGCGCACCGCTCCGACGCCGGGCCAACACCACCAACGCGGCCAGACCGGCCCACACGTAGGCGTTGCCGATCACGTGCTGCCACCAGGACCAGGGGTGCGCGGGGTCGGGTTCGCTCGGCAGGAACCACATCGGGGCCACCAGGAACAGCGCGACCACCAGCCCGGCCCACACCCGCTGCCGGCCGAGCAGCAGCAGGCCGGGCACGACCCACACCCAGTGGTGCGACCAGGTCACCGGCGAGATCAGCAGGCCGCCGACCGCGACCGCGATCAGCGCGGCCAGCCGGTCGTCCTGCGCCCGCCGCACGGCGACCCACACCAGCACGACGGTCGCGAGGCCGAGCACCGCCCAGATGGCGGTCTCGACCGCCCCGGGGAACCACAACCGGTGCACCAGACCGCGCAGCGACTGGTTGCCGACGAAGGCGAGCCCGCCGACGCGGCCGGGATCCAGCAACGACTCGAACCAGTACTGCTTGCTGTCCGTGGGCGCGGCGGCGAAGCCGATCAGCCCGAAGCCGAGGAAGGCGACGATTGCCGTGACGACCGGTTTGACCTGCTTGCGGGGCAGGAAGAAGAGCACGAACACCAAAGGCGTCAACTTGATCGCGGCGGCGAAACCGATGAGCAGGCCACGCGGCCACCGCGTCTTCGGCAGCAGGCAGTCGAGGGCGACCAAACCCATCAGCAGCAGGTTGATCTGGCCGAGGTCCAGCGAGTTGCGGACCGGTTCCAGGAGCAGTCCGCCGGCGGCCAGCGCCAGGCCGATCACCACCGCCCGCTGCCCGTTCCCGTAAACGTGCCGCGCGCCGACGACGCACACCGCCGTGAGCAGCAACAGCCCCGGGATCGTCCACACCAGCACCGCGGCGGGCCACGGGACCACCGCCAGGACGCTGAACAGCACGGCGGCCAGGGGCGGGTAGGTGAAGGGCAGTTCCGGACCGTTCAGGGGTTTGGCGAAACTGTCCACGTAGAGGCGGTAATCGCCCAACCAGGCTTGACCTCCCACCCGGTAGACCTGCAAATCCAACAGGCCGCCGGAAGCGGACCGGATCAGCAGGATGACCGTGGCCGCCGCCATCAGCGACAGCCACGACAAAAGCACGCCAAGCCACCAGCGCCTGCTCTTGAGCACGGACACCGCAATCAACTCCCCATGGTTGTCACCGCGTCCATTCTAGTAGCCGCCCGAACGGCCGCCGTCCCCTCCCCGGCGACGTCCACCGGAAATCGGGTGGTAAGGAATGCGACCGGCGGTCGCCGGATATGCACCGGACCGCCCGGGGACGCGGGGTCGCAATGTTCCCGCCGGTGCCCGTGGGCAGTGGTGGCCGAACCTCCCGCCCGACCTGCGTCGACCTGTGCCGGGCGCGGCACGAGCCGGCGGCGCGGACTCGGGGAAGTCCGCACCGCCGACCCTGTGCGTCACCGTCGCCACCGCTCGCGCTACCGGGGTTCCCCGAGGTCCGGGTAGGTGCGGGCGGTGGGCTCACTCAAGGCGGGGGCCGCTTCGCCCCTCGCCCGCGCTCAGCAGACGTGGGAGTACCAGGCGTTGTCGACCGCGCCCGCGCCGCCGATGTCGTGGTCGCCGTAGCCGGGGA
The DNA here is from genome assembly GCF_040640215.1 of Actinosynnema sp. NPDC023587. Taxonomy (NCBI): domain Bacteria; kingdom Bacillati; phylum Actinomycetota; class Actinomycetes; order Pseudonocardiales; family Pseudonocardiaceae; genus Actinosynnema; species Actinosynnema sp. NPDC023587. The sequence continues at coordinate 156,338 of NZ_JBFABG010000004.1, read as the reverse complement.
TCTGCTTGTACTGGTTGGGGCCCGACGAGTAGTCGACGACGATCCAGATGCAGTTCGTCGAGCAGTGGGTGTAGTACGCGGTGGAGTGGTTCTCCCAGAAGCCGCAGGCGTCGACGCCCTTGACCTCGGACGTCACCGCCCCGGTCTCGGTGACCGGGGTGGCGATGGCCGGCACGGCCGTGAAGACCAGGCCGAGCGCGGCAAAGCCCACTGCCGCCGCCGCACGTAGTGCACGCATGCGTTTTCTCCTTCAGGTTGGGCGTGTTCTCGACAAGAGGAAAAGAGCACACACCGGTGGTGGGGTGGATTTGTCGTGGTGTGCCCAGGGGCGTGATCCGTACTCCTTCGCCAGTGAGCACGGCAGAATCCGCACCGGTCCGCGAACGTGGACCGGTGAGTTCCTGGAGTAATGCCCCCAGCGTCCCCTGACTCAACCGGTTATCCGCACCCCTGCACCGGCATATCCGAGTAAAACGACTTCCGCGGGTCCGGTCAAGCGCTTTGATCGACGTACCCCTATTTGCCTAGCGCCCTCGGTTCGGCGGGGGCCATGGTCGCGCTTGGTGAGATCGGAACCGGGGTGTGCGGAGGACATTCACTCAACCGGTGCAGCAACACTTCGATTGGCACCGGCGGGCCGGTGTTCCGAGCTGATGCGGGTAAATCGGCGGCCCCGGGACAACGCCGGGAAGTTTCGTCCGAAATAGGCCGTACGCCGGTACCGGAGCACGTCGGACCACGTTCGCGGAGGTCACGCGCCCGTGCGACGTTCGGGGCGCTCAGGACCGGTGTCGACCGGCCCGCGCCGGCTCCCGCCGGCTCCCGCACGCGACCGGTGCCGACCGGGCGGGTCCAGCTCCTCCACTGGTTCGTCGGACGGTGTGGGCCGTTGGGGTCGCGTTGCGCCGTTCAGGTGCGGGCGATTCGTGTGGTGGGTGGGGGATTCGGGGTCGGAGAGCGCTCTCGGCCGACCGATGTCGGGCGGCCTGATCGGTTGAGTGGTCTGGACCTATTGACAGAAAGGTCTGGACCTATTTACGTTTCGTTCGCTCCACTCTGCGTCGAGGCCGCCGCCTGGTGCAGGAGGTCGGCTAGTGTCCAGAAGATTGATGCCGCTGATGGCGTTGTTCGCCACGGTGGCAGGACTCGTCATCGCTGTCGTGTCCCCGTCCACGTCGAACGCCGCGGGTGGTGAGGAGTGCCGCCCTGACGGCCTCTACCAGACCCCCGGCGTCTCCGTCCCCTACTGCTCGGTCTACGACACCAACGGCCGCGAGACGTTGGGTGCCGACCACTCCCGCCGTGTGATCGGCTACTTCACGAGCTGGCGCACCGGCAAGAACGGCGCGCCCGCGTACCTGGCCTCGGACATCCCCTGGACCAAGGTCACGCACCTCAACTACGCGTTCGCCCACATCGACGCCGCCAACAAGGTCTCGGTCGGCCCGGACGGCCCCGACAACGCCTCCACCGGCATGACCTGGCCGGGCGTCGACCTCGACCCGAGCCTGCCCTACAAGGGCCACTTCAACCTGCTCAACAAGTACAAGAAGCAGTACCCGAACGTGAAGACGCTCATCTCGGTGGGCGGCTGGGCGGAGACCGGCGGGTTCCTGAACCCCGACGGCACCCGCAACGCGTCCGGCGGCTTCTACAAGATGGCCGCGTCCCAGGCGGCGATCGACACGTTCTCCGACTCCGCCGTCGAGTTCATCCGCAAGTACGGCTTCAACGGCGTCGACGTCGACTACGAGTACGCCACCTCCAACAAGTACGCGGGCAACCCGGACGACTACTGGATCTCCGACGCCAACCGCGGCACGTTGTGGAAGGGCTACGAGGCCCTGATGAAGACGCTGCGGGAGAAGCTCGACCGGGCTTCCGCCGCCGACGGCAAGCACTACCTGCTGACCGCCGCCGTCCCCGCGTCGGGCTGGCTGCTGCGCGGCCAGGAGGCTTACCAGGTCACCCGTTACCTGGACTACCTCAACATGATGACCTACGACCTGCACGGCGCGTGGAACCACTTCGTGGGCCCGAACGCCGCGCTCTACGACGACGGCAAGGACGGCGAGCTCGCGGCGGGCGGTGTCTACGGCGCTTACGACGGCACCGGCTACCTCAACGCGGACTGGGCGTACCACTACTTCCGAGGCGCGATGCAGGCCGGCCGGATCAACGTCGGCGTGCCGTTCTACACACGCGGGTGGAACAACGTCACCGGCGGCACGAACGGCTTGTGGGGCAAGGCACCGCTCGCGGACCAGCGGAACTGCCCGCCGGGAACGGGCGGCAACGTCGGGTCGACCACGCCGTGCGGTTCGGGTGCGGTCGGCATCGACAACCTGTGGCACGACCTGGACAAGACGGGTGGCGAGGTCCCGGCGGGCGCGAACCCCATGTGGCACGCCAAGAACCTTGAGAACGAGATCACGCCGGACTACCTGGAGCAGTACGGCCTGGACCCGAAGAACGACCCGGCCGACCGGGTCTCGGGCACCTACGTGCGCTACTACGACAACACCATGGCCGCGCCGTGGCTGTGGAACGCCGAGAAGAAGGTGTTCCTGTCCACCGAGGACGAGCAGTCCCTGGCGGCCAAGGCGAAGTGGGTCGCGGACAAGGGCCTCGGCGGCGTGATGATCTGGGAGCTGGCGGGTGACTACAAGTACGACACCACCAAGAACCAGTACACCGTCGGCGACACCCTGATCACCAAGATCAACGAAGGACTGCGCGGCGCGGCCCCCTACGGCAGCCAGAAGGCCAACGGGACGCCCCCCACGCAGGTGATCGACGTGTCCGCGACGGTGTCCGGGTTCGCGCTGGGCGACAACAACTACCCGATCAACCCGAAGTTGAAGATCACCAACAACTCGACGGCCACCATCCCCGGTGGCACCAAGATCGAGTTCGACTACGGGACCAGCGCGCCGGGCAGCATGTCCGACCAGTCCGGGTTCGGCCTGCGGGTGACCCAGAAGGGCCACACCGGACCGAACGTCGGCGGCCTCAAGGGCGACTTCCACCACGTGGAGCTGAGCCTGCCCGCCTGGCAGACGCTGGCTCCGGGTGCGTCGGTGGACGTCGCGCTGAGCTACCAGCTGCCGATCGCGTCGCCGTCGAACTTCAAGATCACCTTCGGTGGGAAGACCTACGCGATCGCGTCGGACCACCCTCGGATCGACGGGACCGTCCCGACCACGACCACCGTCCCGACGTCGGACACCACGACGACCACCACGACGACCAACCCCGACACCTGCGCCATCGCCGCCTGGGACCGCGCCAAGGTCTACAACGGCGGCAACCAGGTCTCCCACAAGGGCAAGAAGTGGCAGTCCAAGTGGTGGACCCAGGGCGAAGAGCCCGGGAGCACCGGCCAGTGGGGCGTCTGGAGCGACCTGGGCGCTTGCTAGCGCCCGCCTGAGGCACCCCTTACCCGCCGTCTGCCACCCCTTACGGCGGCGGGTAAGGGCACCAGGCCCGGAACCCACGTGAACACCCGATGCCCGGCCCGGTGCCTCAGCACGACTCTTCTCCTCGTCAGCGAGAACACGGCTCACGAGGAGACGGTCATCATGGAGTGGACGCCCGAGGCCATCAAGGCGGAGGTCGACTACCGGCAGGCGGCGATGCGCGCCGACGCGGCGCACGACCGCGTCGCCCGGCGGTCGTCCGCACCGAAGCGCTCGTGGTGGCGGCGGCTCACCCACCGGGCGGACCCGGCGGCACCGGTTCCCCGGAAAGGCCACCGCGACGCCACCTGAGGTGTGCGAACATGCCACCCGTGGCACGCCTTGGTACCGGAATCCCCTTGGTGGCGCGTAGCCGGGAGATGGCCGGGCTGCGCGCCGCCCTCGACGAAGCCGCTCGCGGCGAGGCGGGCGCGGTGCTGCTCGCCGGTGACGCGGGCGTGGGCAAGACGCGGTTGGTCGAGGAACTCGCCGCCGCCGCGGACGCCCTGGTGCTGACCGGCCGATGCCTGGACGTCGGCGAGACCGGCCTTCCCTACCTGCCCTTCACCGAAGCGCTCGGGCAGGTGCGGGAGGCCGGTCTGCTGGACCTCGAAGCCCGGCCCGCGCTCGGCCGGCTGCTGCCCGAACTCGCCCTGCCCGTCTCGCCGGACAGCGGGCTCTCCGGCCTCCCCTCGCACCTGGTCGGCCGCCGCCCCGAGCAGGACGTGGGCCAGTTGCAGCTCTTCGACGCGGTGCACGGCATCCTCGGCGAGCTGGCCGAGTCCCGGCCGGTGCTGCTGGTCCTGGAAGACCTGCACTGGTCCGACGCGTCGACCCGGTACCTGCTGTCGTTCCTGCTGTCCCGGCTGCGCTCGCAGCGGTTGCTGATCGTGGGCACCTACCGCTCCGACGACCTGCACCGCAGCCACCCGCTGCGCCCCCTGCTCACCGAGCTGGTGCGGCTGCCCGCCGTGCGCCGCCTGGACCTGACGCCGTTCAGCGCGATCGACGCGCGGTCGTTCGTGGCGGCGCTGTCCGACGACCTGCCCGACGACCTCGTGCTGGAGGTCGCCGAGCGGTCGGACGGCAACCCGTTCTTCGCCGAGGAGCTGATCGCGGTCGCGACCTGCGGCTCCGGCATCCCGTGGACGCTGGCCGAGGTGCTGCTGGCGCGGATCGAGCGGCTCTCGCCGACCGCGCAGCACGTGGTGCGGGTCGCGTCGGTCGCCGGGCGCTCGGTGCGCCACGACCTGGTGCGGCACGTCGCCGGGATGGACGACACCGCGCTGGACGGCGCGCTGCGCGAGGCCGTGCAGCACCACGTCCTGGTGGTGGCCCGGGACGAGGTCTTCACCTTCCGGCACGCGCTGCTGCGCGAGGCCGTCTACGGCGACCTGCTGCCGGGCGAGCGGGTGCGGCTGCACTCCGCCTACGCCGCGCGGACCGCCGAGCTGTCCGGTCGCGGTTCGGCCGCGGCGCTCGCGCACCACTCGCTGGAGAGCCACGACCTGGCCCGCGCGCTGCGCGCGTCGGTGGACGCCGCGCAGGAGGCCCAGGCCGCCGGCGCGCCCGCCGAAGCGCTGCGGTACCTGGAGCAGGCGCTCAAGCTGTGGCAGGCGGTGCCGGCGGCGGACCGCCCGGCCGGGGTGACCGAACTGCTGCTGCTGCGCCGCGCGTCGTGGGTGGCGGGGACCGCCGGGCAGCCCGAGCGGGCCATCGCGTTCGCGCGCAGCGGGACGAAGCTGGTCGACGCGGAGACCCCGGAGGAGGCCGCCGAGATGTGGCGGCGGTTCGCGCAGGCGCTCCAGGTGATCGACGGCAACGAGCCGGAGAAGGCCGCCGCGATCGAGGAGGCGTGGCAACCGGTCCGGGACCGCCCCGCGAGCCCCTCGCGGGCGTGGGTGCTGGCGGTGTGGGCGGCGCAGCTCCGGCAGGACCGGAAGTACGCCGAGGCGCGGGAACGGGCCGAGGACGCCGTGCGCGACGGGCGCGCGGCCGGCGCGGACGCGGCGGTGGCGGACGCGCTGGCCACGCTGGGCCTGCTGGACGAGGCCGCGGCGGACGTGCCGTCGGCCCGGTCGCACCTGGCGGAGGCCGTGGCGCACGCGGTGGAGGTCGGCGCGGTCGACACCGAGCTGCGCGCCCGGTACTTCCTCGGTCTGCACCACTACGACCTGGGCGAGCTGACCGACGCGGCCCGGGTGTTCGACGAGGGCATGGCGCGGGCCAAGGAGACCGGGCTGTCGTGGAGCTCCTACGGCCTGGAGCTGCGCATCCTCCAGGTGCTGACGAGGTACTACGTCGGCGAGTGGGAGGGCGCGGCGGTGGCCGCCGAACCGCCCGGCCTGCGGGTGTCCAGCACGGTGTCCGCCCGGCTCGCCGCGTCGGGCACCCACGTGCTGGTCAGCCGGGGCGAGTTCGAGCAGGCCGAGCGGCTGATCGGCGAGCTGCGGGCGGACTGGCACCGCGACCTCCAGATCGCGATCATCACCGGCGGCACCGGCGCGGAGCTCGCGCTCTGGCGCGGGCAGCCGGAACTGGCCGTGGACCGGGTCGCGGACGCCATCGCGTGGTCGCGCCGGGAGGGCGGCGACTGGGCGCTGTCGGGCATCCGGCTCTCCGCGCTCGGCGTCGCGGGGTACGCCGAGCTCGCGGCCCGCGCCCGGCGGCGGCGGGACCGGACGGCCGAGGAGGCGGCGGTGGCGGCCGGGCGGGACCTGGCCGACTACGCGCGCACCACGGCCGAGATGGGCTCGCCGCGCACCGGGTCGCTGGGTCCGGAGGGCCGGGCGTGGCTGGCCAGGGTGGCGGCCGAGGAGAGCCGGCTGGGCGGGACGTCCGACGCCGCCCGGTGGCGCGCGGCGACCGACGAGTTCGGGTTCGGCTCGGTCTTCGAGCAGGCGGTGTGCCGGTGGCGGCTGGCCGAGGCGCTGCTGGCGGCCGACCGGCGGGACGACGCGGTGGCCGAGCTGAGGCTGGCCGACGAGGTGGCCGACCGGCTGGACGCCGCACCGCTGCACGACGCGGTGCACCTGGTGGCGCGGCGGGCGCGGGTGGCGCTGCACGCCGAGACGACGCGGACCCGGGTGGACCCGTTCACGCCGCGCGAGCGCTCGGTGCTGAGCCTGGTCGCGCTGGGGCGCACCAACCGCGAGGTCGGCGAGGAGCTGTTCATCTCGGAGAAGACGGTCAGCGTGCACCTGACCCGGATCATGGCGAAGCTCGGCGCGAGCCGGCGGGCGGAAGCCGTGGCCATCGCCTTCGACCGGGGGTTGCTGGACCCGGCGTGACCCGCGCGGCCGGGCGGTGCGAGGTCCGCTCGGTTCAGCGCCGGGACCGCCCGGTCGGGCGGGGGTCGGTAGCCCCGGGGACTAGGCCGGGTCATCCCGCAGGCGGACGGGCGCTTCCGCCGCCGAGGTGACGACCGCGCACGCGGGCCGCCCCTACGTTTCCCCTGTCCGCTTGAGCAGAGGGAATGAGGGAGCATGTCCGCACTGGTGTCCGACGTCGGAACGCGTACCGCCGTGGCGGCGGCGAACCTGGTGAAGGTCTACGGCAGGGGCGACACCGCCGTCCGGGCGCTGGACGGGGTCAGCGTCGAGTTCGAGGCCGGCAAGTTCACCGCGATCATGGGCCCGTCCGGGTCGGGCAAGTCGACGATGATGCACTGCCTGGCCGGCCTCGACAACGTCGACGGCGGCGCGGTGCGGCTCGGCGGCACCGAGATCACCTCGCTGGGCGACAAGGAACTCACCAAGCTGCGCCGGGACCGGATCGGGTTCGTGTTCCAGGCGTTCAACCTGCTGCCCACGCTGAGCGCCGAGGCCAACGTCCTGCTCGGGCTGGAGCTCGCGGGCCGCAAACCCGACCGGGCGTGGTTCGACACCATCGTCGACGTGCTGGGCCTGCGCGACCGGTTGCGGCACAAGCCGACCGAGCTGTCCGGCGGGCAGCAGCAGCGGGTGGCCTGCGCGCGGGCGCTGGTGGCCAAGCCGGACGTGGTCTTCGCCGACGAGCCGACCGGCAACCTGGACTCGCGCTCCGGCGCGGAGGTGCTGGACTTCCTGCGGATGTCGGTGCGCAAGCTCGGCCAGACCGTGATCATGGTGACCCACGACCCGGTGGCCGCCTCCTACGCCGACCGCGTCGTGCTGATGGCCGACGGCCGGCTGGCCGGCGAGATCGACAACCCGACCGCCGACTCCGTGCTCTCCGCGCTCAAGCACCTGGGTGCGTGACCTGAATGTTGCGCACCATCATCGCGGGTCTCCGGGCCCGCACCGCCCGCCTCGTGCTGTCCTCGGTGGCGATCGCGCTGGGCGTCGCGTTCGTGACCGGCACGCTGGTGCTCAGCGACGCCATGAGCGAGGGGATGCGGGACGAGTTCGCCAAGAGCGCCCGCAACGTCGACGTCTCGGTCACGACCACCGGCAGCGGCAAGGGCATCGCGCCGGAGACCCTGGAGAAGATCCGCCGGACGCCCGGTGTCGCCGGCGCGGACCCCCGCGAGCTGGCCTCCGTGCCGCTCATCGCCGCCAACGGCAAGGCGAAGACCGCGTTCGCGGTGTCGCTGGGCACGGTCGAGGAGCTGCGCGAGTTCGACCTCGCGGACGGCCGCTACCCGTCCACCGCGAGCGAGGTGGCGGTGGACGTGCGGACCGCCTCCACCGCGAAGCTGACCGTCGGGCAACCGGTGGTGCTGCTGGGCGAGGACGGGCAGGAGCGGCGGCTGACCCTGGTCGGGACCTACGAGCAGGGCGTCGGCGAGGTCTCCGTGGCCGGCGCGGACCACCTGGTGCTGACCTCGGCCGGGTTCCGGGGCCTCGTCTCGGACCAGCTCCCCTACCAGGTGGTCGCCGTCGCGGCGGACGGGTTCACCCAGCAGCAGGTCGCCGACAACGTCCGCGCGGCGATCGGCGAGGACGGGTTCACGACGTGGACCGGCGAGCAGCTCACCGAGCGGACGTTGCAGCAGATCAGCTCGCAGGCCGCCGAGTTCACCACCTTCCTGATGGCCTTCGCGGTGATCGCGCTCGTGGTCGCCTCCATGGTCATCTACAACACGTTCACCATCCTGGTCGCGCAGCGGACCCGTGAGCTGGCCCTGATGCGCTGCGTCGGTGCGAGCCGCAAGCAGGTGTTCCGGGGCGTGCTGGCCGAGGCGTTCGCCATGGGCCTGATCGCGTCCGTGATCGGCCTGTTCGGCGGGCTCGGCATGTCCGCCCTGATGCAGAAGGTGATCAGCGGGTTCGGCGGCGGCGGCGGTGCCGCCGCCGAGATCCGGTTGCCGATGACCGCCACGACGGTGGTCGCGGCGTTCGGCGTCGGCGTGCTGATCACCGTGCTGGCGGCGGTGCTGCCCGCGCGCAAGGCGACCCGGGTGCCCCCGATCGCGGCGCTGCGCAGCCAGTCGGACAGCCACGAGGAGGTCGCGCGCACCGGCCGGGTGCGGGTGCTGTTCGCGGTCCTGCTCGGTGTCGGCGGTGCGGTCGCGGTCGCGCTCGGGATGCGGATCGACGAGGAGACGGCCGCGATGATCACCAGCGGCGCGGGCACGATGCTGCTGCTGGCCGCCGTGCTGGTGCTCGGGCCGCTGCTGGTCGGGCCGGTCAACCGGGTGCTCGGCGCGGTGCCCCGGATGCTGTTCGGGGTGCCCGCGAAGCTGGCGTCCGCCAACGCCGGCCGCAACCCCCGGCGCACCGCCGCGACGACCGCCGCGCTGATGATCGGCGTGACCGTGGTGGCGCTGGTGACGGTGGTCGCCAACAGCGCCAAGGAGACCGCCAACGCGCAGGTCGACGAGCGGATGCCCGCCGACTACACGGTGACGTCGTCGGTACCCGGCCGCCTGCTGCCCCGGGACCTGGCCACCCGCCTGGCCGCCGTGCCCGAGGTGGAGGAGGTCGCGCCCACCACCCAGGTCTCCGCCGGGGACGCGTACGTCACCGGCGTCGCGAAGAACTCGATCGACGACCTCTTCCGGCCGAAGGTGGAGAGCGGTTCGCTGGCCGACCTCGGCGAGGGCACGATCGCGCTCAAGTCCGACTACGCCGCGCAGCGGAACCTGTCGGTCGGCTCGACCACGACGCTCAAGACCGACGACGGCGAGCACGTGCTCAAGGTCGTGGCGCTGGTGTCCGGGCAGCGGTTGGCCGACGGCGTGGTGACGCTGGAGACCTCGGCGGTGCTCGCGCCGGGGGACGACGGCTACCAGAGCATCCTGGTCAAGCTCAAGCCGGACGTGACCGGCGGCCGGGCCGCGGTCGAGGAGGTCACCGACACCTCGCCGCTGGCCGCGATCGACTCGGCCGCGGAAACGAAGGCGCAGCTCAACCAGCAGCTCGACCAGGTGCTGGCGTTCGTCTGGGCGCTGATCGGCCTGGCCGTGGTGATCGCGCTGTTCGGCATCGCGAACACGCTGACGCTGTCGGTGCTGGAGCGGACCCGCGAATCGGCGCTGCTGCGCGCGCTCGGGCTGACCAGGGGCCAGTTGCGGCTGATGCTGGTGGTCGAGTCGGTCCTGATGGCCGTGATGGGCGCGGTGGTCGGCTTGGTGCTGGGGGTGGGGTTCGGCTGGGTGATCACCACGGCGGTGTCCACCGAGGCCGTCGCGCTGTCCTTCACCGTGCCGTTCGGGCAGATCGGCGCGATGCTCGCCGCCGCCGTGATCGCCGCCGTGCTGGCCGCCGCCCTGCCCGCCCGCCGGGCGGCGCGCACCTCGGTCGTCGCGGGGATGGCCGACGCATGACCTGGGGGTCGGAAGGCCCGTGTCGCGGTGTGCGCCGCGACACGGGCCTTCCGTGTGTCGTGGGTCACAAGATTCTTTCGGCCGGCGCGTCACAGCGGCGGGGTTGGGCCCTCTAACTCACTGCGGGGTGGCTCGGGCGAGGGCCGAGCCACCCCCGCTCTGTTCTCGTCCGGGAATTGCCCACTTCCTCCTCTTGACAGTGACGTCGCTCACTCGGCACGGTGAGAGCGCTCTCATTGTGCGCCGAGGAGGACGGATGAGGACAGCGGACGGCCGTGCGGCGACCATCGGGACCGCCACGGCGGAGTGCGGGCGTGGCGGCTCGTCCCCGCCCGAGCGGCCGGATCGGCGGCAGGGTCGCGCGGGGTGCCGTGCGGGGGTGCGCACGTGACCGCGACCGGCCCGGACACCGAGGTCGGACAGGGGCTGCTGAGCTTCCCGCCGGACTTCACGTGGGGAGCCGCGACCGCGTCCTTCCAGATCGAGGGGTCCACCACGGCCGACGGCCGGGGTCCGTCCATCTGGGACACCTTCGCCGCGACGCCCGGCCGGGTGCGCGGCGGCGACACCGGGGAACCCGCCTGCGACCACTACCGCCGCTACGCCGACGACGTGGCCCTGATGTCCCGCCTGGGGCTGGGCGCGTACCGGTTCTCCGTGGCGTGGCCCCGGGTCCAGCCCACCGGGGCGGGCCGCGTGGAGCCCCGGGGCCTGGCCTTCTACGACCGCCTGGTGGACGAACTGCTGGCGCACGGCATCGAGCCGGTGGCCACGCTCTACCACTGGGACCTCCCGCAGGCGATGGAGGACTCCGGCGGCTGGCGCGCCCGGGACACCGCCCACCGGTTCGCCGACTACGCCGCCCTGGTGCACGAGCGGCTCGCCGACCGCGTGCGGCAGTGGACCACCCTGAACGAGCCGTGGTGCTCGGCGTTCCTGGGCTACGGCAACGGAATCCACGCGCCGGGCGTGGTGGACCCCAGGGGCGCGCTGGAGGCCGCGCACCACCTCCTGCTGGGGCACGGCCTGGCGTTGCGGGCGATGCGCGGCGCGGCACCGGCCGACCACCGGTTCTCCGTCGTGCCGAACTTCAGCGCGGTGCGGGTCGACGTCGACGACGACCGGCACCGGCTCGCCGCCCGCAAGGTCGACGGGCTGCAACACCGGATCTTCCTGGACCCGTTGGCGGGCCGGGGGTACCCGGCGGACGTGGTGGCGGACACGGCCTGGCTGGGCGACTGGCCGGGGGTCGTGCGGGACGGGGACCTGGCCGTCGTCGCCACGCCGGTCGACTGGCTGGGCGTCAACTACTACAGCCCCACCAGGGTCGCGCCCGCGTCCGCCGAACACGTCACCGCCGGCCCGTTCGCCGGGCTGCGCGGCGTCGCGCTCCTGCCGCCGCGCGGGCGGCTGACCGGGTTCGGCTGGGAGGCGGACGCGCGGGCGTTCACCGAGTTGCTGGAACGGCTCGGGCGCGAGGTGGCGGTGCCGCTGGTGATCACCGAGAACGGCTCGGCGTTCCCGGACGTGGTGGCCGGCGGGCGGGTCGAGGACGTGGAGCGGACCCGGTACCTGGTCGACCACCTGCGGGCGGTGCACACCGCGATCGGGCGCGGGGTGGACGTGCGCGGGTACTTCGCGTGGTCGCTGCTGGACAACTTCGAGTGGGCGGCGGGGTACGGGCAGCGGTTCGGCGTCGTGCACGTCGACTTCGGGACGCAGGAGCGGACCGTGAAGCGCAGCGGCCACGCGCTGGCCGAGGTGATCCGCCACAACGCCGTGCCCGCCGACGACCGGCTCGGCTGAGCCCGGAGGTCCGTGCCGGCCCGCGTCGGCGCGGACCCGGCCGCGCCCCCTACGCCGAGTCGCGGCGGACCAGGACCGTCGGGAGGACTTCGCGGCGGGCGCGGATCGGTTCGCCGCGCAGCAGGCGCAGCAACTGGGTCACCATGTGCTTGACCTGGTTGCCGGTGTCCTGCCGGACGCTGGTCAGCGGCGGCGCGGTGTGCGGGGCGATCATCGGGTGGTCGTCGAAGCCCACCACCGCCACGTCCTGCGGCACCCGCCGCCCGGCGTCGCGCAGCGCGTCCAGCGCCCCCGCCGCCATCAGGTCGCTGGCCACGAACACCGCGTCGAGGTCCGGCACCCGCTCCAGCAGCGCGGCCATCGCGCGCCGACCGCCGTCCCGGGTGAAACCGCCGTCCTCGGTGAGCAGGGCGGCGTCGTCGTCCGACGCACCGGTCGCGGCCCGCCAGCCCGCCAGCCGGTCCACCGCCGAGTGCTCGTCCAGCGGGCCGGTCACCGTCCCGATCCGCCTGCGCCCCGACGAGATCAGGTGCTCGGTGGCGAGCACGCCGCCGCCCTCGTTGTCGTGGTCGACCAGGTGCAGCCCGCGCAGCGCACCCCACGGCCGCCCGGCGTACACGACCGGCAGCGACAGCCCGCGCGCCACGGCGGGCAGCCGGTCGCCCTTGTGCGGCGCGAACACCAGCGCGCCGTCGACGTGCCCGCCCGCCAGGAACCGCTCGGCCCGCGCCAAGTCCTCGGGCGAGTGCACGAGCAGCAGCACCATCTGCGCGTCGGCGTCGGCCAGCGACCGGGCCGCCGACCGGATCAGCCAGGCGAAGTGCGGGTCGTCGAAGATCTTCGGCTCGGGCTCGGAGAACACCACCGCGACCGCGCCGGTCCGCCGGGTCACCAGCGCCCGCGCGGCCTGGTTCGGCTGGTACCCCAGCGCCCGCACCGCCGCCGTCACGGCCGCGTGCGCCTCGGGGCTGACCCGCGGCGACGCGTTGAGCACGCGGGACGCCGTCGCGCGCGAGACGCCGGCCTTGGCCGCCACGTCCTCCAGCGTGGGGCGGGAGCCGGAGTGCGATGGGACGGACACGGGAACCAACTCCTCGCCACACCGAGCCTGACCGGAGCAGCTTAGCCGGAGCCCCCCTGGTTGGGAGCGCTCTCACGAGGCATCCGGCGACCCGTGGCGTCGACGGAACGGGGGCGCTCCGGCCCCGCGCCACCGGGCGCGGCACGTCGGTCGGGACGCGGTGCGCGGCCCGCCGGGGCGCTCAGTCGTCGCACTGCGGGGGAGGGAAGGGGTTGAGCGGTCCGCACGGCCAGTCGGTCCGCTTCGACGTCGGCGTGGTCGGCAGCGGTGCCGGCGCTTCGGTGGTCGGGTCCGTCGTGGGCACCGGCGGCGGGGTCGTGGTGGTCGGGTCCGGCGGGGCGGACGTCGTCGACCGGGGCACCGCCACCACCGGGTCCGTCGTCGCCGTGGACGAGGTGGGCGTGGACGAACCGGACGACGGGAACGGCCGGGTGGTGATCCAGGTGGACGAGGGCGGTTCGGCCTTCTGCGGGTCGTCCACGCCGTCGAGGTAGACGCCGACGAGCACCCCGGTCAGCGCCGACGCCGCCACGGCCAGGCCGCTGGCAGCCCACAGCACCCGCACGGCCGACCTCCGAGTCTCTCCCAGCTCGCGCAAACGGCAGAACAGTACCGCTTGATCGACAGGTCTCAGCCGACCCAGGTCACCTGGGCCGATCCGACCGACCGGTCGACCTCGGCGAGCACCGCCTCCCGCTCCTGCGGGGTCAACGAGCGGAAGGGCTCGACGGTCACGGCCGTGCGCGAACCCCTTTGCTCCCGCGCCCACACGCCCGCCATCCGGCCGTTCACCAGCAGCACCGGGGTGAGCCACCCCTGGGGCCGGTAGACGCGGTCCGGCGCGCCGCCGTCCAGCAGGTGCGCGGCGTGCCGGGTCGCGGCGACGACGTACTGGTCGAACGCGGGCAGCAGCCGCACGCCGACGACCGGTTCGGCCTCCCGCAGCGCCGGGAGCAGGTCGGTGCGCGCCCAGTACGGCTCGCCCCCGACGTCGACGAGGGTGAGCCGGTCGCCCAGCGCCGTGAACACCCGCCCGCCCTCGGCCGGTCGCACGCCCCACCACCGGGCGAACTCCTCGCGGGTCGCCACGCCCTGCTGCCCGAAGAACCGCAGCGCGATCCGGGCCACGGGGTCGTCCGGCGCGTCGCCGACCTCGATCCAGGTGTCCGGCCGGGTGAACGCGACCAGTCGGCCGTCGCCGGGGCCGAACACCAGCCGGCCCTGGAACGACGCGGGCTTGAGGTACGCGCCCCAGCTCTCCCGCAGCTTCTCGCCGAGGTGCGGCGACGTCCGCCGGGCCACCTCGTCCGCGAGCTCGGCGCGGGTCAGCACCCGGTCCGCCAGCGCCTCGGCGACGCCGTCGAGCAGGGCGTGCAGCTCCTCGGCGGTGAGGCCGAAGTTCCGCAGCCACACCGGCTTGAGGTAGTGCCGGTAGGTGGCGAACCCGCCCTGCCACAGCGCGTACTCGTGCGCCGGCAGCAGGTGCAGCGCGCCGCGCGCGGACCACGTCTTGACCAGCGTCCGGTCGGTCCAGAGCGCCCGCTCCAGGAAGTCCGGCGGCAGGCCGTCGACCCGCGCGCGCAGCGCGGCCCCGGCCGACGACATGAGCTGCGCGTGCAGGCCGCACAGCTCGCCCACCACGGCCAGGGCGTCCTCGGCGGGCCGCCGCACGTCCAGGCTGTGCGCGCGGGTCCGCCACGCCGCGACCCGCTCCCAGGTCACGCTCATTCCGCCGGCCGCCCGGTCACCGCCCGCTCGATCGCGGCGAGGCGGCGCTCCAGACCCGCCGTGCCCAGCACCCGGGCCAGCACCAGCCCCGCCCCGGCCAGCGCCGAGACCAGCACCGCACCGGTCAGGTGCCACGTCGGCGCGTCACCCGTGCAGGTGAAGACCTCGGTGAACCGCTCGGTCGAGCAGGTCACGAACGGCACCGCCGCCAGCCCGACGCCCGCCACGGCGACACCGCCCAGCAAAGCCGACCCGAACGTGCGCATGAGCGGGAACGCGGCGTTGACCGCGCCGGCGGCGGCGATCACGAAGAGCAGCGGCACCGGGTGCGGGAACGGGCCGAACACCGTGCAGCCGAGCATCAGCGCGGCCACGACCGCGAGACCTGTCCGTTCACCCACTTGCCGACCCTAACCCGCGACGCCGGCGGGACGTCAGAAGTCCGTCAGGCGTTTCCGGGACTCTGGCGTGGTCCACGTCGCCGGTTTCGAGGGGTGCCGGCGAAGTGGTGGACGGGCGGACGCCCGAGCGGGTCGGGTGGCGGCGTCCCCGGCGCGGAGCACGGGCCGGGGCACGACCGCGCGTGAGCGGAGCACCCGGCTCCGGCGTCCGGCACGTCCCGGCTCGCCCGCGGCGCGCCACGACCGGCACCGCCGCGCCGGTCCGGCGGGCCCGCGCGGGGAGCCGGAGAGGGCCCCGACCTGGCCCGGTGCCGGTCCGGCGGGTCGTCGCGCCGGCGGCCGGGGCCGGGTCCGCCGCCCCCGCGCCGGCCGGCCCGGAGGGCGCGACCGGCACCCGACAGGCGTGGCCCCGTAAGGGGGCGCGGCCCGGCGGCCTGGTGGTGGAGCCTCACCACGGCACCGCCGGCACCGGTCCGGACCACCCCGAGCGCACCCGCATTGGTCTGGGCCAGGTATGGCCTCTTCGCGGTATTGACGTATCTGGTCTAGACCACCTAAAGTGGTAAGCGCCACATCGTCCCTCGTGGATGGGCGGGCGGATGCCCCATCGACGAGGAGCCGGCTCACTGGGGTGGGCCACGAGTGCGGCGGCGGGGCACCTGCTCTCTCCCCACGCCCCGCCGTCGCACTCGGCCTTCCCCCGCGAAGCCCCCCGGCCGATGTGAGGACCCGTCGGTCCCGCTCCCTGTCACACTGTGAGCGATGCTCACGAGGACCATCGCGATCCACTACGTCACAGCCGCGCTGCGGGGGGCGGTCCGGCACGGGCACGACGTGGCGGCCCTGCTCGCCCACGCCGGGATTCCCGAGGCGCTGCCGGCCGACGATCGCGCGCGGGTGACCCCCGCCCAGTACAGCAAGCTCATCCAGACCCTGTGGGACGTGCTCGACGACGAGTTCATGGGCTTCGGGCCGCGCCGCAGCAAGCGCGGCACGTTCCCGACCATGTGCCTGCTCGCCGTGCACTGCGCGTCGCTGGAGGACGCGTTGACGCGCGGCCTGGCGTTCTACGGGCTGTTCGACACCCGGCCGACGATGCGGCTGGGCGAGCGGGACGGCGTCGCCCGGTTCAGCCTGGCCGCCGAGGGCGTGGACGACCCGGACCGGTTCCTGGTGGAGTCGCTGCTGGTGCTGTGGCACCGGTTCTCGTCGTGGCTGATCGGCCGGCGGATACCGTTGCGCGGCGTGGAACTGGCCTACCCGGAACCGCCGCACGCGGCCGAGTACCACCTGATCTTCGGCTGCCCGCTGCGGTTCGACGCGCCGGAGACCGTGCTGGCGTTCGACACCCGGTTCCTGCGGATGCCGGTGGTGCAGGACGAGGCCGCGCTCCGCAGGTTCCTGCGCGACTCGCCCGCCGAGCTGCTGTCCCGGCGGGACTACGGCGCGGACGCGTCCAGCCACGTGCGGCGGATGCTCGGCGGCGGCGTGGCGGGGCTGGCGAACGTGGCCGCGCGGCTCGGCGTGAGCGCTCCGACCCTGCGCCGCAAGCTGGCCGCCGAGGGCACGTCGTTCCGCGAGGTGCGCGAGCAGCTCCTCCGCGACCAGGCGGTGGCGAGCCTGGTGCGCGGCGGCGAGTCGGTGGAGGAACTGGCGCTGCGGCTGGGTTTCTCCGAGGCGAGCGCGTTCCACCGGGCGTTCAAGCGGTGGACGGGCAACAGCCCCGGCGCGTACCGGACGGGAGCCGCCGGCCGGTAGCCCGCCGGACGCGGGGCCCGGTGCCGGGCCCCGCGACCGGGGTCAGTACCGCTCGCCCCGGGCGGCGCGCTCGCGCAGGGACGCGGGCGGGCGGAAGCGCTCGCCGTAGGTGTCGGCGAGGTAGTCGGCCCGCTCGACGAACTCCGAGAGCCCGTAGGCGTTGACGAACTGCAACGTCCCGCCGCTCCACGGCGCGAACCCGAAGCCGAACACGCTGCCCACGTTCGCGTCGCCGACCGACGTCAGCACGCCCTCGTCCAGGCACCGCACCGTTTCCAGCGACTGGACGAACAACAGGCGGTCCTCCACGTCCCGCTCGGTCACCCCGGCGTCGTCCCGCGCGTACCGCGCCAGCCCCGGCCACAGGAACTTCTTCGCGCCCTCGGGGTACTCGTAGAACCCGGCCCCGCCGGACTTCCCGGTGCGCCCCTCGGCGACCAGCTCCTCCAGCACCGCGAAGGCCGGGTGCCCGCCCAGCGCCCCCTCGGCGGACGGGTCGTCGGCCAACGCCTGGTCCCGGATCTTGAGTTGCAGCGTCAGCGTCACCTCGTCGGACACCGCGAGCGGGCCCACGGCCATGCCGGACCGCCGGGCGACGTTCTCGATCAGCGCCGGCCGCACGCCCTCCGCGACCATCGACACCGCCTCGGTCACGTACGTGCCGAACGTCCGCGAGGTGTAGAAACCACGGCTGTCGTCGACCACGATCGGCGTCTTGCCGATCTGGAGCACGTAGTCGAACGCCCGCGCCAAGGTCTCGTCCGACGTCCGCTCGCCGCGGATGATCTCGACCAGCCGCATCTTCGGCACCGGCGAGAAGAAGTGCAGCCCGATGAACCTCGTCGGGTCGCGCACCGCGTCCGCCAGCCCGGTGATCGGCAGGGTGGAGGTGTTGGACGCGATCACCGCGTCCGGCCGCGCCGCCGCCTCGGCCGCCGGCAGCACCGCGTTCTTGAGCTCGCGGTTCTCGAACACCGCCTCGACCACCAGGTCGCACCCGGCGAGGTCGGCGTCCGAGTCGGTCGGCGTGACGCCCGGGACGCCGTTGGCACCCCGGGTCGCGGCCTCCAGCGTGACGTCCTTGAGCACCACCTCGATGCCCGCCTGCGCGCTCACCTCGGCGATGCCCGCGCCCATCATGCCCGCGCCCAGCACGCCGAGCCTGGCCACCGTCGACTTGTCCACAGCGGAGGGACGGGAGCCGCCCGCGTTGATCTCGTTCAACTGGAACCAGAACGTCGAGATCATGTTCTTCGACACCTGGCCGGTCACCAGCTCGATGAAGTACTGGCCCTCCACCAGCAACGCGGTGTCGAAGTCCACCAGCGCGCCCTCGACCGCCGCCGCCAGGATCTTCTCCGGGGCCGGGTACGCGCCGTGCGTCTTCTTGCGCAGCACGGCGGGCGCGGCGGCGAGCAGCCCGTACGCGGCGGGGTCGCCGAACTTCAGGTCGGGCACCGCGTAACCCGGCCGGTCCCACGGCTGCTGCGGCGCGGGGTTGGCCTTGATCCACGCGCGGGCCTGGGCGACGAGGTCCTCCCGCGAGGACGCCAGGGCGTCCACGATCCCCGCCTGCAACGCCCGAGCGGGCCGCAACCGCCTGCCCTCCATCAACAGCGGCAGCGCCGGTTGCAGGCCGAGCAGCCGCACCAGCCGGGTCACGCCACCGCCGCCGGGCAGCAGGCCCAGGGTCACCTCGGGCAGGCCCAGCCTGATCCCGTCGTCGTCGAGCACCACGCGGTGGTGGCACGCCAGCGCGATCTCGAACCCGCCGCCCAGCGCCGCGCCGTCGATCGCCGCGACCACCGGCTTGCCCAGCCGCTCCAACCGGCGGAGCTGGCTCTTGACCTCCGCCAGGAACCCCAGCGCCTCGTGGGCGTTCTCCGGCGTGAGCGTGATCAGCAGGTTCAGGTCGCCACCCGCGAAGAACGTCTTCTTCGCCGAGGTCAGCACGACACCGGTGAGGTCGTCGCGCTCGGCCTCCAGCCGGTCCACGACCGCGCCCATCGCCGCGTGGTACTCGGCGTTCATCACGTTCGCCGAGCCCGCCAGGTCCATGGTGAGGGTGACGACACCCTCGTCGTCCCGCTCGTAGTGGATGGTCATCAGACCCTCTCGATGATCGTCGCGATGCCCATGCCGCCGCCCACGCACAGCGTGGCCAGGCCCCGGTGCAGGTCCCGGCGCTCCAGCTCGTCCAGCAGGGTGCCCAGGATCATGCAGCCGGTCGCGCCCAGCGGGTGGCCCAGGGCGATCGCGCCGCCGTTGACGTTGACCTTCTCGTCCGGCAGGTCCAGTTCGCGCTGGAACTTCAGCACCACCGAGGAGAACGCCTCGTTGACCTCGAACAGGTCGATGTCCTCCACCGACAGCCGGGCCCGGTCCAGCGCCTTGCGCGCGGCCGGGGCCGGACCGGTGAGCATGATCGTCGGCTCCGAGCCGACCACCGCGACCGACACGACCCGCGCGCGCGGCGTGAGGCCGAGGTCCCGGCCGACGCGGGCGTTGCCGATCAGCACGGCCGCCGCGCCGTCCACGATCTGCGACGAGTTGCCCGGCGTGTGCACGTGGTGGATGCGCTCCACCGACGGGTAGCGGTCGATGGCCACGGCGTCGAACCCGAGGTCGCCGTGGAAGGCGAACGACGGCTTGAGCCCGGCCAGCGCCGCCATCGTGGTCTCCGGCCGGATCGCCTCGTCGTGGTCGAGCACGACCGACCCGGTGCGGTCCACCACCGGCACCAGCGACCGGTCGGAGTACCCCCGGTCGCGCGCGAGCGCGGCCCGCTGCTGCGACCTCAGGGCGAACGCGTCCACGTCCTCGCGGCTGAAGCCCTCCAGGGTGGCGATCAGGTCCGCGCTCACGCCCTGCGGCACGAAGTTCGTGGCCAGGTTGGTCTCCGGGTCGGCCATCCACGCGCCGCCGTCCGAGCCCATCGGCACCCGGGACATCGACTCCACGCCGCCCGCGACCACCAGGTCCTCGAACCCGGACGCCACCTTGGCCGCCGCCAGGTTCACCGACTCCAGGCCGGACGCGCAGAAGCGGTTGAGCTGCACGCCGGCGGGCCGCGAGTCCCACCCGGCCGCCAGGACGGCGGTGCGGGCGATGTCCGCGCCCTGCTCGCCGACCGGGGACACGACGCCGAGCACGACGTCGTCCACCGCCGAGGTGTCCAGGTCGTTGCGCCGCGCCAGCGCCGCGAGCACCCCGGAGGCCAGGGTGATCGGCTTGACGCCGTGCAGCGAGCCGCGCTTACCCCGGCCACGCGGCGTGCGCACCGCGTCGAAGATCAAGGCTTCGCTCATGCTGCCACGGTAGGCAGCCACGGCCGCCGAGCCCATGACCGCGCGGACTGACTTATTAGCTCACCGCGAGATCCATCACCTCGCCGTCCCCGGTGAAGCCCAGCCGTTCATACAGCCGGCGGGCCGGGACGTTGTCGGACAACACGCGCAACTGCACGCGCGGCCACCGGTGCTCGCGCGCCCAGGCCACCACCTCGGCCACCAGGGCCTCCCCGATCCCTCGCCCGCGAAACAGGGGTTTCACCCACATGGAGTACAGATAGAGCACGTCCCCCTGGTCCTCCTGGGGTATCGCGGCCACCAGACCGACCGGTTCCGGGGCCTCCGCGACCACTTTCACGCCCCAGCGCGGGTGCAGGACCTCCCGCCAGCGGGCCTCGTCGTAACCCTGCTCGGCGGACAGCGCCGGACCGAACGCGCCGGGATCGCCGGCCAGGGCCCCGAGCCTCAGCTCGCGCCAGGTCGCCCAGTCCCCCGGGGACAGCCTTCGCAGGTTCATGACCGCAGTGTCGCGCACCGACCTGACAATCGCGCTCACGATCGGCCCGCACTTCCGGGTGTGGCGGTCATGGCGGGCGACGCCCGCCGGTGGGACCGTCGACGACATGCCGACTCGCCGCTCCCCGTGGATGACCGACGACCTGGACCAGCTCCGCCTGCTCGCCCGGACGTTCCTCGCGCGGGAATCGGTCCCGCACCACCGGCGCTGGGCCGCGCAGGGGCACGTGGACCGCGACTTCTGGACCAGGGCGGGCGACGTGGGCCTGCTCTGCCTGTCCGTCCCGGAGGAGTACGGCGGTGGCGGCGGCACGTTCGCGCACGAAGCGGTGCTGCTGGAGGAGCAGGCCCGCGTGGGCGACAGCGCGTGGGGCAACGGCGTCCACAGCGGGATCGTGGCGCACTACGTCCTCGCCCACGGCACCGAGGAGCAGAAGCACCGCTGGCTGCCCAGGCTGGCGAGCGGCGAGTACGTGGGCGCGATCGCCATGTCCGAGCCCGGTGCCGGCTCGGACCTCCAGAACATCGGGACCCGCGCGATCCGGCACGACGACGAGTACGTGATCAGCGGCTCCAAGACGTTCATCACCAACGGCGCGCAGGCCGAGCTGGTGGTCGTGGCGGCCAAGACCGACCCCTCCCAAGGCGCGGCCGGCATCTCCCTGCTGGTGGTGGAGACGCCGTCGGCAGCGGGCTTCCGGCGCGGCCGGGTGCTGGACAAGATCGGCCTCAAGGGCCAGGACACGGCGGAGCTGTTCTTCGACGACGTCCGGGTGCCCGCGACCAACCTGCTCGGGTCCGAGGGGGAGGGGTTCGGTCAGCTCATGCGGCAGCTCCCGCAGGAGCGGCTGATCATCGCGGTGGCCTCCGTCGCGGGCATCGAGGCCGCGGTGGACCTCACCACGGCGTACGTGAAGGACCGCACCGCGTTCGGCCGGGAGCTCGTCAAGTTCCAGAACACCCGGTTCACGCTCGCCGAGTGCGCCACCGAGGCCCGCGTGACCAGGGCATTCGTCGACGAGTGCGTCCAGGCGCACCTCGCGGGCACGCTCGACGTCCCGACCGCGGCGATGGCCAAGTGGTGGTCCACCGAGCGGCTGTGCCGGGTCGTGGACGAGTGCGTCCAGCTCTTCGGCGGCTACGGCTACATGACCGAGTACCCCATCGCGCGCGCGTGGGCGGACGCGCGCGTGCAGAAGATCTACGGGGGGACGAACGAGATCATGAAGGAAATCATCGCGAGGTCGCTCTAGTGGCCGGGCCGCTGGCGGGGCTGCGGGTGGTCGAGCTGGCGGGCCTCGCGCCCGGCCCGTTCGGCTGCATGGTGCTCGCGGACCTGGGCGCGTCGGTGGTGCGGGTGGACCGGGTGGCCGGCGGCGCGGCCGTGCCCGGCGACGTGCTGGGGCGCGGCCGGCGCTCGATCGGCGTGGACCTCCGGCACCCGGCGGGCGCGGAGGTGGTGCACAAACTCGTCGAGCGGGCCGACGTGCTGGTCGAGGGCCACCGGCCGGGCGTGACCGAGCGGCTGGGCCTGGGCCCCGCGCACTGCCTGGCCCGCAACCCGGGGCTGGTCTACGCGCGGATGACCGGCTGGGGCCAGGACGGGCCGCTGGCCGACCGGGCCGGGCACGACCTGAACTACATCGCGCTGGCCGGCGCGCTGGAGCCGATCGGGCGGGCGGGCGCGCCGCCGACGGTGCCGCTCAACGTCGTGGGCGACTTCGGCGGTGGCGGGCTGCTGCTCGCCCTGGGCGTGCTCGCGGCCCTGTACGAGCGCGAGCGGTCCGGGCGGGGGCAGGTGGTCGACGCGGCGATGGTCGACGGCGCGGCGCTGCTGACGACGTTCCTGCACGGCATGAAGGCCGCCGGGGCGTGGTCGGGCGGGCGCGGCACCAACCTGCTCGACGGCGGCGCGCCGTTCTACGACGTATATGCCGCATCGGATGGAAAGTACGTGAGCATCGGGGCCCTTGAGGAGAAGTTCTACGCGGAACTGCTGGTCGTGCTGGGTTTGGCGGACGCCGAGGTGCCGAATCGGCACGATCCCGCGCAGTGGCCCGCGTTGCGGGCGCGGATCGCCGCCGCCGTGGCCACCCGGACGAGGGATGAATGGGCGGAACTGGCGGCCGGCACGGACGCCTGCCTGGTCCCGGTGCTCACCCCGGACGAGGCCCCGACCGCCGCGCACAACGCCGCCCGGGGGACGTTCGTCGAGGTGGGAGGCGTGACGCAGCCCGCGCCCGCGCCCCGGTTCGACCGCACGCCGGCGGGCGCACCGTCCGTACCCCCTGCCCTCGGGCAGCACACGATCGAGGTGTTGGGGGAACTGGGACTGGCCGACGCGGAGATCGCGGAACTGCGCCGCGCGGGTGTCGTGGGGTGACCGGAAGAGAACCGGAAAAAGGCCGCGAACAATCGTCCGGAGTGCCCGGCGGAATGACCACAGCCGAAATCGGCCTCATGACGCACGGTATGGGGGTCAGCGCATACGGGTGACCCGTGCGATCTGCGACGGAGAGCTGGCGATGTGCGAAACCTCGGTGGTCTTCGTGCGGGAGGAGTGGGGCGAGTGGCCCGTACCTAGGTCATCGGCCGGGGCCTGGGTGCCCTTGATCGTCCGTTCGGGTGACCGTCCGGGCCGCTCGGCCGTGGCTGCTGGTGGATCTTTCGCCCGGTTGTGCGATCAGGGCGGGTTCCTCCCGTTATCGTCCGGGTGAATGAGGGACCATGGGGCGTAACGCGGTGGGCACGACGCCTGCCGACCGGGTGCTCGTGAACGGACGGAGAGGGTCTCGTGAACATCAAGAAGGTGGTGACACTGGCGGCCGTCGCGCTGGTGCTGTTCCTCCTGATCACCCAGCCCGACCAGTCGGCGGACGCCGTCAAGACGGCCCTCGGCTGGCTGCGCCAGGGTGCGGAGTCGATCATCACCTTCGTCCGCGGCCTGTTCGCCTAGTCCACCTCGCGGGGCGTGCACGGACCGGTCACCGCTGGTGACGATCGGGACCGGACGTTGCACCGTACGGGTGGAATGAGGGCTATAACGCCCTGGTAACAGGGTTTTTGACAATCCAGGGTCTAGCGGTTGTCGGTACCCGCTAATACGGTGCGCTGCATTGGCTGATCTTCGACCGATGAGGAGGCAGAATGGTCGAGGACTCCGGAGTCGACGAGCTGCTGCGGCAGTGGGCGGCTGAGCGCTCGGACGACGCCGAGATGCAGGAGGTGAACCGGATCAAGGACGCGTGGCTGGCCGAGGCCCCACCGTCCGCGCCGGGAATCCCCGTGCAGCGGGCGAACGGCGGGTCGCGCGGACTGGTTCGGGTCGAATCCGCTGACCCGGCCTACGTGGCGGCGATGCGGAAGAGGGCACCCGAGGTGCCCGAGGTCCTGCTCGCGGCGGCGGCCAGCTACTGGCAGCTCGTGGGCGAGCTGGCGGAGGCGGAGCGGTGGTGGGACGCGGGCATCAGCCCGTTGGACCAGCGCGCGCTCGACTACCGGGCGGCCGGGCTCACGCCCGCCGACCTGGGACGGCGTCTCGGCCCGATGACGGTGCTCCAGCACCTGCGTCGGGGCAGTGCGGCGGCCTGGTGCGTGGCCAGGTTGCAGCGGCAGCGCCGGGACGGCGTTGCGTGAACCCCGCGCCGCGTTGTGAGGGCGCGGCGTCAAGTCGGTCACCCGCACCAACCGGGAGGGCGGGCTCCTGTGCGAGGAGCCCCTTCCGTCGGGGAGCGGACTCCGCGAAGTAGTGTGGGAGGGTGCCCGGCACCCTCCTGACACCCCGGCGACTCGCCATCGCGGCGGTCTGCCTGGTGTCGCTGATCGTGTGCTGCGGCCTCGCCTACTGGCAGTGGGAGAGGTTCTCCCAGGCCGGTGGCACCTTCCAGAACCTCGGGTACGTCTTCCAGTGGCCGCTGTTCGGCCTGTTCCCCCTCTTCATGGTGTGGCGGATGCGCAAGCTCGCCGCCCAGCGCCGGGCCGAGGACGCCGGGGAGCCGGTGGTCGGGGCCCGGCAGCCGGTCGTTACCGTGGAACCCGTCAAAACACCCGCGCCGGACGACGAGGACGACGAGCTGGCGGTCTACAACCGCTACCTCCGGGAGCTCAACGCGCGGGACCAGCGGTGAGCGAAGGCGGTTGGCAGGCGATGAGCGGTGCGTTGAGCCGGTTCCGGTTCATGGCTTACGTGGTCGGTGTCGGCCTGCTCCTGCTGGTGGTCGCGATGTTCGTCAAGTACCTCGGCGACAACACCGGGATGATGGCGGTCGTCGGCCCCGTCCACGGCTTCCTGTACGCCGTCTACCTGGTCTTCACGGTGGACCTGGCGCTGAAGGCGCGGTGGTCGCTCAAGGGCTCCGCGCTGGTGCTGCTCGCGGGCACCATCCCGTTCGTGTCGTTCTACGCCGAGCGCAAGGTGGTCGAGAGCGTCAAGGCGGAACGTGCCCTGTGACCGCTCGCGCCACCCCCGCGCCGGCCACGGGTACGTGGTCCGCGCCCGGTGCCGCCGAGCGGGCGCGGGCCGTGGCCGGGTGCTGTGACCTGGTCCTGGTTGACCGTGCCCACCAGGCACAACTAGCGTCTGGCGGTACCAACTGAACACGGCCGTCGATGTCGAGCGGGAGAGTCCCCGCGAGGGGCGCCGAAGGAGCAACTCCTCCCCGGAATCTCTCAGGCACAGCTACCGCCCGACGCAGGCAACTCTGGAAAGCAGGCGCTCCGCGCCTCGCCCACGGTGCAAGCCGCGCTCCGCGCGCGGTGAAGCTCTCAGGCTCATGACAGAGGGGGAGGCTCACTCGACGAGGAGTCTCCGATGGACCGTGTCATCCTTCGCCGACGGCGACCGCCGACCGACCAGGTCGGTGTGATCGCCGTGCCCGCCACCAGGGAGGACCACCCCGTGGAAACCCGCCGGACGCCGCTGCACGCCGAGCACGAGGCGCTGGGAGCCCAGTTCACCGACTTCGCGGGCTGGCGGATGCCGCTGCGCTACGACAGCGAGCTCGCCGAGCACCACGCCGTGCGCACGTCGGCGGGTCTGTTCGACCTGACGCACATGGGCGAGATCGTGCTGTCCGGCCCCGAGGCCGGCCGCGCCCTGGACCACGCGCTGGTCGGGAACGCGTCCGCGATCTCCGTCGGCCGCGCCCGCTACACCATGATCACCCAGCCGGACGGCGGCGTGCTCGACGACCTGATCGTCTACCGGACCGGCGAGCAGGAGTACCTGGTCGTCGCGAACGCCTCGAACGCCGCCGTGGTGTTCCAGGCGCTCGTGGAGCGCGCCGACGGCTTCGACACCTCCGTGGTGGACAAGTCGGTCGACTACGCCCTCCTGGCGATCCAGGGCCCGGCGTCCACCGCGATCCTGGCCGCTCTCACCACCACCGACCTGGCGGGCGTGAAGTACTACGCGTCCTACCCGACCGAGGTGGCCGGGCGGCCCGCGCTGCTCGCCCGCACCGGCTACACCGGCGAGGACGGCTTCGAGCTGTTCGTGGACCCGTCCGACGCCCCGGCCGTGTGGCAGGCGCTGCTGGTGGCGGGCCGCGAGCACGACCTCAAGCCCGCCGGCCTCGGCTGCCGCGACACGCTGCGCCTGGAGGCCGGGATGCCGCTGTACGGCAACGAGCTCAGCGCCGAGCGCACCCCGTACCACGCCAACCTGGGCCGCGTGGTCAAGCTGGACAAGCCCGGGGACTTCGTCGGCCGCGACGCGCTGGCCGCCGTCGCCGACAAGGGCGTGGAGGCGAAGCTGGTGGGCCTCAAGACCGCGTCCCGCCGCGCGCCCCGGCACGGGTACCCGGTGCTGGACGCGTCCGGCGCGGTGGTCGGCGAGGTCACCAGCGGCGCGCTGTCGCCGACCCTGGGCTACTCCGTGGCGATGGCGTACGTGACGCCGGAGCACGCCGAGCCCGGCACCGAGCTGGCCGTCGACATCCGGGGCAAGCAGGAGCCCGTGCAGGTCGTCGCGCTGCCGTTCTACAAGCGAAACTCGTAAGGGAGACACCATGTCCGAGCACTTCAACACCTCCCTCGCGGAGTTCGACCCGGAGGTCGCCGAGGCCGTCGCCGCCGAGCTCGGCCGGCAGCAGAACACCCTGGAGATGATCGCCTCGGAGAACTTCACCCCGGTGTCGGTGCTCCAGGCGCAGGGTTCGGTGCTGACCAACAAGTACGCCGAGGGCTACCCCGGCCGGCGGTACTACGGCGGCTGCGAGAACGTCGACGTGATCGAGCGGCTGGCCATCTCCCGGGTGAAGGAGCTGTTCGGCGCGGGCTTCGCGAACGTCCAGCCGCACTCGGGCGCGCAGGCCAACGCGTGCGCGATGGTCGCCCTGCTCCAGCCCGGCGACACGATCCTGGGCCTGGACCTGGCGCACGGCGGCCACCTGACCCACGGCATGCGGATCAACTTCTCCGGCAAGCTCTACAACGTGGTGCCCTACCACGTGGCGGAGAGCGACGGCCGGGTCGACATGGCCGAGGTCGAGCGGCTGGCCACCGAGCACCGGCCGAAGCTGATCGTGGCCGGCTGGTCGGCCTACCCGCGTCAGCTCGACTTCGCGGAGTTCCGCCGGATCGCCGACTCGGTGGACGCCTACCTGATGGTCGACATGGCGCACTTCGCCGGCCTGGTGGCGGCCGGGCTGCACCCGAACCCGGTGCCGCACGCGCACGTCACCACCACGACCACGCACAAGACGCTGGGCGGCCCGCGCGGCGGCGTGATCCTGACCAACGAGGCGGACCTCGCCAAGAAGATCAACTCGGCGGTGTTCCCCGGCCAGCAGGGCGGTCCGCTGGAGCACGTGATCGCGGGCAAGGCGGTGGCGTTCAAGCACGCCGCGTCGCCCGAGTTCGCCGACCGCCAGCGCCGCACCGTCGAGGGCGCGCGCATCCTGGCCGACCGGCTCTCCCGGCCCGACGCGGCGGCGGTCGGCGTGAAGGTGCTGACCGGCGGCACGGACGTGCACCTGGTGCTGGTCGACCTGGTGGCGTCCGAACTGGACGGCAAGCAGGCCGAGGACCGGTTGCACGAGGTGGGCATCACGGTCAACCGCAACGCGGTGCCGAACGACCCGCGCCCGCCGATGGTCACCTCGGGGCTGCGGATCGGCACGCCGGCCCTGGCCACCCGGGGCTTCGGCGCGGCGGACTTCGCGGAGGTCGCGGACGTCATCGCGGCGGCGCTCCAGGCGTCGCCGGACCTGGTCGAGCTGCGGTCCCGGGTCGAGGTGCTGGCCGCGAAGCACCCGCTCTACCCGACCCTGTAGGGGTTCTTCCGATCCGACGGGAATCCCCCGGCCCGCGCGGGCCGGGGGATTCCGCGTTTTCCAGGGCAGGGGCCTCCTCCCCGGACAGCGCCCACCCGGCGGTCGCGACCTGTCCGGCGCGGGTCGAACCGGGACGAGGTGGCGCGCGAACGTCCGGCTACCAGAGGTCAGGAGGAGCTCGTGGTCGTCGCAACCGCCGGAGTGGCCGGGCGGCTCGCCGCCGTCGTCGAACGTCTGCTGGGGGCCCGACTGCCCCTCGGGCTGCGCGCGTGGGACGGCAGCACGGCCGGTCCGCAGGACGGTCCGGTGGTCGTGATCAGGTCCCGCCGCGCCCTGCGCCGGCTCCTGTGGAACCCCGACGAGCTGGGTCTTTCCCGCGCGTACGTGGCGGGGGAGCTGGACGTGGACGGCGACCTGGCCGACGGCCTGGCCCGGTTCTGGGCGCTGGCCCGGCAGGGGAGGCCGACCAGGCCGAAGGCGCTGGACGTGATCGGCGCGCTGCGCGCGGCGGCCGGTCTGGGCGTGCTCGGACCGCGTCCCGCGCCGCCCGGCGAGGAGGCCCGGCTGTCCGGCCGGCGGCACACCCGGCACCGGGACCGGGACGCCATCTCCCACCACTACGACCTGGGCAACGAGTTCTACGAGCTGGTGCTGGACCCGAGCATGGCGTACTCGTGCGGGTACTTCACCTCCCCCGGGGCGACCGTCGCCGAGGCGCAGCACGCCAAGCTGGACCTGGTGTGCCGCAAGCTCGACCTCCGACCCGGGATGCGCCTGCTCGACGTCGGCTGCGGCTGGGGCTCGATGATCCTCCACGCGGCCGAGCACTTCGGCGTGCGGGCCACCGGGGTCACCATCTCGGCGCGGCAGCAGGCGCACGTCGAGGCCCGGATCGCGCGGGAGGGCCTGTCCGACCTGGTCACCGTGCGGCTCCAGGACTACCGGGAGATCGCCGACGAGCCGTTCGACGCGATCTCCACCATCGAGATGGGCGAGCACGTCGGCGAGGAGAACTACCCGCGGTACGCGGCGGTGCTGCACCGGATGCTCAAGCCGCGCGGCCGGCTGCTGCTGCAACAGATGTCCCGGGGTGCCAACGCGCCCGGCGGCGGCGCGTTCATCGAGTCCTACGTGGCACCGGACATGCACATGCGACCGGTCAGCCGGACCGTGGCGCACCTGGAAGGGGCGGGTTTCGAGATCCGGGACGTGCACGCGCTGCGCGAGCACTACGTCCGGACGGTGCGCGCGTGGGCCGGGACGCTGGAGGCGCGCTGGGCCGAGGCGGTCGCCCTGGTCGGCGAGGGCCAGGCGCGGGTCTGGCGGCTCTACCTGGCCGGCGGCGCGCTGACGTTCGAGGAGGGCCGGATGGGTGTGGACCAGGTGCTGGCGGTGCGGCCCGGCCCGCGCGGGGACAGCGGGATGCCGGGGGTCCGGGAGTGGGCGTGAGCTTCGGCTGGAACGTGCTGTGGTCGGCGGTCGCCGTCCTGGTCCTGGTGACGGCGTTGTTCGGCCGCGCCGTCGCGCGCCGGCGGTTCGACCTGGTCGACTCGTTCTGGGGTCCGGGTTTCGCGGTGATCGGCGCGCTGACCTACGTCCTGGCCGAGCACTCGGCGCGCTCGCTGGTCGTCGCGGTGCTGACGGTGGTGTGGGGTCTGCGGTTGGGATGGCACATCCACTCCCGCAACCGGCACAAGCCCGAGGACCAGCGGTACGTCGACGTGTACCGGCGGGCGACGGGCAACCCGTTGGCCAAGATGTACCGGGTCTACCTGCTCCAAGCCGCGATCATGCTCGTGGTGTCGCTGCCGGTGCAGTTCGCGGCGCACACCTCGGCGGCCCTCGGCGTCCTGGACTACCTGGGCGTGGCGCTGTGGCTGGTCGGGTTCGCG
Source organism: Actinosynnema sp. NPDC023587 (assembly GCF_040640215.1). NCBI lineage: Bacteria > Bacillati > Actinomycetota > Actinomycetes > Pseudonocardiales > Pseudonocardiaceae > Actinosynnema > Actinosynnema sp. NPDC023587. The sequence continues at coordinate 126,386 of NZ_JBFABG010000004.1, read as the reverse complement.
TTCGAGTCGATCGGCGACCACCAGCTCAAGCGGTTCAAGGCCGACCCGGCCAACGAGGGCCGGGTGATGGACCGCGGGCTGTGGCGCTACACCCGGCACCCGAACTACTTCGGCGACGCGTGCGTGTGGTGGGGCCTGTTCCTGCTCGCGTGCGCCACGCCGTGGGGCGCGGTGTTCGCGGTCGGCCCGCTGCTGATGACGTTCCTGCTGGCCAAGGGCAGCGGGAAACCGCTGCTGGAGAAGGACATCGTGCGACGGCGGCCGGGGTACGCCGACTACGTGCGGCGGACCAGCGGGTTCTTCCCGCTGCCGCCCAAGGGGGAGTGACCCGGCGGGTGTCCCGGTCGCTGCCGGTGGCGGCCGGGTCACCCGGCGGTGAGGCCATAGGGTGTCACCGTGGGCAACGAGATCTCCTTCCCGCGCCAGCAAGCGCGCAGCCAGCGGTTCACCCTCGGTGCGCCGCGCAACTTCACCGTCGCACCCGACGGCGGCCGGGTCTACTTCCTGCGGACCGCCTCGGCCACGAGCCGGGCGAACTGCCTGTGGGTGTACGACACCGCGACCGGGGCCGAGAGCCTCCTGGTGGACGCGGCCACCCTGCTCAGCGATCCCGAGGACCTCTCACCGGAGGAACGGGCGCGCCGTGAGCGCAGCCGCGAGCAGGCCGCCGGCATCGTGTCCTACGCGGTCGACGCGGACGTCGCGCGGGCCGCGTTCGCGCTGTCCGGGCGGCTGTTCGTCGCGGACCTGGCGTCCGGCGCGGTGCGCGAACTGCCCGTCACCGGCAGCGTCCTCGACCCCCGGCTGGACCCGACCGGGCGCAGGGTCGGGTACGTCGCGGCGGGCGCGCTGCACGTGGTGGACCTCGAATCCGGCCACGACACCGTCCTGGCCGAACCGGACGCGGACGACGTGACGTGGGGCCTGGCCGAGTTCATCGCCGCCGAGGAGATGGACCGCCACCGGGGGTACTGGTTCTCCCCGGACGGCGAGCACGTGCTGGCCGCGCGGGTCGACAACCGGCCGGTGCACCGCTGGTACATCGCCGACCCGGCGAACCCCGCGACCCCGGCCGCCGAGATCGCCTACCCCGCCGCCGGCACGCCCAACGCGGACGTCCGGGTCGCGGTCCTGGGCCTCGACGGCAGTCGCGAGTTCGTGGAGTGGGACCGCGCGGCGCTGCCGTACCTGAACACCGCGCACTGGTCGTCCCACGGCCGCCCGCTGCTCCAGGTCCAGTCCCGCGACCAGCGCCGCGTCGAGGTCCTCGCGGTCGGGCCGGACGGCGTCGAGGTGGTGGCCGCCGACCGCGACCCGCACTGGATCGAGGTCGTGCCCGGCGTGCCGCGGTGGACGCCGGGCGGCGAGCTGGTGCGGGTGGTGCCCCTCGACGGCGCGAACCGGCTGGTCGTGGGCGACGACGTGTGGACGCCGGACGGCTTCCAGGTGCGCTCGGTGGTCGAGGTGGCCGACGACGTGCTGGTCACCGCGTCCACCGACGACCCGACCCAGGTGCACGTGTACCGGGTGGGCGCGGCCGGCGTCGAACGGCTGTCCACCGAGGACGGTGTGCACGGCGTCACGCGCGGCGGGGGCGTGGTGGTGCTGTCCTCCAGCGGCCTCGGGCACTTCGGGCCGGCGGTGACGGTGACCGGCGGCGGGAGGACCGGGTCGATCGGGTCGTTCGCGGAGACCCCCGTGCTCACGCCGGACGTGCGGCTGCTGACCGTCGGTGAGCGCGGGTTGCGCGCGGCGCTGCTGCTGCCGACCGGGCACGTGCCGGGCGGGAAGCTGCCCGTCCTGCTCGACCCGTACGGCGGGCCGCACGCTCAGCGCGTGCTCAGCGCCCGCAACGCCTACCTGTCGTCGCAGTGGTTGGCGGACCAGGGTTTCGCGGTGCTCGTGGTGGACGGCCGGGGCACGCCGGGGCGCGGGCCGGAGTGGGAGCGGGCCATCGCGTTCGACTTCGCCGGCGCGACGCTGGAGGACCAGGTCGACGCCCTGCACGCGGTCGCGGCGCAGGAGGCGGACCTGGACCTGGGGCGCGTGGCGATCCGGGGCTGGTCCTACGGCGGGTACCTCTCGGCGCTGGCGGTGCTGCGGCGTCCGGACGTGTTCCACGCCGGGATCGCGGGCGCGCCGGTCACCGACTGGCGGCTCTACGACACGCACTACACGGAGCGGTACCTGGGACACCCGGACGAGAAGCCCGAGGTGTACGACTCGAACTCGCTCATCGAGGACGCGCCGAAGCTGGCGCGGCCGTTGATGATCGTGCACGGGCTGGCGGACGACAACGTGGTGGCCGCGCACACGCTGCGGCTGTCGTCGGCGCTGCTGGCGGCCGGCCGGCCGCACACCGTGCTGCCGCTGTCGGGCGTGACCCACATGACACCGCAGGAGCAGGTGGCCGAGAACCTCCTGCTGCTCCAGGTGGACTTCCTCAAGCGCTCCCTGGGCTGACCGGGGCGCGCCGCCGACCCGCACCGGCGCGCGAGGCCCGTTCCCGTTGCCCGGCAGCGGGAACGGCCTCGCGCGACCGGGTCACGCCAGGGACCGGCGCACCAGGTAGGGCGGGATCGAGTTGCCCAGCAGCGCCAGGTCGTCGATCGTCCCGGGCTGGTAGCCGCACCGGGGCAGGCGTTCGGTCATCAGCGCGGTCGGGTCGGCGACCTCGTCGGCGCGGCCGAACAGGTACGCCCACTCGTGCTCGTCGGAGCCGTAGTACGCGACCGTGCCGAACACGTCGTTGAACCGCTGCCAGGACCGGATCAGCGTGCCGTTGCGCCACATCGTCTGGCACCCGGCCTGCGTCACCACCACACCGCCCGACGTGAGCAGCGCCTTGCACATGCGCAAGAACTCCTCGCCGTAGAGGCGGTTGTGCTGCGCCTCCTCCTCGCGCTCGTCCGGCAGGTCCACCAGGACGATGTCGTAGCGCTCGGAAGTGGTGCGGATGTGCTCCCACCCGTCGGTGTACCGCACGCGGACCGCGCCCTCGCCGCGCTCGGCGGCGGCCAGCTCGTCCGGCGAGTAGCCGTAGGGCAGGTGCTCGGCGCACAGCTTCACGGCTTCCTCGTCGATGTCGATGTGGTCGACCACCGACGCGCCGGCCGCCACCGCCATCTGGCACACCACGCCCTCGCTCGACCCGATGACCAGCACCCGGTCGACGCGGTCGGCGAGCAGCAGCGCCGGCACCATCAGCGCCTCGTGGTAGGTCAACTGGCTGAACTCGGTGCTCTGCCGGTCGTCGTCGCAGAATAGGGACAGGCCCTGGCCCGTGCGCGCGATCACCAGGTGCTGGAACTGCGTCCGGGTGTCGACCACGACCTCGTCGACGTCCCAGAGCCGGGTCAACCCGGCCGCGAGCGGTTCGCTGATCACGCCTTCTCCTCGCCCACGAGTGCCGGGACGCGGGTGCCCCGGCTGATCATGTCCGTCCGTGCGGACGCAGCGCCCAGCGCGGTGGCCAGCAACTGCACCGCGAGCGCGGGTTTCGCACGCGTGCCGCAGGTGAACACGTCCACGAACACCGCACCGACCTCCGGGTACGTGTGGATGGACGCGTGCGACTCCGACAGCAGGGCCAACACGGTGACCCCCTGCGGCTCGAACTGCTTGGAGACCACCTCCAACACGGTCGCGTCGGCCTGGGTGAGCGCTTCGCCGAGCGCGTGCCGCAAGAACTGCTCGTCGTCCAGCAGTTCCGGGCTCACGCCTTCGAGTTCGGCGAGCACGTGCTGTCCTGCGAACAAGCCAACCGGCTCGGCTTCGCACGGGAGTTCGGACATCAATCACTCCAAACATCTTGAGAAGGGGTTGTGCGTCTTACAGACAGGAGCGCGCTCATCGCACGCAGTAGGTGGCCAACGGCTCGAAGCCGTTGAAGGCCACGGAGGAGTAGCTGGCGGTGTACGCCCCGGCGCACAGCAGATCCACGTGGTCGCCCGCCTGGAGGTCCAGGGGCAGTTCGTAGCACGTGTTCTGGTACAGCACGTCATCCGCGTCACAGGTCGGCCCGGCGATCACCACGGGTCCCGTCGGGCCGCCGTCGCGGCTGGTCCGCAACGGGTAGGCGATCGCCTCGCCCTCGGTCTCGGCGAGCCCGCCGTAGCGGCCGACGTCCAGGAACACCCAGCGGCGCTCGTCCGCGTAGGACTTCCTCGACACCAGCACGACCTCGGAGCGCAGCAGCCCGGACTCGGCCACCACCGCGCGACCCGGCTCGATCATCACCTCGGGCGCGAACTCCCCGAAGTGCCGGGCGATCGAGGCGGTGATGGCGGCGGCGTAGTCGGCCAGCGGCGGCAGCGGGTCCAGGTAGCCGGCGGGCAGCCCGCCGCCGAGGTTCACCGTCGACAGCTCGACGCCGTCGGCGCGCAGCTTGGCGGTCACCTCGGCGGCGTCGGCGATCGCGGCGTCCCAGCCGGTCGGGTCGAGCTGCTGCGACCCGGCGTGGAACGCCACGCCCAGCGGCACCAGGCCCAGGTCCGCCGCGAGGCGCAGGAGATCCGCCGCCATCTCCGGCGCGCAGCCGAACTTCTTCCCGAACGGGTAGGTGGAACTGGTGCCGTCGACCAGGATTCGGAGCATCACCGACGCGCCGGGCGCGTGCTCGGCGACCGCGCGCACGTCCTGCTCGCTGTCGGACACGAACAGCCGCACGCCGCGACCGTGCGCGTAGGCGATGTCCCGGGCCTTCTTGATCGGGTTGCTGTAGGAGATGGCCTCCGGCCGCGCGCCCCGGTCCAGGCAGAGGTCGATCTCGCGCGGGCTCGCGACGTCGAAGCCCGACCCCTCGGCGGCCAGCAGCCCGACCACCTCGGGCGACGGGTTGGCCTTGACCGCGTAGAAGATCCCCACACCGGGCAGGGCGTCGCGGATCGCGGTGAACCGGTCGCGCACCGTGGGCAGGTCGATCACCAGGCACGGCGTAGTGGGTCGCCCGTGGTCCAGGAAACGACGAATACGAGCTGTTGCCTCGTGGTGGAGCCGTTGGCCGGCAAAGCTCGTCTTCATCTCGCTAGGGGTCCCCCTCCGCAACCGCGTGCTGGCACGGCCGTCCACTCTAGGCGGTCCCGGTGAAGAACGCCCTATCGGCCGGCGAAGTTGTGACGCAGCTCCACCACCGTGATGTCCGGGGGAGCGCCCACGCGGACCGGCGGACCCCAGAACCCGACGCCGTTGCTGGTGTACACCTGGGTGCCGTCGACGGTGGCCAGACCACTGCGAACGGGTTGCTGCAAGCCGATGGCGAGGTGGAACGGGAACATCTGGCCGCCGTGCGTGTGGCCGGAGAGCTGGAGGTCGACACCGTGCTTGGCGGCCTCGTGGGCCTGCACCGGCTGGTGCGCCAGCAGCACCACCGGGTTGCTCCGATCGCGCCCGTCCAGCGCCCGCGCGAAGTCCGGGCCGTCGTCGAAGTTCCGACCCGTGACGTCGTTGACGCCCGCGAGGTCGAACGCCGCACCGGCCCGTTCGACGCTGAGCCGCTCGTTGCGCAGCGGGTGCACGCCGAGCCGGTCCAGCTCGCCCAGCCACGGCTCGACGCCCGAGTAGTACTCGTGGTTGCCGGTGACGAAGAACGAACCGTGCGTGCTGACCAGGTCGCGCAGCGGAGCCGCCGCCTCGCCCAGCTCGGCCACCGTGCCGTCGACCAGGTCGCCGACGATCGCCACCAGGTCCACCTGCTGTTCGTTGATCATCCGCACGATGCGCTCGGTGTGCGCGCGGCCCAGCAGCGGGCCCAGGTGGATGTCGCTGACCACCGCGATGCGGTACCCCGACAGCCGGGGGTCGAGCTTGGCCAGCGTGACGGGCACCCGTTTGACCAGCGGGTCGCCCAGCGCCTGCGTCGTGCCGTAGCCCACGACGCCCGCCGTGGCCACGCCGCCGACCGCCGCCAGCGACCGCGCGATGAACAACCGGCGGGTCCGCTCCTCCGGCGTGCGCGGGCCGGCCGGTGCCTCGGTGGCGACGGGCTCGGCGGTGACGGGCTCGGTGGCGACGGGTCCGGTGGCGACGGGCTCGGGCGTGCCCGCGACCTCGGCCGCCCCGGTGGCGCGCGCCGACCTGCGCCGGGCGGCGCGGTTGAGCAGGGCGCGGGGGACCTCCAGCAGGCCGAACAGGAGCGCCAGGTAGAACGCGCAGGCCAGCCAGAGGTAGCCGGGCCAGGCCAGGAATCCCGCGTTGAGCGCCAGACCCGCGATCAGGAGCACGAACAGGCCGACCACGACCGCCGTGCCGATCCGGCGGGCCCGGCCGGGCGTGGTGGTGTCGCGCACCGCGCGCCGCCACAGGTAGTAGTGGGCCGCGCCCATGACGACGGCGAACAGCACGACGAACAACGCGCGACCTCCCGGTGGTGTGGTGCCGAGTCTCCACGAATGTCCGCGATCCCGTGCAACCGGCCGGGCCCCGCCGGCGTGACTAACCCGGTACCGCGGGATGGGGGAGACAGATGAATGATCGGAATGCCGCGTTCGCCGGGTACTTCGCGGCGCGGTCCGACGCCATGCGCGGCACGGCGTACCTGCTGTGCCACGACTGGCACCGTGCGGAAGACCTGGTGCAGACGACCTTCGCCAAGCTCTACGTGGCGTGGTCGCGGATCGACCGGCACGAGTCGCTCGACGCCTACACCCGGCAGACGCTGGTCCGGACGTTCGTGTCCGAGCTGCGCCGGGGGTGGTTCCGCAGGGAACGCGTGAGCGAATCGACACCGGACACCGCCGGCGTCGGTCGGGGGTCGGCGGAAGACCGGCTGGTGCTGCTCGAAGCGCTGGCCAAGGTGCCGCCGAGGCAGCGCGCGGTCCTCGTCCTGCGGTACTGGGAGGACCTGTCGGTGGAGGACACCGCCAGGGCGTTGCGCTGTTCCACGGGAACGGTGAAGAGCCAGGCCGCGCGGGGACTGCGGACGCTGCGCGGCCTGATCACCCCGCAGCAGGGAGAAAAGGTGCGATGAACGAGGACGAGCTGAAGAGCGCGTTGCACGACGCGATGGTGGCGAGCAGCCCGCCGCCCCCGATGAGCCCCGAAGCCGCCGTCGCGGCCGGACAGGCCGCCCGGCGCAGGCGGAAGACGGCCTGGGGCGGCGCGGTGGCGGGTCTGGCGGTGGTGGCGATCACGGTGGGCGCGGTGCTGGTGCCGCAGCTCGCCGGCGGTTCCGGCGAGGGCGCGGTGATCGAGGCGGGCGGCCGGTCCTCCGACCCCCGCCCCGTGCCGCCGGGGTGGAGCGGGGTCACCGCGACCACCCCGCCCTCCCCGACCGGGTCACCGGCGCAGACCGCGCCGAGCACCGCGTCCGGGCCGACCGAGCGGCGGTGGCCGGACGGGCAGACCGACCGGACCGCGACCAGCGGGCCGCGCGCGGAGAAGTCCGTGCGGGTGCTCAACGAGCTGGGCTCGTCGCTCCCGCCGACGTTCCAGGCCGTGGACAAGCAGGCGAGCGGTGGCGGGTGGTCCGGGCCGATGCGCTACACCCAGTCCCAGTTCGCCACCTACTACGGCCGGGACGAGCAGTCCTGGGAGTACCTGGCGACGACGCCCGTGGTGCGGGACGGCTCCCCGGGCGTGGGCCGGCTGTGGATCCAGGTCGCGACCAAGGGCAACCGCATGTCGTCCACCACCTCGCCGTGCCAGGCGTCCGACGCCGCCTGGTCGATCAAGGGGACGTGCGAGGTGGTGGACGTCGGCGGCAAGGAGGTCGGCTACCTCACCGCCGCGCGCGGCGAGGAGTCCGACCTCGACGAACTGGCCATCTACCGGCACGACGACGGCACCGTGGTCTACCTCGGCCAGTCCGCCGCCTACCGGAACACCGGCCACCCGGCGCTGAGCGGCCAGGTGTTCACCCGGGAGCAGCTCGCGGCGCTGGTCATCGACGAGAAGTTCCACCTGGGCTGAGTCCGCAGGGACCGGGGAGGCCGGGGTGTGGCCGGCCTCTCCGGGGTGGTCCTCCCGGGTGTTTCGGCAGGTACCGTGCTGTGTTGCCATGCGGACCCTGCTGATCGACAACTACGACTCGTTCACGTTCAACCTGTTCCAGTACCTCGCGCAGGTGAACGGGCGGGAACCCGTCGTCGTCCGGAACGACGACCCGAGGTTCCGGCTGTCCGATTTGCGCCGGTTCGACAGCGTGGTGATCTCACCCGGTCCCGGCCGCCCGGACAACCCCGCCGACTTCGGCCTGTGCCGCGCCGTCCTCGACCACGGCGACCTCCCGCTGCTCGGCGTCTGCCTCGGGCACCAGGGGCTCTGCCTCGCGCGCGGCGCGGCGGTCGGCCTGGTCACGCCCCGGCACGGCGTGGTCGACCGGGTCCGGCACACCGGCGTCGACCTCTTCGCCGGGCTGCCGTCGCCGCTGCCCGTGGTGCGCTACCACTCGCTGGCCGTCACCGACCTGCCGCCGTCGCTGGAGGCCGTGGCCTGGTCGGCCTCCGACGGCGTGCTCATGGGGGTGCGGGACCGCACGCGGCCCGCGTGGGGCGTGCAGTTCCACCCCGAGTCGATCTGCACCGAGTACGGGCACGAGCTGCTGGCCAACTTCCGCGACCTCGGCGGCGGGTCGCTCGGCGCGGCCGACCCGGTCACCGCCTCCGCTCCGGCCACCGTCCCCGCTCCGGTGACCGCGACCGCCCCACCGGCCGGACCCACCCCGGAACGGCTGACACCCACACCCGGTGCCACCGCCTGCGGCGTGCCCGCGCCCGACGTCGTGCCCGTACGGCGGGTGACCGTGCGTCGGGTGGAGGCCCACCCGTCCCCCGAACGGGTCTTCGAGGAGCTCTACGGGGCCTCCGGCGACTCCTTCTGGCTCGACAGCAGCCAGGAGGGCCTGCGGGGGCGGTTCTCGGTCATGGGCGACGCCGGCGGGCCGCTGGCGCGGGTCGCGAAGTACGACGTGTGGACCGGTCGGGTGACGGTCGGTGACGAGGAGTTCGACGGGCCCTTCTTCGACTGGTTGGCCGCAGACCTGGCGGCCAACCGGGTGGTCGTGCCGGACGTGCCCTTCGAGTTCCACCTGGGGTGGGTCGGCTACCTCGGGTACGAGGTGAAAGCGGAATGCGGCGGGGAACTCGCGCACCGTTCGGAGCAACCCGATGCGGCGTTCGTGTTCGCCGATCGGGCGCTGGTCTTCGACCACGTGGAGCGGTGCGTGCACCTGTTGACGCTCACCGAGTCGGACGAGTGGTTGGACCGAACGGAGGCGTTCCTCACCCAGGTCGGTGATGGTGCGCCGGGAGCCGTTTCCGGTGCGGTCGGTGCGGTCGCCGAGTCGGTTCAGCTCCGGCACAACCGGGCGCAATACCTGAAACTGGTGGACACCTGCCAGGAGGCCATCGCCGCGGGCGAGAGCTATGAGGTGTGCCTGACCAACATGGTCACCTGGCGGGGCGAGGTCGACCCGTGGGAGGCGTACCGGTTCCTGCGCGCGGAAAGCCCTGCGCCGTTCGGGGCGTTGCTCCGTTTCGCCGCGCTCTCCGTGCTCAGCACTTCACCCGAGCGGTTCATCCGGATCGGCCGAGAGGGTGTCGTCGAATCCGAACCAATCAAGGGGACCCGGCCGCGCGGGGCCACCGCCGAGGCCGACCGGGCTTTGCGCGCGGCCTTGGCCACCAGCGCGAAGGACCGGGCCGAGAACCTGATGATCGTGGACCTGGTCCGCAATGATCTGGGCCATTGCGCGGAAGTGGGCAGCGTGGCGGTGCCCAGGATCTTCGAGGTGGAGAGCTACGCGACGGTGCACCAGCTCGTCAGCACCGTTCGGGCGCGACTTCGGGACGACGCTTCGGCGGTCTCGGCCGTTAGGGCGGCGTTCCCCGGCGGGTCCATGACCGGGGCACCCAAGGTCCGGACAATGCAGATCATCGACGGCCTGGAAGCCGGGCCGCGTGGTGTCTACTCGGGTGCGCTGGGTTACTTCTCGCTGTCCGGAACGGCCGACTTCAGCATCGTCATCAGGACGCTGGTGGTGGACCGGGACAAGGTGAGTTTCGGCGTGGGCGGCGCGGTCATCGCGCTGTCCGACCCGGCCGGGGAATTCGAGGAGACGGCGGTCAAGGCGACCGCCCTGCTCCGCCTGCTCGGGACCGGGTTTCCCGGCCGTGGGGCAATGGCCTGACCTGGCCCTCCGGTGTTCTCCCCTGCGGCCGGCACGGGAGCGGGCCGCAGGGGAAACGCCCGGAGCGGATCAGGAGGCGTGGGCTTCCTGGAACTGCACGACCAGGCCCTGGGGAATGCGCCCGCGGTCCGAGATCTGGTGCCCCTGCGCCCGTGCCCAGTCCCGAATAGCCTGCGCCTGGGCCTTGTCACCAGCCTTTACCGTGCTCTTGCCGGTGCCCTTGCGCTGCTTGCGCCCGCCCGCCCGGCGCGCCTTGGCGACGAAGTCGGCCAGGGACTCGCGGAGCTTGTCCGCATTGTCCTTGGAGAGGTCGATGGAGTACTCCACACCGTCCAAGGCGAAGGTCACGGTCTCGGCGGCTTCGCTGCCGTCGAGGTCGTCGATGAGTTGGACGACGGTCTGCTGTGCCACTGTTCCTCCGTGTGTGCTCGCATAGCGCGTGTTGCCGTCAACTTGTATCTGCGCCACACGCTTCGGACGACACCATAGTGCACGGAAGGAATATCGCCTAACCTTTCGTCGCGAAAATGTGTCCGATGCCCCCGGACGGGTCATTTTGCGGGCTAAACCGGCGGTCCTGAAATGTGAGGACCGCCTTCGGCGTCACACGTGGTGCCGGTCACACCCGGTCGGGTGGCCTATCCTGGTGGTCGGATACCCGCCCAGGGTAGGGAAGGCCAGGAGCGATGCACGGTTACACAGCGGACAAGGACGCTTACCTCAAGCGCCTGCGCCGCATCGAAGGACAGGTCCGCGGCCTGCAACGCATGGTCGAGAACGACGAGTACTGCATCGACGTGCTGACCCAGATCTCGGCCGCGACGAAGGCGTTGCAGGCGGTCTCCCTGGGCCTGCTGGACGAACACCTGAAGCACTGCGTGGCCCAGGCCGCGGCCGAGGGTGGCGAAGTGGCGGAGGAGAAGCTCGCCGAAGCGTCGGCCGCGATCGCCCGCCTGGTCCGCTCGTAGTACACCCCCCCCGCGCACCCCCGCGGCATTCCGCCGGGCCCGGCTACGGTCGGACCGGACGGGCCGGCCGCGGCCGAGGGGTACGCGGCAGCCCGTCCGCCTGATCCAGTAGAGTGCTCCCACTGGCCCCCGTAGCCCAACCGGCAGAGGCAGCGGACTCAAAATCCGTCCAGTGTCAGTTCGACTCTGACCGGGGGCACCAGAACCCTCCGCACGACCACCCCGGTGACACCCCGTGTGCGTTCGCCCGTGGTCGGCTCTCCGCGCTCCTCCCGCCCGGTGATACCGCCCGGCGACGACCGCCGACACCCGCTCAGCCCCGGTCCGCGCACCGCGAGGCGGCTGCGCAGCGGCCCGGACTTCCCGGCACGTGGGCATTTCGTCCCGCCGTGCGAGTTCCCGCGTCCAGCCGCCCGGAATCCCGCGCGGTCGCGCCACTTCCCGAGCCCCCGTCGCCTCCCGGACCTTCTCCGGCCCGTGCCGGCGGAAAGCGGGGGACGGGGCGATCGGCTATTCCGGCAACGGTGGAAAAGTCGCCGGGTCGCCTCGGCTTCCCGGCCCGGCTGCGGACGGCGGACGATTCCGCCGGGAACTGATCGGGTGGGCGGCGGGGTAAGTCGGTTGCCGGTCCGGGCTGCCGGGTGCGAGATTCGTGGGGTCTGGTCCGGTGAACCGGGAGCGGTGGTCCGTGTTCGTCACCACGTTGGCCGAGCGGCCCGATCTGCTGGGGCCCGCGCTCGCGCTCGGTGGCGTCGGGGCCGAGTTCATGCGGCACGACCCGATCGCCGAACTGGTCCGGGCCGAACGGCTGGCCGCCCGGTGGCCCGAGTACTTCCTGGTGATCCTCGACGGTGACGTCCCGGTGGCGCGGGCGGTCGGCGTGCCGCTGGTGTTCCCCGCTCCGGGGAGGGCGGAACTGCCCGACCACGGGTGGGACGGCGTCATCCGGTGGGCGGTCGAGGACGCGCTCGACGGGCGGGTCCCGACGTGCGCGGCGGCGCTGGACGTCCAGGTCGCGGAGGACCGGCGGGGGCGCGGGGTGGCGTCCGGAGCGTTGGTCCGGCTGCGCGCGGTCCTGCGGCAGCGGGGGTTCGACCGGCTGGTCGTCCCGGTGCGCCCGACGTCGAAGGAGCGGCACCCCTTCCTGGCGATGGAGGAGTTCCTGGCGCGGCGGCGGGCCGACGGGTTCCCGGACGACCCGTGGCTGCGGACGCACGAACGGCTCGGCGGCCGGGTCGTGAAGGTGGCACCGTTCTCCATGACGATCGTCGGCAGCCTGGCGCAGTGGCGGACGTGGACCGGCGGGTCGTTGGTCGACGGCGAGAACGTCGTGCGCGGTGCCCTGGCTCCCGTGCTGGTGTCGACCGGGTCGGACGTCGGCGTCTACGTCGGGCCGAACGTCTGGGTCGAGCACTCCCTCGACGACTCGATGATCGATTCCCCGGGGTGGGCACCCTCGCACCCGCACTCCGCGTCAGGTCCGACGGCCTGCTGAACACCGCGTCACACCTTGCGCCGTGGCGGCCGGAGGTCGGCCGGCAACCACACTGGCCGACGTGGAGCCGGTCACCCCGGCGGTGATGCAGGCCCTGCTCGGCCGGGCCCTGATCGCCGACCGGCAGTACTACGGCCGCGACTACGAACACGATCTGGCCGACACCGGAGTCCGGCTGCTGCACCTTGCCCGCAAGGGCGACTGTTCTTCTCGGACGAAGATGGCGGTGTTCGGGAGTAGTTGGCGGAGGTGGTGGCGGAGTTCGGGGCAAGGTGGCGGGGCGGTGGACAGCGCACGGGGCGGGGTCGGCAGAATGCGCCGCCGTGCAGAAGCTCGGTCTGCTCCCAGGGGCGCTCCCGCATCACCGGATGGGGTTAGAGGTCGCGTTCGTCGACTGGGACGGTGAGCATCGCCTGAAGTTGGGGATGCGTGGCGGGTGCCGTTCGAGGCGTGCTGCCGGTGCGCCGGTCCCCTCCTACAAGGGGGCAGCGCCACTACGTGGGGCACTGGTGGCTGGCCACGACGGGCACGTTGGTGGGGCACGGGTTGTGGTTGGAGCGCAACCGGTTGATCCTGTCGGGCTTCGATTCGCAGGTGGTGGACATCGCCTCGCAGCCGTTCTGGCTGTTCTCCACCACGGCCGAGGGCAAGCGGCGGACCGGGTGAAGCCGCGCGACGAGGTGGCGTTCGAGGCGACCGCGCAGGCGTGCTCGGTGCTGGGGTAACGTTCACCGAACCCGTCGACTCAACGACGGACAGGACCACGACCACCCGCCGGCGGACGACCACCCCTGCCACACGAGCAACCACGCAGCCGCCGAGCCAGAACGGCCTACGCCCGACGAAGCGTTGTCACCAACTCGACATCGCTGGACCAGTCACAGGGCTGGTCCAGCGAGCCTGTTCAACCTGTCGGCCAAGTCACCTGTCGGCCCTGCCCGGCCTCGGCGCTATCAACGCCAAACGTTGTACGGGAACCACATGCGGCCTTGTAGTGTGCGCGGGCGTTCGGGCTCGTGAGCGGAGGATGGCGACGTGGCGAGAGGAGGGACGAGGGGGAGGGGGAGGAGATCCAGGTCGTCGGGCTCCCCGGCGGAAGATGGCGCTGCGGTCATCGCGGTCGTCGTGTTCCTCGCGCTGCTCTTCTTCCAGAAGCACTTCTGGATGCCGCTCGGCGAGGCGCTGACACCGGTGGGCGTTCACCCGACGCTGCTGCCTGAGGACCGGCCCCGGATGGCCGCGCTGTACGTGGTCGCCCTGGAGCTGTTCGTGCTGCCCACCCTCGTGGCCGGCTTCGCGCACGCCCACCGGGTGAACGACGGCGTCACGTTGAAACCGGTCGGCCGGCGCGGGAGGCTCGGCCGGGTGCTCACGATCATCTCGATATCGGTCCAGGCCGCCTTCGTGATGGCGTTGGTCCCGGGCAAGGGCGGTCGCCCTGCGCCGGTCAAGTCCTGGTCTCGGGACGACGACATGACCATCGCCGCGTCGACCGTCCTGAAGCACGCCTTCCTGATGGGGTTGGCCGGCTGTGCCGCCGTGTTGGTGGCGGGCGTGGCCACGACGGCGTGGCGCAGCCGCCACCGCGCCGTGCTCCTGGCCTGCTGCTACCCGGTGCTGCTGTTCCTGCCCGGCCTGCTGTTCCACGACGGGTTCCTCGACTGACCGTCCGGATGCCGTGGTCACGTGTACCGCGATCCGAGTACGGACACGATGCTTGCGGCTGCCCGATTCGACTCTGCGGCGAGATCGAGTCCGGCGAGGTGGCTGGTGCTTCGTCAGCCGGATACCGACCACACCGACCACACCGACCACACCGACCACACCGACCAGCCAGTCACACGATCACCGACCGCCTACGACCACCCACCCTGGGAATCGATCATCTCGTCGGCGTGGCAACGGGACCAGGTCGTCGGGCGGAGCCCCGGCGCGGCCGGACGCGCGCCGGGGGGCGGCTACGGCAGCACGCGCGACGGGTCCACGGCCACCGCCTCCCGCAGCCGGGTCAGCGCCCGGTGCTGCGCCACCCGCACCGCTCCCGGCGTCGAGCCCACGGCGTCCGCCGTCTCGTCCGCCGACAGGCCGACGACCACCCGCAGCACCAGGATCTCGCGCTGCTTCTCGGGCAGCCCGCGCAGGAGTTCGGCCATCCGGCGCGACAGGTCGCCGGTCAGCGCGCGCTGCTCGGGGCCGAGTCCGGTATCGGGCCCGTCCGGCAGCTCGGCCACCGGCGTGGACCGGTCCCGCGCCGCCGAGCGGTGGGCGTCGGCGACCTTGTGCGCCGCGATCCCGTACACGAACGCGAGGAACGGACGTCCTTGCACGCGGTACGACGGGAGGGCGCGGAGCACGGCGAGGCACACCTCCTGGGCCACGTCGTCCGCGGTGACCGACGCCCTGCCGTCGCGGCCGAGCCGGGCCCGGCAGTACCGCACGACCATCGGGCGCACGGCCGTCAGGATCCGGCGGACCGCCTCGGGGTCACCGGTCGCGGCCGTGGCCACTTCGTCGTCGGACACCAGGGAGGCGGGTTTCGGGCCGGGGGCCGACGGGGGTGGGGTGCGCGCGGTGCGCTCGACCAGCGCGCGGGCCGCGTCCGGCTTCACCCGGGCGGCGAGGCCGGTCGAGACCTGGTCGGCCACCGACGACCCGGCCACCTCGGCGGGCGAGGTCCTGCGGTGCAGCCCTGACGAGAGGTTCGCCGTCGACATCACCGGTCTCCTTCCAGGATGGACGCGCGGGCCGTCTGCCGGGCCCGGCGCAACCGCCCCTCCACCGCTCTGGGGGTGAGGCGCAGGAGCTCCGCGATCTCGGCGTGCGAGAAGTTCTGGTCGTGCAGGAAGAGCACCGTACCGGCGTCCTGGCCCAGTCGCTCGAACAGCGCGTCGACGGCGACCCGCTCGACCACGACGTCCTCCGGTGACGGGCCGCCGCGGTACCGCTCGACCGGGGCCCAGGCGTCGAGGAGCTCGACGTCCTGCCAGTCCCGCCGGGCGCGCTGCCACTTGCGGTAGACGTTCGGGAAGCTGAGCACGCAGGCGTTCTCGAAGTACCGCCGCAGCGACAGGCCGCTGCCCGGGGACCACTGCCGTCGGGCAATCCCGCGGTCGGCGAACAGGCCGAGGCCGTCCTGGACGACGTCCATGGCGAGTTCCTCGGCGTCCGCCGGCAGCACGGCCTGCTGGTACAGGTGCCAGCCGCGCCGGCGGCAGCTCGCGAAGATCGCACCGGACTCGATCAGCGGTGTAACGAAGCCCAAGCCGTACACGACAAGCCGGGTGCGCAGGGTGTCCCACACGGCGTCGGCGAAGCCCCGTTCGCGGATGTGCTCCACGACCAGCTCGTCCGAGTCCCCGGCGGTGTCCCCGCCGCCGAGGTGGCGCACGAGTTCGGCGGGCGGTGCCAAGCCTCCCGGCGCGGAGTCCGGGGGCTCGTCTGGTAAACCCTCCATGCGGCGTCCCTACGTCAACGAACAGATGGTGCCCTTTCACCCTTCCCCATGTCACCGCAATACGCGTTGCCCACACGGCGGCCCCATTTTTCCTCAAGGGAGTCGACAGCGCACCGCGCGGGTGCCGGCGGCGGGCGGGCCGACGCCGGGCGTCGCGGGCCGGTCGGCGACCGCCAGCCGCCACAGCGACACCACCTCGGCCGCCCGCTGCGCCGCGAACGGGCCCCGGTCGGTCCGGTGCCGGGGGCGCACGTCCAGCCGGTCCAGCACGGTCAGCCCGGCGGCGGCGATCGTGCCGGTGAGTTCGTCCCGGGTGCGCAGGCCGAGCCGTTCGGCCAGGTCGGACAGCACCAGCCAGCCCTCGCCACCGGGGGTGAGGTGGTGGGGGAGGCCGTGCAGGAAGCCCCGCAGCATCGCCGAGCCGGGGTCGTAGACGGCCGCGTCCAACGACGACCCGGGCACGCCCGGCAGCCACGGCGGGTTGCACACCACCAGGTCGGCGCGGCAGGGCGGGAACAGGTCGGTCCGCAGCACCTCGATCCCGTGGCCGGCGGTGTTCTCCCGGGCGCACGCGACGGCCCGGGGCTCCACGTCGGTGGCCACCACGTGCCGCGCGCCCCGGTGGGCCAGCAGCAGCGCCAAAACACCGGTCCCGGTGCCGATGTCGAACGCCGTCACCGGGTCCGGCCACGGCGCGCCGGCCACCAGGTCCAGGTACTCCTGCCGGGTCGGCGCGAACACCCCGTGGTGCGGGTGGATGCGCCGGTCCAGCACCGGCACCCGCAGGCCCTCGGTGCGCCAGCGGTGCGCGCCCAGGACGCCGAGCAGCTCGGTCAGCGGGATCAGCAGCGGACCGGCCGGGAGGACCTGGCCGCAGGCGTCGGCGACGTCCGGTCCGTGCCGCAGCGCGAGCCGGTGACCGGCGTCCAGCTCGACCACGAGCCGGCTCAGCAGGTGCGCCCGCCGCGCGGTGGCCAGGCGGTGCTCCCGGAACCCGGTGGCCCGGGGCTCCAGCCGGCGTTTCGCCGCGGCGAGGACCTGCCGGGCGGTGCGGTGGTCGCCGCGCCACAGCACGGCCCGACCCCGCCGGGCCCAGCGGACGAAGTGGTCGGCGCGCAGCTCGTCGCCGGCGGTGACCAGGGATTCCGGCAACCGGTGGCGGGACGCCCACCGGGCCGAGCGGATCAGGCCGTGTTCCGGCCAACTGACGAGGGGGTGGTGTTCCACCGGTGACTCCGGACGACGGGGAACCGCCTCCGGAGGGTGTGCCGTCCGAAGACGGCTCCGTTCGGGATGGGGGCAGCCGTCAGCAGGACGGGACTCGCCACACCACCGAACCGGGGATCACCACGCGGTGACCCTAGCAGCGCCTCAGGCGTTGAGGTACGCCAGGACCGCCTGCACGCGGCGGTGGCCGCCGTCGTCGTTCGGCAGGTTCAACTTGGTGAAGATGTTGCGGATGTGCTTGAGGACCGCGCCTTCGCTCACCACGAGCGTGCCCGCGATCGTCGCGTTGTTGTGGCCCTCGGCCATCAGCGCGAGCACCTCGCGCTCCCGCGCGGTCAACGTGCCCAGCGGGTCGTCCGGCTTGCGGCGCACCAGGAGCTGGGAGATGACCTCGGGGTCCATCGCGGTGCCGCCCTCGGCGACCCGGGTCAGCGCCTCCACGAACCGCTCGACCTTGCCGACCCGCTCCTTGAGCAGGTAGCCGACCCCGCCCGCGCCGTCGGCCAGCAGCTCGGCGGCGTAGCTGTTCTCCACGTACGCGGAGAGCACCAGCACCGGCAGTCCCGGGTGGAGCCGCCGGGCCTCGGACGCGGCGCGCAGGCCCTCGTCGGTGAACGTCGGGGGCAGCCGCACGTCGGTCACCACGGCGTCGGGCCGGTCGTCGGCGATGACCGCCAGGAACTCGGTGGTGTTGTCCACGGCCGCGACGACGGTCATGCCCGCGTTGCCCAGCAGCAGGGTCAGGCCTTCGCGGAGCAGCACGTCGTCCTCGACGATCACAACCCGCAAGGGAGCTCCACTCGCAACACGGTCGGCCCGCCCGGCGGGCTGCTCAGGGCGGCGCGGCCGTCGAACGCGTCCGCACGGCGCTGGATGCCGACGATACCCGTGCCGAGGCTGCCGTCGGCACCACCCCGCCCGTTGTCCCGGACCGTGATGAACAGCCGGTCGGCGGACGCGCCCAGGCTGACCGACGCGGCATCCGCCGCCGAGTGCTTGGTCACGTTGGCCAGCGCCTCGGCGATGATGAAGTACGCCGCCGCCTCGATCGCGGCCGGCTGTCGCCCGATCGGGGCCACCTCCAGCGCGGTCGGCACCGGGCAGCGGGCCGCCAGCGCGGACACCGCGCCGTCCAGCCCCCGGTCGGACAGCACCGGCGGGTAGATGCTGCGGACCACCTCGCGCAGCTCCGCCAGTGCGTCGGTCGCGGTGTCCTGCGCCTTCCTGACCAGCCCGAACGCCGCCTCGGGGTCGCGTTCGCGCATCTGGTCGGCGATGCCGAGCTGCATCACGACCGCCGCGATCCGGGCCTGCGCGCCGTCGTGCAGGTCACGTTCGATGCGCCGCAGCTCGGCACCGTGCGCCTCCAGCGCGCCCGCCCGGGACGCGGTGAGCTCCGCCACCCGGTCGGTCAGCCGCACGCCCACCGGGGGCGCGAGCAGCTCGCGCGCGACCAGCGCGTGCCAGCGGGCGAACCGGGGTGACTGGAAGGCCAGCCAGCCGAGCAGCAGACCGATGCCGACCGCGATCGGCGCGGTCGCCCACGAGTCCACGACCAACCCGAACGAGGTCTGCACGCCACCGGGCACCAGCCACCAGTAGGCGGGGATCAGGAAGTTGTTGACCGCGCTGATCGGGAAGCCGATCACCAGGCCGCACAGCAGCAGGCCGCCGAACCCGTGCACGGCCAGCCACGCCGTGTCACGGCGGTTGGCCGGGTCGGCGAACGCGGCGGCCACCTGGGACAGCGCGGGCCCCTCCAGGGGCTGGTACGACGCGGCGATCGGCTCGCCCAGGTACCGGGCGGCGCGCTTGCGGTCGTAGGCGACCAGCGGCCGGATGAGCCGCAACGCCTCGGGCACGGCGGGCAGCCCCACGCCGAACAGCGACATCGCCAGCACGACGCACAGGCCGCACAGCGCGACGATCGAGAGGATTGCCGTGGCCGCGCCCACCACCACGTAGCGCGCGGCGGTCCACAGGGGAGTCAGCCTCGTCATGCCTCCGATTGTGGCCGACGGACCCCCTTCCGGGCGGTAGTGCAGGCGCTACCTCCACTGGCTCGTCAGCGGGATCGAATCCGCACGTCCGGGACGTCAGGATTCATCCCAGCGAACGTCGATGGAGGGGAACGTGATGGTGGCAGGAACGGTGACCGTGAACACCGCGTTGCGGCTGGAGTCGGTGAGCAAGGTCTACGGCTCGGGCGCTAACGCGGTCACCGCGCTGGACGGTGTCACGGTCGATCTGCGCCGTGGCGCGTTCACCGCGGTGATGGGTCCGTCCGGTTCGGGCAAGAGCACGTTCCTGCACTGCGCGGCGGGCCTGGACCGGCCGACGTCGGGGCGGGTGCTGCTGGGCGACACGGACCTGGCCGGCATGTCGGAGAACGCGCTCACCGAGCTGCGCCGGCAGCGCATCGGCTTCGTCTTCCAGGCCTACAACCTGATCCCGTCGCTGACCGTCGAGCAGAACATCACCCTGCCGCTGCGGTTCGCCGGGGTCAGGCCGGACCGGCGCTGGCTGCACGAGATCGTCGAGCGGGTCGGCATCGCCAACCGGCTGGGCCACCGGCCCGCCGAGCTGTCCGGCGGCCAGCAGCAGCGGGTCGCGATCGCGCGGGCCCTGGTGACCCGGCCCGAGGTGCTGCTCGCCGACGAGCCGACCGGCGCGCTGGACACCCGGACCGGCCGGCAGGTGCTGGAACTCCTGCGCGGTCTGGTCGACACCGTGGGGCAGACCGTGCTGATGGTCACCCACGACCCGGTCGCCGCGTCGTTCGCGCACAGCGTGGTGTTCCTCGCGGACGGCCGGTTGGCCGGCGAGCTGCACCAGCCGACGCCGGACCAGATCATGCGCCGCCTGACCGGTCTCGGGGAGTGGTGAGCGTGCGCGGCCTCGCCTGGCAGTTGGTCAAAGCGCGCAAGCTCGCGTTCATCGGCGCGTTCATCGCGATCCTGTGCGGTTCGGCCGTGGTCGCGGCGTGCGGCATGCTGCTGGAGTCCGGCATCCGGTCCGGCGTCCCCACCGAGCGGTACGCCGCGGCGTCGGTGGTGGTCGGCGGCGAGCAGTCGATCCGGCCCGAGGGCGTCTCGGCGATGGAGTCCCAGCAGGTCGGGACGCTGCCCACGGTGTCGGGCGACCTGATCCGCAAGATCGAGGCCGTGCCCGGCGTCGACGAGGTGGTCGGCGAGACCACGTTCGAGGCCCGCGCGGTCACCGCGGACGGCCCGGTCGCGGTCCTCGGCCACAACTGGGACTCCGCCGTGCTCACCCCCTACGAGCTGCGCGACGGGCGGCAGCCCGGTTCGCCGCGCGAGGTCGTGGTCGACGCCTCGCTGGCGCGGCGCGCCGGCCTCGCCGTCGGCGGGCGGCTCGACGTGATGACCACGTCGACGCCGGTCGGCTACGAGGTGGTCGGCATCGCCGCACCGTCCGGGAAGGACGGTCTGGCCAAGCAGACCGGTCTCTACTTCACCTCCGAGCAGGCCGCCCGGCTGGCCGACGCCGAGGGCCGGTACCGCGCCATCGGCGTGTTCGGCGGCGGCGACGCGGCCGACCTCGCGGAACGGGTCGAAGAGGCCCTCCGGGGTGATCACGTGATGGTCGCGGCGGGCGACGACCGGGGCACGGTCGAGTTCGCGGCGGTCGGCCAGTCGCGGATGATGCTGATGGCGATCTCCGGCTCGTTCGGCGGCATCGCCCTGCTGGTGGCGGGCTTCGTGGTCGCCGGCACCCTCACCCTGGCCATGGACCAGCGGCGGCGCGAACTGGCGCTGCTGCGGGCCATCGCGGCCACCCCCCGGCAGATCGCGAAGCTGATCGGCTCGGAGACCGTGCTGGTGGCGGGCGTCGCCGCCGCCCTGGGAGCCGGCGCGGGCATCTTCGTCGGCCACGGCCTGCGCGACGCGTTCGTCAGGATCGGCGTGATGCCGGCCGACTTCGCGCTCTCCGTCGGCCCGATCCCGCTGGTCGTCGCGTTCCTGCTCGGGCTCGGCGTGGCCCGCCTCTCGGCGGCGGTCGCGGCCCGCAGGCCGTCCCGCATCGCGCCCACCGAGGCGCTGGGCGAGGCGGCCGTGGAGCGCCGCGACGTCGGCGTGGTGCGGACCGTCATCGGTCTCGTGCTGCTGCTCGGCGGTGCCGGCCTGGCCACCGTCCCGCTGTTCGTCCACACCGAGGTCGCCATGGCGATGTCGGCCAGCTCGGTGCTGCTCGCCGTGATCGGCGTCGCGCTGCTCGGGCCGCGCGCCGTCACGCCGATCATGTGGCTGGTCACCGCGCCGCTGTCGAAGCTGGGCGTCACCGGCTACCTGGCCGCCGCGAACAACCGGGCGAACACGCGCCGACTGGCCTCCGCGCTGACCCCGCTGATGCTGTCGATCGCCTTCGCGGTGGTGAACTTCTTCAGCCAGAGCATCGCGACGGCCGCCGGCGTGCAGGAGTCCGAGCAGGTCATGAAGGCCGACTACGCGGTGACCGCCCCCGGCGGTGTCTCCCCCGAGGTGGCCGAGGCCGCCCGGCGGATCGACGGCGTCGCCGCCGCCGGTTCGATGGTCCGCACCCGGGTGACCGTGCTGACCGAGCGCGACGACCAGGAGCGGACCCTCGTCGCGGAGGGCAAGCCCGCGCTCGGCCTCGACCGGGTCGGGGACACCGTCGACCTGGCCGTGACCTCCGGTTCGCTGGACGACCTGCGCGGCAACGCGGTCGCGGTGAGCGGGAGCGAGGCGAGCAGCCAGGAGGTCGGCCTGGGCGGCGACCTCACGCTGTACCTGGACGACGGCCAGGAGACCACGCTGAAGGTGGTCGCGATCTACGACCGCGAGCTGGCGTACGGCGGTTACGTGCTGCCCGCCGAGCTGGCCCGCGCGCACAGCCCGACCGGGCTGGACGACTCGACCCTGGTGAAGCTGAGCCCCGGCGCGGACCACGAGGCCGTGCGGGCGCGGCTGGCCGCGCTGGGCGCGGAGTACCCGGGCCTGACCGCCGTGGGCAAGGCCGAGCTCGGCCCGGCCGAGCGCGGCGAGCGGTACATCCAGTTCTGGGTGAACCTGGTGGCGGTCGGCGTGATCCTCGGGTACATCGCCATCTCGGTGGCCAACACGCTCGTGCTCTCCACGGCGCAGCGGCGGCGGGAGTTCGCGTTGCTGCGCCTGGTCGGCGGCACGCGCCGGCAGGTGGTGCGGATGATGCGGGCCGAGGCCGCCACCGTCGTGGGCATCGCGATCGTGGTCGGCACCCTGATCGCCGGCCTGCCCCTGGTGATGCTGAGCATCGGCTTCCTGGGCACCCCGGTACCGAGCGGCCCGATCCTGGTGTACCTCGGGATCATCGGGTTCGCGGCGCTGCTGGGGTTCCTGGCGCTGGGCGTGCCCACGCGGTTGGCGCTGCGGGCCAAGCCCGTGGACGCCATCGGCATGCGCGAGTGAGACGCGGCGTCCGGCCGGTCGTGGACCGGTCGGACGCCGTGAGGCGTCCTGGCCCCACCGGACCGGGACGCGAAAACCCGTGGTGCGGACCGGTGCGCGATCTTCCCAGATCGCGCACCGGTCCGCTTCCCGGTGCCAGGGTCGAGGGTTGGGGTCAGGTGACGACGTAACCGCCGTCCCGGGCGAAGCCGAGCACCTTGCCGCCGGCGGTCATCCGCCCGCCCAGCTCCTCCGGCACCCGCACCGCGACACCCGCCGCGCCGGTTTCCGCCGGTTTCCCGTCGCACGCCGTCGCGACCTCGGGCGACCGCAGGTCCCACGACGCCGGCAGCCGGTCGCTCGCGCCACGCCGTTGATCCCGTCGTCCATCTCGCCGGAGAAGCCCGGCAGGTACCCCAGCGCGGACGCCGCGAGCTTGGCCAGGTTGAAGTACGCGTTGCGGCGCACCAGGGGTTCGAACGTCCAGGTGATGTACTCCAATCCCCGGTCCAGCGCCCACGCCCGCTGGTGCAGCTTCAGCGCGAAGCCCACGGTCGCGCCGACCACGCGGTCGTCGACGAACGCACCGACGACGTGGTTGCCCGAGTGCGCGAACACCCGCATCAACTCGTTGGTGACCGGCGGGTTCGCCGGGCTGGGGTGCCGGATCTCTTGGTACAGCCGGTCGACGTCGGCGATGTCGCCGGCACCGTGCAGCTCCCGGATGACGACCCCGGAGGTAACTACCGCGATCGCGGCGGCGCGGGCCGGCCCGGTGTCGGGAACCGTGGTCATCCGCCTACCGCTCCCCGGTGTTGGCCACGACCCAGTCGACCACGCGCCGGTTGTAGTCCAGCCGGTGCGAGGGCTTGCCGTCGAGGACGAACAGGTGGCTGCCGCCGGGGTACACGACGAGTTCGGTCGTGACCCCGTTGGCCAGCAGCGCGTGGTACCACTGCTCGGCCTGGCCGACCGGGCAGCGCTCGTCCGCCCCGCCGTGCAGCACGAGGGTCGGGCTGCTCACCTCGTCCGCGTGGGTGAGCGGTGACAGCTCCCGCAGCAGGCCGGTGTCGCCGATCTCGAACTCGGCGATCACCGAGCCCACGTCGGACGTGCCGGTCATGCTGACCAGGTCGCTCACCACACCGCCCGCCACCACCGCGCGGAACCGGTCGGTCCGGGTGGGCAACCAGCACGACATGAACCCGCCGTAGCTGTACCCGGTGAGCGCCAACCGGCCGCGCGCCCAGGACCACGGCGTCGACCCGCTCGCCGGTGCCGGGCAGTTCGTACTCCAGCAGCAGGGCCAGCTCCCCCAACTCCGCCCTGAGCAGCGCCTCCACGAGCGGGGGCCAACTGTTCCGCCAGCTCGCCGCCTCGGCCTCGCCCGGAGCTTCACCCCGTCTGCGCCGGAACCGCTCGACACACCCGTCGACGAAACCCCCGACGTCGGAGTTCAGCGCCGAAGCGGCCTCGCGGACGGTGCCCTCGTACACGTGCATGATCCAGAGCTACCAGGCTCGGGCACGCCGCGCGAGCCGTTCAGCCGACGTCCGGAGGGACCTGGTCTGGCACTGTGTCAGGGGTGCGGGTGACGGATGACGCGGGGCGCGCGGTCGACGCGGTGGTCTCGGTTTCGGGGCTGGGTGGTCGGTTCGAGGTGGTGGTCACGGGTGGGGACCACGGGGTGGTCGAGGTGTTGTTGCGGCGGCTCGCCGGGTACGACGCCGTGCTCTCCACCGCCGACGGGGAGGTCCCGCTGGGCCGGCTGCGGGAGTTCGGGGAGCCGGCCGGGCGGATCGGGGAGCTGCCCGCCCGGTTCGCGGTCTCGGTGCCCGGGACGTCGGCCGCCCGGTTGGAGCGGGACGTGGCGGGGCGGGTGGCCCTGGTCGACCGGAGGTACGGGGTCGACGAGCTGATGGCCACGCTGGGCGACCTCAACCGGTACCGCCGGGACGGTCCGCCCTCGGTGCACAAGCCGCTGGCGCTGGTGTGGGCCATCGGACAGCTCGCGCTCGGGCGTGACCGGTTGTTCCCGTGGCCGGTCTTCCGCGACGAGGTGCGCTCCCTGCTGGCGGATTTCGGCCAGGGCGGGGCCACTCCGCAGTACCCGTTCTGGCACCTCGGCGGCGAGGGCGGGCTGTGGGAGACGCACGGGTTGACCAAGGAGCCCCGGGCCGCCGACTCCGCCGCGCTCGCCGGGTTCACCGCCCGCGCCGCCGGGCTGCTGGCCGACCCCGGGGTCCGGGCGCAGGCCGTGGACGTGCTGCGCGTCGCCTACCTGGGCGGTGTCGACCAGCCCGCGCTGCTGCGCCGGGTGGGGTTGCCGGTGCCCGTGCCGCCCGCCGCGGCCGACGTGCTGGGCGGGCTGGTCGGCCGGGAGATCAAGACCGTCTCCGGCTACTCGAACTGGATCCTGGACGTCGACCCGGCGAGCGTCCTGGTGCGCACGCGCCGCTCGGCGGGGGGCGAGTCGGTGCCGGTCAGCGCCGTGCAGGCCGGGCTCGACCGGCTGTTCGCGCAGGGCCGGGTCACCGCCGACGTGCCGTCGCTCGGGTACCGCAGCGCCTTCGTCGCCGCCGTGCTGGCCACGCTGCCGCGCGCCATGGTGACGCGCACACCGCCGTCCGTGTCGCTCGGCTACGCGCCCACCGTGCCCGACCGCGAGTTCGGTGAACTGGACCGGGCCGCCGTGGCGCGCTACCGCGTGGAGCAGGGCGCGCTGCGGCACGTGCTGATCGGCGACGACCCGACCGGGCGGTGCGCGCTGTGCGGGCGGGTGCTGCCGGTGGAGCTGCTGGTCGCGGCGCACGTCAAACGCCGGTCGGAGTGCTCCGACGAGGAGCGGCGGGACCTGCGCAACGTCGCGATGCTCGCCTGTCACCTGGGGTGCGACCGGCTCTACGAGCTGGGCTACGTCTCCGTCGGCCCGGACGGGGCGGTGCTCGTGGCCGCGATCCCCGGCACGCCGGCCGACCAGCTCGCGCTGCCGGCCGGCCGGACCTGCGAGGCGCACCACGACGGCTCGGCCGGCTACTTCGCGTGGCACCGGGCCCGGGTGTTCCGGGGTTAGCGCCGGTCGGCGGCCACCCACGGGACCGTCGGTGGGCATCGTTACCATCACCTGGTGGATTCGCACGAGGTGCTGCGGAGGGTCTTCGGCTACGACTCCTTCCGCGGCGACCAGTCCGAGGTCGTGGAGCACGTCATCGCCGGCGGTGACGCGCTCGTCCTCATGCCCACGGGCGGCGGCAAATCGCTCTGCTACCAGATCCCGTCACTGGTCCGCGAGGGCGTCGGGGTGGTCGTCTCGCCGCTGATCGCGCTGATGCAGGACCAGGTCGACGCGCTGCGCCACCTCGGCGTGCGGGCGGGGTTCCTCAACTCCACCCAGAACCCGGACGAGCGCGCGCTGGTGGAGGCGGAATTCCTGGCCGGGGAACTCGACCTGCTCTACCTGGCCCCCGAGCGGCTGCGGGTGGAGCAGACCGCGCGGCTGCTGGAGCGCGGGAAGGTCGCGCTGTTCGCGATCGACGAGGCGCACTGCGTCTCCCAGTGGGGCCACGACTTCCGGCCCGACTACCTGACCCTCTCCCACCTGCACGAGCGCTGGCCGGACGTGCCGCGCATCGCGCTCACCGCGACCGCGACCAGGGCGACCCACGAGGAGATCGCCGAGCGGCTGAAGCTAGGCGACGCCAAGCACTTCGTGGCCAGTTTCGACCGCCCCAACATCCAGTACCGGATCGTGCCCAAGAACGAGCCGAAGAAGCAGTTGCTGGAGCTGCTGCGCACCGAGCACGCGGGTGACGCCGGGATCGTCTACTGCCTCTCCCGGAACTCGGTGGAGAAGACCGCCGAGTTCCTCAACCAGAACGGCGTGAACGCGCTCCCGTACCACGCGGGCCTCGATTCCGGCGTGCGCGCCCGGCACCAGTCGCGGTTCCTGCGCGAGGACGGCCTGGTCATGGTGGCGACCATCGCGTTCGGCATGGGCATCGACAAGCCGGACGTGCGCTTCGTCGCCCACCTCGACCTGCCGAAGTCGGTCGAGGGCTACTACCAGGAGACGGGCCGCGCGGGCCGTGACGGCCGGCCGTCCACGGCGTGGCTGGCCTACGGCCTCCAGGACGTCGTCCAGCAGCGCAAGATGATCGACGACTCGGAGGGCGACCAGCAGCACCGCCGCCGGCTGATCGCCCACCTGGAGGCGATGCTCGCCCTCTGCGAGACGGTGGAGTGCCGCCGCGTCCAGCTCCTGGAGTACTTCGGCCAGACCGCCGAGCCGTGCGGCAACTGCGACACCTGCCTCAACCCGCCGGAGACGTGGGACGGCACGGTGCCCGCGCAGAAGGTGCTCTCCACGGTCTACCGGCTGCGCAGCGAGCGCCGGCAGAAGTTCGGCGCGGGCCAGTCGATCGACATCCTGCTGGGCCGCAAGACCGCCAAGGTGATCCAGTTCGACCACGACGGGCTGTCCGTCTTCGGCATCGGCACCGAGCTCAACGAGAGCGGCTGGCGCGGCGTGGTCCGGCAGCTCCTGGCGCAGGGCCTGCTGGCGGTCGAGGGCGAGTACTCCACCCTGGCCCTCACGCCCGCCAGCGAGGAAGTGCTGTACCAGGGCCGGAAGGTCCTGCTGCGGCGCGAGGCCGAGCGGGCCGCGAAGGTCCGGACGGCGAAGCCGAAGAAGGGCGAACCGGTCGACCTGCCCGCCGAGGCCGCGCCGGTCTTCGAGCGGCTGCGCGCGTGGCGGGCGGCGCAGGCCAAGGAGCAGGGCGTCCCCGCCTACGTGATCTTCCACGACGCCACGCTGCGCCAGATCGCCGCGAACGGGCCGGGCACGCTGGCCGAGCTCGGCACGGTCAACGGCGTGGGCGAGAACAAGCTGGCCAAGTACGGCCGGCAGATCCTGGACGCGCTGGCGTCATGACCGAGCTGCGCGCCGACTGCGGGCGGTGCTTCGGGCTGTGCTGCGTGGTGCCCGCGTTCGCCAGGTCGTCGGACTTCGCGATCGACAAGCCCGCCCGCACGCCGTGCCCCAACCTGGGAGCGGGGTTCGGCTGCGGCATCCACACCGAGCTGCGGCAGCGCGGGTTCCCCGGCTGCACGGTCTACGACTGCTTCGGCGCGGGCCAGCGGGTCGCCCAGGTGACGTTCGGCGGCCGTGACTGGCGGGACGCCCCGGAGACCGCCCGCCTGATGTTCGACGTCTTCCCGGTGATGCGGGAGCTGCACGAACTCCTGTGGCACCTGACCGAGGCGCTGGCCCTGGACGTGCCGAAGCCGCTGCGCGCCGAGCTCGCCGCCGCCCGCGCCGCGGTGGAGGACCAGGCCGGCGGTGCGCCCGAGGCGGTGGCGGGTCTGGACGTCGGGCCGCACTGGCGCACCGCGGGCGGGCTGCTGGAGCGGGTGAGCGCGCACGTGCGCGGCAAGGGCGGCCGGTCCCGGCGGGGTGCGGACCTCGTCGGCAAGGACCTGCGCAAGGCTGACCTGCGCAACACCAGCCTGCGCGGCGCGTTGCTGATCGGTGCCGACCTCACCCGCGCCGACCTGCGCCGGGCCGACCTGATCGGCGCGGACCTGCGCGGTGCCGACCTCACCGGCGCGGACCTGACCGGCGCGCTGTTCCTCACCCAGGTCCAGGTGGACGCGGCGAAGGGCGACCGCACCACGGTCCTGCCGCCCGCCCTGACCCGCCCGTCCCACTGGCGCTGACGAGCTCCCGCCCACCCGGAACGGCCGCCGGTCGCGCCTCCCGCCGTTCGACGGCCACCGGTCGCGCCTACAGCCGGGCCAGTGCGCCGTCCACCACGTCCTCCAACGCCTGCCGGTCCTGGGTCACCTTGCTCAGCACCCGCAGCCCGTAGTAGGCGCTGATGAAGAACCTGGTGCTGATCAACGCATCCACGTCGCGCCCCAGCTCGCCCTCCCGCTGCCCGCACGTGATCAGGTGGCACACCGCGCCCTCCAGTTGCCCGAACTGCCACCGCACCTGCTGCGCCACCAGGACGTCCGTCCCGCCCGCGCCCACCGCCGCGTTCACCGCCAGGCACCCCCGGCGCGCGGGGTCGGCCAGATCGACGTCGATCACGGCCAGCATCAGCGCGCGCAGCCGCTCCTTGACCGCACCGGGGCCGCGCAGGATCGACAACTGCTCGTCGAAGCCCCGCTCGGCGTACCGCCGCAGCACGCGTTCGTACAGACCGTGCTTGCTGCCGTAGGCGTTGTACAGGCTGCCGCGTCCCAAACCCGTGCACACGCACAGGTCTTCCGTCGAAGTGGCCGCGTAGCCCTTCGACCAGAACACCTCCATCGCGGCGTCCACGACCGCCGCGTCGTCGAAACCCCGTGGTCTGCCCACTCAGCGGAGCGTAGCCGCTCGACCACGCGGAGATCAGGAGCCGACACGGCTATCCGCAGCCGCTCCGGGTTTGGGAAGCTGTTCCGTTGTGGGCGAGAAGATCACGGGCTTAACCGTCACGCAGGGCACCGCGATGTACGTCGGCGCGGTGCTCGGCACCGGCGTGATCGCGGTGCCCGCGCTGGCCGCCCAGGTAGCGGGTCCGGCGTCGCTGCTCGCGTGGCTCTGCCTGGTAATGGTCTCCGTGCCGCTGGCGGCCACCTTCGCGGCGCTGGGCGCGCGGTTCCCGGACGCGGGCGGGGTGTCGACCTACGCCCGGTTGGCGTTCGGCGAACGCGCCGCCGCCGTGGTGGGCTGGTGTTTCTTCTTCGCCGTGCCGATGGGGACCACGGCGTCCGCGCTGTTCGCGGGCTCCTACGTGGCCGAGGCGGTGGGCGGCGGGCGGTTCACCCAGGTCGGCACGGCGGTGGTGCTGATGTCGCTGGTCGCCTCGACCAACCGGGCGGGGCTGCGCGCTTCCGGGCGGGTGCAGTGCCTGCTGTCCGGGCTGCTCCTCCTGCTGGTCTTCGGCGCGGTGCTGCTGTCCGCGCCGATGGTGGACGCGGACAACCTGGAACCGTTCGCCCCCAACGGGTGGACGGCCGTGGGGTCCGCCGCCGCGCTGCTGGTGTGGACGTTCGCCGGGTGGGAGGCGGTCACGCACCTGGCGCAGGAGTTCGGGAAGCCGCAGCGGGACGTGCCGCGCGCGGTCGGGTGCGCGGTCGCGATCGTGGCGGTGCTCTACCTGGCCGTCGCGTTCGCGACGGTCGCGGTGCTCGGGTCGGATGCCGACACGCACGCGCCGCTGGGCGAACTGCTCTCCCGCGCGCTGGGCGGCGACCTGAAGGTGTTCGCGGCGATCGCCGCCGTGCTGCTGACCGCCGGTTCGATGAACGCCTACGTGGCCGGCGGCGCGAAGCTCGGCGCGGCGCTGAGCCGGGACGGGGCTTTCCCGCGCCGGCTCGCCGTGGGCAGCGTGCGCGGCGAGGTGCCGCGCCGGAGCCTGGCGCTGCTGGTCGGGTTGTCGTTCGCGGTCCTGGCGGCGGTGGTGCTCTCCGGGGTGGGCCTGAAGCTGCTGGTGCTGCTGACCACGGGCCAGTTCGTCGCGGTGTACCTGATCGGCGCGGCGGCGGCGGTGCGGCTGCTGCCCCGGCGCGGCAAGGCCCGCTACACGGCGGTGTTCGCGCTGGCCGGGGTGTCGGTGCTGCTCGTGGTGTCCGGCGCGGTCATGGTGCTGCCCGGGTTGATCGCCGTGGTGGCGCTGCTGTTCCTGCGCTGGAACCGCCGTCGGCGCGGCCTGCTCGACCAGGACGGCAACCTCTCCTCGGTGGAGGTGGAGCTACGCCGGCGGGCGTAGGCCACGGGGTCGAGCCCCGGGGGCGGACCCGGCGGGGCCGAGCCCCTCCCGGCGACGCTCCACGGTCGCGCCCAGCTCGACCGGGTCGCACTCGGCCACGTGGTCGCGCACCAGGGCGTGCGGGAACCGGTTGTCGTCCACCAGCAGCACCCGGTCCCGCGCGGACTGGAGGACCGCCTTGCGCCGCAACGGGAACTCGTCCAGCGCCAGCGGCTTGGCGAGCAGCTCGGCGACCGGCTCGCACGACCGGGTGCACCGCGGCGTCACGGCGAGCCCGACCACCAGCCCGGTCAGCGCGTCGACGGCCTGCCACCGCACGCCCGCGCCCAGCACCGCCGCGAGCCCGGTCCCGACCAGGCCCGCGACCGGTAACCAGCGCGGTCCGCGCCCGGCCGCCGGCAGGCCGGGCAGCGACTCCCACACCCCGGCCAGCCCGCCCGCGAACACGCCGACCACCGCACCCGCGCACAGCCCGGTCCCCAGCCCCGCCAACAGACCCGCCGACGGGCCGGTGAACACCGACACCGCCGTCGGGACCAGCGCGCACGCCACCGCCCAGTAGCGGTCCCGGGTCGCCCCGAGCCCGACCAGGTACGCCACGACGGGCACCACCGCGTAGGCGAGCCACGCCGGCCACCCCGCCACCAGCCCGCCGAGCCGGTCACCGAGCAGGGTCGCCGCCCCGATGCCCGCCGCGCCGAGCACGAACCCCGTTGCCGCCCAGCGGAACCCGCGCGACCGCGACACCGCCGGCGCGGGGAACCGCCCCCGGGACAGCCCGACCGACGCGACCGCCGCGACACCCGCCGCGACCAGCCCCGACCGCAGCCCGACGACCAGGCACAACGCCGTCACGGCCCCCGCCAGCGCACCGGGCCCGGCGCGGCGGAACAGCCGCCACACCACCGCCGGCCCGACGAAGTCCAGCCACACCCGCCGGTGCGGCAACCGGTGCCGGGCCACCAGGTCCGCCCGGCGGCGGGCGATCCGGGCCAGGAACCGCAGCGCCCGCACCGCGCGTTCCGCCCGGCCCGCCCCGCGCGCGGCGGACTCGACCAGGTAGGTGTCCAGCACGCCGCGGTACTCGGCCCGGCCCGCCCGGTAGGCCAGCGCGAGCAACCCGAACGCCAACGGCGTGCGGACCTCGTCCCACAGGTCCGGGTCCTTGGCCAGCGCCTCGCGCAACCCGTCCAGCCGGGGGCCGCAGGCGGCGATCAGGTCCTCGACGTCGGTGCGTCGCAACGGTTCCACGTGCACCACGTCGTACCGGGGGAGCTTCTCGTGGTCGTCGGTCGAGCAGCACACCACGACCTGCGGCAGCTTCAGCGCGGTGATCCGCGCCAGGCAGTCCGCGCGGTCCGCCCCGGGCACGTCGTCCAGCCCGTCGAACAGCACCGCCAGCCGCCGGTCGCGCAACCACGTCCGGGCCGGCCGCGCCCCGATCCGGTACCGCCGGGACAGCACCCGCACCAGCCAGTCGCCGAGGTCGACGTCCCGCCGCCACGACCCGAGGTCGACCACCACCGGCACCGGCCGGTCGTCGTCCGCGCGGGCCCGGCCCACCAGCGCCTCGGCCAGCTCCAGCAGCAGGGACGTCTTGCCCGCGCCCGGCCCGCCGTGCACGACCAGGGGCGCGCGGGTCCGGGTCGGCAGGCTCGGCCCGACGCGTGGCACGACCCCCAGCTTGAGCCGCACCTGCTCGGCCAGCGAGCCCTCCCGCCGGGCGCGCACGTACCGCTCCACGCGGTCCAGCGCGGCGGCCCGGTTGGCCGGGTGCGCGGGCCTGCGCCGGACCAGCAGCGCGGTCAGCGGGTTCCACGCGGCCAGCGCGGCGGTGACCGCCGCCAGCAGCACCAGCGACGGCCACAGCCAGGTGGTGTACGGCCCCAGCACGCGGGGTGCGGAACCGCCGGTCGCGGCGTTGATGGCGACGGGGAGGAGCACCAGGCACGTGACACCGCCCGCGCCGGTCAGGGCGACCAGGCGCGAGGTGCGGGCGAGTCGACGGTGGTCCATGTACCCCTTCCGCAGGTCGCAACGACGGTAACGGCGTTCGCGGTCCCGTGGTGGGGCAGTTCTCGCAGCGGGGGCGGTCGGGCGGCTCGTCAGCCCCGGAGGAACTCCACGAGCAGGCGGTTCACCTCGGCCGGCCGCTCCAGGAAGCCGTAGTGGCCGGCGTCGGCGACCTCGGCGTACCGCGCGCCGGGGATGGCGTCGGCCACCTCGCGGGCCAGGTGCGGCGGCAGCACGCGGTCGTCCGCGAAGCCCACCACCAGGCACGGCCGGGTGATCGCGCGGTAGGCGTCCAGCCGGTTCTCGAACTCGTTCAGGTCCATCTGCGCCCGCACGCCCGGCCCGACCGCCGAGCCGCTGAACTCGAAGACGTCCAGCCAGTCGCCGATCGCGACCGGGTCCCGCATGGTCGCGGGGGACAGGTTGAACACGGCGGTGACCGCCGCGTGGTAGCGGCCGGGCAGCGTGATCCCCTTGTCGTGCAACGCCCTCTCGCCCTGCGACAGCGCGTTCTGCACCGGGTCGGTGCGGCCGGCGGTGGCCAGCAGCACGGCGCGGTCCACCAGGTCCGGCCGGGCCAGCGCCAGTTCCTGGGTGACCCGCGCGCCCATCGACGTGCCGACCACGCGGGCGGGCCCGCCGCCGAGGTGCTCGATGAGCGCGGCGGTGTCGCCCACCAGGTCCTCGATCACCATCCCGGACGCGCACTCGTCGGTGGGCGCGATGCCCCGGTTGTCGACGGTCGCGACCCGGAAGCCGGCCGCGCGCAGGGCCGGCACCTGGTGCGGGTGCCACACCCGGCCGGGACTGCCGGTGCCCATGACGAGCACGACGAGCTCGCCGTCGCCTTCGACGTGGTAGCTGAGCTTGATGCCGTTGACGGCGACTACTGGCATGCCGGGCAGGTTAGCGAGCGGATCCGCCGGCCGGCTATCGGCCGGCGGATAGGGTGCGGGCATGAGGCGAGCGATCCTGTCCGGTTCCACGTTCGAAGAGCAGGTCGGGTACGCGCGGGCGGTCGTGGACGGCGACTGGGTGCACGTCTCCGGCACCACCGGCTTCGACTACTCGGCCATGACGATCTCCGACGACGTGGTCGCGCAGGTCGAGCAGTGCCTGGCGAACATCGGCGCGGCGCTGGCCGAGGCCGAATGCACGTTCGCCGACGTGCTCAGGGTGACCTACCTCGTGCCCGACGCCGCCGACTTCGAGCCGTGCTGGCCGGCGCTGCGCGCGGCCTTCGGCGAGGTGCGGCCGGCCGCCACGATGCTGGTGTGCGGCCTGGCCGACCCCCGGATGAAGATCGAGATCGAGGTCACCGCGCGGCGCGGGGCCCGTTAGCGGCCCACTCGATGGCCGGGCAGCGGTCCATCACCACGTCCAGGCCGGCGGCCGTGGCGCGCGCGTAGGCCGCCTCGTCGACCACGTCGAGCTGGAACCACACCGCCTTCGCGCCGATCGCGACGGCCTCGTCGGCGAACTGCCCGGCGGCCTCGGAGCGGCGGAACACGTCCACGCAGTCGACCGGGAACGGGATGTCGGCCAGCGTGGCGTAGCCCGGCTCGCCGAGCACGGTCTCCGCGTCGGGGTGCACCGGCACGATCCGCTTGCCGTGCCGCTGGAGGAACTCCGCCACGCCGTGCGCCGCGCGGTGCGGGTGGTCGGCGAGACCGACGACGGCCCACGTCCCGCAGTCGGCCAGGACGCGGCGGATGCGGTCGGTGTCGCCCCACGGTTCGGTCATGCCGCCAGGGTAGTTCCCGGGAACCCGACGTTTCCCCGGGTTCATCCCGACGTGCGACCAGGAGGAGGGGCCACCCCGCCGGCGGCCCCTCGGACACCGCTACGGCCGGGCCAGCCCGCATCCGGGTGCGACCAGTTCCAGCCGACCGCCGCCCGGCAGGCACGGCACGACCTGGAACGTCTGCTGCCCGTACCCGGTCCCGCGCCGCACCGTGACCCGACCCGCCTCGTCCACCTCGCACGGGTTGTTCAGGGTGCACCGGCCGCCGGTCTCGTTGCCGGTGTTGTTGACCGCGACGACCTTCCCGCTGGCCACGTCCACCACGGGCGCGCCGGACGTGCCGCCGATGGTGTCGCAGGACTTCGTGTAGCGCATCGAGTCGTGCCAGGTCCACTCCGCCTCGCGGAGCAGGAGCACGAACGCCTCGGCGCGGCAGGAGTAGATCTTCTTCCAGTACCCCGACACGACGCGGATGTCGATGCCGACGGCGGGGTGCTGCGGCGAGAGCTCCAGGGCGCGTGAGCCCATGCCCTCGACCTGGGCGTAGGTCGCGCCGAGCCGGTAGAGCGCGGCGTCGGTGCCGGTCATCGTCGCGTACATCAGGCGTTCCGCGCGCAGCGTGCCCAACGTCCCGTCGCCGGTGCGGTTGAGCAGCGTGAACGCGCGGGTCGCCGGCTGGTCCACCAGCACCTCGCGGTCGGCCATCAGCTTCACGCAGTGGCCGTTGGTGAGCACCAGCGCCTTCTCCGACGCCTTCGCCGTGGGTGTCCGGACCACCGAGCCCGAGCAGTTGTCCAGGGCGACGATCCCGGTGAAGTCCACCGCCACGGCGTGCGCGGGGGACGTGAACGCGGTCAGGACGAGCAGGGCGACGAGCGCCGCGCCCGGCAAACGCTTGGCCATCAGTGGGAGCCTCCTCGAAGTCCGGGGCATCCAACCAGCAGTCTGTGGCTCAGCGTGGTCGACACGCTACGGCCGGGAGTCGGGATTCACCGGTACGCGGGAATCCCGGTCAGCGCGTGCCCCAGCGCGAGCACGTGGATCTCGGAGGTGCCCTCGTAGGTGAGCACCGACTCCAGGTTGTTCGCGTGCCGCAGCGGCGAGTACGCCAGCGAGATGCCGTTCGCGCCGAGGATCGTCCGGGCCTCCCGCGCGACCCCGATGGCCGCTTCCACGTTGTTCAGCTTGCCCGCGCTGATCTGCGCGGGTTCCAGCCGCCCGGCTTCCTTCACCCGCGCCAGGTGCAGCGCGAGCAGCGCGCCGGTGCCGATGGCCAGCGCCATGGACGCCAGCTTCCGCTGGGTGAGCTGGAAGGCCGCGATCGGCTTGTCGAACTGCACGCGCGCCCCCGCGTAGTCCGCCGCCGCGCGGTAGGAGTCCAGCGCCGCGCCGACCGCGCCGAACACGATGCCGAACCGGGCCTCGTCCAGGCACGACAGCGGCGCGCCGAGCCCGCGCGCCCCGGGCAGCCGGGCGCTGTCGGGCAACCGCACGCCCGCCAGCACCAGCTCCGAGGTCACGGAGGCGCGCATCGACAGCTTCCCGGTGATGTCGCGCGCGCTGAACCCCGGCGTCCCGCGCGGCACCAGGAACCCGCGCACGCCCTCGTCGGTGCCCGCCCACACCGTCGCGACGTCCGCCCAGCTCCCGTTGGTGATCCACGTCTTGGTGCCGTCCAGCACCCAGTCGCCGCCCTGCCGCACGGCCCGCGTGCGCATCCCGGCCGGGTTGCTGCCGAAATCCGGCTCGGTCAGCCCGAAGCAGCCCACCGCCTCGCCGGCCGCCAGGCGCGGCAGCCACTCCCGCTTCTGCTCCTCGGACCCGTACTTCCAGATCGAGAACATCGACAGCGAACCCTGCACGGACACGAAACTCCGGAGCCCGCTGTCCACCGCCTCCAGTTCGAGGCACGCCAGCCCGTACGCGGTGGCGCTCGTGCCCGCGCAGCCGTAGCCCTCCAGGTGCATCCCGAGCACGCCGAGCCGGCCGAGCTCCCGCGCGATCTCCCGGGGCAGCGCGCCGGCCTCGAACCACCCGGCGACGTGCGGCCGGACCTCCGCCGTCAGGTAGCGCTCCACGGTGGACCGGATGTCGCGCTCCTCGTCACCCAGCAGCGACGGGATGTCCAGCAGTTCCAACGGGTCCACGGGATCACTCCTGGTCCGACGGCGGCAGCCGGTGGGTGGCCGGGGCGGACGCGCCGCCAGGTCGTCCACCGGCCCGCACGGTACGCCCGGCGGCGTGAGCACGCCGAACCGCTCGGCTGCGGGCCGGGTGCGCGGCCGAGCGGGCACCGCACCCGGTCCACGAGTCCTTTGTGGACCTCGTGCGGCGACCCGTGGGCCGGCCCGAACCGGCCCACACCGTCACCCGCCCAACCGGAAGTCGAGGTCCGCCTCGATGGCGGGGGTGTCCACCTGCGCCTTCTGCAACGCGCCGGAGTAGTCCCAGTTCACCGACTGCCAGCGGGTGAACTGGTCCAGCACCCACACCCCGGACTGCCGGGAACCGTTGCCGGACCTGCCGTTTCCGCCGAACGGCAGGTGCGCTTCCGCGCCGGAGGTGGAGTTGTTGACGCTGACCATGCCCGCGCCGACCCCGGACCGGAACGCGAAGACCTTGGCGGGGTCGGTGGTGTAGATGGCGCTGGACAGCCCGTAGCCGGGCAGGTTCGCCAGGTCCACCGCCTCGGCCAGGTCGCGGTAGGGGGTCACGCCGACCAGCGGCCCGAACGTCTCGTGCCGGAACACCTCGTCGTCGGGCCGCACGCCCGCCACGATCACCGGGTGGTAGAACAGCCCGCCGTCCGGGTCGCCGAGAAAACCCCTGCGGGGGTTGGCCTCGGTGATCCGACCGACGCCGGTCGACCCGTGCACGGTGTGGTGGTCCCGGATCCAGCCCAGGTACTTCTCGAAGCCCACCGCGAACTTCCCGTCGAGCACCGGCCCGTACAGCACGTCACCGAACGGGTCGCCCACCACGGCGTTCGCGGTCGCCTCGGCGAACCGCCGGAGGAACTCGTCGTGCACCGACTCGTGCACGATCGCCGTGCCCAGCGACGTGCACCGCTGCCCGCCGGTGCCGAACCCGGAGAACAGCGCGCCCTGCACGGCCAGGTCGAGGTTCGCGTCCTCGGTGACCACCATGGGGTTCTTGCCGCCCAGCTCCAGGCACGGCGACTGGAGGTGCCGCCCGCACAGCTCGCCGATCAGCGCGCCCACCTCGGAGGAGCCGGTGAACCCGACCTTGTCCACCAGGCCGCGCTCCAGCGCCAGTTCCAGCCCGCGATAGGTCTGCGACCCCTCCGCGAACACGATGTTCAGCACGCCCTCGGGCAGCCCGGCGGACGCGAAGATGTCATAGAACGCCTGCGCCGCCGCAGCGGAGTACTCGGCGGGCTTCCACACCACCGTGTTCCCGCACAGCAGCGCGGGCACGATGTACCAGGACGGCACGGCCACCGGGAAGTTGCCGGCGGTGATGAACGCCGTCACGCCCACCGGGTCGCGGAAGGTGAACAACTGCTTGTCCGGCATCTCCGACGGCACCGTCTGCCCGTACAGCCGGCGGCCCTCGCCGACGAAGAACGCGCACGTGTCCACGATCTCCTGGACCTCGCCGCGCGCCTCGACCAGCGGCTTGCCGATCTCCCTGGTCACGATCCGGGCCAGCGCCTCGGCGTTCGCCCCGACCAGCCGCCCGATGTTGGCGACCACCTGTCCGCGCACCGGCGCGGGCACCGCCGCCCAGTCCCGCTGCGCGCGCCGGGCGCGCCGGGCGGCGTCGGCGAACTGCTCGGCGTCGACCAGGTCGACGCGCGCGACGACGTCGTTGAGGTCGGCCGGATTCGTGGACACGTAGGTCATGAACCCCAACCCTGGTGTGCCCGGCGGGGGGTGCCAACCCCCCGGAGGGTGAAACCTCGCCGAGCCGGGCGCGAGCTCGGCCGGTGCTCGACCCGCTTCACCTGCGCACTCGGGTGGAGGTCGCGCGGAAGTTGTTGCGCGGCACGTGGTCGCGGTGGGTTCCGCGTGCGACCAGGTCGCCGGCGCACCCGGTGCGGGTGTGGGCTACTCGCCCTTGGTGCCGTCGGCCAGTTCGCGGAGCAGGTCCAGGTGGCCCACGTGCCGGCCGGTCTCCTGGACCAGGTGGGCGAGCACCCAGCGCACGGTCCGGCCGTTGCCCTGGTGGTCGCCGCGCGTGCGGTCGTCGGGGCCGAGGCCGGCCAGCGCCGTGGTGGAGAGCTCCCACTCGGCGCGGTACTCGGCGATCACCGACTCGACGGTGTCCCCGTCGTGCAACTGCCACGACGCGTCGGCGTCCGCGCCCCATAGCGAGGGCAGCTCGACGCCGCCCACCTCGATGGACAGCCACCAGCGCTCCACCGCCGTGAGGTGCCGGAGCACGCCCAGCGAGCTCACCACCGGGGAGGTCGGGATCGGGGTGGCGGAAGCCTCGTCGAAGCCCAGCCCGTCGACCTTGGACACCGCCGTGAGGCGCAGGAAGGTCAGGAAGTCCGTCAGCAGCCGCAGCTCGTCGTCCGCTGCCGCGGCCGGCCACACTCTAGTCGAACTCATGTTCGAATTCTATGGCACCAGTGGGGCGAGGTGTTCACCGGGGCTTCAGCGCGGCCCGCGCCACGATGGCATTCGGGTCGTCCCGCGCGGTGAATTCGGTCAAACGCGAAGAGAATTCGCCCCGAAACCGTCCACTTCGGACGCCTCGGTTCCGTAACTCCGCGCTGTTCGCCCTGAGTCGAAGTAGGGAGTCGAGGTGCGGGGGCGATGAGGGCCGGGGAGGCCGGCGGGGGCTCAGGTGGAGGCTGCGGCGGCCAGCGGATCGCGGCGGTGGTGGGTGGTTGCGGGTAGGCGCTTTCGGGGCGGGGTATGGCCTCCGGCCCCCGGTTCCATTGTCGCACTCGGGGCCGACACTTCTCGGGGGCTGAGCTGAGAGCCGGCTCAGGATCGGGTGGTGGACGTTCGCGGGTCGGCGACGTTTCGGTGGGAATGCCGGCGGGTGGATTTCTTGCGCACTGCGCAAACGTCGATCACCGGAACCGCGAACGGCCCACGTCGAACGTCGGGCACGGCCACGTCGAACCGCCCGCTGAACCGACCGCCCGGAATCGCTCGTGCACACCCGTGGACATCACCTCGCCCGGCATGAACCACATCCGTCCCCGATCGAATCGTCAACTGTGAACATCCACTCGCCAATGCGCTCGAAGTCGGCCGGTCGGCCGGTGGGAAATCCGGGCCGGGTCGGAACGCGCGCCTGGTACCGTCGGCCACGGCGTGTGTGGACAGACGTGAGGCTGGAGCCACTCCCCGGCAACGGGTGGCGTTATCCGCCGCAGGGTGCAGGCACCCCTGACCGCGAGCAGGCAGTTCCCCATCATCTGTTGACGCGTGTACGCGTCCTTGTTCGCCGAGCCGGGCGGCGGGAGCGAGGACCGCGATGTCACGTTCGTCGTTGACCGATCAACTGGTCGACCTCCGCCGGGCCTACACCGGCGAGAACCTGAGCCAGGCCGTGCCGACCGTCAAGCACGTGCTGCACTCCCTGCCCGACGACCGCCGCGAGCGCGTGGTCGACGCCCTCGACAACCGCGCCGACGTGCGGGGACTCTTCCTCCCCGACGCGCCCACCGAGGACCAGCGCACGCTGGAGTGCGTCGTCCTCCAGAGCGCCACGGACGCGTCCGCCCACCTCCAGCTCAAGCCCCCGGCCTCGATGCTGCGCCCGGCGCACGTGTTCCAGTCCGTCGAACCCGCCGACACCCCCCGGCTGCACCTCGCCGAGCACGCGCTCGGCCCGCTGCTCTACGAGGTGCTGCCCCGCCACGAGGACGGGTGGGTCACCGGTGTCGCGGGCCTGCGGGTCGAGCGCCACCCCCGGTCGGTCGAACTCCGGCTGCTGGACCTGGAGGCGAGCGTCGTCCTGTCCGGTGTGGACGACGCCGCGTGGGACCTCGGCATGACCTACGTGCACACCCTGCTCAGGGGTCGTGACCTGCGCGGGCCGCTCATCGAAGGCCCGTTGAGCGCCGTCGAGCGCGAGCACCTGGCCGAGTTCCCCCGGCGGACGGGTCTCGGCAGCGCCGTGCTGCGGCGCTACCACCTGTTCTCCCGCGCGCCCTGGTTGCGCTCGCTGCCCCAGGACGACAAGTGGTGGCTGGAGTGGCCCGCCGGCCTGGGCGTGACCTCGGTGGCGGACCGGCTGCTGCACCCGGTCTTCGGGTTGCCGAACGCGGTGGAGACGCCCAGCCCGGCGGGCGGGCTCGGGCTCACCACCGGCTCGTACGACCTCTACCTGCGTGAAGTCGACCCGCCGGACCCGGCGAAGGAGGACGCGCTGGGCGCGGTGGAGTGGCCCGAGGGCGTGACGGGGTGGTGGGAGCCGCCGACCAGGCCGGTCCAGTAGTCCCCGTGCCGGGCCCCCGGTGCGCCGAACGGGCGCACCGGGCGGTCCACCCCCGTGCGGGCCGTCGTCACGCACCGCGTTCGGCCGGCCGGCGGCACCCGCCGGCCGGTGGTCGCGATCACGGCCCGACCAGGCGGTGGTGTCGGGGCGCGCCGGTAGACTGCCCTTCCGCCCGGTGCGTTCGCGTCGAGTGCCACCAGTGATGACCGTCAGGAGGACACCGGTGACCCAACCGGCTGCCGAGGCCCCGTCCACGGGCCCAGCCGCGCCGCGTCGCGTGCTCGTCGCCGAGGACGAGGCCCTCATCCGCCTCGACCTGGTCGAGATGCTGCGCGAAGAGGGCTACGAGGTGGCCGGCCAGGCCGCCGACGGCGACGAGGCGGTCACGCTGGCCGAGGAACTGCGGCCGGACCTGGTCATCATGGACGTCAAGATGCCCAAGGTGGACGGCATCGAGGCCGCCGGCGCGATCGCGGCCAAGCGGATCGCCCCGGTCGTCATCCTCACCGCGTTCAGCCAGCGCGACCTGGTGGAGCGGGCCCGCGACGCGGGCGCGATGGCCTACCTGGTCAAGCCGTTCGCCAAGCGCGACCTGGTGCCGGCGATCGAACTGGCGATGAGCCGGTTCGCCGAGTTGCAGGCGCTGGAGAACGAGGTCGCGGGCCTGACCGAACGCCTGGAGACGCGCAAGGTCGTGGAGCGCGCCAAGGGTCTGCTGATGGCCAGGCAAGGCCTGTCGGAGCCCGAGGCCTTCCGCTGGGTGCAGCGCACCGCCATGGACCGGCGCACCACCATGAAGGCCGTCGCGGAAGCGGTCGTCGAAAACTTCGGCTGAGATACCTGTTCGGGTATCGGACACACAGTCGTGCCCATTGTTGGTCACTGCGCGCATTGATCCTGTGACCTGCGGCTATTTGAGCTGGATTTAAGACTGTTAACGCGCGTGCATTTGCCGGTGACTACCGTCACGATGTGGACACAGAGCAGGAAGACCACCTGTTCACGGAACACAAGTGAAGCTACGTTCCTGCCCTAACCCAAGCCCTCGTGCGGGGGCTCCGCCTACCGGCGGGCTGGTTGGTCATGGGAGGTATTCCGGTGTCAGGAGCACGACTCGGCCGAGTTCTGGTGCTGGCGGCGGCTTCGTCGCTGGTGCTCGCGGCTTGCGCTGGCGGCACTAGCGGCGGCGGCGACTCTGGCGGCGACGCCACCACGGTCAAGATCGGGTTCATGGGTGACCTCACCGGTGAGAACTCCGCGATCGTGATCCCGCCGTACAACGGCGCGAAGATGGCGATCGACGAGTACAACGCCACGAGCCCCAAGGTCAAGATCGAACTGCTGAAGTACGACAGCCAGGGCAAGCCCGACCAGGCCACCTCGCTGATCACGACGGCGGTCGGCAGCGACAAGATCGCCGCCCTCATCGGTCCGGCCTTCTCCGGCGAGTCCAAGGCGATCGGCGGCACGCTGGAGGAGAGCAAGATCCCCAGCATCTCGCCGTCGGCGACGAACGCCGGCCTGGCCAGCAACGGCTGGAAGTACTGGCACCGCGTCGTCGCGAACGACAACGACCAGGGTCCGCGCATCGCCGAGTTCCTGGTGACCGCGAAGAGCCCCAAGAAGGCGTTCGTCCTGTCCGACGACCAGGAGTACAGCGTCGGCATCGCGGAGGCGGTGGCCAAGACGTTCAAGGACAAGGGCGTCACGGTCGAGACCGACAAGTTCGCCAAGGACGCGTCGGACTACTCGTCCACCGTCACCAAGGTCAAGTCCGCCAACGCGGACGTGATCTTCTTCGGCGGCTACTACGCCCAGGGCGCTCGGCTGCTCAAGCAGTTGCGGGACAACGACGTGAAGACGGTCTTCGCCACCGGCGACGGCTC
This sequence comes from Actinosynnema sp. NPDC023587, assembly GCF_040640215.1. NCBI lineage: Bacteria > Bacillati > Actinomycetota > Actinomycetes > Pseudonocardiales > Pseudonocardiaceae > Actinosynnema > Actinosynnema sp. NPDC023587. The sequence continues at coordinate 83,885 of NZ_JBFABG010000004.1, read as the reverse complement.
GCTCGACGCGCAGTTGATCACCGGTGCCGGCACCGCCGCCGCCGAGGGCGCGGTCATCGCGTGCCCGTGCAACATCCCGTCGACGGAGGCCACCGGCCCGGCCAAGTCCTTCTTCGACAACTACAAGAAGTCCGCGGGCTCCGACCCGGCGATCTACTCCACCGAGGGCTACGACGCCGCGACCGCGTACATCAAGGCCGTCCAGGCGGGCAAGACGACCCCCGAGGACATCAACAACTTCCTGTCCTCGGTGAGCTTCGAAGGCGTCTCCAAGCCGATCAAGTTCAAGGCGAACGGCGAGCCGGAGAACAACTCCATCTTCGTCTACCAGGTCAAGGGTGGTGTCCTCAAGCTGCTCGGCCCGTCGGCCAGCGCGAAGCTCGAGGGCTGATCTCCGAGACGGTTTGAACCGAGTTAGGCAGCGCTGGGGAGCGGGCAGGTCGGCGACGCGTCGCCGGCTCCCGCTCCCCACCCCTATGGCGAAGAACTTTCTCTCCCCCGCCCCGTCTCGTGAGGCAACCTGTCATGCTTGATGATTTCCTCAACCAGTTCCTGCCCAGCACGGTGGGTGGGCTGGTGATCGGCTCGATCTACGCGCTGGTCGCCCTGGGCTACACGATGGTCTACGGCGTGCTGCGTCTGATCAACTTCGCGCACTCCGAGATCTTCATGATCGGCACGTTCGCGTCCCTGGTGACGTTGCTCGCGATCGCGCCGAGCGCCCCGCTCACCGGGTTCGCGCTGGTCGGTGTGCTGCTGCTGTTGATGCTGGTCTCCGCGGCCGTCTCCGGCGCGTCCGCGGTCGTCCTCGAAACCGTGGCCTACCGGCCGCTGCGCAAGCGAGGCGGGACCAGGCTCGCCGCCCTCATCTCCGCGATCGGCGCGTCGCTGTTCCTCCAGGAGCTGTTCGCCCTGGTCGTGATCAAGGGCCTGATCGACAAGCCCGGCCGCAACCAGGCCTCGGCACCCCGGTTCGTCGCCCGCGACACGCTGTTCACGGTCGGCAACGTGGACGTGCGGCTCGACCAGGTGATCGTGGTCGTCGCGGCGGTCGTGGTCATGGTCGGCCTGGACCAGCTCGTGAACAAGACGCGGATCGGTCGCGGCATCCGGGCCACCGCCCAGGACCCCGAGGCCGCCGTCCTGATGGGCGTGAGCATCGACAACATCGTCCGCGTGACGTTCCTGCTCGGCGGTGCGATGGCCGGCGTGGCCGGCTCGCTCTACATCATGGAGATCGAGAACACCTCGTACCTGATCGGCTTCGTCCTCGGGATCAAGGCGTTCACCGCGGCCGTGCTCGGTGGCATCGGCAACCTGCGCGGTGCGCTGATGGGCGGCATCGTGCTCGGTCTGATCGAGAACTGGGGCGCGATCTTCCTCGGTTCCGAGTGGAAGGACGTCATCGCGTTCACCGTCCTGGTGGTCGTCCTGATGTTCCGCCCGACGGGCATCCTCGGCGAATCGCTCCAGAAGGCACGGGCATGAAAGGCGACGAAGTGACGACGGAAGAAACCCCGGCGAAGCGCGGTGGCTTCCACGCCATCGGCCATGGGATCGACCGGCTGCGCGACCGGTGGGAGAACGCCAAGATCTGGCAGCGCTACCTGGTCTACATCGCCCTGGTGGTCGGCGCGCTGATCCTGCCCGCGCCCGCCATCGGCGCGTTCATGTCGCCCGCCGCGGACTGGACGACCGTGCTGATCTACCCGATCGGCACCTACATCCTGCTCGCGGTCGGCCTGAACGTGGTGGTCGGCCAGGCGGGCCTGCTCGACCTCGGGTTCGTCGCGTTCTTCGCGATCGGCGGCTACTCGGTCGCCTACTACGGAACCCACTTCGGCTGGAACTACTGGGCCACGGTCGCGTTCGGCATCATCCTGGCGGCGGTCTCGGGCGTCATCCTCGGCGCGCCGACCCTGCGGCTGCGCGGTGACTACCTGGCGATCGTGACGCTCGGGTTCGGCGAGATCGTCCGGATCACCGCGAACAACACCGACGAGATCGGCGGCGCGCGCGGCATCACCGGCATCCCGCACCCGCCGCCCGTGTTCGGCACGAAGTTCCTGCTCGACCCCGCGCCGTACTACTACCTGATCGTGGCCGCCATCGTGCTGGTCATCATCTTCTCGGTGCGGTTGCAGAAGAGCCGGGTCGGCCGCGCGTGGGCCGCGATCCGGGAGGACGAGGACGCGGCCGAGCTGATGGGCGTGCCGACGTTCAAGTTCAAGCTGCTCGCGTTCGCGATCGGCGCGATGATCGGTGGCCTGGCGGGCGGCATCTACGCCGGCAAGGCCGTGTTCATCGAGCCCAACACGTTCCCGTTCATCCTGTCCGCGACGATCCTCGCCGCGGTCGTGCTGGGCGGCTCGGGCAACCTGCCGGGCGTGATCCTGGGCGCGTTCCTGATCGGCTGGCTGCCGGAGCGGTTCCGCGACTTCGCGGACTACCGCATCCTGATCTTCGGCGGCGTGCTGGTGCTGATGATGGCGCTGCGGCCGGAAGGTCTGCTGCCGTCGCGCCGGCGCAAGGCGGAACTGCACGAGGGAACAGGCGGGATGGGCACCCTCGGTGCCGAGGTCCCGGGTCCGGACACGGACGTGTCGACGACGGAGGCGGCGAAGTGAGCACTCCCGTCCTGAAGCTGGACGACGTGACGATGCGCTTCGGCGGCGTGGTGGCGCTGCGCGGAGCCGAGATCAGCATCGCCGAAGGCGAGATCTTCGCCCTGATCGGTCCGAACGGCGCGGGCAAGACCACGGTGTTCAACGTGGTCACCGGCGTCTACCAGCCGACCGAGGGCCAGGTCCTGTTCAACGGCGAGCGGATCAGCGGCACCAAGCGGTTCAAGATCACCAAGCGGGGCATCGCCCGCACGTTCCAGAACATCCGGCTGTTCCACAACATGTCGGCGCTGGAGAACGTGATGGTCGGCGCGGACGCGCACCACAAGACCGGTGCGATCGGCGCGACGCTGAACCTGCCGTGGCACCGCAAGGAGGAGAAGCGCGGGCGCGAGCTGGCGCGCGAGCTGCTCGACTTCGTGGGCATCTCGGCGCGGATGACCGAGACCGCGAAGAACCTCCCGTACGGCGACCAGCGCCGGCTGGAGATCGCCCGCGCGCTGGCCACCGACCCCAAGCTGCTCCTGCTCGACGAGCCGGCGGCGGGCATGAACCCGGCGGAGAAGGAGGCGCTCCAGCGCCTCATCCGCAAGATCCGCGACAGCGGGCGGACCGTGCTGCTCATCGAGCACGACATGAGCCTGGTGATGGGTGTCAGCGACCGCGTCGCGGTGCTCGACTTCGGCCAGCTTATCGCAGAAGGGCTGCCGCACGAGGTGCAGAACAACCCGAAGGTCATCGAGGCGTACCTGGGGGTGTCCGAAGATGCTTCTTGAGGTCAAGGACATCAACGTCCACTACGGGAAGATCGCCGCGATCAAGGGCATCAGCCTGGAGGTCAACGAGGGTGAGATCGTCTCGCTGATCGGCGCGAACGGCGCGGGCAAGACGACCACGCTCAAGACGATCTCCGGTCTGCGCCCGCTGACCAGCGGCACCGTCGTGTTCGACGGCCGGGACATCTCCCGGATGCCCGGCCACAAGCGGGTCCTGCTGGGCATCGGCCAGTCGCCCGAGGGCCGGGGCGTGTTCCCCGGCATGACGGTGCAGGAGAACCTGCTCATGGGTGCCTACACCCGCAAGGACGACCTGAGCGCCGACCTCGCCGAGGTCTACGAGCTGTTCCCGAGGCTGGCCGAGCGCAAGACCCAGTTCGGCGGCACCATGTCCGGCGGCGAGCAGCAGATGATCGCCATGGGGCGCGCGCTGATGACCAAGCCGAAGGTGCTGCTGCTGGACGAGCCGTCCATGGGGCTCGCGCCGATGCTGATCGCCCAGATCTTCGAGATCATCAAGGAGATCAACAAGCGCGGCACGACCGTGCTGCTGGTCGAGCAGAACGCCCAGCAGGCGCTCAAGCTCTCCGACCGGGCCTACGTCCTGGAGACCGGTCGGGTGGTCAAGTCCGCACCCGGCCTGGAGCTGCTCGACGACCCGCAGGTGCGCGCCGCGTACCTGGGCGGGCACTGAGGGGTCCGCCGGAGCGCACGTCTCGGCCGCGAAGGCCCGTCGACCCCGTGTCGGCGGGCCTTCGCCGCGGGTCGCTCACTGGCTGAGCAGGATCTCCGTGCTCGACGCGTCCTTCAGGTCGGTCAGCGTCGGACCGCCGTAGACCTTGAGCGCGAGCGGCTTCGCGTCGACGGGCAGGTCGTAGTACACGTCGTACTCCAGCCGCACGTTCGCCCCGAGGTCGATCACCTCGGGCTGCCGCTTGACGGTCATCGCCTGGGTGTCGACGGGGTGCTCGACCGCCTTGTCGTCCACCATCAGGTGCCGGCGGGCGTTGAAGGACACCGTGCTGCGCCCGGTGTTGACCACGCTCAGCCGCACCCGCGCGAACCGGCCCCTGGCCTCGAACTCGGCGTGGCTGCCGATCAGCGTGCTCATCCCGGTGGTGAGCCCGACCAGGGTGAACGCGGTGTCGCCGTCCGAGGTCGTCGGCAGGTGCAGGACCTTCTCGTCGGGCCGCGCGGTGCCCGGCGGCACGGGGTAGGTGGGCGGTGCCGACGACGGGGGGGTCTCCAGGGCGGGCGCGCTGCCGCACCCGGTCACCACCGACGCCGCCACCACCAACGCCGCCACGACCACCACACCGGACCACCTCATGCCCTAGACCTTAGGGGCGGGCCGCAGGAAGCAGGTGAGCCTGGCGGTGCAACTGCGCCTGCCCCGGTCGTCGCTGATCACGATCTCGTAGGTGGCGGTCGACCGGCCGCGGTGGATCGGCGTGCACACCCCGGTCACCACGCCCTCGGTCACGCCGCGGTGGTGCGTGCAGGACAGCTCCAGCCCCACGGCCAGCCGCTCGGGCGCGGCGTGCATGGCCGCCGCGATGGAACCCAGCGTCTCGGCCAGCACCGCGTTCGCCCCGCCGTGCAGCAGCCCGTACGGCTGGCGGTTGCCCTTCACCGGCATCGTGCCGACCAGTCGGTCGGCATCCCATCGGGTGATCTCGATGCCCATTCGCGTGGTCAACTGCTCGTGCGCGACCGCCTGGTCCGCGCCCGGCACCTCCACTGGGCCGCCGGGGATGTCGTCTGGGCTCGGGCTCACGTGGCCGCTCCACTCGGTGCAGGACTGTCGGACCCTCACCCTAGACTCGCCCCGTGAGCACTTCAGAAGCCTCCCGTCTGCTGCTGGTCGACGGCCACTCGATGGCCTACCGGGCGTTCTTCGCGCTGCCCAAGGAGAACTTCCAGACCAACACGGGACAGACCACGAACGCGGTCTACGGCTTCACGTCGATGCTGATCAACCTCATGCGCGACGAGCGGCCCACGCACATCGCGGTGGCCTTTGACGTCTCGCGCAAGACGTTCCGCACCGAGGCGTACGCGGAGTACAAGGCGGGTCGCAGCGCGACGCCGGACGAGTTCCGGGGCCAGGTCAGCCTCATCAAGGACGTCCTGGGCACGCTCAACATCCAGACCCTGGAGAAGGACAACTTCGAGGCCGACGACGTCATCGCGACGCTGACCACGCAGGCCACCGCGCTCGGCTACGACGTGCTGATCTGCACCGGCGACCGCGACGCGCTCCAGTTGGTCGACGACAAGGTGACCGTGCTCTACCCGGTCAAGGGCGTCTCCGAGCTGGCCCGGTACACCCCCGGGCTGGTGCTGGAGAAGCAGGGCGTGCCGCCCGAGCTCTACGCCGACTACGCGGCGGTGCGCGGCGACTCGTCGGACAACCTGCCCAACACCCCCGGCGTCGGCCCGAAGACGATCGTGAAGCTGCTCACCCAGTTCGGCTCGCTCAACGGCCTGATCGACCACGTGGACGAGGTCCCGGGCAAGGTCGGCGAGGCGCTGCGCGCCAACCTGCCCAACATCATGCTCAACCGGCAGCTCACCGAGCTGGTCCGGGACGTGGACCTGCCGGTCGGCCCGGTCGGGCTGGAGGCGCGGCCCTGGGACCGGGACGCGGTGCACCGGCTGTTCGACGAGCTGGAGTTCCGGGTCCTGCGCGACCGCCTGTTCGCCACCCTGCCCTCCGCCGAGCCCGAGGCCGAGGAGGGCTTCGAGGTCTCCGGCGGCCCGATCGCGCCCGGCGCGCTCGCCGCGTGGCTGGCCGACCACGCGACCGGGCGGCGGGTCGGCCTGTCCTTCAAGCACACCGGCGTCGACCTGGAGGGCGTCGCGTTCGCCGGCGACGAGGGCGGCTACGTGGAGGTCGCCGCGCTGACCGAGGAGGACGAGACCGCCCTGGTGGCGTGGCTGGTTGACCCCTCGGCGGCCAAGGCGGGCCACGACCTGAAGCTCCCGCTGCGCGCCCTGCGGGCCCGGGGTTGGCGGCTGGCGGGCCTGACCAGCGACACCGCGCTGGCCGCGTACCTGGTCCGGCCGGGCCAGCGCAGCTTCGCCCTGGACGACCTGGCGCTGCGCTACCTCCAGCGCGAACTGCGCGCCGAGGAGCCGGACGACGGCCAGTTGTCGCTGCTCGCGGACGAGGACGAGGAGCGCGAGAAGGCGGCCAAGCACGCGATCGTGCGCGCGTCGGCCGTCGCCGAGCTGGCCGACGCGCTGGACCGGCACCTGGTGGAGACCGGCCAGGAGAGCCTGCTGGCCACCCTCGAACTGCCCCTGATGAACGTGCTGGACGAGGTCGAGTCGGTCGGCATCGCGATCGACTCCGAGCACCTGGCGGCGCTGGAGGCGCACTTCGCGGCGGGCGTGAAGCAGGCCGCGCAGGACGCGTACGGGGTGATCGGCAAGGAGATCAACCTCGGCTCGCCCAAGCAGCTCCAGACGGTGCTGTTCGACGAGCTGAAGATGCCGAAGACGAAGAAGACCAAGACCGGGTACACCACCGACGCGGACGCGTTGCAGAACCTGTTCGAGGCGACCGAGCACCCGTTCCTCCAGCACCTGTTGGCGCACCGCGACGTGACCCGGCTCAAGTCCACCGTGGACGGCCTGCTGAAGTCGGTGGCCGACGACGGCCGCATCCACACCACGTTCCACCAGACCATCGCCGCGACCGGCCGGCTGTCCTCGACCGACCCGAACCTCCAGAACATCCCGATCCGCACCGACGAGGGCCGCCGCATCCGGGAGGCGTTCGTGGTCGGTCCCGGCTACGCCGAGCTGATGACCGCCGACTACAGCCAGATCGAGATGCGGATCATGGCCCACCTGTCCGAGGACGAGGGCCTGATCGAGGCGTTCCGGTCGGGTGAGGACCTGCACACGTTCGTCGCGTCGCGCGCGTTCTCGCTGCCGACCTCCGAGATCACCGCCGAGCAGCGCCGCCGGGTCAAGGCGATGTCGTACGGCCTGGCGTACGGGCTGTCGGTGTACGGCCTGGCGCAGCAGCTCCGGATCAGCGCCGACGAGGCGCGCGAGCAGATGGAGGCGTACTTCGCCCGCTTCGGCGGCGTGCGCGACTACCTGCACGCGATCGTGGAGGACGCCCGCAAGAAGGGCTACACCGAGACCATCCTCGGCCGCCGCCGCTACCTGCCGGACCTGAACAGCGACAACCGCCAGCGCCGTGAGATGGCCGAGCGGATGGCGCTGAACGCGCCGATCCAGGGCTCGGCGGCGGACATCATCAAGGTCGCCATGCTGGGCGTGTTCAACGCGCTCCAGGAATCCGGCCTGCGCTCCCGGATGCTGCTCCAGGTGCACGACGAACTGGTCCTGGAGATCGCCGAGGGCGAGCGCGAGGCCGTCGAAACCCTGGTCCGAGCCGAGATGGGCCAGGCCTACGAGCTCAGCGTGCCGATGGAGGTCTCCGTCGGCGTCGGCCGCTCGTGGGACGAGGCCGCGCACTGAGGGGCTGCGGCGCGGGGGAGTGACCCGGGCGTCGCGGGTCGAGAGCTCGTCCCCGCCGGAAGCGCGCCGGATGCGCACCGGACACGCACGTCCACGGCACCGCCGCACCCGTGGTGGTGCAGCTCGGCCGACGTCCGCCCTCCGAGGAGCTGGTCACCGACCTCCGGGGGCGACCACAATCGGGTCATGCGCCGGACCCTGGGATTGGCTTCCGCCCTGATCCTGCTGTTGGCCACGGCGGCGAGCGCGCTGCCGCCGGAGCCGACCCGACCGGCCGCGACCCGGTCCGACGCGACGCCCACGACGCCTGCGGCACCCGCGAAACCGGAGGACCGGCCGCTCCCCGGCTACACGATCGCCGACCCCGTGCTGCCGCCCGCGCTGGTCGGCGGCGAGCCCGCCCGGGTGCTGCAAGGCGTGCACGAGCGCGCCGCGTACGCGATCGAGGTCCCGCCCCGCTGGAACGGCCGACTGGTCATGTGGGCGCACGGCTATCGCGGCCGGGGCACCAGCCTCGTCGTCGACGCGCCCGACTACGGCCTGCGCCACCGGCTGCTCGACCAGGGCTTCGCCTGGGCGGCCTCCAGCTACTACGCCAACGGCTACCACGTGAAGGCCGGCGTCGAGAGCACGCACGACCTCGCCCTGCGCTTCGCCGAACTGGTCGGCGAGCCCTCGGACGTGTTCATCGCGGGCGTCTCCATGGGCGGGCACGTGATCGTGCGCTCGCTGGAGCAGTACCCCGGCTTCTACCGGGCGGCCCTGCCGATGTGCGGTGTGCTCGGCGACCAGGAGTTGTTCGACTACGTGCTGGACTACCAGTTGGTGGCCCAGGCGCTCGCGGGCGTCGACGCCTACCCGCTGCCCACCGACTACCCCGGTGCCGTCGTGCCGAAGATCAAGACGGCGCTCGGCCTCTACGGCACGCCCAACGAGCTCGGCGAGCAGTTCGCGGCGTTCGTGGCCGGCCGCAGCGGTGGCGAGCGGCCCGGCGTGCGGGCCGCGTTCGCGCACTGGAAGGACTTCCTCTTCGACCTGGCCGTGAACCCGCCGTCGAGCGAACCGGCCCTGGACCCGCTCCGACTGGCCACCAACCTGGACACCCGCTACGCCCCGAACGCCCCGGTCGACCTGGAGCGCGTGGTGCGGCGGGTCGCGCCGCGCGACGCCGAGGCCCGGCGGACGCCGGAGCTGACCGAGGTGCCACGGGTCGACGGCCGGCCGAGCGCGCCGGTGCTGTCCCTGCACGGCCTGGGCGACCTGTTCGTGCCGTTCTCGATGGAGCAGCGGTACCTGGGCGACGTCGGGGCCCACGGTCGGTCGGACCTGCTCGTGCAGCGCGCGATCCGGACCGTGGGGCACTGCGAGTTCAGCCCGGCCGAGGTCGGCCGGGCCTGGGACGACCTCGTGCACTGGGCGGACGCCGGGACGCGGCCCGCCGGGGACGTCGTGGACGACCCCGCCGTGGTGGCCGATCCCGGCTACGGCTGCCGGTTCACCGACCCGGCGGCCCGTGGGACGGGCACCCGGGAGCTGTTCCCCGCCTGCTGACCGGTCAGCAGGTCCCGACGACGTCCAGGAGCGCCTTCTCGACGCGTCCCTTGTCCTGCGCGAAGATCGCCTCGCGCAGCGAGCGGGCGGCGTCGCGGCACTTGACCATCGCCGCGCCGTCGTCCTCGGCGCGCTTGCGGCCGGTCTCCGCGACCTGGGCCGCGTCCTTCGCCTTGGACGCCTCGTCCTGCGCGTCCTTCAGCTTCGTCCCGGAGTCGGTGAGCTGCTTTTCCTTGTCGGCCAATTGCGTGCTCAGTCCGCTGTTTTCGCTCACCTCGTTGGAGTAGAGCACGCCGAACACGCCGGCGGTCGCGAAGAACAGCACGGCGAGCACCGAGAGCACGATCAGGCCGGTCTTCTTGCGCGGTGCGGCGGGTGGCGGACCGGACTGCGCGGATGGCCCGCCGAGGGGGAATTCCGACCCTGTGGGCAACTGCACGGAAGGCTGGAAGACCTGGTCGGCGGGCTGGTAGCCGGTCGAGGTCGGCCCCGACTGGCCGTACTGGTCGGGTACCGGGAAGTGGGGCGGGTTTTCCGGTTGCCCGGAGTTCGGGTAGCTCATCTGTCCCCCTGCATTGTGTACGCACAGTATGCGGTGCCCCGCCCGAATCCGGGAGCGGAATTTTCCGTTTCGAAACATTCGCGCCGCGTTACATGAACTGCGTCTCACCGCCGCCCGGCGGCGAACGGAACCCGGAGCGGAGCGCGCGCAAACCCGCCGGAACCAGTTCGCCGAGCAGGACTACGCCGATCGACAGCGTCACGGGCCGCGCATCGGCGTGCGTCCCGGAGGCCACCGGGACGAACCCCGGCGGCAGGCCCACCGCCGACCCGCCGACCCGCCACAGCACGTCCACCGGCGTGAGTTGCGTGGTGACGGTCGTGCCCAAGGTCGTGGATGCCGACAGCCGCCGCGTCGTCGCCGAGGCGGTGTTCCGGGTGGTCCGCGCGCACGGCCTGGAACAGGCGTCGCTGCGCACCGTCGCCGAGGAGGCGGGCCTGGCGATCGGCTCGGTGCGGCACTACTTCACCGACCACGACGAGTTGCTGGTCTTCGCCCTGGAGGAGCTCGCCCGCCGGGTCGAGCGCCGGGTGCTCGACCGGGTCGGGCAGATCCACGCCGCCGGCACGTCGGCCGGGCGGCGCGCGGGCGTGGCGGACCTGCTCGGCGAGCTGGTCCCGCTCGACCCGGACCGGCGCGACGAGTCCGTGGTCCGGCTGGAGTTCTCGCGCGCCGCCCGCACCCGGCCCGCGCCGGCCCCCGGAGCCCGCCGGCTGCACGACGGCACCCGGCTGATCGCCCGCCGGGTGCTGGAGCGGATCGGGGTGCCCGACGTCGCGGTGGAGGCCGAGCGGCTGGCCGCGCTGCTCGACGGGCTGGCCGTGCACGCCGTGCTCCAGCCCGACCTGACCACGCCGGACGTCATCCGGGCCGTGCTGTCCCGGCACCTGGACGCGTTGCCCGTCAACGAGGTCGGGAAGGCCCCCGGGTCCACTCAAGACTGACCGGGCGACGCCCGTCCGCCCCGCCCGAACGAGTGGTCGCCCGGGAAGCCCGCCGAGGGGTTGCGGCACGACGGTAGCCTTTCCCGGTGCCGCTGTTAGGACCTGCCGACGAGTTGCCGCACCCGCCGAGGCGGGTGCTGGTCGCGGGCACGTCCGGCGCGGGCAAGACGACGATGGCCCGCGCCGTCGCGGACGTGCTCGGTCTGTCCTATGTGGAGATGGACTCGCTCTACCACGGTCCACAGTGGATGCCGCGCGCCGAGTTCGAGGCCGACGTCCGGGACCTGGTGAAACGCCCGTCGTGGGCGACCGAGTGGCAGTACGCGCCGGTGCGCCCGCTGCTGCTGGAGCACGCCGACACGCTGGTCTGGCTGGACCACCCGAAGCACACCGTGCTGCGCCGGGTGGTGGTGCGCACGCTGGTGCGGCGGGTGCGCCGGGAAGAACTGTGGAACGGCAACGTCGAACCGCCCCTGCACACCGTGTTCACCGACCGGGAACACTTGCTGAGGTGGGCGTGGAAGTCGCACGGCCGCACCCGCACCCGGATCACCGCCGTGCTGGCCGGCGAACACGGCCTCAGACTGGTGGTGGTGCGGCTGCGCGGGCAGCGTGAAGTTGACCAGTGGCGCGCCGGACCCCTCCGGCGCGCGGCGGAGCGCGACGAGGAGTCGGTGCGATGAGTGGTCGGACAGCGCTGGTGCTCGGCGGCACCGGCATGTTGCAGGGGTGCGCGGACGACCTGCTGGCGAACGGGTGGCAGGTGGTGCTGCCCTCGCGCAGACCGCCGCGCACGGGCCTGGCCGCTCGCGGGGCGCTCGGCGCTCGCGGCCACGTGCCCCAGAGCAGGTCGCACGACGGCATGCCCCCAGGAGGCGTGGGAGACGGCGCGCGCCCGGCAGGCGGGGAAGGGGGTGCGACCGGCCGGCCGGGGGTGAAGTGGGTGCACGCCGACTGGGCCCGCCCCGAGGAGCTGGCCGAACGCGTCCGCGAGGTGCTGACCGCGCCGGCCGACCTGCTCGTGGCGTGGGTGCACCTGAGCTACCGGGTGCCCGTGCTGCGCGCCGTCGCGCCGCTGCTGGCCGAGGACGCGCCCGTGGTCGAGGTGCACGACAGCACCGGGATCGTCTCCCGGCACGGCGTCCCGGACCCGATCCTGCCCGGCCACCCCACCCACCAGGTGGTGCTCGGCATCGCCCGGCACGGCACCGGCACGCGCTGGCTCAGCCACGAGGAGGCGTCCGTCGGCGTGCTGGAGGCGGTGCGCCGCGCCGTGGACGGCAAGGCGGCGTCCCTGCACCAGGTCGGCGACGTCGACACCTGGGCGGCCCGCCAGTAGCCGCGCTCAGCGCGCCGGGCGCAACCCCCGGACCAGGATCAGCACCGCTTCGCGCACCTCGGCCAGCGTCCGCTCGGGCTGGAACACCTGCCAGTCCAGGGCGATCACCAGCAGCGTGCCGAACAGCGCGGCCGACGCGGTGCCCACCTGCACGCCCTCCGGCAACCGGCCCTCGTCCGACAGGCGCTGCATCTGGCCGCGCACGATGGACACGATGTCGTCGCGCAGCAGGCCCAGCGTGCCGTGCCACTGGCCCGGCGTCCGCCACAGCTCGCTCACCAGCAACTGCCCGAACGCCGGGTACTCGGCGAAGAACCCCAGCATCCCGTCGACCAGCGCCTCCATCGCCCGTTCGGTCTCCGGGTCGTCCTCGGCCACCCGCAGCCGACCGGCCAGCAGCTCCACCCCGTGCCGCAGCAGGGCGTCCACCAGGGCGTCCTTGCTGGCGAAGTTGTAGTAGACGGTGCCCTTCGCGACCCCGGCCTCGGCGGCGATCTCGTCCACCGTCACGCTCGCCGCGCCGCGCTCGCCCACGAGCTTCAGCGCGGCGTCGAACAACTTCTGCTTGGTGACAGCGGTGCGGCCGGGGCGCGGGCCGGTCACAGCACCAGCTCGGGCTTGAGGCGAGACGGGGTCCACACCCGCTGCTTGTACGCGGCGAACGTCGACAAGGCAAGCGCCCCGACGAGGTAGCCGACCAGGATCAGCGCGTCCTTCCCGACGCTGTCCAGCGCCCCGCCGTACATCAGGTGCCGCAGCCCGTCCACGGCGTAGCCCATGGGCAGCCCGTAGTGCAGCGGGTAGAGCGGGACGGGGATCGTCTGCCACGGGAACGTGCCGCCCGCGCTGACGAGCTGGAGGATCAGCAGCACCAGGCCGACGAACTTGCCGACCGCGCCGAGCAGCGCGTTCAACGCGTGCAGCACCGCCACGAACGTCGCCGACGTGAGCAGCAGGAACCCGAGGGTCCCGACCGGGTGGGTGGGCCGGATGTCGACCACCACCGTCACCGCGGCGAACATGATCACGACCTGCGCCGCGCCCAGCAGCACGCCGGGCAGCCACCCGCCCAGGGCCACCCGCAATGCGTTCTGCCCGGTCGCCAACCCGCGCCGCGACAACGGCTTGAGCAGCAGGAACAGCACGAACGCGCCGATCCAGGTCGCCAGCCCGAGGAAGAACGGGGCCAGCCCCGCGCCGTAGCTGCCCGCCGACGTCTGGCTCACGCCGCGCACGTTCACCGGGTCGCCGATGGTGTCGGCGGTGGACTCGCGGGTCGGGTCGTCCGGGTTCGGGATCTGCTGGACGCCCTCGTTCAGGCCGTCGCGCAGCTTGTTCGCGCCGTCGACGAGCTGCTGCTCGCCGTCGCGCAGGCTGGTCGCGCCGTCGCGCAACTGGGCGCTGCCGCCCGCGAGCCGCACCGCGCCGTCGTCGAGCTTGGTGATCGCGTCGGTCAGGGCGGGGGTCGAGGCCGCGAGCTGCGCCGCGCCGTCCGACACCTGCTTCGCGCCGTTGGCGAGCGTGCGGAGCTGCCCGGCCGTGCCCTGCACCTTGCCGTTGGCGTCGTCCAGGGGGGCGCGCGACTCGGTCAGCGTCCCCAGGACGCGCTGCACCTGCTCCTCGGTGAAGCCCGCCGCCCGCAGCCGGGTCGCGACGTCCCCGTTGACCTGGTCCAGCCGGCCGACCAGGGCCTGCGCCTTGGCGGCGTAGTCCTCGGCGGTCCGCGCGACGGTCTCGTTGCCGTCGGCGACCTGCTTCGCGCCGTCCGCGAGCTGCTGGGACTTCGCCGGCAGGTCCTTGGTCTGGTCGCGCAACTGGGTGAGACCGGCGGCCAGTTGCGCCGCGCCGTCCGCGAGCGGTGCCGCGCCGTCCACCAGCTTCTGGCTGCCGGTCAGGGCGTCCTGCTGGCCGTTCGCCAGCGTGGTCGCGCCCTCGGCGGCCTGCACGGTCTTCGCGCGGATCGTGGAGAACCCGAGCAGCAGCCTGTCCGCCGCCTCCGCGCCGACCTTCACCGACACCGAGCGGCGGACCTCGGCCACGACCTGGTTGGCGATCGTGGAGCCGAGGTAGTTGTTGGCGTCGTTGGTCGTCAGCGTGATGACGCCCTGGCGCGGGGTGAACTCGCCGGAGGACAGCAGCGCCTGGGAGAAGTCCTCGGGGAGGGTCAGGGCGAACGTGTAGGTGCCGTTGCGGACGCCCGCCTCGGCGTCGTCGGCGCTCACCCGGTGCCAGTCGAACCTGGCCCCGGAGATCAGCTCGCCGGCGACCTCCTCGCCCGCGTTCTCGACCGTGCCGTCGCCGGCGGTCGCGCCCTTGTCCTCGACCACGAGGGCCGCGGGGACCTGTTTGAGGTTCGCGTAGGGGTCCTTGTTGGCGTAGAGGTAGAGGGCCGCGTAGAGCAGGGGGACCAGGGCCAGGGCCAGGACGGCGAGCTTGGGCAGCTTGCCGGACGTGATGCGGCGCAGCTCGTTGAACGCCATCCGCAGGGCGGTCACCGGTCCTCCTCGGCGTGGTCGGCGGCCGGGCGCGAGTCCGGTCCGGTGGGCTCGTCGGCGTCGGCGTCGGCGTCGGCTCGCGGTGCGGTCTCGTGCGCGCCCTGCCGGGGTGCTGCCTGCCGGGGTGCCGGCGGGGGAGGGGCGGCGTGCTTGGCGGGTGGGCCGGCTGCGGTCGCCCCGACGGGGTGCGCGGTGGTGATGACAGCGTTGTCAGCGGCCGGTGGGGGTGTGGTCGGCGGCGACACGGGCCGGAGGTCGCGCTCGGTGGGGGCCAGGGCGTGCTTGGCGGTCGGCTCCTCCCGGACGGGCGCGGTGTTGTCCGCGCCCAGGCGGGCGACCGGGACGCCGAGCACCTCGGCCGACGTGGTCGTGCACAGGACCACGACCGACAGCTCCGGCGTCACGCGGTCGCGCGCGAGCGCCAGCCAGCTCGTCGGGTCGCCGTGGTACCGGTCCGGCGTGTCCACGACCAGCACCCGGGCCCCGGGTCGCCCGGCGGCCAGCTCCATCATCAGCGCGCACCGGACGTCGGCCGGGACGTACTCGAACCGCGCGTCGACGTGCTCCTCGGCCCCGCGCTCGACCAGCCAGTCGGCGACGGCCTTGCGCCCGCTGCGCCGCCCGTTCACGGCCAGCTCCTCGCCGACCACCCCGGACAGCGACAGCGACGCCTCGGGCTCGGTCACGTCCGGCGAGTCCACCAGCACGACCCCGCCGCGCAGCACGGCGTCGTCGGGCGTGACGGTGCCCGTGCTCGGGCGCATCCGCCCGGACAGCACCAGCGCGAACGCGGTGTGCCCGGCGGCCGGGGGTCCCGCCACCAGCAGCAGCTCGCCCGCCGGCACGCGCAGGCTGGTCGGCTTGAGCAACGGGCCGTGCGGCCCGGTGACGCCGACGCGCTGGGCGTGGATCTCCACGACGTGACCCCTTCTTTGAACTGACCGGTCAGTTCAAATAGTGGCGCAGCCGGGGGCCGCCCGCAACCGGAGCCGCTGTGACCTAGCGCAACGCACCCGCCGGGCGGACCTCCCACACGGTCCACAGTGGACGGTACCCCTGTCGCGGCCAGAACACCGAGGACAGCGGGTTGGGCGGGTTGTAGTAGAGGTAGCTGCCGACCGTGCCCAGCCGCTGGAGCTCGCGGTGCGCGTGCGCCATCAGGTGCCGCCCGATCCCCGCCCCCCGCGCGCCGGGCAGCACCGACACGCAGTTCACGTAGCCCCACCGGCCGATCGGCAGCCGGGTCGAGGTCCAGTTGCCCGGCTCGGACGTGACCAGCGCGCACTCCGCCAGCGCGATCGCGATCCCGTCCCGCTCGGCGAGCCACGCCGGACCGCCCGCGGCGAGCCGCTCGGCCAGCGCGCGGCGCTTGAGCTCGGCCGCCTCGGGCCGGTCCACGGTCGACCCGACCAGCGCCGAGTAGCGCAGCTCGGCCAGCGCGAGGTCGAGCACGGCGGCCAGGTCGGCGGGCGTCGCGCGGCGGATGGCGAGCGCCCCGGACGGCGGCGGCGGGCCGGCGGGCGGGGGAATGTCCGGGGCGAGCGGGCCGGCGGGCGGGGGAGTGCGCGCCGCGGTGGCCCGTGCCATCGCCGGGGGGCTCTGGGTCACCCAGGCGGGTGACGTCCGGCGCACGGCGATCACCGACAGGGGTACCAGGCCGTGGTCGAGCAGCGCCCGCGCGGTCTCGGCGTCCCGGCTCGGCCAGGTCACCACGCACGCCGAGTCCCGCTCGGCGGGTCCCGCCCGGTCCAGCCACCGCCGCCACGCGCGCAGCAGCGCGTCCATCCCGGCCGCGCCCGTGCCGCCCAGCAGCGGCGTCAGCTCCCACACCTCGGCCGCCGACCACAGCCGCGCCGCCGAGCCCCGCTCGTGCGCCTGGTGCTGCACGACGCCCGCGACCCGCGTGCCGTCCGGCAGCGCGGCGGTGATCACGTCCCCGTCCGGCGGCGCGACCACCGCCGGCAACCAGGGGTCCACCCCCGCGAACCGCGTGGCCTGCGCCTCCACCAGCCCCCGACTGACGGTCATGACCGCAGGTTACGGCTTGCGCGTCCGCAGAATCGCGGTGCCGGGGAACAGCCGGCCCCGCAGCGGGCTCCACTGGCCCCACGTCCGGGCGTGCCCCGGCGGCCACTCGGGCTCCACCACGTCCACCAGCTCCAGCCCCGCCCCGACCAGCGCGCGGACGTAGTCGCCGAGGGTCCGGTGGTGCTCGACGTAGGTCGCGCGCCCGCTGTCGTCGACCTCTACATAGGGGGTGCGGTCGAAGTACGACTGGGTCGCGGTCAACCCGGTCGGCCCGGGGTCGTCCGGGAAGATCCACCGGATCGGGTGAGTCACGGAGAACACCCAGGGCGCGCCGGGCCGCAGCACGCGGGCCACCTCGTGGAAGACGTCACCCACGTCGGCGACGAACGGCACCGCGCCGAACGCCGAGCACGCGGCGTCGAAGCTCGCGTCCGCGAAGGGCAGTTGGTCCGCGCTGGCCTGCACCAGCGGCACGGACAGCCCGGTCGCCGCGTTGCCCGCGACGGCGTGCCGCAGCATCCCCGCCGAGATGTCGAACGCGACCGGGTGCGCGCCCCTGGCCGCCAGCCACCGGGCGCAGGGGGCCGACCCGCAGCCCACCTCCAGCACCCGCCGGCCGGTCACGTCGCCGAGGTACCCGACCTCCTCCTCGCGGACCCCCTCCGGGCACCAGACGAAGTCGGCCGAGCCCAGGAAGTCGCCGTGTTCGGCGTGGTAGTCGTCGGCGTCCGCGTCCCACCAGATCCGGTTCGCGGTCCTCGACTCGGCCGCGTCGACGCTCCTCAGGGCGATGCCGGTGGTGCCGAGCGCCAGCTCGGCGCTCGCGTGCTGCTCGGACACACTGCTCCTTCGGGTCACCCGCGAGGGGTGCGGTTTGCCCACACGTCGTCGGGGCGCGTACGATACCGCCCGCGTAGTGGGTTCGCGCTGCCCATGATCGGTATGCACGTCACGGGACTGGTCGTCGGGGGAAGCCTTGCCTCCCGCGCAGTGTTGTACCCACAGGCCAGACGACCCCCAATCCGCACCGGAGCCACCTACCTAATGTCCACCGACACCACCACTGTCCCGGCTGTCACTGCGCCGAAGCAGATCGCTATCAACGATATCGGGACGGAGGAGGACTTCCTCGCCGCCATCGACAAGACCATCAAGTACTTCAACGATGGCGATATCGTCGAGGGCACCATCGTCAAGGTCGACCGGGACGAGGTCCTGCTCGACATCGGCTACAAGACCGAGGGCGTCATCCCCTCGCGCGAGTTGTCGATCAAGCATGACGTCGACCCCAACGAGGTTGTGAAGGTCGGTGACGAGGTCGAAGCCCTGGTTCTCCAGAAGGAGGACAAGGAAGGGCGGCTGATCCTCTCCAAGAAGCGCGCGCAGTACGAGCGCGCCTGGGGCACCATCGAGGCGCTCAAGGAGAAGGACGAGCCCGTCAAGGGCACGGTCATCGAGGTCGTCAAGGGCGGCCTGATCCTGGACATCGGTCTCCGCGGCTTCCTCCCCGCCTCCCTGGTCGAGATGCGCCGCGTGCGCGACCTCCAGCCGTACGTCGGCCGCGAGCTCGAAGCCAAGATCATCGAGCTGGACAAGAACCGCAACAACGTGGTCCTGTCCCGTCGCGCCTGGCTGGAGCAGACCCAGTCCGAGGTTCGCAGCGAGTTCCTCAACCAGCTCCAGAAGGGCCAGGTCCGCAAGGGCGTCGTGTCCTCCATCGTCAACTTCGGTGCCTTCGTGGACCTGGGTGGCGTGGACGGCCTGGTGCACGTCTCGGAGCTGTCCTGGAAGCACATCGACCACCCGTCCGAGGTCGTCGAGGTCGGCCAGGAGGTCACGGTCGAGGTCCTGGACGTCGACATGGAGCGCGAGCGCGTCTCGCTGTCCCTGAAGGCGACGCAGGAAGACCCGTGGCGTCAGTTCGCCCGGACCCACGCGATCGGTCAGATCGTGCCGGGCAAGGTCACCAAGCTGGTCCCGTTCGGTGCGTTCGTCCGCGTGGACGAGGGCATCGAGGGCCTGGTCCACATCTCCGAGCTGGCCGAGCGCCACGTGGAGATCCCGGAGCAGGTCGTCCAGGTCGGCGACGACGTCATGGTCAAGGTCATCGACATCGACCTGGACCGCCGGCGGATCTCGCTGTCGCTCAAGCAGGCCAACGAGGGCTTCACGGTCGACTCCGAGTTCGACCCGACCCAGTACGGCATGGCCGCCGAGTACGACGACCAGGGGAACTACATCTACCCCGAGGGCTTCGACCCGGAGACCCAGGAGTGGCAGGACGGCTTCGACAAGCAGCGCGAGGAGTGGGAGCGGCAGTACGCCGAGGCCCACACGCGCTACGAGGCCCACATGAAGCAGGTCGCGAAGGCCGCGGCGGCCGAGGAAGAGGCGGCGGGGGAGACCAACTACTCCTCCGGCGGCGACGCCCCGGTCGTGGCTGCCGGCAGCAGCAGCAGCAGTAGCACCTCCGGCGGCGCACCGGCCCAGGCCGGCGGCACCCTGGCGAGCGACGAGCAGCTCGCCGCGCTTCGCGAGAAGCTGTCAGGCGGCGCGTGATCGCCTGACCCGCTCGCGGGTCGGCTGAACGACCGGAACGCCATGACGGCCCCGCACCTTTCCAGGTGCGGGGCCGTTGTCGTGCGCTAAGTTGTGAGCCCTATGGCTGCTCGAATTCGGCGGGGGACAACGGCTTCGGCCGCGGCGGCGGTGGTGCCGGCGGAGGCGCGCGGGGTGGTGTCGGCGGTGGTGCCAGAGGTGAAGTCGGCGGTGTCGGCCGGCTGGTCGGGCGCGCGTGGGGTCGTGGTGGCCGGGGCGCTGGTGGCGGGGTTGGCCGGGTGCTCGGAACAGCCGCAGGCGGTCGCGCCACCCGTCCAGATCCCGACCATCCTCGCGCCCACGACGGTCGTGCGGACGCCCGTGATGGTGGACCGCGAGCTGCTCGACGACTGCGAGCTGATCGTGCCGGTGGAGAAGGTCAACGCCCGGATCGGGCGCGAGGTCCAGGGCGAGGTGCGGACCATCGTCGGCATCCCGGAGCCCTCGGTCGGCCGCACCGCGAAGGTCGACTGCTACTACGACCTGGCCGAGCGGCAGCCCCTGTCCGCCGCGCCGCTGATCATCGGGTTGGCCACGTACGCGGACGACGGCGCGGCCCGGGACCGCGTGGTGGAGAGCATCACCGCCGAACGGGCCGAGGGCGGGACCGTGTCCGAGGTCGAGGTGGGGAAGCAGAAGGCCTCGGTGGTCAGCACGGCCGGGGAGCGGCTGCTGATCGGGTCGCTGGGCAAGTCGACGTTCGTGGCGCGGGCCAAGGTCGGATTCGTGCCGGACGACCAGGTGAACGCCGTGCTCGCGGCGTTGGCGGTCCAGGCGATGACGCCGATCGAGGACGCCTGAGCGGTTCCGGGAAAGCGCTTGCGCGGCCGAGGTGTGCGGTTGATCGCGCACCGCTTGCCCGGTTGGGCGGGCAGACTGGCGTGCATGTTGCGCGTGGGCCTCTCCGGGGGCATCGGATCCGGTAAGTCGACGGTGGCCGGGCGGTTGGCCGAGCACGGGGCCGTCGTGATCGACGCCGATGTGCTGGCCCGGGAGGTGGTCGCGCCCGGCACGCCCGCGCTCGCGGAGCTCGCCGCCGCCTTCGGGACCGGTGTCGTGGACGCCTCCGGCGCTCTCGACCGGGCGGCCCTGGCGGCCCGGGTGTTCAGCGACGATTCGGCCCGCGCGACGCTGAACGGGATCACGCACCCCCGGATCGCGGCCCGCACCGCCGAGCTGATCTCGGCCGCGCCGTCCGACGCGGTGGTGGTGCACGACGTCCCGCTCCTGGTGGAGAACGGGCTCGCGCCGATGTACCACCTGGTCCTGATGGTGGACACCGCCGCCGAGGTGCGGGTGGAGCGGCTGGTCGCGCGGGGGTTGCCCGAGCAGGACGCCCGCAACCGGATGGGCAAGCAGGCGTCCGACGCGCAACGGCGCGCTGTGGCCGATGTCTGGCTCGACAACTCGGGGACGCCCGATCGGGTGCTTTCCGTCGTCGACGCGCTGTGGGCCGACCGGTTGGTCCCCTACGAGGCGAACGTCCGGTTGCGCCGGTACGCGTCCGGACCGCCCGAGGTCGTCGCCTACGACCCCACGTGGCCCCAGCAGGCCGCGCGGGTGGCCGCGCGGATCTCGCACGCCACCGGCGGACGCCGGATCGAGCACATCGGGTCGACGTCCGTTCCCGGGCTGGCGGCCAAGGACGTGCTGGACTTCCAGGTCGCCGTGTCCTCGCTGGAGGAGGCGGACTCGTTGGCCGACGCGCTGTCCGACGCCGGGTTCCCCGGTCTCGGCGGGTACGACGACACCCCCCGGTACGGGGACCGGTCCGAGTGGCGCAAGCGGCTGCACGCCGGGGCCGACCCCGGACGGCGGGTGCACCTGCACCTCCGGGTCGAGGGCGGGGCGGGGTGGGACTGGGCGCTGCGGTTCCGGGACTGGCTCCGCGCCGATGCGGTCGCCCGGCAGGAGTACCAGGACCTCAAGCTGGAGCTCTCGCGCCGGCACGCCGGTGATGCGGACGGGTTCGCCTACGGGGAGTCCAAGGAACCGTGGATGGAAGCGGCCACGGCTCGGATGGCGTCCTACAGGGACGGCCAGACGTCGTAGATGCCCCGGTGGGTCAGCCAGGTGTCGAGGTCGTGGCGGTGCAGGCTGACTTCCTCCAACGTGCGGTGCACGGTGCGGAGGGCCTGGTCGGCGTCATCCGGGTTGAGCACGCGGCCGGCGACGGCGGCGGCGAACTCCTCCGAGCGGACGATCCTGGCGGTCGTGCCGCCGGGCACGGCCAGGCCCAGCAGGAGGTCCGTGGTGCGCCACGACCGTCCGTCGCGCAGCACGCGCACGGCCGTCAGGACGCTGGGACCGCTGCGCGCGTGACGTGACCGGGGTCGGTGGTGGGTGAGGCGCAACCCGAGGTCCGGCATCAACCAGGTGATCTCCGAATCGGAGAACGGGTCCTCGGGCGTGGGGCATTCGAGGCGCAGTCCCCAGCTCTCCACGCGGCAGGTCGACAGATGTCGGGACATGCCCGACGAGTAGCTCCGAACTGCGCTGACGGTGTCGACGACGTCGACCAGCTGAGGTGTGATGACCGCTCCCACGCGACCCGAGGGTAGCCGTAAGTGTGCGGCCGGTAACACTGCGGGCCGATTCGTTACATCACGGTCTGTGGGTGTACGGGTCTCTTTCCGGTGACGGACTCGGATGGCGGTTGACCAGTGAGTCTTACTGTCTGTATCACCTGCGACGCCACGTGGTGACGATCCCCTGAGACGCCAGCCACCGCACGGCGTCGTGCCCGTGGGCGGCGATGCCGGCCACGGCGCGGTAGGCGGTCTCCAGCGCCCACTGCGCGCGGTCCGGTCGGATCAGGTCCTTGCCCAACGCGGCCAACAGCTCGTCGGTGTCCAGCACGGTGACGCTGCGGCCGGTGCGCACGATCAGGTCCAGGTAGAGGTCCACGGTCCTCCACACGGACCCGCTGAAGGTGATCTCCACGATGTCCACGTAGAGGTCGTAGTCGCGCTCGTGCCCGGGGTGCCAGGACTGCCGTGTGACGCGGAGCCCGTGTGACGGGACCAGCCACGACTCGAAGTGGGACAGGTGCGGGTGGCCGGTTACGGGGCGGAACATGTAGAGCCCGTGCCGGGTCAGCCGGTACTCCTCGACGCCGCGCAGGTACCCCTTGGGGTCCGTGTTGCTCTTGGCGTCCAGGTCGAAGTACTCGATCTTCGGCGGGTGGATGTGCATCTGTGGGGTCCCTGCCGCGCTCAGCGTCACGACGGGCACTCTAGGCACGCCAAGCCGCCGAACACCCGATTCTGTCACCCGAAAGTATGATGATCCCTTACTCTTCCGCCATGTTCGGGATCATCCGGCCGTGCCGCAACCGCCTGGGCGCGGACCTGCGCGAATCGTGGCTGGCACACCTCTGCGGGCTGTGCCTGGCGCTGCGGGACGACCACGGGCACCTCGCCCGCGTCGTCACGAACTACGACGGGCTGGTCGTCTCCGCCCTCGTGGAAGCCCAGACGGCCCGCTCGCGGCGTTCGGCGGGCCCCTGCGCGCTGCGGGGCATGAAGTCCGCCGATGTCGCCGTGGGCGTGGGCGCGCGGCTGGCCGCGACGGTGTCGCTGGTGCTGGCAGCGGCCAAGGTCGGCGACCACGTGGACGACCGGGACGGCGCGTTTTCCCGTGCGCCGGCGCGGGGCGTGGGGCGTCAGGTGGCGCGGCGGTGGGCCCGGCAGGCCGCCGAGACCGGCTCCGACCTGGGGTTCGACACCGCCGTGCTGGTCGACGCCGTGCAGCGCCAGGCATCGGTGGAGGCCGCCGCCGGCCCGGGGAGCTCGGTGCTGCTGGTGACCGAACCGACCGAGACCGCCGCCGGCGAGGCCGTGGCGCAGACCGCGACCCTGGCCGGACGACCCGGCAACGTGGTGCCGCTGCGCGAGGTGGGGCGGCTGTTCGGTCGACTGGCGCACCTCATCGACGCCGTGGAGGACCTGGCCGAGGACCGCGCGTCGGGCGCGTGGAACCCGCTGGAGGCCACCGGCACGTCGGTGGCAGAGGCACGGCGGTTGTGCGACGACGCCGCGTTGGGGATCAAGCTCGCGTTGCGCGAAGTGGACTTCGTGGACGGACGTCTCGTGCACGCGCTGCTCGTGCACGAGGTGCAGGAGTCGATCCGGCGTGCGTTCGGCGACCCTCACGCACACGGGCCGCAAGGCACCCCGCAGCCCGGGTGGCAGCCTGGCGCGTACCCGCCTGGGTCCGCGCCTCACGGCAGCGTGCCGCCACCCGGTCCGGTTCCGCCGCCCGCAGCGGCCGGGGCGTACGGGGGAGGCGGGAACGAACCGCCGTCGCGTCCGACGCGCTGGGACCGGCCCGGCGCGCGGCCCGGACCCGGGCGCGGCCTGTGGTTCTGGCCGGAGCTGGCGCACCCGCCGAAGGGGCGCGGCCTGGTGCTCGGCTGCCTGGCCTTCTTCTACCAGTGCGGGACCTGCCAGTACTGCTGCCGCGACCCCTACCCCGGCCCGTTCAGCGGCAAGTGGCGGTCCAGTTGCGACTGCTCGTCGAGCGGCTGTGACTGCGGTGGCGGTGGGGGCGGCGGCCGTGGCGGTGGCGGTGGGTGCGGCGACTGCTGTGACTGCTGCAACTGCTGCAACTGAGGGCGGCTGCCGCCGGCGGGGCGCGAGCGCCGGTATCCCGCCCCTGACCTGGGGCGATCAGTGATTGTCGTACCCGAGGCGTACCGTCGTACCCGTGGCTTTCCCTACCGAGATCCCGGTCAAGGCGCACTCGGCGCACCGCCCCGTCGGCGACATCCCCCGCACCGACGGGCAGTTCCGCATGGTCTCCGACTACCAGCCCGCAGGTGACCAGCCGGCGGCGATCGCGGACCTGGAGAAGCGGGTGCGGGGCGGCGAGAAGGACATCGTGCTGCTCGGCGCGACCGGCACCGGCAAGTCCGCCACCACGGCGTGGCTGGTGGAGAAGCTGCAACGCCCGACGCTGGTGATGGCACCCAACAAGACCCTCGCGGCCCAGCTCGCGAACGAGCTCAAGGAGTTCTTCCCCGAGAACGCGGTGGAGTACTTCGTCAGCTACTACGACTACTACCAGCCCGAGGCGTACATCCCGCAGACCGACACCTACATCGAGAAGGACTCCTCGGTCAACGAGGACGTGGAGCGGCTGCGCCACTCGGCCACCATGAGCCTGCTGACCAGGCGGGACGTGATCGTGGTGGCGTCCGTGTCGTGCATCTACGGCCTGGGCACGCCCCAGTCCTACCTCGACCGGTCGATCCAGCTCGAAGTGGGCGGCGAGGTCGATCGCGACCTGTTGCTGCGCGCCCTGGTCGACATCCAGTACGCCCGCAACGACGTGGCGTTCAACCGGGGCACGTTCCGCGTCCGGGGCGACACGGTGGAGGTCATCCCGGCGTACGAGGAGCTGGCGCTCCGGGTCGAGTTCTTCGGCGACGAGATCGACAAGCTCTACTACCTGCACCCGCTCACCGGCGACGTGGTCAAGGAAGTGGACGAGCTGCGGATCTTCCCGGCCACGCACTACGTGGCCGGCCCGGACCGCATGGAGAAGGCGATCGGGAACATCGAGGCCGAGCTGGCCGACCAACTGGCCAGGATGGAGCGCCAGGGCAAGCTGCTGGAGGCCCAGCGGCTGCGGATGCGCACCGCCTACGACATCGAGATGATGCGCCAGGTCGGGTTCTGCTCCGGCATCGAGAACTACTCGCGGCACATCGACGACCGCGCGGCGGGCACCGCCCCGGCGACCCTCATCGACTACTTCC
The DNA here is from genome assembly GCF_040640215.1 of Actinosynnema sp. NPDC023587. Taxonomy (NCBI): domain Bacteria; kingdom Bacillati; phylum Actinomycetota; class Actinomycetes; order Pseudonocardiales; family Pseudonocardiaceae; genus Actinosynnema; species Actinosynnema sp. NPDC023587. The sequence goes on along the minus strand of NZ_JBFABG010000004.1, from coordinate 58,707 downwards.
CGGACGACTTCCTGCTGGTCATCGACGAGTCGCACGTGACGGTGCCGCAGATCGGCGGCATGTACGAGGGCGACGCCTCCCGCAAGCGCAACCTCGTGGAGCACGGCTTCCGGCTGCCCAGCGCGATGGACAACCGACCGCTGACCTGGGAGGAGTTCGCCGACCGCATCGGCCAGACGGTGTACCTCTCGGCGACGCCGGGCCCGTACGAGATGGGCCAGGCGGGCGGCGAGTTCGTGGAGCAGGTCATCCGCCCGACCGGCCTGGTCGACCCCGAGGTGATCGTCAAGCCGACTGAGGGCCAGATCGACGACCTGGTGCACGAGATCCGGGTGCGGGCCGAGCGCGACGAGCGGGTGCTGGTCACCACGCTGACCAAGAAGATGTCCGAAGACCTCACCGACTACCTGCTGGAGCTCGGCATCCGGGTCCGCTACCTGCACTCCGAGGTTGACACCCTGCGCCGGGTCGAGCTGCTGCGCCAGCTCCGGCTGGGCGACTTCGACGTGCTGATCGGCATCAACCTGCTCCGCGAGGGTCTCGACCTCCCCGAGGTCTCCCTGGTCTCCATCCTGGACGCCGACAAGGAGGGCTTCCTCCGCTCCGGCACCAGCCTCATCCAGACCATCGGCCGCGCGGCCCGCAACGTCTCCGGCCAGGTCCACATGTACGCGGACCGCATCACCGACTCGATGCGGCACGCGATCGACGAGACCAACCGCAGGCGCGAGAAGCAGGTGGCCTACAACGAGGAACGCGGCCTGGACCCGCAGCCGCTGCGCAAGAAGATCACCGACATCCTGGAGCAGGTCTACGCCGAGGCCGAGGACGCCCTCGAACCGGGCGGCTCCGGCCGCAACGCGTCCCGGGGCAAGAAGCCGACCGGCGACCCGGGCGCGAGCGGTCGCAGCTCGGGGGTCCTGGCCGACCGCAACACCGGCACCATGGCGAGGTCCGAGCTGGCCGACCTGGTCCAGCAGCTCACCGACCAGATGATGAACGCGGCGCGTGAGCTCCAGTTCGAACTGGCGGGCCGCCTGCGGGACGAGATCCAGGACCTGAAGAAGGAACTCCGGGGCATGGACGCAGCCGGGGTCAAGTAGCCCGCCCCGCTCCCGACCACGGGCCCCGGCGCACCCCACTCCGCGCCGGGGCCCCCGCCTGCGCGCGACCTGCGGGTCCGTCGCCGGCTCGGGCCCGTTGTCGGTGGTGTGCCCTACCGTGTCGGACCATGACGTTGGACGACGTGATCGCGCACTGCCTCGCCAAGCTGGGCGCGGAGGAGAGCTACCCGTGGGGTGACGAAGAGTTGGTCTGCAAGGTGGGCGGCAAGGCGTTCGCGTTCATCGCGCTGTCCGCGCGGACCGTCGGCGTGAAGTCCGGGGCGGACGCCGAGGAAGCGGCCGAGTGGCGGGACCGGTTCCCCGACGACATCACGGTCAGCGCGTACATCGGCCGCTACGGCTGGAACCGGCTGCGACTCGGCGGCGGCGTGCCCGACGACGACGTGCGCGAACTGCTCGACCGCTCGTACGACACGGTCGTCGCCAAACTGCCCAAGGCCAAGCGCCCCAAGGCCGAACTGCCCACGACCGAGCTGCTCAAGGCCGAGCTGCCCGAGGCCGAGCGCCCGGTGCTGTGACGCCTCGGCCGGCGCGGTCGGCCGTGGTGGCCGGGAGTGCGGGGCGGGGCTGAGTCGGAAGGCGGCGGTGGTCCCGTCGACGTTCGGCACGCCCGTCGCTGTCGGGCGTCGGTGATCGAGAAGCCTGCGGGATCGTCGGGATCGACCTCCGCACCGGCAGACGATGGCGCAACGGACGCAACCCGACCGGCCGCGAGGTGGGGGCACGGCCGATCACCGCGACGGCGTCCACGTCCGTGCGGGGCCGGTATCTCGATGAGGACGAGCGCATCCGCATCGCCGACCGGCGGCGCGAAGGCGCGGGCATGAGCGAGATCGCAGCCCTGCTGCGGCGGGACTTCTCCGACCGCCCGGAGTGGCACGTGACCCACGAGACGATCTACCAGGCCCTCTGCCCGCAAGGACGCGGCGAACTGGGCCGCGAACTCGCCAAGGCGCTGCGCACCGGCCGCACCGCGCGCAAACCCCGCCGCCAGGCCCGGCAGCGGCAGTCCCGGTTCACCAGCCCGATGGTCATGATCAGCGAACGCCCCGCCGAGGTCGAGGACCGGGCGGTGCCCGGCCACCGGGAAGGCGACCTGATCATCGGCAAGGACGGTGCCTCCGCCATCGGCACCCCGGTCGACCGCGCCACCCGCTACCTGCTGCTGATGCACCTGCCCCGCCACCTCACCGGATCGCCGACCCGGGACCAGGGCTCCGAGGTGGCCGGCCACGCCGCGTTCACCACGGCCACCGACATCCCCGTCTACTTCTGCGACCCCGCCGGCCCCTGGCAACGGCCGCCCACGCACAACGCTCGGCTGGGACACCCCGGCCGAGCGCCTCGCTGAACTCCTGGTCGAAACCGGCTGACCGACCGTGTTGCGACGACCCCTCGAATCCGCCCCCGTCGACCGGGCCGTTTCGTCCCGGACACGCCGCCGAGCGAGGTCCGGTCCACCGGGAGCGCGGCGCTCCCGGTGGACCGGCACCTCAGCTCGTGATGTCCTTGCGGCCGAACTTGCGGGCCGCCAGCAGCGTGAAGAACGCGCCGAAGGCCAGGGCCGAGAACGTGCCCTTGGCCATCTGCGACCAGTCCACATCGGACGACAGCAGGTCGACCCACGCCAACGCGTAGTGCGTCGGCAGGTAGTTCCGCAGGTCCTCCAGCGCCGTGATCTGGTCGAGGATCTGCGACAGGATCGACGCCAGCACGGCACCGCCGACGGCACCGAGCGGCGCGTCCGTGGACACCGACAGGTACAGCGCCAACCCCGCCACCCAGAACAGGTGGATGGAGATGTAGCAGACCGCCAGCGCCATGCCGTACACGCTGGACCCGAACGACGCCGCCTCACCGGTCGGGCTGACCGCCTCGCCCGCGCCGTACCAGAGCACGCCAACGCCCAGCGCCACGGCGGGCAGCAGGACCAGCGCGAACACCGACAGCAGACCGGACGCCAACGCCTTGCGGCGCAGCAGCCGGTGCCGGGGGACCGGCGCGGCGAGCAGGTACTTCAGGCTCGACCAGGACGCCTCGGAGGCGATCGTGTCGCCGAAGAACAGCGCCACGATCATCGGCAGCAGGAAGCTCCCGCTGACGAACAGCGTCAGGATCACGAAGTTCACGCCGCTGGCCGTGGCCAGGTCGACGAAACCGCCCGACCGCCGGTTCGGCGAGGACTGCCCCAGCTCGAAGGACACCACCAGGATGAACGGCAGCAGCACCAGGAAGCCCAGCACCAACTGGGTCCGCCTGCGCCGCAACTGCCGGACCAGCTCCACCCGGATGGGCAGCGTCCGGCCGGCCCGGTAGCCGACCTTCGAGCCGTCCGGTGCGACCGACGAGTGCTCGTGCTCGGCCGCGTCGGTCAGGTCGGAGATCGCCGACGGATCGGTGTGCACGCCGCTGTCGTTGCCGGTGGCCTTCATGCGCCCGCCTCCTTCCGGTCCTGGGGTGCGGCCGGAGCCGCTCGCCGGGTCGTGCGTGTCGTGCTCATTCGCCCACCAACTCCAGGAAAGCGTCCTCCAGGCGGCGGCGCGGACCGACCTGGTCCACCGCCACGCCGGCCGCGACCAGGGCCTGCAACGCCTCGGCGCGCGGGGTGCCGTTGAGGCCCGCGTGCACCTGGTCGCCGTCCACCGACACGCCCTGCACGCCGGACAGGCCGCGCAGCACGTCGGCCGCCTCGTCGGGCCGGTCGACCCGGAAGGTGGCCTCGCCGCCGCCCGTCGCGATCTCCTCGACCGGACCGGCCGCGACCAGGGTGCCCTTGTGCATCACCACGACGTGGCTGCACGTCTGCTCGACCTCGGCGAGCAGGTGCGAGGACACCAGCACCGTGCGCCCGGCCGCCGCGTACCGCCGCAGCACCTCGCGCATCTGGTGGATCTGGGGCGGGTCGAGCCCGTTGGTCGGCTCGTCGAGCACCAGCAGGTCCGGCAGGCCGAGCATGGCCTGGGCGATCGCCAGCCGCTGCCGCATGCCCTGGCTGTACGTGCGCACCCGGCGGTGCACCGCGTCGCCCAGACCGGCGATCTCCAGCGCCTCGTCGAAGTGCGCCTGCTCCACCGGCCGGCCGGTGGCCGCCCAGTACAGGTGCAGGTTCGCCAGGCCGGACAGGTGCGGCAGGAAGCCCGAGCCCTCCACGAACGACCCGATGCGGGACAGCACCGGCGCGCCGGAGACGATCCGGTGGCCGAACACCCTGATCCCGCCCTCGCTGGGCTGGATCAGGCCCATCAGCATCCGCAGCGTGGTCGTCTTGCCCGCGCCGTTCGGGCCGAGCAGGCCCAGCACCTGGCCGTGCTCCACCCGGAAGGACAGGTCCTTCACGGCGGTCAGGCCGCCGGGGTAGGACTTGGTCAGGCCGGAGATCACCAGCGGCACGCCGGACAGCTCCGGGTCCACGTCGGCGGTCAGCCGGCGGCGGAACCAGGCCACCACGCCGACCAGGGCGCAGACGATCAGCACGATCGCGATGCCCCACAGCGCGGTCGTCGGGACCTCGCTGGTCGCGTTCACGCCCGCCACCACCGGCACCGAGAGGTCCGGCGCGGCCAGGCCGATCCGGTAGGACGTGGGCTCGTTCGCGTTCTGGTACGCCTGGTCCGTCGTGGACACCACGAGTTGCAGGCGGTGTTCGCTCTCCACCGGGCGCACCGCGCCGGGCAGCGTCACGGTCACGTCGACCGGCGTGCCGTCGGCGGGCAGGTCCCGCACCCGGATCGGCGCGACCGCCGAGCCGGGCAGCGTCCGCACGCCGTTGGCGTCCGAGTCGTAGAGCTTGGCGAACAGCACCGCGCCCTCGGTCGGCACCGGCTGGCCGGGCACCGCCGACACGCGCAGCTTCACCGTGGACGCGCCGGTCAGCAGCACCTGCGAGGTGAGCGGCTCGGTGGCGAAGACGGCGGCCTGGCCGGGCAGGTCGAGGGACAGCCGCGAGGACAGCGAGCTGGACCGGGACAGCGCCGAGCCCAGGCCGGGCAGGTTGCTCACCGCCGCCGGGTTGCCGCCCGCTGGGTTGACCACGGTCTGGTCGCGGCCGGTCAGGGCGAGGGTGCGGCGCTCGATCGGGGCCGCGCCGGGCAGGCCGGGGTAGTGCGGTGCGACGACCGTGCGCAGCGCCGGGGAACCGCTGCTGCGGAACGCGCCGACCACCGTGTACTCGAAGCTCACGCCGGGGTCGGAACCCTTGTCCTCCAGGTGGAACGCCATCCAGTCGGCGATCTGCGAGCGCAGCTCGGGACCCGGCGAGCCGCCGTCGTGGCCGCCGGAGTACCAGACCACCTTCACCTTCGCGCCGTTCGCGGCGATCTGCCGGGCGTTCGCGTCGGCCTGGTCGAGGCCGAACAACGTGTCCTGCTCGCCCTGCACGATCATCGTCGGCTGGGTGATCCGGTTGGTCACCGTGGCGGGCGACGAGCGGCGCAGCAGCTCCAGGGTCCGGTCACTGGCCCGACCGGTCGTCGCGACGTCGGTGTAGGCGGCGCACACGTCGGCCTGGAACCGGCCGCACGCGCCGTTGACCGGCCCGGCCGGCCGGGAGCCGCCCTGCGGGGTCGCGGACGCGTCGGGCACGCCGGTCTCGGTGCGCTGCCCGGGTTCCTGGGCCTCCTGGCCGGGACTGGCGAGGTCGCCGCCGGACAGGCCGGCGGAGAAGAAGATGCCCGCCCACGACCGCTTGAACACGCCGTCGTCGCCGAACGCGCCCGGCGACGGCGAGGCGGTGTCGACGTCGCCGGCGCGCGCCGAGTTCGGCAGCAGCGCCTGGCCGAGGTCGTTGAACGTGATCACCGGGACGATGGTGTCCACCCGCCGGTCCACGCCCGCGAGCGACAGCGCCAGCGCGCCGCCGTACGACCCGCCGGTCACGCCGACCCTCGGGTCGCCCGCCGCGTCGGTGCGCACCTCCTCGCGGGTGGCCAGCCAGTCGAGCAGCTTCTGCGCGTCGCGGACCTCGTGGTCCAGCGAGTTCAGCGCGATCTGCCCGGTGCTGCGGCCGAAGCCGCGCGCCGAGTAGGTCAGCACGACGAACCCGCGCTGGGCGAGCTCGTTCGCCTGGCCGGTCACGCTGTCCTTGCTGCCCCCGAAGCCGTGCGGGAGCAGCACGGCCGGCGCGGGGGTGCGTTCGGGCAGGTAGAGCGTGGTGTCGAGCTGGATTGCCCGGTCACTGCCGGGGCTTTCCGGCACGTCGATCAGCGCGTCGCGCTTGGCCACCGGAGGCGGTTCGTCGCCCGACCGCGTCCAGACCACGACGGCACCCACCAGGGCGACGAGCACGATCAGCGCGGGGAGCGACCACCTGCCGCGGAGGCGGGAGGGGAGGGCCACCTTGTTGACCTTAGGCGGAAGAGGGCGCGCCGGCCGATTTTGCTGAGAACGCGGCGTCACGGGGGTTCATCGTTCTCAGCGAAAACCCCACGGGCGGGTGGGTCCGATCACCAAGACTGGCGCGAACCCGCAATGATGCGTGAGACTGTGCACAGCGTGGAGGGGAGTACTCCCTAAGCGGCGGTGTCGTCAGCACGGAGCCCAACGTCGGGGTCCCGGTGCCGCCGGTCGGCTCTACGAGCCGACGGAGGAGACCTCCGGTCATTGGCGTGCGCGCGATGTACCGGAGGTGTTTCGATGGCTGTTCCCGCGTGGTTGTGGATCGCGACGATCGCAGGTCTGCTCGTCCTGCTTGCGATCGACCTGTTCATCGTCGACCGCAAACCGCACGAGGTCACCATCGGCGAAGCCGGTCGGTGGGTGACGTTCTACGTCGCGGTGGCGCTCCTGTTCGGTCTGGGCATCTGGTTCTTCGCCGGGGGCACGTACGCCGGCGAGTTCTTCGCCGGGTACATCACGGAGTACTCGCTCAGCGTCGACAACCTGTTCATCTTCCTGATCATCATGACCACCTTCAAGGTGCCCGCGATCCACCAGCACAAGGTGCTGCTCGTCGGCATCGTGATGGCGTTGATCATGCGCGGCATCTTCATCGCGGTGGGCGCGGCGGTCATCGCCCAGTTCAGCTGGGTCTTCTACCTCTTCGGCGCGTTCCTCATCTACACCGGCTACAAGCTGGCGCGGACGGACCACAACGAGGAGGAAGAGGACTACAAGGAGAACGCGGCGCTGCGGTTCGTGCGCAAGGTGTTCCCGGTGGCCGACCAGTACCACGACTCGAAGTCGTTCGTGAAGATCAACGGCAAGCGGTTCGTGACGCCGATGTTCATCGTCATGGTCGCGATCGGCACCACCGACCTGCTGTTCGCCCTGGACTCCATCCCGGCGATCTTCGGCCTGACCAAGGAGCCGTTCCTGGTCTTCAGCGCCAACGCGTTCGCGCTGATGGGCCTGCGCCAGCTCTACTTCCTGCTCGGCGGCCTGCTGAGCAAGCTGGTCTACCTGTCGATCGGGCTCTCGGTGATCCTCGGCTTCATCGGCGTGAAGCTGATCCTGGAGGCGCTGCACACGAACTCCCTGTCGTTCCTCAACGGCGGTGAGCCGCTGGGGGTGCCGACCATCGGCATCGAGTTGTCGCTGTCGGTGATCGTGGGTGTGCTGGCGATTACCACTATCGCTTCGCTGATCAAGGTCAAGCGCGACCCGGAAGCCGCCAAGATCGTGAAGTGACGATTGCTCCTATTCGCGCCGACCGGTCTTCGGTCGGCGCGGAACGGCCCGTTCGGGATTGTCCTCGACTTCGTCCACCGGGTGATCGGCCGGTGGCGGAGAGTTGTCCTCCGGGAAACTGTGAGCGTCAAATTCTCGTGAGCCTTGCTAAAGAGTTCTGCGGTAACGTCCTGATTCGTGCGCCCCGATGACTTGCAGTCGCTGACCCTGCCCGGCTCCGTGTCGGTTCGGGGGGACCTCGTCCTGGTCAACGTCCAGACGCCGGACGTCACCGCGAACGCCTATCGGGGCGGGCTCAGCGCCGTGCCGCTGGACGGCGGCGTCCGACCCTGGACGTGGGCGGAACGCGACCTGGCCCCCCGGATCTCCCCGGACGGGCGCTGGGTCGCGTTCCTCCGCGTCGCGGAGCGGGGCACCGCGCCGCAACTGCACGTCATGCCCACCGGGGGCGGCGAGGCGCGCAAGCTCACCGACCTCAAGCTGGGCGCGGGCGTCCCGGTGTGGTCGCCCGACTCCACCCGGCTCGCGTTCACCGCGCGGGTGCCCGAGCCCGGCCGGTACGGCACCACCGCCGTCGAGGGCGAGGACCCGCCGGCGGCGGACGCCGAGGCGGCCCGGCACATCCTGCGGCTGGACTACCGGATCGACGACCTCGGCTTCACCACCGACCGGTCGCCCCGGCTGCACACCGTGGGCCTGGACGGTGCCGCACCGGTCGCGCTGACCGACGGCGCGTTCGACGTGTCCGACCCGACGTGGACCGCCGACGGCTCGGCGCTGGTCTTCGTCGCCGACCGCGACCTGGGCGCGGTCGAGACGCTGCACACCGACCTGTACACCGTGCCCGCGACCGGTGGCGAGCCGACGTTGCTCGTGCAGTCGCGCGGGCAGGCGTCCTGCCCGGTGGCCGTGCCGGACGGCGTCGTATTCTACGCGACCGAGTTCACCGGCGTGCACAGCGTCGCCCGGAACCTGAGCCTGTGGCGGTACTCCGGCGGGTCGCTGACCCGGCTCACCGACGTGGAGACCGTCGACTGCGAGAAGCTCGCCGGCCCGCCCGTGGTGGTCGGCGACCACGCGCTCGTCGCCGTCCGCAACCGTGGTGCCGTGGAGCTGCGGCGGGTGGCGCTGGACGGGTTCGAGTGGACGCTGTCCGAACTGGACCTGCTGGCCGGTGAACGGGCCGAGGTCAAGTCGTTCGCGGCCGACGGCGACGTCGTCGTCGCGGTGGTGTCCTGGTCCGACAACACCGGTGAGGTGGTGCGGGTCGGCGGTGACGTGCTGACCTCGTTCGGCGGGTCGCTGCCGCTGCGGCCGGCGGTCGAGCTGACCGGGTCGGCGTCGGACGGCTACCCGGTGCACGGGTGGCTCGTGCTGCCCGAGGGCGAAGGACCGCACCCGGTGGTGCTGGCGGTGCACGGCGGGCCGTTCATGTACCACGGGTGGGGGTTCTGGGATGAGGCCCAGGTGTACGCCGAGGCCGGCTACGCCGTGGTGCTGCCCAACCCGCGCGGGTCCGCCGGGTACGGGCAGGCGCACGGGCAGGCCGTGATCGGCGCGTTCGGGACCGTCGACGTGGACGACGTGCTGTCGGTGCTCGACGCGGCGTTGGAGCGCTCGGACCTGGACGCGGACCGCGTGGGCGTGATGGGCGGGTCTTACGGCGGGTTCATGACGTCGTGGCTGGCCGCGCACCACGGTGAGCGGTTCCGCGCGGCGTGGAGCGAGCGCGCGGTCAACGCGTGGGACTCGTTCGCGGGGTCCTCCGACATCGGGTGGTTCTTCACCGACGCGTACTGCGGGCCGAGCCTGGAGGCGCAGCGGGCGATGTCCCCGTTGACCTACGCGGAGAAGGTGTCGCTGCCGTTCATGGTGGTGCACTCGGAGCACGACTGGCGGTGCCCGCTGGAGCAGGCGCAGCGGATGTTCGTGGCGTTGCGGCGCAACGGGGTCGAGGCGGAGATGCTGCTGTTCCCCGGTGAGGGGCACGAGCTGACCCGGTCCGGCAAGCCCCGGCACCGGAAGCAGCGGTTCGAAGCGGTGGTCGAGTGGTGGGGGCGGCACCTGTCCTGAGTCCGCGCGGGCGGGTCCGGGGTTCGCGGGGTGGCGGGTTCGTGACGGCCGGTTCGCGAGGTCGTTCGCGGCGTGGTGGGCGTTACCCGAAGGTGGCGAAGTTGGGCGGATCGGGTTCAGCCCGGCCGAACGGCTGAGGGGGACGTCGGATCGCGGGACACTGGGTGCCTGCGAGGAGGTCTCATGACCGTGATCCCGACACCCCGCGCCGGCACCTGGCCCGCGGGGACCTTCCTGGACCTGCTGCCGCCCGGGAGCCAGGCCGCGCTGCTGGAACTGGGCGTGCCCCAGGCCTTCCGCCGCGGCGAGGTGATGCTCCGCGAGGCGGAGGAGTCCGACCACGTGGTGCTGCTGGTGCGGGCGGTCGTGAAGGCGACCGTCACGCTGGAGAACGGCCGGGTCGCGCTGCTGAGCATCAAGGTCGGCGGCGACGTGGTGGGCGAGATGGCCGCGCTGAGCGGAGAACCGCGCTCGGCGACCGTGACCGTGTGCGGTGACGCGCACGTCCGGGTGATCTCTTCGGTGGCGTTCCGGGAGTACCTGAACCGGTTCCCCGAGGCGAACCTGGCCCTCACCCGGACGATCATGCACACGTTGCGGTGGGCCGACAAGCGGCGCATCGACTTCAACGGCTACCCGGCGTTCGTCCGGCTCGCGCGGGTGCTCGACGAGCTCGCCGACGGGTACGGGCGAGCCGTCCCGGAAGGCGTGACCGTCGACCTGGGTCTCACCCAACGGGAACTCGGTGCCCTGGTCGGGGCGGAAGAGGACACCGCGCGCAAGGAACTCCGGCTGCTGCGCGACCGGGGGGTGATCCGGATGGGGTACCGGACCATCACGATCGTGGATCGCGGGGTGTTGAGCAGCATCGCGTACGACTGGTCGGAAACCCGGTGATACCGCTAGTTGTCGCGGGACCGCCGGGAGATGCTGTGCTGGTGATGCTGGACACCGTGACACCACTCGACGGACTGGTCTACCGGCTCGTGGTCGCCGTGGACGTCGAGGGCTACAGCAAGCTCGACGCACTGGACCAGTCGCTGGTGCAGTCGAGACTGGGCGAGGTGCTGGACGTAGCCGCCCGAGACGCCGGACTGGACCGTTCCCAGTGGTACCGCCAGTTGCGCGGAGACGGGGAACTGGCCGTGCTGCCCGCCGACGCGGACACGGCGTGGGTGATCGCCCACTTCACCGAGGGGGTGGCGCGGGCGCTGCGCGAGCTGCGGCGGGCCGGGACGCCCCTGCGGATGAGACTCGCCATGCACTGCGGCACGCTCACCGCCGGGCAGTTCGGCCTGGTCGGGCAGGCCCCGATCGTGACGTGCCGGCTGCTCGACTCGCGGGCCGTGCGGCGGGCGCTGGCGGAGGGGGACAGCGATCTGGTGCTGGTCATCTCCGAGCGCCTGTTCGACGACGTGGTGCGCACGCGCTTCCGCGACCTCGACCCCTCGCGCTTCCGCCCGAGCCGGTTCTCGGTCAAGGGTGCCAGCTACGCGGGCTACCTGTGCCCGGGAGCGCCGCGCGCCCTCCCGGAGCTGGTGGAGAGCTGAGCTTCCCGGAGTTGGTGGAAAGCTAGCGAACCGGACAGCCCGTGGGGCACGCTCACCGGATGCAGTGGACCGTGCGGGCCGGGCAGCCCGACGACGCGCCCGAGATCGCCAGGATCAACGTCGACGCCTGGCAGCACTCGTACCGCGGGATCGTGGACGACCCGGTGCTGGACCGGATGCTGCCGGAGAGCCGGTTGCCCGCCTGGTCGCGGGTGCTGGGGCTGCCCGACCCCAGCCGGGTCTTCGTGGCCGTCGGGGAGGACGGGCGGATCGGGGCCTACTGCTCGGTCGACGCGGTGCGGGAGTCCAAGGACGCCCACCCGGACCTGCACACCGGTGAGCTGGTCGCGATCTACGCGGACCCCCGGTACCGGGGCACGGGAGCCGGTCACGTGGTGCACGAGGCGGGGGTCCGGCACCTCGTGGAGCAGGGTTTCCGGTACGCGGTGCTGTGGGTGTTCCAGGACAACGCGCGCAGCCGGGAGTTCTACGAGTCCCACGGATGGCGGCACGACGGGCTGGTGCACCGGTACGAGCTGGGGGGCCAGGAGCTGCCGGAGGTCCGGTACGCGCGGTTCCTGTCCGCGCCCCGCCGGCGTGCCGCAGCCGGTCGGTGAGGCGCGGCCGGTCGGTGAAGCGCGGAGCGACCGCCGTGTCCTAGCCCAGGAGCGTGTAGTTCAGCTCCTCGCACGCCCTGGCCAGCGGGAGGTCCAGGCCCGGGTGCTCCAGCGGGAGCAGCACGTCCGGGGCCGGTGGGAGCCCCGTGCCCCCTGGCGGGTCCCACAGGCAGACCGCCGGGGTGCCCGAGTCCATGGACGAGCGGTACCAGAGGCCGTCCAGCTCCGGGTAGGCGGCGCGGATCGCCCTCGCCCACTGCTGGGTCAGGTTCTTCGGGCCCGCGCTGATCTCCTGGGACGCGCCCACCCGGGTCGGCCACAGGCCCGCCAGGTCCAGCAGCCGCAGGGTCCTGCGGGGGCGCAGGATCACCAGGAACGGACTCCTGGTGCGGCGGTCCACCACCGACGTCTGCTGGTAGACCTCGGCGATGCTCGTTCTCACCGTCAGGCCGAAGTACAGCACGCCCTGGTCGTGCGCGTGGGTGGGTGCGCCGTCCGGTGACGGGGGCTGGGTGTCGAACCGGGCGTGGGGGAGCGGGCCGGTGTAGCGGAAGCTGTTCCAGCGCTGGGGGTGGAGCCCCTTCGCCGTGAAGATCCGGACGAGTCTGGTCGCGCGGTGCACGGCCACCACGTCCTCGGTGCGGCGCAGGTTGGCCTGGAGCACGGCAGGAGCTGGCGGCTGGGGGAGCCGGGACATTCGGATCCTGTCGGGGAGGTGGTGGTGGCTAGGCCGGCGTGCCGAGTCGGGTGGCCAGCTCCGCCACCCGGCGGGGGTCGCCGCCGGCGAGCAGCCACTCCCGGGGCGACGTGCGGTCGTTCTCCAGCAGGAGGTCTTCCTGTTCGGTGGTCATGAAACCCGCGACCACGAGGGTCGGCTGGTCGGTCGGGACCGCCGCCAGCACGGTCTCCAGGCCGGGCAGGACGCCGGTGCCGGCGAACTGCCACGCGGGCAGCCGCCACGCCCCCCGGTCCTTCCAGCCGACCAGCCGGCCCACGCCCAGGCGGTGGCGGATGCGGCTGGTGTCGACGCCGAGCTGCCGGGCGGCCTCGGCGACGGTCAGGGCCGAGTCGCGCAGCACGGCGTGCGCCACGACGGTCCGGGCGCGGGGCTGGTCGTCCTCGGTGCGGTGCGGGGACAGGTCGAGGCCGGCCTCGGTCAGGGCGTCGCGCTGGTCCGGGGTGAAGTAGCCCGCCGGGTCCGGGTGCGGTGGGGCGAGTCGTTTGGCCGCGTCCGCGACGAGGGACAGGAACTCGTCGGGGGTGACCTGCAAACCTGCCTCGGCCAAAACCGCCTCCAGCGCGGGACTCATGCGCACAGGGTATCCCGGGCGTGCGCCCTTGTGCGCATAGATGCCCCGAATGTCCCAATAATCGGACTCTACGCACACATCTACTGACTCTGCGTGAAAACAGAGGGGCCGGCAACGGTGACACCGCACTCGTCCGGCGGCTGGTCGCGATGCCGTCGCCCCCTGATCGGGGCCGTGCGGTCGGCGGTACAGGTCGACCCGCCGGGTGCCCGGCCGGGTGGTCGGAGCGGGGTGCGCCGGGGCTCAGCCTCCGGTGCTCAGGCTCCGGTGATCAGGGCGGCGGCCCGGTCCCTGGTGGCCTCGTCGACCTCGGCCACCTGGAATTCCCGGCTGCGGATGTGGTGCACCAGGGCGGGTTCCGGGGGGAGGCCGTGCTTGCGCAGGTAGTGCGACACCGCGCCGGCCCAGATCCAGGTGCCGTCGGTGCGGAAGTTCAGCGGCACGTCCTGGTCGCCCGGCGCGAACTCGTCCACGTCCAGGTTCCGCGCGGCCAGCACGACCGGAGCGGCCTCCAGGTACGCCACGAGGGCCTCGCGCAACCGGGGGTCCACCGGCGGCCGGTTCACCACCGGACGCCCCGCTTCGTCCCGGCTGTCGTACACCAGGGCGGTGCGCAGCTCGCCCGGCGGCACGGTCTCGACGCGCGGCGGCAGGCCCGCCCGGTGGCGCAGCCAGTCCGGGATGCGCTCGTCGGCGCGCGGGAACGTGCGCAACTCGTCCTGGAAGCCGATCACCGGCGGCGGGTTGCGCCAGCGCGGCTCCTCGTCGGCGGTGAAGTCCACCGCGAACGCGGCCGGCGCTTCGAGCTCGTAGACCGCGCTCAGCCACGTGCCCCGGTCCGCCGCGTGCATGCCCGCCCGCAACTGCCCGAAGAGCTGCACGACGTCCATCGGCGGCCGGACCTGCCGCCACTGGCCGTCCGGTCCGGCGAAGGCCAGGTCCACCTCGATGTGCCGGCCGGCCGCGCGGTACTCGGCGCGCACGCGCTGCCACTCGGGCGGGAACGCCGGCAGCATGGCCCGGCCGATCCGCCGGAGCAGTTGCTGCTGCTCCTGCTCGGACAGCGGTGTGGGTGGCTGGCTCATGCGTCGAACACCCCTTCGGATCCCCCCGGCAAGTGCGGCTGATCCTAACGGCCACCCGGTCCGGACGACGGCTGGTCGGCCGAGGTCGGGACCGGCGTCACGAGAGGAACGACCGGCCGCCGAAGTCGTCGTCGTCCTCCGGCCCGCGAGCCGGGGGGCGGTGCGCCGGCGGCGGCGGGGTCGGGGGCCGGCGGTGCCGGGCCGGCGGGGACGGCTCGTCCTCGACGCCGAAGTCCAGCTCGCGGCGGGGCGGCGGCGGCACGTCCTCGGCCGGCGGGGCCGGGAAGTTCTTCTTCGCCTCGCCGAACAGCACGTTCGCCGTCTCGTCCTGGGTGCCGATGGTCTCGGCCATGGCCTGCTGGAGCAGTTCCGGAATCCGGGACTGGGCGCGTTGCAGCGTCCGCATCACCTCGGCGGACACCTCGGCCATCCGCTTGCCCGACGCCTGCTCGGCGATCTCCAGGTTCGTCAGGATGCCGTTGGAGCCGATGGTCAGCCGCACCAGGCCGTCCTTGGACGTCTCGGTGATCGACTGGCCCTGCACCAGCTCGGCCATCTCCTGGTAGCGCCGGGCCTTCTGCTCGATGTTCGCCTGCCACTGTTCGAGCATCCGCTCCGACCCGCCGACGTCCTCCGGCACGGCAGCCTCCCCCCTGCTTTCCTTCGTCTTCTCCGGTGACGCGGCGGTGCGCGGCCCGGTTCCGGGCTGGAACCGGGCCGCCCCGGGCTAGTTCACGCCCAGCAGGTCCACCACGAAGATCAGGGTCTCGCCGGGCTTGATGGCCCCGCCCGCGCCCCGGTCGCCGTAGCCCAGGTGCGCCGGGATGACCAGCTTGCGCCGGCCGCCCACCTTCATGCCGGCCACACCCTGGTCCCAGCCCTTGATGACCCGGCCGCCGCCCAGCGGGAACGAGAACGCCTCGCCGCGGTCCCACGAGGCGTCGAACTGCTCGCCGGTGGAGTGCGAAACGCCGACGTAGTGCACGTGCACCAACTGACCGGGGGTGGCTTCGGGGCCATCGCCGACGGTGATGTCCTCGACCACAAGGTCCGCGGGTGCCGGACCGTCGTGCGGTTCGACCACGGGCTTGGTCATGAGCGATCTCCTCGTGATTCGGTAGCAGTCCGAGTCGAGTCAATCATGCCCGCCGGGGCGAGGCCGACCGGCACGCTGTGCAACGCGCGCACCGGTCGCCTCCGTCCTGGGGACATGACGCGATGGACCTGGGGTAGGCGGACGGCGCTGCTCGGCGGGGCCGCTCTGGTCGGGGTGGTGAGCACGGCGTCCGCCGTGCCCGCGGTGTTCGAACTCCGGGATTCCGTGCCGGTGCACGACGTTCCGGTCGACCTGGTCTCGTACACCTCGTGCGACACGGCCCTGGCCGGGCTGCGCACGGCGGTGGCCCAGCACGTCGGCGCGTACGGGCCGGCCGGGTCGCGCGGCACCGACGTGCTGGAGCTGGACAGCCGCGCGGCGGGGGTGCCCCGGGCCGCGCCCGGTGACCAGGCCGCGCCCGAGCACTCCACGACGAACGTGCAGGAGGCCGGCGTCGACGAACCGGACCTGGTCAAGACCGACGGCCGCCGGCTCGTCACGGTCGTGGACGGCAAGCTGCGCGTGGTCGACGTCGCCTCGCGCCGGCTCACCGGCACCCTGGACCTGCCGTCGGGCTACGTCACCCACCTGCTGATGAAGGGGGATCGTGCGCTGGTCGTCGCCGGGTCGGCCGCGATGACCGACACCGGGTTCGCGCCCGGGTCGTTCGCCCCCGAGGGCTCGACGCTGACCATGGTCGACCTGGCGGACGCCCCGGAGGTCGTCGGCACGCTGGAGCTGGGGGCCCGGTACCTCGACGCGCGGCAGGTCGGCGACGTGGTGCGGGTGGTCGTCCACTCCGGGCCGCGAATCCCGTGGGTCCGCCCCGACGAGGGGCGCACCGACGCGGAATCGTTGGCGCGCAACCAGGAGATCGCCGCGACCGCGCCGATCGGGTCGTGGTTGCCGCAGTACGAGCTGACCACCGGCGACGGGACCCGCACGACCGGCCCGCTGGTGGCGTGCGACCGCATCCGGCACCCCGAGCAGCACTCGGCGACGTCGATGGTGTCCGTGCTGACCTTCGACTTCCCCGGCGAACTGGGCACCGGCGACGCGGTCTCGATCGTCGCGGACGGCGACACCGTGTACAGCACGGACAAGTCGCTCTACCTCGCCGACGACCGCCACCTGGTGCCGAACCAGAACCGGAACCGGGTGCCCGCGCCGCCGACCACGACGGCCATCCACCAGTTCGACATCTCCCGTCCCGGCCCGCCTCGGCACATCGCCTCCGGCGAGGTCACCGGGTCACCGCTGAACCAGTACGCGCTGTCCGAGCACGACGGGCACCTGCGGGTGGCGACCACGGCGTTCAACGCCCCGGGCATCCCGGAGCAGCCGCCCGCGTCGCAGAGCGCGGTGACCGTGCTCGCCCGGGTGGGCACCGGGCTCGTCGAGGTCGGCAAGGTCGACGGGCTCGGCGTCGGCGAGCGGATCCACAGCGTGCGGTTCGTCGGGCCGCGCGGGTACGTGGTGACCTTCCGGCAGACCGACCCGCTGTACTCGCTGGACCTGTCCGACCCGACCGCGCCGCGCCGGGTCGGCGAGTTGAAGATCAACGGCTATTCCGCCTACCTGCACCCGGCGGGCGGGACGCGGCTGATCGGCGTCGGCCAGGAGGCCACCGACGAGGGCCGCACGCAGGGCACCCAGGTGTCGCTGTTCGACGTGGGCGACCCCGCCGCGCCGACCCGGATCGCCTCCCACCACGTGCCCGGCGGGAGCTCCGAGGTGGAGTACGACCCGCACGCGTTCCTCTACTGGCCGCAGCGGGACCTGGTGGTGCTGCCGGTCGTGTCCTACGGGGCGGTGGACAAGCCGTCGGGGCCGATCTCCGGCGGGGTGCTGGTGCTCCGCTTGAAGGACAACGACTTCACGTCGCTGGGCACGGTGCGGCACGCGTCCGGGCAGGGCGTCGATTCCGCCGTCCGGCGGGCGCTGGTGGTGGGCGACGACCTGTGGACGGTGTCGGCGGGCGGGGTGCGGGTGACCCGGATCGACGACCTGGTCGAGCGGGAGTGGGTGCCGTTCACCTGATCTGGTTGTTGAGCAGGCGGTGCGCGAGGACCGTGCCGCCCGCCATCGCCGCCGGGAACACCACCAGCGCGGCCAGCGGTACCAGGCAGAGCAGGTAGGTCGGCACGGCGAAGCCGAGCGTCACGGCGCGGCGCTCGCGCAGCACCCGGCGGCGCACGCCCAGCTTGAGGCCGCGCCGGGTGAACGGGATGCCGGTGAGCTCGATGCCGAGCAGGGTGGCGTTCACGCAGACCGCGATCACCGGCACGACGGTCTGGCCGACGACCGGGATGAACCCGGCCAGGAACAGCGGGATCGCGCACAGGACCGCCAGGCCGATCAGCAGGACCGCGTCCCGGATGCCGACGCCGGCCGAGCGCGCCCAGCTCACCCGCTGCGCCTCCGGGACGCCGCCGAGCTCCTCGTCCTCGACGGTCTCGGCGATGTGCTCGTAGAACGGCCCGCCGATGATCAGCGTCAGGGCGGTGAACAGCAGCAGCCCGATCGCCACGTACGCGCCGATGATCGACACCCCGGCGGCGACCCTGGTCGCGGTGCGCACGCCGTCGCTCCAGCCGTCGGCGAACGGCGTGGCCCACGCGGCGATGTCGTTGATCCACAGGCCGAGCGCCACCAGGCTGCCGATCAGCAGCACGCTGGTGATGAGCGCCGGGATCGCGCCGATCAGCAGCAGCTTGGGCGACCGGAACACCAGCCCGAAACCCTTGGCCAACAACCCGACACCGGTGGAGAAGTCGCGCAGCACCCTGATCACCGGCGGAGCATAGCCGCCGGCCGGGGGCGATCGGGACGATTCGGGCCGGTCGTTCCCCGGATCACGCCGGCGTCCGCCGGCCGCCGGAGGGGAGCGGGTCGCCGGGCGCGAAGAACTCCACTCCGGACGCCGAGGGCGGGCGTCCGGAGTGGAGTCGGGGGAGGAGTGCTATCGGCGGCGGCGGAACGACAGGGAACGCGCGCCGGTGCCGACGCCCGCGAGGTGCAGCGCCACGCACAGCAGACCGGCCACGAGGAGCGTTCCGCCGTCGATGACGGAACCCAGCGACACGTTGGCGAGGTCCAGCAGGAGGGCGAGCCCGAAGATGACCGCCGCGATGATCGCGAACACAGGAGCCTCCTAGGTTAGGTCTCCTGTCGATACCCCGCGCTCACCGGCCCCAAGCGGGCATTCGGCCCAATTCGCGCCCGGATCAGCCGGCGGGTGCCGAGGACGGGGCCGTCCCGGGGTCGGCGACGAGCCGGGGCGGGGCGGGGGTGGCGGTCTCCGCCCACGCGATCAGGCCGGGCACGTCCACGCCGTGCGGCGGGTGGTCGCGGAACGGCTCGATGTTCCGCGCGCCCCGGTCGAGCAGGGTGTGCGCGCCCTTGGCGTTGCCCCGGGCCAGGTGGGTCAGGCCGACCGCCAGTTGCGCCAGTCCCCGCCACAGCTCGCGCTCCCGTTCGGGCGCGGCCTTCCACGCGTCCTCCAGCACCTCGTGCGCGTGGAACGGTTTGCCGTCGTCCAGCAGGCGTTGCGCTTCGACCAGCGCTTCGCCCGGCGGGCGCGGCACGCCCTCGGGCTGGCGCTCGACGCCCGGAGCGTCGTAGGGCAGGGGACGGCCCAGGCCGTCACGGGGGCGCGCGTTGCGGGCCCGGCCGGTCTCGTCGCGATCGCGAGGGCTGCCTTCCACGACTTCGATCGTGTCACGGAAAGCAGCCCGCACGCATCGGACCTTCGCGGAGAAGCGCAGTTGGTTGCCCGACGGGTCGCGGAACGCGCAGTCGCGCACGCCGTAGAACTGGTCGATCGGCTCCTGGACGACCTCCGCGCCGGCCGCGCGAATCCGCTCGAAGGTGACGTTCAGGTCCCCGCGCCGCAGCAGCGCTTTCGCCCGTTCGACGCGGCGGGTCATCAGGTAGTTGTAAGGGGTTTCCCCATAAGCGATCTTGAACTGGCGCGCGAAGTGCGCCGCGGACATCAGCGCCGTGCGCGCCATCGCGGGCACGTCCAGCGGCCGGGCGTACTCGCGGTCCATGAGGTCGCGGGCCCGCCGCAGGTGGGCGAGTTCCTCCGGGGTCACGCGACCAGCATTCCACGCACGTGCTGGTGGACGTGTCCGAACAGGACCGGGTGTCGCACGTGGACCTCGACCGGTCCATCGCGTCGGTCGAGGTGATCGGTTGGGACGAGGCATTCCGGGGTGCGCGCACCGACGGGCCGGAGCACCGGCCGGCTGCTCGGCGTCCGTGCGGAATCCGGTCCGCCGGTCGACTCCTGAACCGCGCCGGGGTCACGAGATCGATTTCACCCGGTCGAGCGGTTCTCCCTACTCCTGCGGGTTATCCCGGCGCGTCTCGTCGCGCGATGCGGGACATGCGCACACAGCATCGTGCGCATGTCCCGCTCCCGCGCTCACCTTCTCGGCGTCTTCGGCGCGGTGGCCCTGGTCACCGCGGTCGGTCTGCACGGCATGGTCTCGGCCGACCCGCTGCCCGGCGGACTCGGACCCTGCATAGGGGCGCAGTGCCCCGGCACGTTCCCGCCGGTGAACAACGGCGACTTCACGGGACGCGACGAGGGCATCAACATCTTCGTCGGCGGGGACATGCTGGTCCGCTTCGGCGCGGTCGAGGCCGAGGGCCTGGTCGTGGTCGGCGGCGAGTTCGACCAGAACAAGGCGGCCGGCGGCTCGGCGATCTACAACGTCGGCATCGTCGGCGTCGGGTCCCGGGTGCCACCGCCGGACGGGTCGGACTTCCTGGTCACCGGCGGCGCGGTGACCGTCGCGGCCGAGCAGCGGCTGGTCGCGGAGGGCGGCGTCGTGCACCACGCCGGTCCGTTGACCGGCACCGTCCTCGGCGAGACCAGGGCGGACCCGGACGCGTTCGCCCCGTACGAGAACCTGGCTCCGGAGCTCACCACGGCCAGCCAGTGCTACAAGTCCACCGCGGCCACCGGCACCGCCGTGAACGAGGGGTCTCAGACGACGTTCCGGGGTGACGGCACGTCCGCGATCCAGGTGTTCAACGTCGACTTCGACATCGCCGGCACGAACGGCGGGCAGCAGGGCATCGTCTTCGAGGGCATCCCGGCCGGGGCGACGGTGCTGGTCAACATGCTCGGCGCGAACCGGCGGATCTTCACCTACTCCGGCGAGCTCGCCGACGGCGGTCCGCTCAACGCCCTGCGCGAGCGGTTGCTGTGGAACTTCCCGGACGCGGTCACCGCCGCCATCGCGGGCGGCGCGCAGTTCCAGGGCAGCGTGCTGGTGGGCAACGCGGCGAGCATGACCTCGGTGTCCGTGCCGGGCCTGGCCGGGCGGTTCTTCTCGGCGGGCTCGCTGACGCACGGCGGTGAGGGCACGGCCGGCCAGGAGTTCCACGCGTACCCGTTCAACGGCGACCTGCCGAGCTGCGCGGCTCCCACGACCACCACGACCACCACCACCACCACGACCACGACGACCACGACGACCACCACCACGACCGAGCCCACGACGACCACGACCGAGCCGACGACCACCACCACGGAACCCACGACCACCACCACCGAGCCGACCACGACGACCGAGCCGACCACGACGACGGAACCGACGACCACGACGACCGAGTCGAGCACCACGAACGCGTCGACCACCTCGTCCGCCACCACCTCGGCCGTCACCACGTCGGGCGGTCCCACGACCACCACGGCACCCGTGGAGACCACCACGACCGCGACCCCCGGCAGGCCGGACGACCTGGCGCAGACGGGCACGCGGGTCGGCTGGACGGTCGTGGTCGGTGTCCTGCTGCTGGGCGGCGGCGCGGTCCTGCTGGTCCTGCTGGGACGGCGGCGGCGGACCTGACGCCTCGTGCCGGTGACCCGGACACGGGTCACCGGCACGAAAAAGGCTCACGGCCCCGATCGCGCGGGGCCGTGAGCCTGGTCAACCGGGTGGGGAGCCCGTCCGCGCGGCCGGGTTCGCCGCCGGGGCCACGCGGACGGGCCGTCCGGAGCGGGGATCAGACCCCGGCGACGGACTGGATCCAGGAGCGGTACCGGGTCACGTTGGTGTACGCGGTGGTGGTCTGCCGGTCGCTCGTGGAGGCCACGCCGATCTGCTGGCCGTTGTACATCATCGGGCCACCGGAGTCACCGCCGGCGGTGATGCCGTTGCCACGACGGGCGCACACCGCGGTGCCGCCGTAGGCGTCGGTGCAGGAGCCGGACACGGTCACGTTCGCGACCTTCAGGCGCTGCGACTGGCAGTTGATCTCCGAGCCGCACCGGGAGGTCGCGCCCCAGCCGTAGACCTGCACCGAGGTGCCGGCACCGGGCGAGGACGCGGCGAGCCGCGCGTAGGTCGCGGACACCGAGCGGTCGAGCTTGACCAGCGCGAGGTCCGAGGAGTGCGTGACGGTCTGCACGCCGTTGGCCATCGTGCCGCCGCTGGACTGGTCCAGGCTGCCGATCCGGAAGGACAGCCCGCCGCCGGTGACGCAGTGCTTGGCGGTCAGGATCCACAGGGGCGCGATGATGGTGGCCGAGCAGGTCTGCCGGCCGTTGGAGAAGAGCCGGGCCGCCCAGGGAGCGCTCGTCGCGTAGCCACCGCCGATGATGTACGGCGTCACGCCGCCGTCCGTCGTGGCCGGCGCGGCCGACGCGGACGGGACGAGGGTGAGCAACGAGAGGGCAGCGGCTGCGAGCGCAGGGATCAACCTGGTGATTCGCAAGGTTCCTCAATTCCGAAGACACGCGATTTCTCGCGCACAGGGTGTCTTTGGTCACGAAATTCGTACCACCCATATGGTGTAAAAGGGATATACCGAACCGGTTATAGCGTGGTGTTAGGCCGACTTTCGGCGGGGTGGGCAAATTCGCCTGACCAGCGCGAACGATACGTTCAACAAAGTTGGGGGTGTGAATGGCGGCGGGCGCTTCAGCCGTTCTGCTGCGGCCATTCGAATCAATGCGGCGCACCCCGACACAGGACCACCGCGGTACCGGATCGCCGGCCGGGCCGCCGTGCGGGCGGTCATGATCGGGCCATGCTGGTCGAACTCGCGATCGGGGACGCGTACGGCGCGGGCTTCGAGTACGCGCCCGCCGAATTCGTCGCCGCGCACAACGCGCTGACGGGGTACGTGCGGCACCCCACCCACCTCGGCATCGCGCCCGGCGCGTACACCGACGACACCCAGATGACGCTCGCGCTGGCCGAACTGCTGGTCGATGGCGACCCGTGGACCCCGGAGGCGATCGCCGCGCGGTTCGTGGACGCGTTCCACCGCGACCCGCGCGACGGCTACGCGCGGGGTTTCCAGGCGTTCCTGCGGGAGGTCCGGACGGGCGCGGACTTCCTGGCCCGGATCCGCCCGGACAGCGACAAGAGCGGCGCGGCGATGCGCGCGGCCCCGCTCGGCCTGCTGCCCTCGGTGGACGAGGTGCTGGACCGCACGCGGGTCCAGGCCCGCGTCACGCACGACACACCGGACGGGGTGGCGTCCGCGTGCGCCGCCGCGCTGGCCGTGCACTACTGCCGGCACGGCCTGGGGCCGGTGGCCGAGGTCGGCGGGTGGATCGCGGACCGGCTCGGGTCGCCGGTGTGGGCGCGGCCGTGGGCGGGGGCGGTCGGCTCGAAGGGCGTGATGAGCGTGCGGGCGGCGCTCACCGCGCTGGCCGGGCGCGGCTCGGCGGGTGAGGTCCTGCGCGCGTGCGTGGCGTTCACCGGGGACGTGGACACGGTCGCGACGGTCGCGCTGGCCGCCGCGTCCACGTCGTCCCAGGTCGTCGCCGACCTGCCGGCCGTGTTGCACGACGGACTGGAGAACGGGCGCTACGGACGCGATCACCTGGCCCGGCTGGACGCCCGACTCCCGCGCCCCTGTTCCTGAGCACGGTCGGCCGGGCCGGGGCCGGCCGGTCCGGCAGGCCGTTGACCGGCTGTTCTCCCGGGTCAGGCTGATTCCGGACGCCTCGACCCCAGCGCGACCGCCCGCCGGCGCGCGACCTCCCGCTCCTGAGCCCTGGGGAACCGCCGCACCCCGCACCCCGTCCAGCTCCCCCCGTCCGCGACCTGGTGGCGCTCACCTCCCGCCCCGAGGTGATCTCGTTCGTCGGCGGCCTGCCCGCCCCCGAGCTGTTCGACCTGGCCGGCCTGCGCGCCGCGTTCGACCGGGCTGCCTGCCCACCACCGGGGCCGACCTGCTCGTCACGACCGGGTCGCAGCAGGCGCTGACCCTCGTCGTCGCAACCCTGCTGGAACCCGGCGCGGTCGTCGCCGTCGAGGAACCCACCTACCTGGCCGCCCTCCAGGCGTTCCGGCTCGCGGGCGCGCGGGTCGTGGAGGACGACCCGTACGGCGAGCTGCGCTACCGGGGCGAGCACGTGCCCGCGCCGGCCTCGATGAGCGACCGCGTGCTGCACCTGGGCAGCTTCTCCAAGATCGGCGCGCCCGGCCTGCGCCTGGGGTGGCTGCGCGCACCCGCCGAACCGCTGCGCACGCTGGTGATCGTGAAGTGGGCCGCCGACCTGCACACGTCTACCCTGGACCAGGCCGCAGCCGCCTACCTGGCCGCCAACGACCTCTTCGCGCACGTCCGGAAGCTGTGCGCGGCCTACCGGGAACGCCGGGACGCGATGGTCGCCGCGCTCGCCCGGGACGTGGCCTTCGTGCCCGGCGCGTCCTTCCACGCCACCACCCCCGACCCGGCGATGCTGCGGCTGTCGTTCACCACCAACACCGTCGAGCGGATCACCGAGGGGGTGCGCCGGCCGGGGTGTGGCGATCACCCCGGGACCGGCAACTGAACGGTCCGCATCTTTCCCCGGTGGTGCACGATCGACCCGGCCCGGTTCCCGTTCCCGGTCCGGAGGAGGCCGTCGTGATCAGGGTGCTGGTCGCCGACGACGAGGACCTCGTCCGGGTGGCGCTGGCGTCGTTGCTGGGGCTGGAGATCGACCTGGAGGTCGTGGCGCTGGCGGCGGACGGCGAGTCGGCGCTGGCGGCGGCCGTCGCGCTCCGGCCGGACGTGGCCGTGGTCGACGCGGTGATGCCCGGCCTGGACGGCTTCGCGGTGGCCGCCGAGCTGACCCGGGTGCTGCCCGGGTGCGCGGTCGTCGTGCTGACCGGCCAGGGCCGGCCGCCGCACCCGCAGCGCGCGCTGGCCGGCGGCGCGAAGGGCCTGGTGCCCAAGGGTGCGCCGGCGGGCGCGCTGGCCGACGTGATCCGGAAGGTGCACGGCGGCGGGCGGTACGTCGACCCGGCGATCGCGGCGCACGCGCTGCTGCCGCCCCGGTGCCCGTTGACCCCGCAGGAGCTGGAAGTGCTGCGGCAGGCCGAGTACGACACCCCGGTCACCGAGGTGGCCCGCCGGATGCGGCTGTCCGTCGGGACGGTGCGCAACTACCTGTCGGCGGCCGTGGGCAAGCTCGACGCGACCGGCCGCCGGGACGCGTTCGCGACCGCCCACGACAACGGCTGGCTGTGAGCCCGGCGCGGACGACCGGTCCTAGCGACCCGCGACCTCGCGCACGCCGCGCACCGCGAGCTGGTCGGCGCGCTCGTTGTCCACGTGCCCCGCGTGGCCCTTCACCCAGTGCCACTCGACCTCGTGCGGTGCCGCGGCCTCGTCCAGCCGCCGCCACAGGTCGGCGTTCTTCACCGGCTGCTTGGCGCTGGTCAGCCAGCCGTTGGCCTGCCACTTCGCCATCCACGACGTGATGCCGTTGCGCACGTACGTGCTGTCCGTGTAGATCCGCACGACGGACGGCCGGGTCAGGCTCTCCAACGCCTGGATGGGTGCCATCAACTCCATCCGGTTGTTGGTGGTCGGTCCGGCGTCGCCGCCGTACAGGTCCTTCTCGTGCTGCCCGTACCGCAGCACCGCACCCCACCCACCCGGTCCGGGGTTACCGCTGCACGCGCCGTCGGTGTAGATCTCGACCTCCACGCCGGGCAACATACAGGTGATCAACCGCAGGCCGCGTCCCACTTGAGCCCACGCCACCCACTTGGTTCTCCGAGACCCCGGACCGCCGCGAGTTCGGCTGCGTTCACCGGCGGGCGATGCCGAACGGGGGGACGGCGTGTGCGGCGGAGGTCACCAGGATCGGCTCACCCGCACCGCTTCCGCGACCAGGGCGGGATCGGCGGCGAGCAGGGGCAGCCGGACGTCGGGGGTCGGGATGCGGCCCTGGGCGTGCAGCAGCCCCTTGACGACGGTCGGGTTCGGCGCGGTGAACACGGCGGCGGACAGCGCGGCGAGCCGCCCGCCCAGCTCCCGCGCCCGGACCAGGTCCGTGCGCCACGCGTCGACCAGTTCGACGAACCGCGCGGTGGCGAAGTGCGCGGACGCCAGGATCGCGCCGTGCCCGCCGAGGGCGAGCAGCGGCGAGATGAAGATGTCGTCACCACCCAGCACGGCGAACCCGGCGGGCGGGTCGGCGAGCAGCTCGACGGTGTCCGCGTCGATCCCGCCCACGGCGTGCTTGACGCCGACCACGTGGGGCAGCGCGGCGATCTGCCGCAGCGCGCCCGCCGACAACGCCTGCCCGGTCCGGTACGGGATGTGGTAGACGACCAGCGGCACCGGCCCGGTGAGGTGCGCGAAGTGCGCGACCACGCCGGCCTCGCCGGGCCGGACGAACGGCGGCACCACGGCCAGCGCGGCGGTGGCCCCGGTGCCCTCCAGCGCGTCCAGGGCGTCCTGGGTGCTCGCGCCGACGATCATCGGCGCGGACCGCTCCCGGCACACGCCGCCCACCACGTCCAGCACGTCGCGCCGCTCCTCGGCGGTCAGCGAGGCCGGCTCGCCGGTGGTGCCCAGCGCGACGATCCCGGCCGCGCCCTCGTCGAGCACCTCGTTCGCCAGGCGCTCCACGGCGTCGAGCGCGACACCGCCGGCGGCGTCGAACGGCGTGACCAGCGGGACGAAGACCCCGGAAAGTGTCATGGACACCAGAGTCCCGCCCCGCATGGATAAGGTCCAGTTCACATTTCTGACGTGAACCGTAAGGTGTCCTGATGCTCGACGTCCGCCGCCTGCAACTCCTGTCCGACCTGCACCGCCTCGGCACGATCGCCGCCGTCGCCCAGGCCCACACCTACACGCCGTCCGCCGTCTCCCAGCAGTTGTCCACGCTGGAACGCGAAGCCGGGGTCCCGCTGCTGGAGCGCACCGGCCGCCGGGTCACGTTCACCACCGCCGGCCAAGTGCTGGTCCGGCACGCGGAAACCGTGCTGACCGCGCTGGAGCGCACCACGGCGGCGCTCGCCGCGTTCGCCACCGGCCTGACCGGGCCGCTGCGCATCGGCGCGTTCCCGACCGCCGTGCGCACCCTCCTGCCGCCCGCCCTGGTCGAGCTGGGCCGCCGGCACCCCGGCCTGGAGCTGATGGTCACCGAGCTGGACCCGGTTGACGTCCCGGCCGCCCTGCGCGACCGGCGGTTGGACACCGGCCTGCTCCAGGACTACGACACCCACCCGGTCAACCCGGACCCGGCGCTGGAGAGCGTGCCGCTGCTGGAGGAGGGGGTCTACCTGGCCACGGCCGGCGCGACCGGTACCCCGGCGGACTTCCGCGACGCCGCGTGGATCATGGGCAGCCCCGGCACCCTCTGCCACGCGGTCGCCGCGCAGGTGTGCCACGACGCCGGTTTCGCGCCGCGCACCCGCCACCACGCCGACGACTACACGACCGTCCTGGCCCTGGTGGCGGCCGGCCAGGGCGTGTCCCTGGTGCCGCGCCTGGCCGCCCCCGAACCGCCCCCGGGCGTCCGGCTCATCCCGCTGCCGATCCGCCGCCGCACCCGCATCGCCTACCGGCGGGGCACGGCCGACCACCCGGCCATCGCCGCGTGCGTGGCGGCGGTCCGCGAGTCGGCCGACACCTACGCGGACCGCTGAACCGCCCACCACAACCGTTCCACCAGGAGAACGTCCACAGTGGACGGTCGCAGACCTGGCCGGTGCCGGTCGTCCAGGTCCGGCCGGTCCGGGCCACCGGCCGATCACCTGCACCGGCACGTCAACGGCCGACCCGCCGCAACAGGGCGTGCGCCCCGAGCCCGGCCGCGACACCGGCGCACCCCAACACCACGACCACCACCCGCAACGCGTCGGTGAAGCCGGAATCCGGCTGCCCGCCGCCCAGCAACGTCAACGCCGAACCCGCCGCCGCCAGCGCGACCGTTTCCGCGGTGAGGCGGGCGGTGTTGAACAGCCCCGCAGCGGCCCCCACCCGGTCGGCGGGCACGCTCGACAACGCCAGCCCGTCCACCACCCCCGTGGTGAGCCCCACGCCGACTCCGGTCAGCAGCAACGCCGGCCACGGCGCGCCGTCCGGCCCGATGCCCACCAGCCCGACCACGCCGACCGAGGCGAGCAGGACCGCGCCGGTCGACAGCAGGCGCGGCGACCGCTTCGCGAGAGCCGCGCCCACCCCCGGGAGCAGCACGGAGGGCACGGTCAGCACCAGCATCCACAGCCCGGCCCGTGCCGGGTCGACCCCGACGACGTCGATGAAGTACGACGGCAGGTAGACCAGGAGCGGCACGAGCAGCCCCATCATCGCCGCCGCCACCAGCGCGTAGCCGAGGAACGCCCGGTCACCGAGCAGCGCGAGGTCGAACATCGGCGCGGCGGCCCGCCGTTCGACCCGCACGAACCCCGCCACGCCCGCGACCGCCGCCACCACCACCGCGAGCACGGCGGGGTGGGCGACCCCGAGTACCGGGGCTTCCACGAACACCCAGATCAACGCCCCGAGCCCAAAGGTGAACAGCGCACCGCCGGCCCAGTCGACGCGCTGCCCGGACCCCCGACCGGGCGGCAGCGCCGGGCACAGCAGCAGCGCGAGCCCGGCGAGCACGGCCGGAACCCAGAACACCGCCCGCCACCCGGCCAGGTCGACCAGGAACCCCGACACCGTGGGCCCGAACGCCAACCCGATCCCCAGGACGGTGCCGAGCGCCCCGAACACGCGGGCGCGCGCCGCGCCGTCGAACGCCGAGGCGAGCGACGACTGGCCGGTGGCGGTGGCGATGGCGGCCCCGACCCCGGCGACCAGCCGGGCCGCGACCAGCCCCCCGACGTCCCCCGCGACCGCGCACCACGCGCTGCCGAGCAGGAAGGCGGACACCCCGACGGCGTAGAGCCGCCGCCGCCCCAGCAGGTCCGCGAGCGAGCCGCCGAACGCGAGGAACGCGGCGAAGCACAGGTTGTACCCGGTGACGACCCACTGGGCGGCGGTCGGGGAGGCGTTCAGGTCACCCGTGAGATCGGGCAGCGCCACCGAAGCGCCGGTGATGGTCAGCGGGAACGACAACGACGACAGCAGGACCGCCGCCGGCACGAGGACACGGCGGTTCACGCCGACCACCGGCCGACGACGACACAGGAGAAGTGCACGAGAGGCTCCGGATTTCGGACGGAGCCGGGTAGCGCTCAGGGGCCACACCGGCGAGGACTCGCGGTGCGGCGGCGCGATGCGCTAAAAGCCCGGGTTCACGCCGCCGCGAGGGCGGCACCCCGGTCCGAGGCGGGCACGGGGACGAGCGTAGCCGACGCGCCCGGCCTGACGGCCTGCCGACCTGACGGCCACGCCGGGCCACGCCGGGCCACGGTCGCTCAGCCCGGCGCGACCTCGTGCGCAGCGGGCGGTCCCGGTCAGCAGCGGGCGGTGGGGGAGCAGTTGCGCAACTGGGCCGCTGCGAGGGTCGCGGCGGCGGTGCGGGTGGTCTCGGGCGGCAGGTCGGTCAGGTCCGGGGCGCGGTCCTTCCCGGCCACGGTGAACTGGACCACGAGGTTGCCGTCGCGCACGGCGGCCCGGCCCGGCGTCCAGGAGAACCCGTCGGGGTGGTCCGGCAGCCCGACCCGCCGGTCCTCGGGCACCTCGTCCCGGGTGCCCTCGTACAGCCGCCGGGCCGCGTCGACGTCGGTCCGCGCGCCACCGGTCCCGGTGAACAGCCAGTAGTCCACCTCGATCCGCCGCCAGGCCGGACCCGGCCGCTCGTCACGCACCTCGAACTCGACCTCGCACCGCATGGGCAGCGTGGACGGCAACCGGTCCCGGCCGGGCAGGCGGTGGTTGTAGAGCACGCCGGCGATCTCGCTCAGCGCGTTCTCCAAACCGGCGAAGCACTCCGTGGGCAACTCCGAGTGCACCTCGCCGATCAGCTCCACGTCCGGCGGCGGCGTGGACGAGCACGACGCCAGCAGCAGTGCCGCGACCACGACCACCGGCGCGCGCTTCATCCGGTCTTCCGGGGCTTCCAGTTGCCGGTCTCGCCGACCGAGGAGGGGATCGGGTCCGGGATGCGCAGCTCCGCCGCCTTGCGCTCCAGCTCGACCGCCGTCCGCCCGTACTCGGTGATGATCGTCAGCGCGTCGTTCATCAGTTGGCTCACCGCGCCCACGAAGTCGGACAGCGCCTGGAGGACCGCTTCGCAGACCGCGCCCCACAGGTTCTTCCACTGCTGCGCCACGGTGCCCGCCGCGTCGAGCACGGCCTGGGCGCACCTGCCGATGAACGTGATGCCGGCCTGGTAGGTCTTGGTGATCGTCTCGCGCAGCTTGAGCATGAGGTCGGACATGCCGGCCATGACGCCGTGGGTGTCCTCGACGACCTTGACCACGTGGTCGACGTAGGCGCTGAACGCGCCGAACGCGGTGCCCTCCCAGTACGCCTTGAGGTCTTCCCGCGCGGACAGGACGCCTTCCTTGGCGTCGCTGACCAGCATGCTCGCCTGCGGGCTCCACGTCCGCGCGAGCGCCGTGACCTTCTCCGGGTGGCCCATCCAGTCCCGGACCTCGTCCAGGAGCTCCCGCGCCAGCCCGTTGCCGGCCTTGAAAGCCCACTCGTTCACGACGGCGGCGGAACCGTAGGGGAACCGGGATTCATCGGCACCCACCGGAACGGGGTAGCCGGGCACGACCTCGACCACGTCGGTGCTCCTCTCAGCGGCCGGGGCGGTCGTCGAGGTAACCGAACTGCCGGTAGTACTCGGCGTCCCGGCTCTCGTACTCGTCGGCCA
Source organism: Actinosynnema sp. NPDC023587 (assembly GCF_040640215.1). Classification (NCBI taxonomy): domain Bacteria; kingdom Bacillati; phylum Actinomycetota; class Actinomycetes; order Pseudonocardiales; family Pseudonocardiaceae; genus Actinosynnema; species Actinosynnema sp. NPDC023587. The sequence continues at coordinate 28,194 of NZ_JBFABG010000004.1, read as the reverse complement.
CGGCGCGCAACGCCAGTGCCGCGTTGTTCAACGCCTCGAATCCCTTCGCGAGCCGGTCGAGGATGTTGTTCAAACCCGCGTTGTGGGATTGCGGCACCCGTTCGGTGCGGCCGAGCAGACCCAGGTCGTCGTCGGCCAGGTGGGCGTCGAGCAGGGCGCTCCGGGCGTTGTTCCAGGCATCGGCGACGTCGACGAACTCCTTGGCGTTCCGGCGCATCGCCTCGGGCACCACGTGGAAATCAACCACGCCGACCGCCGTCCGCCTGCCGGATCGCGGTCCGCACGGCCGACGCCACCCTGCTCTCGTTGGTGTAGCGCAGGTTCGCCGGGTCCAGGTCGACCGACAGCAGCTCGCCGTGGCCGCTGACGGTGATCGAACCGAGCGCCGACTCCAGCGGAATCCTGATCCGCGCCGCCGCACGCGCGGCGGCGCGCTGCCCGGCGGCGGCCGTGGCCTCCTCGATCTCCGCCACCAGTCGGCGCGTCTCGTCGTTCACCGGTCCACCCCCTCGGCGGGGAACAGACCGGGCATCAGCGGGTGGAACCGCTCGCGGTGCGTCTCCACGGCGCGGGCCCGAGCCGCGGCGACCGCCCGGACGATCTGGTCCCCCACCGCAGTAGGGCGGGGGCCGTGCAGCACGCCGGGCGTGATCTCCAATTCCAGGAGCGCGCCTTGCCCGTTCACCGCGACGCGCACGTTTCCCGCATCAGACGTACCTTCGAACGACCGCGATTCCAACTCGGCGGTGGTGGCCCGGACCAGTTCCAGTTGAGCGTCGATATCGGCTTTGAGCTGCTGGAAGACGGTGATCTCGGACCTCGGCTCCACGCTGCCCCCTGTATTCGGCTACGTCGTCCGAGCGGAGAGTATCAGCGGTCACCGCGCGGGGTCCCGGAAAAGGCGGTCTACTGCACAGTCGGATGAGGAATCGCCCATCCGGCCCTTTGTCGACCGCCACTTCCGCACTTCAGCGGCGAACGGGGTAAACCGTAGGTGACTGATCAATCGAAATGGTGGAATTACATCTACGCCAAAGGGCGGCAATTCGACCAAACGGTGCCCGGTCGCGTGACGGACCGTTCCCGAGCGGGGAGAAGAGCCGTCCTCCGGGCCGCCCGCCGCTGCTTTGCGGCCCGTAGAACCGCTGGCACGTCGCCGTGAACACCACTCCCGCGCCGCCGCGCACGAGCCTGTCCGGCCCTGGCGGTCGGTGATGAGGATGGTGAAGCTGCCTGCCCGACCAAACTGACCGCCAACCTGGGACCGGGCACGCTCCTGCACAAGGCGACTGCCGTGGTCCTCTACGCCGTCGCGGGATCGCTGGTCCTGGGGAGCCACTCCTCCATGGGCTTGCCCAAGGCCCCTGTGGCCGTCCGCGCCGGATCGGCCCGGCCCTCGACGTACTGGCCGGTCTCACTGGCAAGCTGCTGCTGCTCGTGCCCTGGTGTGCGTGATGGTGTGCTTGGCGTCAACGACGGCCGATCCGGTCACCGGGCCTACGAAGAGTTTGGACAACACGAAACCATGGCACTGTCCGTGACGCCAGTCCTGACGAACCGCCAATCGCTGTCGCTCGCGCTGGGCCCGGTGCTGATCCGCTTCGCGTCCGATCACCGACCTCGTACGTGATTACGTCCAGGCAAGGATCTACGACGACCTGTCGTCGATCACCGACTGAACAGGGCGACGGAGATTCGCTCCTGCCCGCCGGCTGCGACGGATAACGGAGGCGAAAATCAGGCCAGCGAACGGTCGCGACAGCGATCCGCTCCTTGCGTAATGCCACTTGCCCTGGCGGTGAGTCGTTCGGCTCAGCTAAGGCGTCGACTGCATGTGAGAGCCGTGGTGCGCACTCCTACAAACGTGCGAGAAGTTCTCGCTTTTTTGTTTCGAATTCGTCGGTCGTCACGATTCCCGCGTCGCGGAGTTCGCCGAGCTTGCGCAACTGCTCGAACACGTCAGGTCCGGCGGGCGTGGCGCTCGGCTGGACGGCGGCAGGTACCGGCGAAGAGGAGAGCCGGTTGCGGACGGCATCGGCGATCTGCTTGCCGTCCTTCTTGTTCATGTTCTTGATCTCGGCCTTGTTCCCCGAGGCGAAGACGGTGAGGTTGCCCCAAGCCATGCCGGACGACCACTGGACCGAGGAGATCTTCTCGATGGGGAAGTCCTCGGTCACCTGCCTGCCGATGCCGTCCTTGATGAACAACAACCGGCGGTCGCTGAGGACGATCAACCCCTGGCCGGGCCCATATATCCCGGCGGCCATCAGTTCGATCCGCTCACCCTCCCACAAGTACTCCACGAGCCGCTTGATCTCACGACCCGCGCCGACCTTCGCTTGCATCTGGTTCTTCGCCGCCTGGATATCGGGGCGCAGCTCGTCTGCCATTGCACTCCTCGGTCGAACAGTTGTGTTCTGACATCGCGAGCGAGGTGTGTCTTGTTACAAAATTCCACGGCACTGTTCCGCAGAAGGGTGATACCCGGTGGGTCATCGCGGGCCTCAGGCCGGAATTCAATCCACAGTATGCCTTCATCGCCCATGCCGCCCAAGAAGAGTGAATCAGGCGAACGGTAGCCATTTTCAGTAACTGAAGCTCAAAGTACTACGGCGGACTACAGTGGGTCCGTGAAGGTCATCAGCCAACGGGAGTTCCGCAACAACTCCGCTGCGGTCATGGACGCCGTCGAGGCGGGGGAGACCTTCCACGTCACCCGCAACGGCGTCGAGATCGCCGAGGTCCGCCCCCTGCCCCGCTGGCGACGCTGGACGGCGGACGAACTCGTGGCACGGCACCGGAGGCTGCCGCCGGTCGATCACGGCCGCATGAGGCGTGAGGCCGACGACCACTTCGGCGGCGAAGACCGCGTCGGTGGGGACGACCTTGGGGAGAGGGAGCGTGGCTGAGCGGCACGCGGCAGGTGTGTTGGACACCTGTACCTACATCGGCCTGGGCCTGCTCGATCCGGCGAAGTTGCCGGAGATCCCCGAGTTGACCGCGATCACCTTCGCCGAACTGCACCAGGGGGTGGCGATGGCCAAGGACGCCGCCACACGAGCCGCGCGGACTGAGAAGCTGGGCGCTGCGATCGTGGAATTCGAGCCGCTGCCGTTCGACGGCCCGGCAGCCACCCGCTTCGGCACGTTCATGGCACTGACCCTGGACGCGAACCGCAACCTGAAACCGCGCCGTTCGGAGCTGATGATCGCAGCCATCGCATCGGCCCGTGACCTGCCGCTCTACACGCGCAACGCCAAGGTCTTCGCCGGACTCGACAGCATGGTCGAGATCATCGAGGTGTGAGAGCGGGTCCGGTAGGACTCCTCTCCGGCCAGTCAGGGAACCAATCGCCACCCGAGTTCGGTCGACCGCCGGGCGCACCCCGACGGCTGATTCAGGGGCAAGCAAGGAAGGCAATGACCACCTCCTCGTCGTCATCAACCTGGTCCGCGATGACGACAGCATCGCCGACACCTACCGCGACTGGCCGCGCTGGTGGCAGTGGTGTCCGGAGGTCGAGCAGCGTCTCGACCTGACCCCGGATCTCACCGGCTAACAAGACAGCGCCGATCCGGTCGACACGTGCCGAGGTCGAGAAGGCCACCCGCTACCGACGAGCGGACACCAACCGGGACTTGCTGCGTACGAAGGTCCGTACCGCAGTCGTCGAGGCATCCTCGGTGGAAGTTCATCGCGCTGCTGGAGCGCGACCTTCAGGCGGCGGTGTCCTGAACCTCTGTTCGGGCATCGAGTGGGTCGGCACAAGAGTGTGGAGCCCCGTGCCGACCCGAACCGACGTCTGCGGTCAACCGACCAGCCTCGACGCGGGCCGTGCGGACTTGGCCGGCGGTGTGGGACCTGGACTTCCACCCCTCAATCCGCACAGCGTGGCCTTGAGGTCAGCCGGGCACGTCGTCATAAGTGAGCATGAACCTGCTGTAATTCTTGACGATGGCGGGCCCGACCAGCTCGCTGTCCGGCGTGTCGGCGGGGTGGACGATCAGGGTGGGCTTGCGTCGATCCCGCTCGGGTGTCGAGGCCCGGATCTCGTCGCACAGGTGCTCGGTCAACTCGGCGGCAGCCGGACCGTGGCCGATCGCGCCCAGCTCCCAACGCACCTCGTCCCCACTGGTCTGGCGACGAGAGGTGAGGTAGGCCAACGAGTCGCCCTCGACCAGTGCCGGGGAACGGAACGCCTGGATCGGGTCGCAGATCTCGGGTGCGACATCGGAGTGGGCGTCGATCCGGCACACGCGCTGGTCGGTGACAGTAAGGCGGAGCCAGATCCCGTCGTGCGGCTCATCGCCGGCGATGGAGACGCCTGACCAGGCTGTGGTGCGCGGCTGGTCGAGCACGCCGCGCAGTACGTTCAGGTCGACGGCCTGATCTCGATCCCAGTGGAGCTTGACCGTATCGTCGGCGGTGATCGGGCCGCTGAGTTCACCCTCGTCGGCGTTGACCAGGTACACGAAGCCGCACAGGTGGATCGAGTCGGAGACCAGCCGACCTTCCAAGTAGGTGAAGCCGACGCTGCGTGCCTGGCCGCGCCAGCGCAGCGGGGCGACCAGTCGTGCACCGGGGGCGAGCTGCCGCCACCAGGCGGCGGGGATGTCCCAGGGCGAGACGGTGGCGATGAGGCGGTCATAAGGCGCGTGGTCGGGGTAGCCGAGCCCGCCGTCACCGGTGATCACGTGAACGTCGCCGTGGCCTGCGGTGGTCAGGTTGCGTGAGGCTTGCGCGGTGACATCCGGGTCGATGTCGATGGTGGTCACCAGGTCGGCGCGGCCGGCCAACCGGGCGAGCAGGCCGGCGTTGTAGCCGGTTCCGGCACCGATCTCCAGGACTCGGTTGCCCGGCTGGACGTCGAGCTGGTCGAGCATCATGGCGACCACGAACGGTGCCGAGGCGCACGACAGCGAGCGGCCGTCCTCGAAGCGGTGGGTGATCACCGCCTGCCACGGGTTGTAGGCGGATTTCAGGTCGGCCTCGGGCACGAACTCGTGGCGGGGCGTGTCCCGCAGGACGCTCTCCACCTCCTCGCGCTGGGCATACCCGGCCCTGCGGACCTTCTCGACCATCTCAGCGCGCAACGCCTCGGGCGAGGCGGCGGTGTCGGCCGTCGGGTCGGTGGCGGTGTCGGAATCCATCGGTTCCTTTCGTCGTTCAGCGGTCGTGGTCAACCGTCCAGCAGCAGGCAGGCGTCCCACCGCGTGATGGGCGTCGTGTCGGTGGTCGCGGCACGCTGTGCCAGCCGGACACCGGCTTCCCCGTTCAGCAGCCCGTGTGGCGTCGGCGGGTGGTGGAGCAGGTGCTCGGTCAGCCGCTCGGCGAGCCGGGGAACGAGGGCGCGCACCTGTTCATCGTGCTCGCCCACTCGCCAGGCAGTGTGCAGCACCCCGGCCCACCCGTGGCACAGCGACACATCGCTGAGCTGGGTCAATTGGGCTTCGTCGGTCAGGCACCAGGCCAGTGCCCGTTGGGTGAAGCGTTGCCGGCGGGTGTCGCCGAGGGCGAGCGCGGCCAGTTGTTGGGCGCGAGCGATGCCCAGGGTGCCGTAACACCAGGACGGGCGGTGCGGGCCGTCCGATCGTGGGGTGCCGGTGGCGTGTTCGGCCCGGGTGATCGCGCCGGGCCACCACACCCGGTGCCCGCTCCCGCAACGCCAGTGGTCCAGCCAACGGCAGATGCGGTCCACCGCCTCGGCGTGACCGGGTACGACAACCTCGCGCCGCATCGCCAGCGCCAGGAGCGCCAACGGTCCGGCGATTCCATGCGCGACGCCGAGGTTGCCGTGTCCGCCCGCCCAGTCGGGTCCGGAATTGGTTGGCCCGTTGACGGCCCACCATCCCGGCAGGCCATCAGGGCGTGGTTCGGTCAGGCGCACCAGGTAGACGAGCACGTCAGCCAACTGCGTTCCGTGCCTGTCTGTGCTGCCGCGCCGGCGTAGGAGGTACACGCCGAGGCCGGTCAGCCCGGAGACGAGGTCGAACTCTCGCTTGGCAGGCAGTTCGCCGGAGTCGATCCGGCGGTGAGCGGCGTCCAGGCGGGCGTGGATGATCGCCTCGACACACCCGTTCACCGCGGCCAGCGCACGGTGGTGGGCGGTCGCGGCGAGGGTGAACGCCACAGCCGGTGCGCCGTCGAACAGCGTGGCCTGGTGCGGGTGCGCCAGCACCGGGTCGGCGACCATCGCCGTCAGCCACTCCTCAGCGTCCTCGCCCAGCTCCAAGTGCAGCAGTGCCGTGCCCGCCGCACCGTCGGCCAGTGACTGCGCCCATTGGGCGGTCCTGACATCGCGGACCTGTCCGCGTCCTTGGACTGTCATGCGATGTCCTGAGTGGTTCGCCAGACTGCGGCGGCCTGCCGCGCCAACCGCAGACAGATCGCCTCGCGATCACGGTTCACGCCCAGCGCGCGGTTGTGGTGCATGTGCAGCAGTGAGTGCAGCACGCGGTCGATGTCCACGCCGTCGGGCAGTGCTCGGCGGTACCGGGCGAGCGCGTCGGCGCGTTGCCGGTGAACCTCGGAGACGGCAGACCATCCGGGAACGCCGGCCTGCCATCCGTCGCGTACCAACCGCGTGACCTCGTTGACCTCCGCGCGGTCGGGAACGGCTGGGGTGGCCTGGGCGCTCAACCAGTCCGCAGCGGCGGCACGGCGGCCGAGGAACGCAGTGGCCACGTCAAACATCGACAACCCGGTGAGCACAGTCGGAGCGACGTCATCGGCAGCCAGGTAGGTGAGTCGGGCGAGCACCAGGTGGGAGTCTGCGGTGAAGACGCCCTCTGCCTCTTCCATCGCGATGTAGCGGCCGACCTCGGGGAAGTAGGTGTCGAACGCCAGCCGTCCGATCAGCCCTTCAGCACGCAGTCGGTCACCCCACGAGGTGACTGCGGAAGTCCTTGGCGATCTGCCCGACGGTCACGCCGGGCTCACGGTCACGGGCGACCCGCACGACATCGTCGCGGAACTCCCGGGGGTAGGGCTTGGGCACAGCGACATCCCCCCAGCTCACCATCACGGCAAGCCAACTCAGATGTCACCAATCCGTGCATCAGACCCGCAGGAAGATGCGGGGAGTCGCTCGCACCCGTAGCGTGCTTGACACTGGCGCGTACCGCGGTGTGGAGCGGCGCAGCGAAGGCTTGGGTCCACAGGACGTCGGCGGCTGAACGTACGAGCATCAACGGGGCTCACTCCACCGCATCAAGAGCCAGGTGCCACGGGTAGTTGGCCATGACACGACCTCCGTGCCTAGGCGGATGAGGCTGGAAGCCACCTTCACCGAAGAGAACCTTCACGCCTGCTGCTCGCAACGCGCTGATGCTGCGGTCCAGCACTGCGTTCGCGGCGAGGGCAGTGTTCACGAACGGTAGGACCGCGATCGGCACACCGAGACCGGTCAACTCCGCGAGCTGGGTCAGGACGTAGGTATCGGCGATACCGGCCGCCCACTTGTTGATCGTGTTGTAGGTGGCCGGAGCCACGATGACGGCGTCGGCGCGGGGGAGTGCGGCCTGACCTTGGCGCTGGTAGCCGGTACGGACGGGGTGGCCGGTGAGGTGTTCGAGCTTGTCGAGCGCGAGGAAGTGCTCGACGGCGGCAGGCGTGGCGACGCAGTAGACGGACCAGCCACGCTCGTGGGCCAAGGTGATGACCTTGTCGACGTGGTCGGCCGGGCCTGCGCCGCAGATCATCAGGTAGAGGACTCGGTCGGTCACGCGGGGACTCCGGCTCGGTGGGCGATCTGGCGGACCTGGCGGGCGGGTTCGCCGCTCGTGGTGGACAGCAGGGTGCGTACGAGGTTGTGTGTCGACGGGCGGCAGCGGACTTCCTGCGGGGCGATGCGTTCGGCCTGGGCGAGGGTGCGGGTGGCGGCTGTGTAGTTGCCGCAGTGGGTGTTGGCCGTGGTCAGGTCCAGCAGGTAGTTGGCCCGGCGCTCCGGGGGCAGGGCAGTGATGGCGCTCGGCGAGATGGTGTCGGCGTAGCGGAGCGCTGCCTCGGCCTCGTAGAGGCGGACCAGGGCCGACACCCGGTGGATGGCAACGTTGGCGGTGCCGAACTGGGTGTCGCGGGTGTCGTAGTGCGGCTCCATGCGCCCGGCGACCCGACCGGCTTCCGCGTGCATTTCCAGGGCCAAGGCCGCGTCTTCCTGCTTGGCGGCGGTGATCGCGGTGGTCAGGTAGAGCATTCCGTGGAGGGCGAGCAGGCCGGCCGGATTCTTGGGGACCTCGGGGCGCATCCGGTCGGACATGTCCAGGAGGGTGTTGACGGCCTCGGTGCGTTGCCGGGCAGCGGTCATGGCTCGGGCGACACTGCGGGTGGCGCGGGCCTGGGACCAGGTGTCGTCGACGGCCAACGCCGTGTGCATCGCGCGATCGGCGGCCAGCCAGGCGACGTCGTGGCTCTCGAACTTGAGCAGCACCGACGAGGCGATGCGGTAGGCCGTGACCAGCACCCGGTGCGCGGCCACCTGGTCGGCGGACGGCGCGGCGATGATCGCGAGTTGCGCGGCTTCCAGGAGCTTGGGCAGGCGCTGGGCGACGGTCGTGAAGTGGGACGAGGTCCAGGCGTGGTTGATGTACTCGGCTTGGCGGGCCAGATGGGTGACCGCCGCTGGTTCCTGGTGTGAGGTGGCCAAGCCTGGATAGCGACCAAGTGCCGAACGGATAGCGGCGACTTCGGCGGGGTCGACGCAGTCTGCGGCGCGGGCAGCCGCCGGGGCATCGGTCAGTACGTTCGGGTCGACGGAGAGAGCTTCGGCGATCAGGTCGATGACGGGGATGCGGGCCAGGTCGCGCTCACCGGTCTCGATCTTGTCCAACCACGAGGTGGAGCGGCCGATCATGTCGGCGAACTGCTTGCGGCCCAGGTTGCGGCGCAGTCGCCAGTAGCGGACGCGCTTGCCGATGTGATCAGGGGTGTCCAGCACCGGGGCTCCCTTCAGCCGGGTGGCGTCTGCGCCTACGGCCAGGGTAGCTCTCGGGTGGTCACACATTTTGTACAACTCGTCACGCTCGGTCGTCCCTAGCTTGGCCAGTGCGATTCGACTTCGAATGGCGTAGGCGCAGGACGGGGCGAGCGTGATGACCAAGGACGAGTTGCTGTTCAACGCATGGTTGACCAACGTCAACACCCGTCTAGGTCGGTACATCGTCCGCCTGGTGGACGAGAACTCCCACGCTGTGCCACCCGATCAAGAGCGGAAGTACAGCGTCGAGTCGACCCAGGTCGAGGTGGCGTTGGCTGATGACCTCGGGCAGTTGGCTCGGGCCATCGAGTTGAAGGCCACCGGACAGCCGTTCCCAGTGTCCGGCGAGTGAGGCCGGTTCGGGTGTCTCACTCGGTCCGGCTACGGACGACGGCGTTCTCCAGAGCAGCCCGACTTGGTGGGTTCCACTCGGACTACGCGCTGGCCAAGGCGATGGATGTGAACCGGTCGACGGTGGCCCGGGTGGTCAGCGGCGAGCTACAGCCGGGACCGGCCTTCATCGGCGGTGCGCTGGTCGCCCTCGCTCCCATGCAGTTCGAGGACCTGTTCGAAGTCCGGACGGTGGGCAAGTAGGTGTCGCGCGATTCGGTGTTCTCCAAGCAGAGAAGTGCTGTCGTGCTGGGCAATGTGCGGGACGTGGAGCAGTCCGAGGAGCTGCGGAAGGCGTTGGAGTACGCGGAGATGGGGTGGCCTGTGCTGCCTGGGGCGGTGTGGCACGACGGGCACTTCGTCGACCCGGCCAACGGAGAACCGACGGAGAGCGCCATGCTGCGGCCGATCGACACGGCCACGACCGACCCCGACCTGATCCACGAGTGGTGGAGCTCCGACGGCCTGCAGGTGCCGGCCGTGCTGGGCGTCACCGGTCCGAAGTTGAGCGCGGTGACGGTGTACGAGACGTTGGCGGAGGTCATCCTCGGGCACAAGTGGTTCGCCACCAGGCCCACGCCGATGCTGGGACTGGCGCAGATGCCGTTGGCCTACTTCCTGGTGCGCCCACCGGTCCCGGTGGTGATGGTGCGGGACGACGTCCGGGTGCTCCCGGAAGGCACCACATTGCCGCTTCCGCCCACGGCTGTAGGGCAGGCGGCGGCGTCGTGGCTTGTGTCGCCTGAGGAAGCGGGCAACGTGCTGCTGCTCGGTGACGAGTTCGCGGACATGGTTGCCGGCCTTGCGCAGGAGGGCCGGTGAGCGGCCTGACCGAAGTCCGGCACGGGACGGACAAGGAGTTCGCCGGGTTCCTGACAGAGCTGGTGCGGGACGTCGCGCCCCGGCTGTTCGCCATCGTGGAGGAGTACGGCGATCGAGAGGACGCCGAGATCGCTGCCTACGGCCTGGCCTTCGGCGACCGCGCCGACATCAACTCCGCGGACGGCGACTTCCAGATGCGTTCGCAGAGCCCAGAGAGCGCACTGGCGTTGTTCGCACTCAGCGCAGGAACAATCGACGTGAGCCGTCTCCACCTGGTGTGGCTCGACGGCGCGGTAGTCGCGTAGCCGTTCGCTGTCGCCGGCAACGGCTGACCACATGTCGACGCTGTGCAGAGGACCACGGTCCCCTGCACAGCGTCGATGCGGTTCACGACCGACGCCTGCTCATCGCGTGCGTTTCGATGGACCTTCCGAAGGGTGGAGCCGGTACGTAGGGGAGCGGTGGGGCAGTGGGCTTCTCTCCTTGCTTGGATTTCGTGCGGAACGAGTTGGCAACTGCTAAGGCGCTGGCATTGCTTCGGCGTGGGATGTCATCAAGCCAGCGGCTTGGCGTGTGGCGACAGCCTGCGCGTGCTGGCGGCTTCGCTCGCGCCAGGCCGCAATCTCTGTCAGCAGAGCGACGAGGACGAGTACAAGTGCCAGCGCCGCCGAGCCGGTGCTGACCCGCTTGGACATCACGCCTGCCTTCAGCACTTGGCGTGCCGCCGCACGGAGTTCGAGCGCGACCACGGACCACTGGGCCGGGTGGTGTTTCCGTGGTGCTCCAGCGGCCGGTTCGTATGCGGCTGCTGCCTCCTTCAGAACACTGGGGCCCGGATCGCCGATGGTTCGTGATACCGCGAGGAGCATGTCTACGGCAGCGTGTGCGATGTCGTCGCCGTCGCCCGGCGAGACCGCCTCGGCCGCGTTGAGCGTCGCCAGCTGCCGAAGTGCATCGTCTGCGGCTGATGTTGCGTCGGCCAAGAGTTCGGTGTCGGTATGGCTGTCGTCAGTTGGTTGGGTCGACGGCCAGCGAGCAGCAATCTGGGGGCCCGACAGATCGTGAGCCAGACTGCTGCCGCTGAACCACACCCGGCCATCTGGTGACGTCGTGCTCCAGTCGCTGGCCATCGCCACTCGATAACCGACCAGGCGGTGCTCCTGATCCCAGCGGGCTTCCACGGTCACAAGGGGCTCCCGTTGGAGGAGACTGATGAACTCCGCGGGAGAAGCGGCCTCTGCCGCCGCGAGACGAACGGCTCGACGTAATAGGTCACGGCTCGCGGCGGGGCGTCCCTTGCGAATGGCCTTCTCGGTCTCGGCCCTCGTCGGACGGATCACCGCAGTCCTGCCGGCAGGCGAGGTTCGAGTGAGGTCGAAGCGCTGTTCGACGTCCAGACACCACTGGCGCCAGCGCGGCCAGTCACGATACGTGTCGGCGACTGTGCCATCGCCGCGAAGCAGGTTGAGCGCGACGTGCACGTGATCGTCCCCTCTTTGCTCGATCCGTGGTGCACCGCGACCCACCGACAGCCGGCCCGTCCACCTTCGGATGGACCAAAACCCATCCGGTCGATGGCTTCCTCCACCAGTTCACGCCAGCGGGCATCGCCGAGCTGACCGTCTTGCCGCGGTACCGAGAGCACCACGTGGTAGACATGCCCGCCGTCAAGGTCCACCGCGTGCCCGGTCATCGGTGCGTCGACCTCACGCGCCAGACGAGCCAGCCAGCCACGGTGGCGTTCGGCGAACGCGCCGCCTTCCAACCACTCGGGGTCCCACGCCGCGACGAGATGCGGGTTGGTGTGTTCGTTGCTCTTGCCCGGTCCGAATAGGTAGCGCAGCAGGCCGTAGGTGTCCTTCCCGTACTTGCCTTTGGCCGGTGCCTTGGTGATCACGGCTCCTCCTCGCGTGAGGAATCGGCCGGGTCGATCGCCTCCAACACAGTGCGGAGCCAGTCCAGCGTGGCAGCGAGGTAGTCCAGCGCGGCTGGCAGCCCTTGTGGTGGTTGGCCGGTGCTGTTGCTCGCGGCGGCGACCTGGTTGAGGTTGGTGCCGATCCGGATGAGCCGGGTCTCGACAGTGTCGAGACGTTCGGCCCACCATCGCTGCTCGCGGAGGCTCCACCCGGTAGTCGTGTCGCGCAGCCCGGACTCGACCAGGTAGCGCGGTACCGAAAGCTTGGCGAGCGCCGCACGGATGACCAAGGCCGCGTAGGTGATCTCGGTGGTGCGGACGTGGATGCTGACGGGCGAGCCGCCTCTCACGCGACGTTGCCGCCGCGCCTTCCGTTGCGTCATCAGTCCCCCCGACTGATCTGCGGGTGTACCCCCTGCACACCCGCTGGTGTCGGCCACGGCGCTGCGCCGTGGCCCGGCATCCGGTTACCGGATGCCTAACTTGCTGACCGCCGGTCTGGTGCCCAGAAGAAGCTCCTGACCGACTGCGTCGAGTGCTACGAAGCGACGAAGAAACGAAGGAAGTCACCGTCAAGGCGTGGCACGGCGATACCGGATCGAGGGCCGTCCACGTTCGCCGGAGTGCCGGAACTCCACGTACTCACCGGACGCCATGACCTCGTGGAGCAACCGGTCCAGCAACTGCTTGGCCAGGTTGCGCCCGAACAATGCGGAGACCTCACCGCGGCTCAACCCAGCTTCGCCCACGCCGTCCAGGGCCCGGCGCAGGGTGTCCACCCTCGGGTTGCGGAGAGTCCTGTCAAGGACGAACTTGGCCGTGGCGATCGAGTACCGCACCAGTGCCGCAGCTGCCGCCAGGTCTCCCACGTCGACCTCAGAGCGGTCGTCCAGCACCGCGTACAGAGCTGCGATGCGGCGGCAGTACGGCAGCGCACGGCGGGCGAATTCGGACCAAGCGCCTTCCTCGTCGTCGGCACAACCCAGCTCGTCATACAGATGGTCTTCCCACAACTGGCGTGCCCCTTGGCCCAAGCCGACCGCTCCGTGACGGGTGGCGCGCTCGATCGCCGCACGCAGCTGGGCACCCAACTCAGAGAGGACTTCGGGCGCGATTCCTTCCGGTAGCGGGAGTCGCTTGGAGCGCTCGACGTAGACGGGCAGGAAGCGGTTGAAGGTGCCGCCGGCCATCTCGGTCTGAGCCAGCCTGAGCCGGAACTCGCGAGGCGTGACGTGGCCGATGATGACGACGTGCGAGGACGAGGCCCGCAACGCGAGCCGGTTCATCACCGCCAACGCCTTGCCCGACCATCCCTCGCGGAGCACCGCTCCCACGGTGTTGCCCTCCCGCTTGGCGCGAGCCATGACGGAGCCGAACTCGGCTTCGAGAATCCTCAGCCGCTTGTCCTCGGTACCGCCCTGGTCGTTCTCGTCGCGAGGGTCGCGGATGCGTTCGATCAACCCCTCGCCAGAGGACAGGCCGCTGACGAACAGACCTTCTGCTTCGGGCATGGCGGCCAGGGTGAGCCGATCCGCAGTCTCGGTGGCGTCACCCTTGCGCCCCGCACCGGTGCGGCCGAACAGCATCGGCCACACGATCAACGGGTGTCGAGTGTCGCCGATCTGCACATGGGGCCCGTTGCCGATGAGGGCACTGACGTTCGCCATAAGCGACACCAGGACGCCAACAGGGTCTGCCTCGGTCGTCGGACCGGCTGCCAACACCAACTCGCCAAGCATCCCGCGGAAGACCACTGGGTCCACGGCAGGCGGAGCGGGTGGTAGTTCGTTCGTTTTCTTCGTTTCTTCGTAGAACTCCTCGGATCGCGTCATGTGCGACCGCCCTTGGGGCGCTTCCCGCGTTCGACGGCTGGCGCGGCGTTGTTGAGGATGGCCGCCAACCGGGCACGCTGGCTTGCGGTGAACGGCGGCGCAGCGCGCACGATCCGTTCGACGTACGACTCCAGGCCTGCTTCGGCGGCGGCCTGGTCGGCTGTCAGCGCATGTCGGGACCGGCACGGCTTGCGGACCGAAACAGGCTGCTTGAGATGGTCCGTCATCGGGTCTCGCCGCTCTCGGCGGTGACACGCCGCGCGGCGGTGTATGCGTCGAGATCGACGACGGCGACGCGCACGGCTCGGCTGATGCGGACGTGCGCGGGTTCACCGGACCTGATGGCACGGCGGATGGTCGCCTCGGAGACGGAGAGGCGTGCCGCCGCGTCCCCCACGGACAGGTAGACGGGTTCGATGTTCTTGTCTGCCACGGTGTGGCCCTTCCGGTGCGGGAAGGCCACGACGGGCTATGTGATTACAGCGCTCCCCCAAGCGCGCACAGCCCGGCGCGGCCCTCGCTGCACGACAGCGGCGAGGGACCAGCGGCGGCCCGGCGCACGGGCGACACGCGGCTCGGCGAGCACAAGTCGGCCTGGTGGATGCCTCGTCCGAGGCGGCGGCGCGTTCGAGACCGGCAGCATCGGACGATGCGGCACGAACCGGGGACCAAAGATCAAAAGCAGGAGCGCGCGCAGCGCGGCCGGGTACTTTCGGGCACCCAGCGCGGCCCAGAAGAGCAGCTGGATGACGGCTTCGGCGTCGCTGATCACCTTCTCCTACTGTGCTAGTGAGGAGCCGGGGTAGTACGACGTGGTGATGCCCAGTTCCTGCGGAGTGACCGACGCCAATGCCTTGCCGGACAACGTGGACAGCGCGAACAGGTCTTCCTGCACTGTGTACGGCAGGTCTTCCGCTCGCTTCAGTAGCCTTCGCCGCTTCGCATGACCCGCCGCGATCCGCGCCCGCATCCGATCATCGCGTTGGACGAACGCCTCGAACCCGGCCGCCATACCTCGCGGCCACTCCTCGTCGGGAGGCTCGGTCTGCGCGAGACGAAGCGCGCGAAGGTTGCCGACGGCCCGTCGAATCTCGCCGACCGAATAGGAATCCGGTGCGGCGGACGACGGCACGGCCAACCGTTGCCGCGGTCGTTTCCCCGCAATCCTGGTGTTCTCACCAGCCCCCATGAGACCACGTTAGATCACGCAGGATGCTTAGTCGAATAAATCACGAGCAGTGCGGCGGTGATTACCTACTGCCTCCGGTGGCGGTATCGTGCCGGTTGGCAATCATCATCGCCCTGACCTATTTCGACCTCGGCCTCTACGAGCCGACACGCGGCACGATCGACGCCATCCGCCCGTATTTCACCAAGAGCAGCGTGCCTGCCTCCGACGACTCGCTCACACCAAGTGGCAGGAGAAATCGCAGCGCTACGCGACGTCCTCAACGCCGACTACGCTGCTCTGCGCCACTGCTCGGCCGCCACCCCACACCTACCTATGCTGGGTGCCCAACGGGCTGAGCCGACTGCACCCGCCTCGACCAGCAACGCTTCCCGGTTGGCCAGGATGAACTCCTTCAATGCGGTCGGCTTCAATCGATCGCCGCCAGATCGTCTTCATGCGGGTCAACCTGATCCAGCTCGTACCCGCCCCGCGACGGATCGCTGAACTCGGGCCGCTTCGGGCCGATTCGTCCAGGCCGACCAGACATGTCACGAAGAAAGTGCTGCATAGCGAGCCCCGCCTCTGAGGGCGAGCCGAACATGAACACCTGCGGGGCGTCTGTGGCCTCGACCTCCGGTTCCTCCGCCAGCTCCTGATACAGCGCAGCCTTCACCGAGGCGTCGGTGTCCTCGACCCCGCCACCGGGCGGGGTCCAGTATGGCGCCTGCCCCGGCTTCATCCGCTTGATCAACAGCAGCCGACCGGAGTCGTCAATCAAGATCGCCCGCGCCGCGCGCCGTCCAGCCATCACCATGGACCGTTCCGTCGCACCAGTCAGCTACGGCCAGCAGCGCGGTTTGATCAGGCAGAGCCGCATCACTAACAACCGTCCGTCACAGTTCTCGTTCTCCACCGGAGGACGCACCACCTTGGGCACCGTTGCCGTTCGAGACGTAGCGGGGTGCCATCGCTTCCATCTGCTCGATCACGAGCCTGATGGCTTCAGGCTGCTTGTCCGGCGGATACTTGTACTTCACGAGCAACCGTTTGATGGACGACCGCAGCTTGGCGCGCACGTCATCTCGAACTGTCCAGTCAGTTTTTACATCGCGCCGCATGACTGCCACCAGTTCACGCGCGATCTGGGCGAGCACGTCGTCGCCCTGGACCTGAACAGCCGACTCGTTGGTGCTGACCGCGTCGTAGAACGCCAACTCATCGTGGGACAGGGCCGGGCTGAAGCGCTGGCCGCGGTTGCCCTCTGCGGCGACCTCCCGGGCCAGCTCGATGAGCTCCGCGATCACCTCGGCTGACGTGAGTTGCTGGTTGGTGTACTTGCGCATCAGCTCGGCGATTCGCTCGGAGAACGCCCGCTGGCGAACGAGGTTCTGCCGCGTCACGTGGTCCGACTCCTCAACCAGAAGCGCACGCAACGCTTCGATCGCAAGATGAGGATTCGACGCGGATTGCGCTTTGACCTGAAACTCCGGTCCCAGGTCGGACAGCGACGGCTTAGGCAGTCCTGCGGCGTCGTAAATGTCGACGACCTCACCGGACGCGGTTGAGGTCGCCACCAGTGCGGACAGCATCCGTTGGATATCTTCCGGCACGGGCCTGCCTACGGCCTGTCGCTGCTGGGCGTCGAACTTGCCCATCCATACGCGAACCTCTTCGTAGAACCTCGCTGTAACGCGGAGATGTTCGAGGGTCTGGTTGCCCGAGCACAGCGCCCACGCTCGGGCAAGCTGGTTGGCCAGCTTGCGGAAACGGTCACCGAGCGTCTCTTCGCCATGCGGCACCTGGTTGCCTGGGGTGGTGGGGGAGCGCAGGTAGTTGGTGAGTCCGTAGGCGGCCTTGACCCAACTCTTCGGGCCGCCATCCAGCTTGGCTCGCCACGGGTAGCCGGCGCACAGCCCGTCGAGGGAGGCGATGAGAGTGGTGGTGAGGTCGACCGCTTCATCGATATGCTTGCCGACCGGCTTCTTTGCCCGGTCGGTGTCGGTGTACTCGGCGAGCGCCTTGTTGAGGTTGTCCGCCAGGGGCGCATAGGCGACGAGCAGCCCGTCGGGCTTGCCGCGGAAGGTGCGGTTCACCCTCGCCAGGGTCTGCATCAGCAGCGCGCCCTTGAGGGGGCGGTCGAGGTAGAGCGTGTGCAGCGGAGGCGCGTCGAAGCCGGTGAGCATCATGTCCTTGACGAGGACGATCTGAAGCTCGTCGTCGGCGTCGCGAAGCCGCTTCTGGATGACCTTGTTCTGCCCATCGCGGCGGACGTGCTTGGCCACCGGCATGGTGTCCTGGGCCGAGCCGGAGTAGACGACCTTGATCACGCCCTTGTCGACGGCGTCATGGTGCCAGTCCGGCTTGAGCTTGACGATCTCCTCGTAGAGGTGAGCGCAGATCTCGCGAGTCGCGCCGACGATGAATACCTTACCGGGAGAGCCGATGAACTTGCGCATCTGCTCAGAGCGGGTCTCCCAGTGCTTGACGATGTCAGCCGCCAGCGCCTCCAGGCGAGCAGGTGCCCCGTAGACCGCATTGATCACGGCCACAGACTTCTCGATCTTGGCGCGTTCCACCTCGTCGAGCCCGACGGTCGCCTCGTCCGCGGCCCGGTTGAGGTCGTCCTCGCTGACGTCCTTGGTCAGGCCGACCTTGATCAGGCGTGGCTCGAAGTAGACCGGGACGGTGGCACCGTCGTCGACCGCACGAGTCAGGTCATAGATGTCGATGTAGTCACCGAACACATCGCGGGTGTTGCGGTCCTCGAAGGAGATCGGCGTTCCGGTGAACGCGATCAGCGCTGCGTTCGGTATTGCGTCCTTGAGGTGGCGGGCGTAGCCGTCGAGGTCGTCGTAGTGGCTGCGGTGGGCTTCGTCTGCGATGACGATGATGTTGCGGCGGTCCGACAGCAGAGGATGGTCCAGCCCGGCGTCCTTCTCAGCTTTGCTGAGGCCAAATTTCTGAAGCGTGGTGAAGTAGATGCCGCCCGTCGCACGGTTGGCCAGTTCCTCGCGCAGTTGCGCGCGGGTCGTCACCTTGATCGGGGACTCGCTCAGCAGGCGGGAACGGTTGAAGGCTTCGTATAGTTGCCCGTCCAACTCCTTACGGTCGGTCACCACGATGATGGTCGGGTTCTTGAGTTTGGGCTGGCCGGCCACCAGATGGGAGTAAAGCTCCATCTCCATGGATTTTCCCGACCCCTGGGTGTGCCACACGACCCCGGCTTTGCCGTTGCTCTCCACAGCGGCGACGGTCGAACCGACCGCTTTGGTGACCGCGAAGTACTGGTGAGGCTTGGCGATCCGCTTCGCGTAACCGTCGGCACCGCCGTCGAACGCAGTGAAGTTCCGCTGCAACTGAAGGAACCGCTCGGGGTTGAACACCCCCTCGATGAGGAACTCCAACTCGGTGCCGAGGTGCACGTCATCGAGAGGTTCACCGAGCTTCGCCGGTTTGCCGTCGTCGTCGACGTTCCACGGCGAGTAGTGGTTCAGCGGTGTGAACGGCGTGCCATAGCGGGCGGTGATCCCATCGCTGATTACAGTCATAAGTGCGAACCGGAACGCCATCGGGAACTCACGTAGATAGGTAGCCAACTGGGCGTGCGCCGCGTCCAGATCGGCCTTTGCCGCGCCCGCCTGCTTCAGCTCGAAGATCGTGAACGGCATGCCGTTGAGGTAGAGCACCATATCGAAGCGGCGCTCGACCTCTGCTGTGCGGACGGTGACCTGGTTGACCGCGAGCAGCTCGTTGTCGCCCACCTGGTGGCTGACCAGCCGGATCGTCGGATTCTGCTCGACACCGTCAGCGTCGATGTAGCTGATGCCGCGATAGCCCTGAACACAGATCTGGTGCAGCCGGTAGTTCTCCGCGATCGCATCCTGGGAGGTCGGCTGGATGATCTCCGCGAGCGCCTGTTCCAAGTACTCCGCCGGTACCTGCGGGTTCAGCTCTCGCATCTTGGCCAGCATCCGCCCAGGAAGCACGATGTCATCCCAGGACGCCCGGCCGTTCTCAGCACCCGGCGCAATCGCCGTCCCTGGCAACGACCGCCACTCCTGCTCGGCGAGCGCCTCCAGTGCGACGCCCTCCCAATCCGCCTCACTGAACCCCGACTGCCCCGCCATCACACGACCCCCTCCACAACCTTCTCTGCCTTTTGCACACGGACTTTTCCGGACATGAGCAGCGGCAACAGTTCGTCGCGCGTAGCGGCCAACATGTCTGACTCTTGCTGGAGCCGCAAGGCCAGCTCGTCGAGTGCCATTAGCTCAGCTCCAACGGAGCCCTGCTGCACCTTGTTTGGTACGCCGATTTCAAGTCCGGCCAGCAAATCGCGTCGGAGCTCCGTCTGGCCAGTACTACCTTCGGCGAGCCCTTCGATTTCTTTTTCGATTCGAAGGAGACCGAACCCTGCGCAAACTGGATCAACCAAAGTAGAATCGAATCGAACTATGGTGACGTGTGAATCAACGGTTGCATGAACGTCCTGCACCCATCGCGCCACGCGCCCCAGCGTTCCCGCGCCGGTGGAATTGACTAGCACGTCATCTCGCTGAAGTATTTTATCGGGACGAGCAGAAGATTTATGAGTCATCCTCGATGGAGCGAGGTTGACTTGCTGATTACGTACACACTTCTGATTCAGGACGATTACACCATCAGATTCGACATACTTCGGTGCGACGCCCCTCGTGACTAGTTGGGCCACATCGCGAATCGTAAGCCTGTCTCCCTGATGGGCGGCACGGGCAAAAGTGGAGCGCGCCAGTTCGCGAGAGACATTACAAGCCTTGTCGTTGGTAGAAATTTTGTTGTCGAACGCACCCAGAACCTCTGCGATCGCGCCTTGCACGGGAAGGTCGGGTATCTCGATCTTCCATGCGGGCATTGTTGCAAGTCCGATACGTGGCACCGTGGCACCGTGGATCGTGTTCGTGGCGATGATCCGCTGAAAAGAAGGGCTGAGATAGAGGTAGAGAAGAAATCGCGGATCAACAACAGAGCGGTCTGGTCGCAGCAGGGCCATGCGGCGCCCCAAGCAAGCCGTGACCCCTTCCGGCATCAATGCCGCTTCGCCAAGTCGGGTCTCGTAAGAGAACAAAAGGTCTCCTGCGCGGGGAGTGACTCTGCGCGTCCAGCGGACGAAGTCTTCCTCGGAAACGTGGTCCGACTCCGACAGGTCGAGTCGACCAGACTTGAGGCTAGTGATGTTAAGAAAGTACGGTCCGTCGGACCTGCGTGTGGGAGTTGCGTGCGGTCCATCGAATAGCGTCCCCACGGCGCCGATGGTCGTACGCTTCATTTCAAGCATCGAGTCGCTCCAACTGCTTGCGGACAATCGCCTCTAGGCGTGCAGATTCGTCGAAGGTCGTCAGCAATTCTTTGGTGAGTCGCTGGATCTTGTCGTCGATGGGCTCGCCGTCGTCTTCGACTTCGGTGGCACCGACGTAACGGCCGGGGGTGAGGGCGTAGTCGGCGGCCTTGATGTCAGGGACACCTACCGACCTACAGAAGCCGGGGATGTCCTCGTAGGTCAGGTTCTTCTGCGCGGCGGAGCGGGTGCCGCGCCAGGCGTGGTAGGTGTCGGCGATCTTGGCGATGTCCTCGTTCGACAGTGCGCGTTCGGCGCGGTCGGCCATGTAGCCGAGTTCGCGCGCATCGATGAACAGCACCTGGCCCGAGCGGTCAACCGCTCCGTGCTCTCCGGTGCGCTTGTCCTTGGCGAAGAACCAGACGCAGACCGGGATTCCGGTGCTGCGAAACAGTTGTGTCGGCAATGCGACCATGCACGAGACAAGGTCGGCCTCGACGATTTGGGCACGGATGGTGCCTTCGCCATTGGAGTTCGACGACATCGAGCCGTTGGCCATCACCACACCGGCGCTGCCACCCGGAGCAAGCTTGTACAGGATGTGTTGAATCCAGGCGTAGTTGGCGTTGGTAGCGGGGGGGATGCCAAACTTCCAGCGTGGGTCTTCGGTGTTGCGGGACCAGTGTTTGATGTTGAATGGTGGATTCGCCATCACGTAGTTCATCTGAATATCCGCGTGCTGGTCGCGGGCGAACGTGTCACCCCAACGCGCCCCGAGGCCTTTATTGTCGATACCGTGGATGGCGAGGTTCATCTTTGCCATCCGCCAGGTTTCCTCCAAGCTCTCCTGGCCGTAGATCGCGACTTCCTTCGGATCTCCATTGTGTTCGTGGATGAACTTCTCGGTCTGCACAAACATGCCGCCCGAGCCACAGCACGGGTCGTATACCCGCCCGCGCGAGGGCTCCAGTACCTCGACGATCACCCGCACAACACTGGGCGGGGTAAAGAACTCGCCGCCCCTCTTTCCCTCTGACCGGGCGAAGTTGCCGAGGAAGTACTCGTAGACCTCGCCCATGAGGTCGCGGGCGCGGTGTTCGCCTTGGCGGCTGAACTTGGCGCTGTTGAACAGGTCGATCAGCTCGCCGAGGCGACGTTGGTCGATGTTGTCCTTGTTGTAGAGGCGCGGCAGCGTGCCTTGCAGCGTCGGGTTGGTCTTCATGACCAGGTCCATCGCCTCGTCGATGAGCTGACCAATGTTCTTGGCGGGCTCGGAGCCCTCAGCAGGCTTGCCCTTGGCGTTCTCGGCGAGGTACGACCACTGGGCGGTGGGCGGCACGACGAACACCCCGTACCCCTGGTACTCCTCAGGGTCGTCGATCAGGTCCTCGATCTGCTCCTCGTCATAGCCCTCGGCCGTCAAGTCGGCGTGGATGGTGTCGCGGCGCTCTTCGTAGGCATCGGAGACGTACTTGAGGAACACCAGGCCGAGGATGACGTCCTTATATTGGTTCGCGGACAGCGAGCCGCGGAGCCGGTCGGCGGCCTTCCAGAGGGTGTCCTTCAGCTCCTTCATCGTCGATGGCGCCGACGGATCCTTCTTCGTGCGGGGGGGCATGCTGCCTGTCCTTCCTACTGCGTTGTCCGCGTTGTGAGAGTCACCGCGCCAGCGGCAACCCCGTCGATCATGGCCGTGACGAGGTCCCGCGTTGCGTCCAGGTGGCGACGCAGGAGCGTCTCGTGGTCCGCCGCAGCGACAAGCGCCTCTTCCAGTCGCTCCACCTCGGTGGTGTCGAGGATCGGCACGTTCCAGGTCTGCCACTCGGTGGGCTCATTCAGCAGCCGGTTGATGATTGCCGCTACCGCATGTGGGCCGATGCCAGCCTGCGAACTGATCCGGAGGATCTTCGACGGTGAGGCCACCAGCGATCCACCGAGGTTGTCGACCCTAGCGGTCGGGCGCGGGCGTTCCGCGAACACCACATCCCCCGGATCGGTACGGGCCGCGCGCTGGTACAGCCGCGCCGCATCGAACGGGTCGAGCCGCGCAATGCCTTGCGGGTCGGTTGCGGACAGGACAGCGACCGACCCGGCAAGGTCGATGTGGCCGGGATCGATCCGGCTGCCACGGAGCACCCGCACATGCCCTAGATCCTTTAACTCGCCCAGCGACCGCCTGCGCAGCAGCATCGCTCCCAAAGCGCGCTCGGCCAACACGTCGAACGGCCGGATCGGCTCGCTCGTCACCAGAGTGGCCGTGTTGATCACGGCGACATGCCGTTCGATCTCTGTCGTGGCGAGCCGCACTGCTCGTACCCCACGGGGCACGACGACAGCGCGGGAACTCAGGATCGGCGGGAGATCGTGCGGGCGGAGGTAGCGAAAGGCACGACTCCACGGGGCGGCCAACGCGCCGGTCACATCGGAAGCAAGGTCGCCGAGATCCAGCTCATCTCGGGTGAACGCGGCCAGGTCTGCGACCAGCGGCCGTTGGGTGAACTTTCCAGTTGCACAGACCCATAGGCCCAGTGCCTGCCGGTGCGCCTCGCGCCACATTCCTCGGGGAAGACGGAGCGCTACGACGAGGCTCTCCGAGCGGAGAGTCTGTGCTCGGTGTCGCTCCTGCTCTCCCTGTAGCTCGTCGCACAGGACGGCGGCCGGGCCGATGACGACCGCGAGTTCACCTTCGCCGAGGTCGAGCACCAGATTGTCGACCAGATCGAGTATCTCGCCAGCGGGCCTGCCGATGGCGGACAGCAAGCGGACGTTCGGGGCTGCCGCGTCGTCGACAGTCTCGATGCTGCGAATTGCTGCCCTGCGTCTGATGTCCCGCAACTCCGGAGTGTCACCGGGCACCACAAGGTGGGTGGAGGTCTCGGCTAGCGCCAGCGTCACGTTCGATGCGGGGCCGACGTGAACCAGCGGCACACCTTCGGGGTCGAGGTGGAGTGCGCAGGCGTCAGCGACGGCGTGGACGAGATCGACCGCGTCGGAAGTGAGGTCGCGAGTACCCAATGCCCGCGCCGCTCTGCCCTGTTCCAGACGATCGAGCGCCTCGCGGGGGCCGTACGACGCCTCGATCAGGTCGTCGATGAACCGCAGGGTGCAGGTGGCCGGCCTGGATGCTTCGACCTCGCGAAGCAGCACCCGGTCGTCGGGGTCGACGCCGCGGGCCAGGGCGATGCGTTGGTCCGGTGTCGTCTCCGCCAGTTCCTCCCCCGTCTGCGCCGCGAGACAGAGCCACGTGACGAGTTCGTCCAGAGTTACGTCATCGGGCACGCTCAATGCTGGTGCGTCGAGGTTGGCCTCCGCGTTGTTACCCCGGCCAGTACGCTCCAGCCACTCGACGATGTCCTCGCGACGGAACCGCTCCATTCCACCCGATCCCTCCACGGGATCAGGGAAAGGAACATGCTGACCGCGGACGCGCGGGCGCTTGCGCCACATGCTCACAACCGGGCGACGGACACGAGCAAGATCCGCGATGTCCTGCAACGTCAACGTGGGCGCGGCACCCGCCACGGCACACCTCCTTCGGTCATCCAGCCGACTCGCACAGAGTACGGAGAGGCACCCACCGGTCCATCTTCTGCAAGTGATAACCCCCCTTATCGAGGTTGAAGTTCAGTGAGGGAGACGGACCGAGCCAGTGTTGTGTGCACGAGCTGCCGGTCGTCGGCGGCGCAAGGCGCAGGAGAAGCAGTGACCGAGGACATCAGGCACCCAGCCCACTTCGACAACGACGCCTCAGTGGTCGTCATTGAGCGACTGATCATCCATGACCGCGAAGTCGCACGAGAGGCCCAGCGGTGGGTCTCCGGCGAGCGTGGCCCGCTTGTGGAGAACCTCGACGCGCTCGCGAGCGCCGACCTGACGAACTACGTCACCGAGGCCGTGCGCATCGGTGCCCATGCGCTCAGCGTGACCGGACAGGCCCAGGAGGCTCAGGCGCTCGAACGGATGCTGAAGGACGTCGGAGACAAGACCGCCAACTCCACTGCCCAGGCGGCTGAGCTCACCGTTCGAGCAGTGCGGGAAGCGTCCGAAGCCGTCATGGCTGCTGCACGTGACGCCAAGACGGCCATCGCGGAGGCGGACACCCAGAGTCGCAAGGAGCTCACCACTGCGGTGACGACGGCGAAACAGGATCTCAATGCTGAGTTGCGTCGGATCTTCGCTGGTGAGAGCCCGGAGCTGGTCGAGCGTCTCCAGCCAGTGCTCGACAAGTTCAGCACCGACCTCGACGCGAAGGTGAGTGCGGGGACCGCCGAACTGCTGACGAAGGCCGCCAAGCAGTTCGACCCGTCCGACCCGACCTCGCCGATGGCCAAGCACGCCGCGGGGCTCACCGCCCACCAGGAACAGCTCACCCAGCAGTTGGCCAAGCAGCACGCCGAGCTGACGGGCAAGATCGAGGAGATGTCGACGGCGCTGCGTGTCCAAGAGGCGAAGACCGCTCTCGCCAGGGTGACACCGATCAAGGGTGAGTCCTACGCTGGCTCGGTCAACGCCGTGCTGATGAGCATCGCTGCTGGTCTCGGCGACGACTACACCGACACCAGCACGACCACGGGTCGCCTGCCCCGCTGCAAGAAGGGTGACGGTGTGCTGAGTATGAACGACGGCGCCGCTCGGGTCGTCATCGAGATGACCGACTCGGCCCGTACCGGCTGGACCGACTACCTCGACGAAGCCGAGCGCAACCGGGACGCCGTTGCATCGCTCGGACTCGTCCGCACCATCGACCAGAACGGTGACCAGATCCTCCGGGTCGTCGGCGCCCAGCGGCTCTTGCTGGCCTTCGACCCCGACAATGACGCTCCCGACCTCTTGCGCACCGTGGTCATGCTCCTGCGAACGACCGCCATCGCGACGGCGAGCCGCAAGGGCGTCCACCAGGTCGCCACGGCCGAGGAGAAGATCGCCGAAGCGCTCAACCAGCTAGTGAAGATCGACTCGGTTAAGAAGCTGTCCGCCACGATCCAGAAGTCCGCGACGAAGATCGACAGCGAGTGCACAGCCCTGAACTCGGCCGTGCGGCGCCTGCTTGATGAGGCGCTCGTCGCACTGGTCGGTGTCCAGGCGACCGGCCCGGAACTCGTCAGCACGATCGAGGCCCACGGTGCCGCATGACCGGGGATGAGGGCTGGTTGCCGCGGCTGGTGGCGACCAGCCCTCACCCGCAAGCCCTGTACCAGGGAGACTTCGGCGGATCACTCCGAATGGTGTGCCGACCTCGGCAGATGTGCCGAGATGGTTGGAACACGGCCCCGGACGGTCCTGTGCAGGACGTCCGACAAATAGGCCGCGCTGCCCGTGAGGCCGGAACGCGGCGTGTTCGTGCAGATCAGTGCCGTCTCATAGCGTCGCTGGGGTCGGAACAGCCGTGCGGGGTCGGCACAGGTGTGCCGACCCCGTTCCGGCCTCAGTCGCCGTGGATCGCGGTCCGGATGGCGTCTAGGTCGGCGACGCTGACCGGGTTGTCGTGGCCTGGCATCCGACGCTTGCCCACCGGGGGCACGCCGGCGGCGGCGCGCAGCGCCTCGCCGAACGTCTTGACCTCCCAGCCGATGCGCTCGGCGAGTTCGGACCGGGGCACCAGGCCGTGTTCGTCGTCGCCGATCACGTCGGCCAACAGTGCCAACACCTCGGGCAGCTCGTGCACCAGCTCGGCGTCCACAGGCTCCGGAACGGTCGCGCTGATGGTCACCTCGTCGGCCAGGCGCGCGGCCACCGTCGCGTCCAGCGTTGCCAGGTCGTGCTGCCCGGCCGCGTCCCCGGTGAGTGTCCCGGCTTGCTCGCGCAGCGCCCGGCCGCGTTCGCACGCGGCCCGGATCGCGGCGATGTGCAGCAGGTGCGTGCGCACCGTAACTGCGTCCCCGGCGGACAGCTCGGTCTCGCCGTCCGCGCCCAGCAGCAGGCCGACGCCCTTGTGGCTGGTCAGCAGCTTGGAGGCGTCCATCCAGGCCTTGTAGGTGCCCGCGCCGAGGATGGTCTCCGATGCCTGGTAGGTCATGACCTTCAGCGCGAAGCGGGTGCCGAGCTGCCCGCGCAGTCCGTCCGGGATGACTTGGGCGTCGGGCTTCTGGGTGGCCAGGATGAGGGAGTAGCCGGCAGCCGGGCCGGTCTTGGCGATGTAGGTCAGCAGCTCGCAGATCCGCTGCCCGATCTTCTTGCCCTTGGGGTTGTCCTCGTCCAACGGCACGTCCAACCCGAGGAAGTTCTGGATCTCGTCGATGCCGATCATGGTCAGCGGCATCCGGTGGGCGGGGTCGCGGGTGATCTCCGGCGTCACCTTCGACTCCGGGCACAGCTCGTCGTCCATCTCCGCCAGCCGGTCGAACCGGTCGGCCACGTCCGCCGCGCGCTCCTCCAGCACGTGGATCAGGCGGCGCGCATCGGTCTCCCGGGAGCCCCGGATGAACCGGTGCGCCACCTGCTCGAACGGACGGAAGTCCTTGCCGCCTTTGCCGTCGGCGATGATCACCCGCACGTGCGGGTCCAGCGCGGCGGCGGTGAGCGGCAGGCGGGCGACGAATGTCTTGCCCTGACGGGGGATCGCGCCGATCAGCAGGGACGTCCACACCACAGGCAGGTTCACCGCCGCGCCGCGGGCGGTGGTGCCGAACGGCACCGGCCGCCACAGGTCCCACGACGCCGCCGACGCCAGCGGGCTGGGGACCGGTTCGGCGGCGTACGGGTCGGCGTCGCCCACCCACAACGCCAACCTGCCCGCGTGGCCGTCGTCGCCGCGCACCCGCTCCACGATCAGCCGCACCTCGTCCACCGCCAATGCCGAGGCCAGCGACTCCCGCTTGCCGATCACGTCCGACGCCTTGCGCGACGGTGGCAGGTCGAGCGTGAGTGCCCATCCGGCGCCGTCGTGGCGCGGGGCTTTGACCAGCATCAGCGATTCGTCGCGGCCGATTAGCTTAGCGTCGCGGAAGGCGGTGACCAGGTGGTCGCCGTTCATCAGCCACGCCAGCGATCGGGAACCGAGCTGCGTCCTCCGGCCGCCCGCGCCGTCCTTGCGCCGACCGGCGACCGCCAGACCCACCGTCACTGCGCTACCGGTGACCAGCAGCGGCAGCGAACCGGAGGTTAGCTCGGTGATGAGCCCGCCCAACCCGATCCCGCCGACGGCCATCACCGAGATCACGCCTCGGCGGCGGCGCACGACGGCGATCTCCTGCCACTTGTCGGCCAGCCGGTCGGCGGCCTTGGACGCTTCGTAGAAGTCGGCCACCCGCACCCACACCCACCACGCGCGGGCCGACACCGCAGGCCGCGCCCGACCGCCGCCGGGTACCGCACCGGCACCATCACCGCCCGACCCGCCAGTTCCATTCCGGCCTGGCGGGCGGATTCGGCGGTCTGCCACTGGGCGGGCAGGCGGGACACCGCCGACTCTGCCAGCTGGCGGGCGCGGGAACGCTGGTACTCGGCCTCGGTGATCAGCTCGCCGTCCAGAACCGGCGCAGCCTGCACTACGCTCGCACTCTCGGCGTCCACTCCGCTGGACACGGCGACGTTCGGGAATGAGATCAGCGCGCTGGCCACGTCGTCCTTCTGCTCAGTCAGGCTCACACCGCACCCCCGCGCAGGGCGTCGCGGACCTCTCGGGCGGTGTCGGTGCCGCACCCCAGTGCCTCCCGCAGCCGGGTGGCGGACGGGTTAACGGCAATGCCGCTTAGTTAGGGCTGGGAGTGGTCTGTCAAGGCTGGTGAGATGGCAACGGAGTTCCTGCTAGAACAGTGTCGACCAAGATCACTGAAG